>JAVJOQ010000012.1:0-111763 GCA_040216665.1 Cyclobacteriaceae bacterium | reverse complement strand
TTCCGTCAGCAAACATCGTCAATCGATAAGAACTACAGACTGAAATAAAATTCTCCGTCTGAATACACTATGAAATAGAGATTTTACAATCAAGTTACAGAATGTGATAATGTCAGTGGCCTTTAAAGCTTGCAGCTAACGTTTTGCAGCTACCCGAAGGTGGCGATTTCGAAGCACTTCACAATCAACCAAGCAGAAACTTTGATAGAAGCACATTGCTTGATATAACCACTGAACCGCCACTTTTGGGTAGCTGCTGTTATAGCCAGTACTTATGGTGTCTTTTTTAAATTTTTATTGAATTGAATGTACAAACCCATACCAAATGTTATTGGAGTAATAGCATAATCGTGAATACCATTGTGGCTATTTAGTCGTAACCCGAGTTGAGTCATTAGTTTTACATTTCTATATCCATATCGAACAAATACTGAAGGTTCGAACATTATGTCAGAATTGGAATATTTGTAGTCTATAAACGATAATCTTCCTACGAAGCCAAAGTCATAGTTTCTATGATTTTTACCTATTGCGGGTTGTATATAATATTTTCTATACAGACTTTCTTTCAATATTACATTCTCAGTATTTTCAAAGCCATTGGTATAATTTCTATTCTCTGTAGTTGATTTGCTCACTAAACTTAAACCAGTAAATACTTCAAACTGCCACTTATCATTTAATGGTTTGAAATAACCTACAGAAAAATCAATGTCCTGTATCTGTTGTGAAAGAATTCCTCTACCAATATTGTTATTCAAAGTGTCAAATAATGGAAATCCCGTAGTATCAGCACCTGGAGGACCTCCCCAAGCTCCGGTAAGCGACACTGCAATATTATTAGTTATTGCATAAGCACCATGCAATTCGCCAATGGCAGCTCCGTTGAATGAAAATTCACAATCATTCTTTTTTTCAAAGAAGGTTGGTTTGTGTGTCGTGTACACCCAAGTATATTGTTTGGTGGCACAACTAGTCAACAATAGTGTTGAAATTAGGAAGTAATATATTTTTGTTCTCATTTTATTTGTATTGGCTATAACGTCTCGGCTATGCGTAGTGCGGGATTTCAAGGCACTTCACTTTCCGATTACCGATATGTTTGTTAAAGTTCATTTACTCTCAGTTTAGCACCAAAACCCGCATTACGTATAGCCATTGTTGTGCGGTCGTACTTTTTCTTTTTCTTTCCGTTAGCGTTGGCGTGAAAGCTCTTTGCAACCGCAGGAACGAGTGATTGCAATGTGCTTGAACTGAGCGTTGGCATTATTTATTTCCTTTCGCACGATTATGGGTTTTACATAACATTTCACAGTTTTTAATGTCTGTCACACCGCCTTTGCTCCACGCTGTTACGTGGTCTGCATCCATTTCTGTAAGTTTCCAAATTTTAGCTTTATTGCTATCGTGTCCTAGTGCACATAATGGACAATTTGAAATCTCCTTTTTCTCTGCTTCTGCAGTCTGTTTTGTATAAACAGATTTTTTTGTCGCATCGTCAAAAACCCTAACCTCTAAAAGTTTTGTGTCAGTTGAACCTCCAAGTATATATTCAAATATTCCTCTACGATTTTTCACGTATGGGTCGCCATACAATTTCTTCACTTCGTCTGATACTGTCTTTGAGTTGTAAGGTTGTTTCCGATAAGTTTCATAAAGTCTACCCCATTCAAGTCCTTTCATTTCGCTTTCTACGTCAATAAAAACTGTAGAAACCCAATCAATTACACTTGTAAAATAGTCTTTCAGTTCTGTTATGTTATTGTCAAATCTATGTTGGCTCATATATTCGCTAACATTGTCTTTACTTACCCATTGTAATGCCCTTTCTAGAAAATCCTGTCGATTTGCACTACCTGAAATGTAAGCACTCCACTTTTGAATATTTGAATTTTTACTATTGCTAAATTCTTCTTTGCCTAGCGTAACGAAAGGACCTGAATAAACTGCATTAAGCAATTCTTGACTATTTAAAGGAACTCCTACAATGTTTATAGTTCTAAACCATTCTTTAATTTCACTTTCTGAGCCTTCACATTCGTAGATAAGAAGTTTAGTATTTAGAATTTTGTTCCTTTTATCTGTAGCAAAACCTCCGAATAGTTGTTCATTGCCGTTTTCGTCTTTAATTGCGAACTTATTCGTCACAAAACGACCTAAGCTAGTGATGCGTTGTTGTCCATCTAAGACTTCAAAATTATTCGAATCGACTTTATTGAAATAGATTAAGCCAAGTGGATAACCTTTTAAGATTGATTGAATAACAGCTACTTCTCTCTTACCACCTTCAGAAGCATAAATGTAATTTCTTTGATACTCTGGTTGGATTGTAAGTTTACCTGAAAGTCCAAATAATCCTTTGCCTTCAAGTTCGCTATAAACAAATCCATCGCATATTTCTTTTACAGTAATTTCTGTTCTTAATGTTGTTTCCATTTTTTACTTTCTTCTTATAAAAATACGCTTATACACTTTTTTGTTATTTACATAAGGCTCATTATGTTTCTTGAAATGCGGTAGTTTGTATTTCTCATCTACAGCGCCATTATCACTTGCACCAATTATTTCAAATTGTTCTGGATTATATTTATCAAGAAAAGTTATCGGTACACCCATAACGCCTTCATAGTCACTTGGAATTGCATCTGTATAAGGCACTTCTATTGCATCATAATTATCATATTTTGTATACCCAACACCTTTAATATCCTTGTGTGAACTAAACTTAATATTGTCATTCATTGTCATCAAAGGCAATGGTTGATGCCTCTTGCCATGGTCTAAATTCGTGAACCAAAGACAATTATTTGTAGCAACAATTCTATTCCCATCTTCATCAATTCGAGCTTCAGTACCATATAATTCATACGTTTTAGGAACAATAAAGCCAGAAATCCAACGCCCCATACCTGTGCCTAACCACATTTTATTTTCCTTTATTAAGGGGAAGACTTCTTTGTAAGTAATAGCATTAATATTGGCAATAATTAAAAATTCCTTTTCATAATCAACAAGCTGCTTAATATACTCTCGGAAAAGACTAAAAGGCGGATTGGTTATTACAAAGTCGGCTTGTTCCAATAATTCTATTGATTCAGAACTGCGAAAATCACCTTCACCGTCCAAAGGTGCCCATTCGTTCTTTTTGTTTTGTTTTAGTTGCAACGCAACATCTTTTAAACTGAATTCACCGTCACCGTCAATGTCACCAACTGAGTTAATGATAAATTTGTTGGCTGTTATTTTTGGACGACCTTTTTTTTGTTTTACGGTGTCATTGTCACCAAACAAACCTAATTGAGTATTTGCAACTGGTGAAGGTTTGTAGCTAGTTGTAATAAGTCTCTTTAATCCAATTCGTTCAAAGTTCAATATAAAATAGCGAAAAAAATTGCTTTCAAATGGGTCGTCACAATTGCAATAAACTACTTTACCTCTAAATGTGTCTGGGTTATACTCTAGATAGGCTTCAACCTCCTTTTGAATGTCAACATATTGCGTATAAAATTCATCACTTTTTGACTTCTTTGCTTTATGCAATAATTTGTTTGCTCCTTGTCTTGCCATTATATTTAAAGTCTTTATTTCAGGTTCTAAATTTCGTCTTTTCTGTCAGAGCGTTGGCAAAAAAGCAATGTGTGCGATAGCACTCTTTGCTTGTGCGTTGGCTCTTTTTTGTATGCCGCACAACAATTGGGTATGCGTTGTATGTGTGATAAATCCCTTATACCCCAATAATTTAGCTCCTAAAATAGCGGTAATACACTTAATTTCCTCGGTCAATAGGCAAAAACCAACTTGTTAAGCAGCTTTGACAGTTACTGTGCCTTTATCAGTAAATTATACGTATAATCTACGGGTAACCATTACCCTATCAAAACAAAAAACCCTGACGTCCTACGGAGTCAGGGTTTTTAATTGATCTTGAACGAGTTCATCTTAACCTGGGTTTGGTGAAACGTAAACCTGATAGCTGACTGGCTTCTGCGCTGGGATAACCAAATACGGATCGCACGTAGCTTCTCACCTTGCGGTAATTGTTCACCACCGATACTTCATTGGTGTACAATACACGGTCGCGGTGCATCTTCGCATTGCGCAATGCGGTTTTGGCGTTGTCCACAGCGGCATTCAAACTTTTGAACCGTTTAGCTGCTGCCTCCAGGGCATCCATCTTCAACTCAGGTTCATTGGGTTGGTACACGCTCAACCGTCCTACCAGCTGCACCAGTTTGCTAAAGTGATCCCCAATGGCCACATAGCTTTGCTGGGTGCGGGCCCGTGTGGTGAGTGGCTTCGCTTCGGCTTCCTCATTAGGAATCGGCAATCGACTACTAATCGTTTTTCCTTTGATAATGCGTTCGTAGTAGCGCACGTCATCCAGTGTTTGAGACAACACCCCGAAGGACTCCACCGCTCTCACGACCCGGCTGGTCAGTTTGACCAGTTGTTTACAGGCCACTTCCCTCTCGTTCGTCACATCTTTATAGATGTGTAACTTTTGTGAATAATCCTGCAATGAACTTTGTGCTTCTTCGAGCAAAGCTCTCATCGCTTTAAGCTGGAGGGTCTGACGACCGGGGTTATACTTACCTCCAAACCCGGTGCATATTCCTACTAACCTGGAGTAGGCTTCTGCAGTTTTTACATGTGACATGACTGTAAAAATTTAGTTTGTTAAACATACTCTTAATACGGAATTCCTTATCTAAAAGGTTTCAGCTTTTGAAAAATATTTTAAATATTTTTTTAAGAATTTTCTAAGAGCCCGGAGATAGACACGGAAGTAACTTCCGCGCCAGTAGAGAATGAGAACGAGAGTAATATCTTGGGCACTAAGCTCGTCATCGGCTACCTGCGGCAGACCGAATGACGGCAACACCAATTGCTGCTACTTTAACACTAACTGATTCTTAATAGGGATGAGATAGTGCGCTGGCCTGGCAAAAAAGCGGGGGTGCGATGGCAGGCAGGATGGAAGCATTTTTTTGCCTAGCGTTTTTGCATACTTTTTGGGCAATGCAAAAAGTATGAGCCCGCCCGGCTTGAGGGCAAAGTCTATTAAAGGAATGATTTCACTTTCCATAGCCAAGGGATCGCCATAGTCAGCCTGCCACCATCCTCCCTGCCTTCGCGATGACGTGCGTAACCCTGGTGAAGTCTATTCGGGATATAGATAGGGTCTACTAGTAATGACACAGTTTATAGAATAGACCCAATACTGTTCACTGATCACCTCCCTCCGACTGCTCCCTACCTTTCATTTCCGAAAGTTCCAGACCTGTTGACAGCTCCCCACCTTTCATTTCCGAAAGTTTCACACCCGTTGACTGCTCCCCACCTTTCATTTCCGAAGGTTTCACACCCGATGACTGCTCCCTCCCTTTCATTTCCGAAAGTTCCAGACCTGTTGACTGCTCCCTACCTTTCATTTCCGAAAGTTCCAGACCCGTTGACTGCTCCCTACCTTTTATTTCCGAAAGTTCCAGACCTGTTGACTGCTCCCCACCTTTCATTTCCGAAAGTTTCACACCCGCTGACTGCTTCCTCACTACTGTGGCCAACTTTTTCATTCGCACCGATGGTCACCTCACTCCTGCCGATTGTTCTTGCACTCCCACCGACTGTAACTGTACTAGGGATAAGGCCTATCAATCTTCCCCACACCTTATTATATTAGATGCTCACTAACAACCGCCACCTTGAGCTACCTCTCCTTCCTCGACCGCAACCATTCCCTGGCCAAACCGGGCTATTCCCGCTGGCTGGTACCTCCCGCTGCCTTGTGCATCCACCTGTGCATCGGACAAATTTATGCCTACAGTGTTTTCAACGAACCCATGACCCGCATTCTCGGTGTTAGCCAGTCCACCCCGGGCGACTGGCCACTCACTACTTTGGGTTGGATTTTCAGCATCGCCTTGTTCATGCTGGGCGCCTCGGCTGCTGTATTTGGCAAATGGCTGGAGCGGGTCGGTCCGCGCAAAGCCATGTTCACCTCTGCTATATTTTTCTGCAGCGGTTTTCTCGTGGCAGCATTGGGTGTGTACTTGCACAACATCTGGATCGTTTACCTCGGGCATGGGGTGTTGGGTGGCATCGGCCTGGGTCTCGGTTACATCTCCCCTGTCTCTACGCTGATCAAATGGTTTCCCGATCGGCCGGGATTAGCCACTGGCATGGCCATCATGGGTTTTGGTGGTGGTGCCATGATCGCCTCTCCACTCTCTGTTCAGCTCATGAATCGTTTTAAGGATGCCTCTTCCGTAGGTGTAGCGGAAACCTTCATCACCATGGGCATCATTTACTTTATCATTATGATGATTGGTGTGTTCACTGTGCGCGTGCCCACCCCGGAATGGAAACCGGAAGGTTATGATCCGTCAACCGCCACACAACATGCGATGATCACCCGCGCCAACGTAGATGCGGACACCGCTATTAAGACTCCTCAGTTCTGGCTCATCTTTTCTGTGCTGTTGCTCAACGTTACTGCCGGCATCGGTGTACTCGGTCAGGCTTCCGTGATGATTCAGGAAATGTTTTCCATAGAGGCCGTAGGCGAATCGAAAGCGGTTACCGTGGCGGCAGCAGCGGGCTTTGTGGGGCTGCTCAGTTTGTTCAATATGCTGGGGCGTTTCTTTTGGTCCACCACTTCCGATAAGCTGGGTAGGAAAAATACCTATACGGTTTTCTTTCTGTTGGGAGCCGTGCTGTACGTGCTCATCCCTACGTTTGGCAATATGGGCAACACGTTGTTGTTCATCGTTACGTTCTGCATCATCATCAGCATGTATGGTGGTGGCTTCGCTACCGTGCCTGCGTACCTCAAGGACATGTTTGGTGTGATGCAGGTGGGTGCCATCCACGGTCGGCTGTTGGTGGCCTGGTCGCTGGCAGCGCTATTCGGCCCCAGCCTGATCAACTACCTGCGTGCTTACCAGATCAACACGGTGGGCTTGCCTCCGGCACAGGCGTATTCTTTTACCATGTACATCATGGCGGGTTTACTTTTGGTAGGATTGGTTTGTAATCTGTTGGTGAAGCCGGTGAAGGAGGAGTATCATTTTAAATGATTTAAGATTTAAGATTCTTCCTGCCTGCGGCAGGCAGGCGGTCGTCCTTCGTCCTCCCTCTGAATGACGTTGGTATTAGTTGAAGTTATTCCAAAATCAGAATGCGCTTGAGTCCGAAGCTGTCGTCACTCAGAGCCAGCCTGCGCGTAGCTTCGGCAAAGGCAGGCGTAAGTAAAGAGTCTAGCTGCTATATACCCAATGGAATACGCACTCTGCATCAACGCGTCATCGCGATCCGCCAGTTGGCGGAGTGGCGATCCTTAAGCTATGAAATGGGTAAATAGAAATGAACGGATAGCTGCGGCCGATTACCACATTATGCTCTTTGCATTGCAAAGATGTCAGGCCAGCGCACTATCTCATCCTAAGGCAAGTCGGGGAATTTGTATCGTTCTGGAAGAAAGTAAAACTTTACTATGAAACACACCCTAACCTATTCCGCCTTTCTGAAGGAGCCTGGAATATCTGGGTAACGACCGGTGTATGGAGGCGACTGCCTGCCTGCGCGGAGCTCCGGCATAGACAGGAAGAATCTCAAAGCTATGAAAAACTTTGCATCTGGAAATTGAACATTCCGCTCTTCGCATTGCAAAGATGCCTCGTGCCTTGGCATAGCAGCACGGATGTGACTGCGAGACCTACTAATACCTTAAAACTGATAACTCAAAATTATTTAATAAGGAGCACCCTTTGGTTCACAGGATACAACCATTCGATGCCGCGCTCAGTTACTACCGCATCATCTTCCAACGGCACACGCAACTTCTTACCTCCCCACTCCGGCAGCGGTGAGTAAGCAAACAACTCGATGGACAATAAGTTGGTGGGCTTAACGATGTACTTAAACCGTACAGGGTTCCACTGTGCGATGCTCGGTCCAATGCCATGTCCCCAGTTACCTACAGAATGACAGCCAATCACTACGTCCGTCTTGTTACCTGCAGAAGGTTTGTTGAACTCTATCTTACCAAACCCTGCAGCCTCCAGTGCTTTATAAATATTTTCATAGTTCTGCTCGGCAGTAATGCCTGGCTTGATCGTTTCTTTGATTACTTGTCTCGCTTTGATGCCCTGGTTAAAAGCATTCTTGATGCTTTCGGGCACATCGGTCTCTCCTTCTTTCAAAACATATGCCACCCGCTTCATATCGGTGTACATGTTCATCAACCCTACACCCCAGTCGAGCATGAGGATGTCACCGCGTTGTATGATACGATCGGTAGAGGTAGCCACAATGCCATCGGGTCCGGTGATGTATACAGACGGAATACCAAAAGAAGTTTCCAAATTGTTTTTGAACTGCTGCTCCCTCATCCACCATGCCACATCTTCCAGGGTAGTTACTCCTGGCGTGATTACCTCATTGGAGAAAGCTTTCTCTGCAATGGTATAAGACAAGATGCCCGCTTCTGTAAACGTAGAGATCTCAGTAGCAACTCTTCTTGATCTGAAATCCGACACCAACTTCTCTGCAGACACAAAACGGGCTTCGTACTTCTTGCCCAGTGTTTCTGCCAGGTGATGATACATGGTGTAAGACAATCCATCGGCACCGCCTATCATCTTCGACATATTGAGACCAATCCGTTTGGGATCACGCTTCGTTACAAACTCTTTCAATTCACTTTCACTGCCAAAGTAATCGTACGACCCCCCTCCTTCTAAAAAGCCACCGTCAATACCCAGAGCTGCTCTTTCTATTCTTGGTTGACCAATGTTGGTAAAAATGTAATAGCCATTCTGACCGGCATAGCCTTCTCCCATATCGTGGTACAACGGATCGAAGTTGCCTTCCTTGTTGGTGATGATCCACATGTCGATGTTGTTCTCCTTCATCACTTCAGGCAGTACGAGGTCAAACTTATCATTGCGTATCTGATTCATCACACGCCACCTGCGATAGGCTTCCTGTGAAAACCCATCCGTGGCAATAGTCATACACAATAAAAGGGCAAGGGCAGTAAAGAGACGATTCATATGCTTTTATTTTCTATAATAATCTAATACAACAAAAGTAGTTTGTTTAGGCAAGCGTTGCTGCGAATATTTGATGAAGTTCGTTTTAAGTGTGCTGACTTGATACTCATTCATAAAGTCATAGTCAACAGGGCCCAGGCTGGTCAACTTTTCCGGCTCGGGTTCCAACTCATCGATGCGGTAATGCATGGGCAGCACCACCTTCGCTCCTGTTTTGGCAATCCAATCTTTCAGCGCCTCCTTTCTTAAAATATGCTGGTGCGTATCTACCGGTAGTATCAATATATCAATGAGTGGCAACTGTTGGAGCAGTTCATCACTGAGCGGGCCGTTATCACCAATGTGACAAATAGTGACTCCTCCTATTGTAAACACCCACACGGCATTCATAGAACTGAATTCTTTGCCGTAAGGCGGAGCATGCAAGCCGGTGAAACCCTGCACTGCTATATCCCCTACTTTATATTGCTTTGGAATCATGATGAACGGACTACGCCCCAACCAATCGGGACGTTTACCCAGGTGTATCCCACCGTCATGATCATAATGCGGATGACTGATAAACACAGTGTCCGCTTCCAATCCTGTAGGAAAGGAATAACCAATCCACACCTTATCGGCATAGGGATCAATCATAATAGTACGATCAGCGGTATGAATGCGAAAGCAGGCATGAGCGATGTACTCAATGATGAACTCATTGTCTTTTAATTCCTTGGTCGCTATACGCTGTGATATCGCACTGTGGGTGGTGCAAGCCACCATCATGAATAACAGTATTCTCATCATAAATCGCTGTTGGAGCTAATATACTTACAAATTAAACGCTCCTGCTACCATCTATAAACTGTTTGCCAGTCAACTCATCAATTTGATTATTTTTATTCATCCTAACCTAACCACCACATCGATGAAATTGAAATACTTCCTGGCTGCCATTGCTATGATGCTGCTCACTCCCTATGCTATCACAGCACAAAAGAAACCCAAACTCAGTGCCAACAAACAGACCATCATCGCTAGTATAGAACAACACAAAGCGGAGATGATAAAGATGAGTGACGAAATATGGGGCTATGCAGAAACTGCCTTTGAAGAGAATAAGTCCTCTCGACTTTTATCCGACTATGCCGAAGCTCAAGGCTTCACTGTCCAAAGAGGTGTTGCAGATATTCCCACAGCCTTTATTGCAAGTTATGGATCGGAAAAACCCATCATCGGTATCCTTGGTGAGTTTGATGCGTTACCAGGCTTATCGCAAAAGGCATCGCCTGTAAAAGAACCCGTTACAGCTGGCTTGCCCGGGCATGGTTGCGGACATAACATGTTTGGCGTAGGAAGTATGGGTGCTGCAGTGGCAATCAAAGAATTAATTGCTGCTGGAAAGTTAAAGGGAACCGTTCGCTTCTATGGCACACCCGCGGAAGAGCGGTTCTTCGGTAAACTCTACATCGCACGAGCCGGTCTTTTCAACGACCTCGATGCCTGTTTTGATTGGCACCCCAGCAACACCACTGAGGCGGCCGTACAAAGTACGCTTGCCCTCGTGGATTTTCAGGTAGAATTCAGAGGACAAACTGCTCATGCTTCACTTGATCCATGGAATGGCCGAAGTGCAGTGGATGCTATGGAGTTTTACACCACTGGCATCAACTATTTAAGAGAACATATCAAGCCTACGGTCAGGATTCATTATCAGATTGAACAGGCCGGAAGTGCCGCCAACATTGTGCCCGACTATGCTAAAATATGGACACGCGTGAGAGACACACGAAGAGAAGGTATGGTGGAAGTATGGAAGAAGGTGGAAAGCATTGCTAAAGGTGCTGCACTGATGGCGGATGTAGATTATGAAATCAAACTGGTGTCAGGCATCCATGAGGTGTTGGTGAATCGTGCGGGTGGTGCTGCCTTGCAAAGTAACCTGGAGCAATTGGGTGATCTTACCTACACGCCAGAAGAAATTGCTTTTGCCAAAAGGATACAAAAGGAAACGGGTGCACCGGAAACAGGCATTGATGGTAAAATCAAACCCATGGAAGAGACTCAGGAACACCCCGGAGGGGCTTCCTCCGATGTGGGCGATGTGAGTTGGTTGGTTCCTGAGATTCGTTTAGGGGGCACAACTCAACCTGCGGGTACTCCCGGACACTCATGGGCTGTAGTTGCCTGTGGGGGTATGTCCATCGGACATAAAGGAATGATTTATTCCGCCAAAGCGCTTTCCATGACCATGGCTGATGTACTGGAAGACCCTAAACTGCTGGAAGCCATACAAGCCGAGTTCAAGGAAAGAAAAGGTGCCTATAAATACGAAGCATTTTTACCGGAAGGGCCTCCTCCTATTCCATCTGGCAGTGAAGAATAACATTAGTTTATTACTTATACCATAACCTATTAACTTATTAATTATGAGGTATTTATTATCAATAATATTACTGGGAACTGTAATGCTGCTACAGGCTCAGGTAAAACCTGCTCCCGATCGAAAAGCGGGAGAAGGCGAAGGCCCCTTCAACAGGATGGTCATCCGTGGCGCGCAACTTATTGATGGCACGGGTGCGCCTGCCTATGGCCCTGTAGATATTGTAATTGAAGGCAATAAAATCAAGGAAATTGTGCTGGTAGGCACTCCGCATGTCCCTATTGACCCTGCCGGTCGACCTGCAAAAGGGATTAAAGAAATAGATGCCCATGGCGCTTATGTCCTTCCAGGGTTTGTCAATATTCACACCCACGTGGGCGATGTACCCAAGGCTCCCGAAGCAGAGTATGCGTACAAACTGTGGATGGGTCATGGCATCACTACCATCCGTGGCGTACCTGCCGGTGATGTGAACTGGGTAGAAAGTGAGAAGAAACGCAGCGCTGAGAATAAAATAGTAGCCCCCCGCATTGTCAACTTTCAGGTGCCAGGATCGGGCAGCGATTGGAAAGGTGGATCGGTGCACACCCCCGCCAAAGCCCGCGAGTGGGTGGCCTGGGCCAGCGCCAAAGGTGTAGATGGCATCAAGATATTCAATTTAGATCCTGAAGTGATGGCCGCTGCCATTGACGAATCCCACAAAAGAAAGATGGGGTCGGTAGCACATTTGTCGCAGATGATGGTAGGCCGTGTGAATGCACGTGATGCTGCAGAGATGGGATTGGATAACCTCACCCATTTCTATGGTTTGTTCGAATCGTTGTACAAAGACGAAGACATTCAACATTGGCCAAGGGATTTGGAATACAACAACGAACAAGATCGTTTCAGTCAGGTGGCCTATCAATGGGATAAGATTTATCCTCGCGGAAGTCAGCAGTGGAATGATCTCATTCAATTGTTTCTCAAGCACGACTTCATTTTAGATCCTACCATGACCGCCTACCTTGCAGGCCGTGATGTGATGCGTTCGCGCACGGCAGAGTGGATGCCTAAATACGTACTGCCATCACTCCACGATTTCTATGAGCCCAGTCGGGTCAACCACGGCTCCTACTTCTACAACTGGACCACCTGGGAAGAAGTGGCCTGGAAAAACTTCTACCGTGTGTGGATGTCTTTTCTTAACGATTATAAAAATGCAGGTGGCCGTGTTACGGTAAGTGATGATGCTTCTTTTATCTACAATTTGTATGGCATTGGTGTAATCGAGGAGATGGAGTTGTTACAGGAGGCGGGCTTTCATCCTCTGGAAGTGATCCGCGGTGCTACGCTGCATGCTGCCGAAGCCATCTTCGAACCCAAAGGAAAGCCCATAGAGTTTGGTATTGTAAGACCCGACATGCTGGCCGATTTGATCATCATTGATGAGAACCCCGTTGAAAACCTGAAAGTGCTTTATGGTACTGGGTTTCCGAGACTGAATGACGCCACAGGTAAGGTGGAGCGTGTGGGAGGTGTAAAGTACACCATCAAGGATGGCATCGTGTATGACGCCAAACAACTTCTTCGTGATGTGGAAAACATGGTGAAGAAACAAAAGGAAGAACGCGGAGGACAATAGACCCTTATTATTTCACACGCAGCCCGCTTCGCAACCATCCCTTGCCAAGCGGGCTGTTTTTGCAGGTCTGATGTCGTGTTTTCAATCCGCCTATAGGCTGGTTAAACATCAATTGAACCATTGGTACACATTTATTGAGGAGCCATCGCGTGTTTTAAAGTACCTTGTAGTTCAATCAAATTACATTACAATGAAACGTATTTTACTAGTTACACTTTTGTCCCTCCCGATGTGGGTGTCTGCACAGATGATTGGTGCACCCGACCGCAAATCAAGTGAAGGCGAAGGTCCTTTTGATCAATTAATTATTCGCGGTATTTCTCTTATAGATGGAACGGGTGGACCTCCCACTGGCCCGGTGGATATCGTTGTAGAAAACAATAAAATCACTCAAATCAAATCTGTCGGTGTGCCTCACGTTGCCATCGATCCTACCAAACGTCCCAAGCTGGCGACCAAAGGAAAAACAAAAGAGATCGATGGTACAGGCAAATACATCATGCCGGGAATTATCGATTTACACGTACATACTGGTGGAGAAGAGAAAGCACCAGAAGCCGAATACACGTATAAGCTGTGGATGGCTCATGGGATCACTACCGTGCGTGGTGTTCCTACAGGAGACTTTGAATGGTCATTGACTGAAAAGGCGAGAAGTGCAAGCAATAAAATTGTAGCGCCTCGTATTGTCAACTTTCAGGTACCTGGAAGCGGTAAGGAATGGAAAGATCGTAAAATCCTTACTCCCGCTGATGCTAAAGAATGGGTACAGTACGCCAAGAAGAATGGTGTGGATGGATTGAAAATGTTTTCTTTCCGCCCTGAGATCATGAAAGCATTGTTGGATGAAGCCAACGCGTTGGGTATGGGCAGCACTGCTCACTTGGCACAGAGCGGTGTAGCACAAATGAATGCTTTGGATGCATCACGTCTCGGATTGACCAGTATGACGCACTTCTACGGTTTGTTCGAATCGATGTATGAAAACCACGATGTACAGCCCTGGCCTTTAGACATCAACTACGGTGATGAACAACATCGCTTTGGTCAGGTGGCCCGTCAGTGGAATCTGGTAAAACCAGGTGGAGAAAAGTGGAATGCATTATTGGATGAGTTTTTGGAAAGAGATTTTTACATCAACCCTACCATGACCATATACGTGGCGGGAAGGGATGTAATGGCAGCGCGCAATGCGGACTGGCATGCAAAATATACACTGCCTACTCAGCAGGATTTCTACACACCTAGCCGACTGAGCCATGGTGCGTACTGGTTCGACTGGACTACAGAAGATGAAGTAGAGTGGAAAAGGTTCTATCAGGTATGGATGAAATTCTTGAATGATTACAAGAACAGAGGTGGTAAAGTGACTGTTGGTTCCGATTCAGGCTTCATCTACAATCTTTTCGGATTTGGTACAATTCAAGAATTGGAGTTGTTACAGGAAGCTGGTTTCCATCCATTGGAAGTCATTCGTGCCGCTACCATGCATGGTGCTGAAGAGATATTCAAGCCTTTGAAAAAACCTATCGAGTACGGTGTAATCCGTGAGGGACTTTTGGCTGACATGGTGATCGTTGATGAGAACCCGTTACAAAACCTGAAAGTGTTGTACGGTACAGGCGCGGTGCGTTTGAATGACGATACTGGAAAGCCCGAAAGAGTTGGGGGCGTTCAGTATACTATCAAAGACGGCATTGTATATGACGCAAAGCAATTATTGAAAGACGTAGAGCAAATGGTGAACAAGCAAAAGGCTGAAAGACCAGACGCTACTAAAGTTACAGGACAGCAGAACTAATCCTTACCTGCTCCTCAGATCATAACGGTCTGTTTTGTCAACATGAGTTGATAAGACAGACCGTTACTTTTTAAACCCAAATAGTACCATTTATACACATTTTAAATGGGCAGGCTTTGGTTTTGGGTATCTTAGAAATTGAACCATCAAACCAACCTATTACTATGAAAAAGTTTTTGTTATTCACATTCGTAGCCCTTCCCCTGCTGGTTTCTGCGCAGATGATTGGAGGGCCAGATCGCAAAGCCAATGAGGGTGGCGGTCCCTACGACCAATTGATTATTAGAGGAGTTACACTTATTGATGGAACAGGCGGCCCTCCTGCTGGCCCCGTTGATATCGTAGTAGAAAAAAATAAAATTGTAGACATTGTCTCCGTGGGTGTGCCTCACATTCCTATCGATCCGGCCAAGCGTCCGAAGCTCGCGACCAAAGGCAATGTAAAAGAGATCGATGCTACAGGCAAGTTCATCATGCCAGGTATCGTTGACCTGCATGTGCACACTGGAGGAGCTGAAAAAGCACCTGAAGCGGAGTACACTTATAAGCTTTGGTTGGCCAATGGTATCACTACCGTACGCGGTGTTCCTGCTGGTGAATTGGAGTGGTCACTTTCTGAAAAAGCAAGAAGTGCCAGCAACAAAATAGTAGCACCAAGGATGATCTCCTTTCACAGACCCGGCACTGGAAAAGAATGGGAAGGTCGTAAGATACTTACACCTGCAGATGCGAAGGAATGGGTACAGTATGCCAAGAAGAAAGGTGTAGATGGATTGAAGCTGGGCTCTCATCGCCCTGAAATCATGAAAGCGTTATTGGACGAAGCCAATGCCTTAGGTATGGGAAGTACTGCTCACCTTGCACAAAGTGGTGTGGCGCAAATGAATGCATTGGATGCATCACGTTTAGGTCTTACCAGCATGACTCACTTCTATGGTTTGTTCGAATCGATGTATGAAAATCACGATGTACAGCCCTGGCCGTATGACATTAACTATGGTGATGAGCAACATCGCTTTGGTCAGGTAGCCCGTCAGTGGAATCTGGTGAAACCGGGTGGAGAAAAATGGAATGCATTGTTGGATGAGTTTATTGAAAGAGATTTCTACATCAATCCTACCATGACTATCTATTCTGCTGGTAGAGATGTAATGGCGGCACGCAATGCCGACTGGCATGCGAAGTATACATTGCCCACACAAATGGACTTCTTCACACCTAGTCGCCTGAGCCACGGTGCGTACTGGTTCGACTGGACTACTGAAGACGAAATAGAATGGAAGAGGTTCTATCAAGTGTGGATGCAGTTTTTAAATGATTACAAGAACAGAGGTGGTAAAGTAACTGTTGGGTCCGATTCAGGTTTCATCTACAACTTGTACGGTTTCGGTACTGTGTTGGAATTGGAGATGTTACAAGAGGCTGGTTTCCATCCATTGGAAGTTATTCGTGCGGCTACCATGCATGGTGCTGAAGAAGTATTCAAACCTTTGAAGAAGCCTATTGAGTTTGGAGTAATCCGTGAAGGCCTTTTGGCTGATATGGTTATTGTAGGTGAGAATCCACTACAAAACCTGAAAGTATTATATGGTACTGGTGCTGTACGTTTGAATGACGAAACAGGCAAGCCTGAAAGAGTGGGCGGTGTGGAGTTCACCATCAAAGACGGTATTGTGTATGACGCCAAGCAACTATTAAAAGATGTAGAGCAAATGGTGATCAAACAAAAGTCAGAAAGACCAGATGCTACCAAAGTAAATCTTAAGCAGAATTAAATTTCCAACAACTGATTTATACCAAACCTTTTTGAACATGAAGTACTTAATAGCCTGTACCCTGCTCATCGCATCGCTGATGGCCGAGGCGCAGGAGAGAAAAGCATTAACGCCAGGCCCTGACCGTAAGTCCGGAGAAGGTGGCGGTCCCTACGATCAGCTGATCATTCGCGGAGTCACCATGATTGATGGAACCGGGGCGCCTCCAACAGGTCCCGTTGACATTGTGGTGGAAAAGAATAAAATCGTTAGCATCAAAAGTGTGGGAGTTCCTCACATAGCCATTGATCCTGCCAAACGTCCTAAGTTAAATACGAAAGGCAACGTGAAAGAGATTGATGCCACAGGCAAGTACATCATGCCTGGCCTTATCGATTTGCACGTGCATACTGGTGGAGAAGTAAAGGCAGAGGAATCGGAATATGTATACAAACTATGGATGGCCAATGGTATTACCACCGTGCGCGGTGTTCCCTTTGGCCCTTTAGAGTGGTCTGTCTCTGAAAGTCAAAGAAGTGCAAGAAACGAGATCGTTGCACCTCGTATGATCGTCTTTCAAAGGATGGGTACGGGTAAGGAATGGGCCAACCGTGATGTAAAGTCACCCGAAGATGCTAAAGAATGGGTACGCTACGCCAAGAGTAAAGGGGTAGACGGATTCAAGTTGGGCTCTCATCGTCCTGAGATCATGAAAGCATTATTGGATGAAGCCAATGCACAAGGTATGGGAAGTACTGCCCATCTTGCACAAAGTGGTGTTGCACAAATGAATGCGCTAGATGCAGCTCGTCTTGGCCTTACCAGTATGACGCACTTCTACGGTTTGTTCGAATCGATGTATGAGACCCACGATGTACAGCCCTGGCCTTATGATATCAACTATGGTGATGAGCAACATCGCTTCGGTCAGGTAGCCCGTCAATGGAACTTGGTGAAGCCAGGTGGAGAGAAATGGAATGCTTTGTTGGATGAGTTTTTAGAGAACGATTTTTTCATCAATCCTACCATGACCATCTACTCGGCAGGTCGTGATGTAATGCGTGCGCGCAATGCCGACTGGCATGAAAAGTATACGTTGCCTACACAAATGGACTTCTACCAACCCAGTCGCACAAGTCATGGTGCCTATTGGTTTGACTGGACTACAGAAGACGAAGTAGCCTGGAAGAAATACTATCAGGTATGGATGCAGTTCTTGAATGAATACAAGAACAGAGGGGGTAAGATTACTTTGGGTTCTGACTCTGGTTATATCTATGAGCTCTATGGCTTCGGTACGATATTGGAATTAGAGATGCTTCAAGAGGCGGGCCTCCATCCACTGGAAGTGATCAGAGCAGGCACTATGCATGCAGCAGAAGAAGTATTCTATCCTAAGAAAAAGCCCATTGAATATGGAGTGATTCGCGAAGGTTTATTGGCCGACATGATTATTGTAGGAGAAAATCCACTGCAAAACTTAAAGGTGCTTTACGGTACCGGTGCGGTAAGACTAAATGACGCAACCGGCAAGCCTGAAAGAGTAGGCGGTGTAGAATACACTATTAAAGACGGAATCGTTTATGATGCCAAACAACTATTAAGAGATGTGGAAGCTATGGTGAACAAACAGAAGGCTGAAAGACCAGCAGACACCAATATCAAAAAGCAAAATTAAGATTTGAGTTCGAAGACGGGGGGATGATGATGGGTTGCTTGCAACTTGTTATTCATCCCCTTTTTCTATGGCTTTGGTAATGTCACCAATGATGTCATCGAGCTTATTGGCAGATGACTTCAAGTGTTCATTAATAGCCGCAGCATCTTTTCCCAGGTCCATTTTTGTTAGCAGGTTTGTTAAACCTAAAATACTGGCGAGTGGGCTTCTCAATTTATGGGCGTTGATAAACGCATATTCTTCCAACGCTGCGTTTTTCTTTTCCAGTGACAAGGTGCGCTCATGAACAATCTGTTCCAGATTTTCGTTAATGCGCTTAATTTCAGCAGCCTGTTTTTTAATCTCGTTGTTACTTGCCCTCAATGCCAAGCGTGCCCTTATTTCATTTGATGTTAGTCTATAGCGTGTTTGAATCAAAACGATCATAAACAGTGCGGATACAATCAGTAACAATCCACCTTTAAGAAAAAAGGCCTCACCAGTGAGAAGCGTGTTGTTAGCTACAAATAAGAAGGTAACTATGGCTGAAAGAAGAATGATCAATACCGAAAACCGCCAATGCCAAAGTACAAACATGGAGGCACCTATCAATAATGCCATGTAATTAAGGTTTTGACCTAACAGCCCTTCTTCATTGATATATTGATAGGTAAATGCATTCTGAAAAGAGATCAATACAAACGGAACCATCACTACGATATAGGAAGAGAATGCAAGTTTTCTATGAACCAGTATGGTAACAATTGTAATTACGGATACACAAATCCTGATCATAAATAAGGTAGACCAACCTTGAGGGATATTGATATAATCTGTTATCGCAAAAACAGGATCAAATACAACAGCCACCCAGGCAGCCGTGAGATGAAACTTACTCGTTGTTTTCTCAATCTCTTGCTGCCATACACTGGCTGGAACGCCACCCAGTTCACCCTCAAAATTTGCATTGTTAGTCATAAAAAACTTGGGAAGACCTTCAATTCAATTTCTCGAGATAATGGTAATCAATTTCATAAGCTGTCTTTAACCTATCGATCTTCTCTTGAATAACAGCTACATCGTGTTTGTGTTTTGACTTTACTCCCACCAGCATGGTGTTCTTTCCGGTATGTTCACTGGAGATGAATTCAAAAATATTGGACTTGTAGTTGTTGCGCTCCAATATCAAAGCCCTGATGGTATCGGTCACCATTTCGAATTCTCGTTCCTTGTAAATACCATATTTGAGTAACGGATTTTTAAACTCCTTACCCTTTAGTTGTTGACGGATTTGTTTGTGACAGCATGGCGCACAAACAATCAAATCAGCATTGGCCTTTATACCTTTGGCAATGGCATCATCAGTGGCCGTGTCACAGGCATGAAGGGCAATCAGTATGTCTACTTCTTTTAACTTAAAATCTTCTATGGAGCTGCACTCAAAATGAAGCTGATCAAATCTGCATTCCGCTGCGGCTTTATTGCATTTGTCTACTAAATCTTTTCTCAACTCTACGCCAGTTACGGTCACCTCATGCTGTAGTTTATTTCTCAGGTAATCATAGAGTGCAAAAGTGAGGTACCCCTTCCCTGCTCCCATGTCTACAATACTGATGGCTCCAGGAAACTCCGCTGATTTTATTAGATCTTCCATCACCTCCAGGTACTTGTTGATCTGCCTGAACTTGTCAGCCATCTTGGGGATGATTTGACCATGTGCATCCGCGATACCCAGTTTCATCAGGTAAGTATCTCCCGCCTGTGCCCTTTTGTGTTTTGGTTTATCGTGTGTGCCTGCCAATACCGTTTGGGTAGCATCTGTGGTGGTCAATACCATTTTCCCTTTCTTAGAAATAAGCAGCACTGTATCCGATTTTGTTGTAAACAGCGTTCCTATTTTAAATTCAGCATCCAGGAGTTCCTTTACCTTTTCAGCTCCTTCAGAAAAGCTGTAATTCTTTACCACATCTCTGGTTTTGTAATGATAAGTGAATGAAAGCTTAGGTTCCTCTTTCAGTACGACTTGCTTAGCGTAGACATTCAGTAATTCAGATCTCTTCGCGGGTTTGCTCAAGGTAAGTTTTACAAACTCACCAGTGCCAAGGCTTTTTGTCAATTCTTCCATCCAACGTTCCAACTCATTCATTCTTCAAAATTATCAATTATGATCAACAGCAACTAACCAATCCAAAGCGTTTTTAGGATGCTCACATAAAACAATGAACTGAATCGCTCCAGTGATATGGGGTATAATCACCTGAACAACCACAATTAGCCTTCCTATTTTTTCAAATATCAATTAGACTCGTTTAACTTATTGGTATGAAAAAAGTAAAACTGTTTTTAGTATTCACCTTGGTCGTGACGGCATTAGCCTTCAACGCCAATGCGCAAGTAGCTAATCCTTGTGATTCAGATAAAGTGCATGAGTTTGATTTCTGGATTGGAGAATGGGATGTGTATAAATTTGGAACCGATACCATCGTGGGTCACAATGTAATCACAGCAGTGGCAGGAGGTTGTGCACTTACTGAAAACTGGACAGGTGGAGGATCAGTGGGCAACAGCATTAATAAGTACAATTTTGCCAAAGGAAAGTGGCAACAAATGTGGGTTGACAACTCTGGAGCCACATTGCTCATCGAGGGTGGATACAGCGATGGGAAAATGATAATGGAAAATGAGCAACCGAGACGTGATGGTAAAGGCACTGTGAAAAACAAAATTACCTGGTACAACAATTCAGATGGAACCGTGCGGCAATTCTGGCAACAAAGCATCGATGGTGGCACAACCTGGATTGTAGCCTTTGATGGACATTATAAGAAAGTGAAAGGAAGTTAGTTCAGGTTACATCGCAAGTTTATTCCTCCCTTGGAGGTGAATAAAAGGAGAATCAAAAAAACTATAATACATTAAGCAACGTATGCCCCAGGAATTGCGTCTACCCCACAACGCAACCCGAATATCATGTGGCTTAACTACTTCAAAGTTGCCCTGCGTAATATGCAGAGGCAGAAATTCTACTCATTCATCAATATTTTTGGGCTCACGGTGGGCATGGCTACTGCCCTGATGATTCTATTGTATATCACAGATGAGGTCAGTTATGACCGCTTTCACAAGGATGCGGACAGGATCTATCGGTTAGGTATCAATGGCAGGCTGGCAGAGCAAGACTTTAACATGGCTACCTGTTCTGAGCCAATGGCCAGTACACTGGTAGAAGAAGTACCTGAAATAGAAGCGGCCGTCCGCCTACGCCCTGTCAATCAGGTCATTGTTCAATATGAAGACAAAGTGTTTACAGAAGAATGGGTAATGCTGGCTGACTCCAACTTCTTTTCCTTCTTTACTTTTAATCTCATAGAAGGCGCTCCGAACGATGTACTGAGAGGCCCCAACAAAATGGTACTCACCGAAAGTGCCGCTAGAAAATACTTCAACTATCAAGGCAAAGGCGATACCAGTCCATTGGGTAAAATCATACTCTACGGTACGCGACAAGTAGCATGCGAAGTGACCGGCATTGTACAAGACCCGCCCGTCAATTCTCACTTCACTTTCAATATGCTGCAGTCGATGGAAACATGGGAAGGTTCCAAAAGAATACAATACACCAGCAATAGCAGCTACACCTATTACAGAGTGGCCACCAATGCCAATCCGGATGTGCAATCCAAACTTGACGCCATCGTAGACAAGTATGTAGGTCCCGAAATCCAACAGTACCTAGGTATTTCTATGGATGAATTTCGGGCGCAAGGAGGCGGTTATAGATACATACCCGAGCGACTCACAGATATCCACTTGAAATCTACTTTTGGTGAACAGATTCTACCCAATGGCAACATCCAATACTTGTATATTTTTGGTGCTATCGGTTTGTTCATTATCGTGATAGCATGTATCAACTTTATGAACCTGGCCACAGCAAGGTCTGCCAACCGTGCCAAAGAAGTGGGCATTAGAAAAACCATAGGTGCCGTTAAAGGGCGTCTCATTGCTCAATTCTTTTCAGAGTCGATATTATATGCGGTGTTATCACTGGTTATCGCCTTATTCACAGTATGGGCAATGCTTCCCCTATTCAATCAATTGGCTGGAAAGTCCATCACACTTTCAGCCCTGCAATCAACACCATTTGTATTAGGGATGCTGGGGCTAGTCACCATCGTGGGAATTGGGGCTGGAATTTATCCTGCTATCTACCTTACTTCTTTCCAACCTGTTGAGGTACTCAAAGGAAAAGTACGTGCTGGATTTAAGAGCAGTGGCATCCGGAGTCTTCTGGTGACTTTGCAATTTACCATTAGTATCGTGCTGATCATCTCTACACTTATAGTATTCGAACAAGTAGACTACATACAGAACAAGAACCTTGGCTTTTCAAAGGAGAATGTTCTGATCCTCGATAATGTGAATAAGCTCGGTAACAATAAGAAGGCGTTCAAAGACATTCTTCAAAGACAGGAAGGTATCAATCTGGTGAGCTACTCTCAATATGTTCAACCCAACATCGGCAATAGTTCTGTTTTCAAACCAAGCGGAGAAAATGCTGAAGAGATACTTTTCGTCTTCAACACTATAGACGATAACCACTTGCCTACCATGAAAATGGAGTTGGCACAAGGTCGTAATTTTTCTAAAGACATAGCTTCCGACTCCATGGCGGTGATCATGAACGAAGCGGCCTTCAAACTTATAGGATGGGATAACATCGAGGGAAAGGAAATTCTGGAATACCAAGATGAGGGTATGATACCTTACAAAGTCATTGGCGTAGTGAAGGATTTTAACTTCGAATCGTTAAAGAACAAAGTGAGACCCATGCTCCTGTTCTATGCTCCCGAAAATCAAATGATTAGTATTCAACTCAGTGGCACTGACTTACAAAACAAAGTGAAATTCATTGGTGAGCAGTGGAAAGACCTTACCGGAGGCGCTCCCTATGACTATGTGTTCATTGATCAGGAGTTTGATGCTTTGTTCCGTGCCGAGCAACGCATGAGTACTATCTTTACGGTCTTCACCGTGTTGGCAATAGCTATTGCCTGTCTGGGACTGTTAGGATTAGCTTCTTTTACTGCTGAACAACGCGCCAAAGAGATTGGGATACGCAAAGTAATGGGATCCACCGTTACTCAAGTGGTGGTGCTCTTGTCCAAAGGCTTTACCAAGCTGGTGATCATCTCTTTTGTTATTGCTGCCCCTATCTCCTACTACGGAATGAGTACCTGGCTGGAGGGCTTTGCCTATCGCATTGACATCAACTTATGGACAGTTCTCATTGGAGGTGTTGCTGCATTGGTGATTGCATGGCTTACGATCAGCTATCAATCTTTTAAAGCTGCTAAGGCAAATCCTGCAAGCTCTTTACGATCGGAATAGATCAATAAGGGAATGGCATTTTCTTGAATAGTACAAAGAAGATCCATTCCTTTTGTTCACCTTCTCTGTTGAATAGTAATCTTACTTTTACCTTATTTTCTTTACCGCTGATGTAACCATCGTAAAATGAGAGTTTGTTATCTCTGTTTTCGGGTCGCGGGTTGATGGTGGATAGTAATCTGTTGTTCTTATAACTTTCTACTATGATTTGATCCACCCGAGGCTGACTTTCTATAAAGTCGATGCTGTAGACCCTAAATCTCTCTTCTTTATTTCTAAAAGGATAATTGATCGTTTGTCCATTGGCTACTGTATCATAAGTAATGGCTGTAGCTCCACTTCGCCTGTGCATGATGGTAATGTTAGCTTGTAAATCAACATTAGATGAATCAAAGGTTTGCCCTGACGACAATAAGGGGAGTACTATGAATACGATGCAAATGTACAGCCTATTTACCATTACTTATTCTTTCGTAGCCTCGAGTGCTTTCCAACTAAGGCTGCCGCCTTTCTGAGCCAGCCTTCGAGTAGGCCCGCCTGAGTTGCTATTTCTCATTTAAAACTTCTGGCGCTTTCCAGAACTCGCTACTCACCTTTTGTGAACGTGCCAACTCACCACCATATAGTATGGAATTGAAAAGTATCTTGAATGTGCCATAAGGCTGACCTCGCCATTGTGGTCGGTAGCCGTGAAGGATAACATGCCCCTCGCCATACTTTACATCCAACGAAGCAGCCATATTATTCAAATGCTTCTCTCCCAACAAATATCCTGACTGCAGTGGAGAGCCTTGTGCTTTGTATTTGGTGAGTGCCTCTCCTTCAAATCCTTCCAGTGTGGTGAACACTGGGCTGCGGTATACAAACACATTGGCACGCTCAGGCATTCCCGCCATGACAGGATGGTTGGTATTCACTTCCACTTCAAGAATAGAACCTCCTGTAAAGAATTCTTTCCTACTTAATCCATTCACTACATTCTTGACAGGCAAATGCAAAGCATCAATGGCAAAGTCGCTGCTCTCATTCAGACATACCAACGTACCTCCCTTGCGGACAAACTCTTCCAGCCCTAATATACCGGCATCTCCTAACCCACCTGCATATTGGGGCGGAACAGATCCTTTCTGAAAACCATCTTTGATAATGGAGGACCTATCTGCAGCCAATACGATCACATCAAAACGTCCTCTCAGTCCACCTGATATAAAATCGTTGTTGCCAATATTGGCAAACGGAAATCCAAAACATTCCA
This sequence comes from Cyclobacteriaceae bacterium, assembly GCA_040216665.1. Lineage (GTDB taxonomy): Bacteria > Bacteroidota > Bacteroidia > Cytophagales > Cyclobacteriaceae > ELB16-189. Next base: position 86,863 of record JAVJOQ010000012.1, on the reverse strand, counting down.
ACAACCAGCGTGTCCATCCTTCATCCATACTGGGGCGGTGTGGACGGTACAATCCGATGCGTGGGTTGACCCTGACACCCCTGGATGAGTTCGTCAATTGAGCGTTCAACGCCAGGTCTTTCACTTCTCTGTCTATTACACTTTTCGATACACCACTGATGATGTATTTACCATTGTCGAACTTCACCGTGCCACCCGCTTGAATGGCTTTATTGATCATCCTGAATGAATTGTTTTCCTTTGGATCCACCATCAGCGAAGAACCACTTCCTGTCAACCTTCCCGGTGGAGCTACAATGGCAGCAGCTGTGGCATTCGAATTAAAACCAAGTCCCGGTGCAAAGTCGGCAGGATAAGCATCCCGGTCTCCGATCTCTTTCCAATCGGTTGTGGTACCCTCTAAAAGCTGAACAGCATTTCTTACTGTCTCAGTTAATGGGGACGCAGCTGCTACTACACGCGTACCAAATTGCAATTGCATGGTCCAGCCTGCTGCATCGTAAGGTTGTTCCGGTGGGCCATCCGGATATTCGCGCAAGTCCGGGTAGGCTTGTCGGTCGAATACCTGACGAACGAGTTCAGCATATTCCTGATCCATAGGAATTACCCATGTTCCTTTTTCGTAAGTAACACCATCAAACTCAACGGCATTATTTAACTGTCCTACTTTCACCCCATTGAAAGCCAATCTTCTCAACATCTCCACCGCGCTCATCGGATCGCGCTGGTTTTGTGAAATGAAATAAGCGTAAGGAGGTTCCTTAATGTATTTTTCAGTTGTAATCTTGGCGGATTGGTATCTTCCATACAACAACTCGTGGCCGTACTTTGACGCATAATCCAACACAGCAATGGAGGCCGTTTGCATATAGGCCATGGCATCGCTGATTCGCCACCATCCTCCTTTCCACGGACTGATGTATAAAGACTCCGTTCTTAAATCTGCTTTGTCTTTGGGAAAATCATCTATAGTATAAAAATGTGGAGTCGCGTATTTATACAATGAAGTCTCCGTCCAGAAAGAAGGTGTGTTTTGCAACACCGGCATATAATCGATATAGCCAGGGTACCAGGCATCGAAGCCCGTACCCATGTGTACGGCACCTGGCTGGTTGTTGATTTCCAATGATTGTGCAATGGCCATTCCTATCATGTTTACTTCTCTGGCAATGATAGGAGGTGTTTGTGTAGCAATGGGTTCTGCAAATGGCGGCAACCAGATACGAGTGGGAAATGGCGAGGATTGATGTTGTACATAAATGATGTTGGGCTCCCACTCTCTCCAGGTACGTTCCATTACCCTTGACTCAATCATATTGAGCATGTAGGCATCTCTGTTATTGTCATGCCCCACATACTTTTGGTATAGTTTAGGAAGCGGTGCAACCTCATAAGGTGTTCCTACATTAGAATGGTACCAATCCGCTACCATGGTTTGTCCATCCGGATTGATGGTGGGATAAAGCATGAGTACAACATTATCCAAAATGCTTTTCATCTTGGGGGTATATGCCTTACTTAATATTTCATAAACCAAAGTCAGCGTATGATTAGGTCCTGCTACTTCCGTGGCATGCAGTCCACCATCAATGTGCACAATGGGTTTTCCTTGTGCTGCCAATGCTTTAGCGTCACTTTCTGACAAACCCTCAGGGTGTGCTAATCGCTTGGTAATGCGTTTGATGTTTTCGATGTTGTCCAGATTCTCTTTAGAAGAGATCAATGCGAAGTACCACTCTCGGCCCTCAGAAGTGTATCCAATTTGAATCAGCTTTAGTTTGTCTGTTGCTGCTTCCAATTTTCGCAAATAGGCAATGCTTTGCTCATAGGTAGCCAAATGAAAATCAGCACCTGCTTCGAATCCTAATGTTTCTTTGGGGGTCGGAATTTGTGCTGAACTTGTAAAAACGGAAAGCAGGCACAAAAGGCCTATGGTATATAACTTACTCATTCTATCAATGTGGATTCCTCTGTAATCTTCAACAGAATATTGGAGAATCAAAGAGAAATTACACGCAGTACATCTGAAATTTTTTAAGGCTATCCTGGGAACCCAGAACAATGAGGATGTCCCCTTTCTTAATGGGTGTTTGGCTGTTGGGATCAAAGATAAATCCCTTCTCAGGATCTTTCACACCAATCACAGTGGCTCCTGTATTTTGACGAATGTCTAACTCTTTAACAGTCTTATTTTTAAAATCTTCTTTCAATTCATTGAACATGTACTCCTCCAGTTGCAGGTCCTGCTCTTTTATACCAGTAAGGATCTCAAGAAACTCAATGACATACGGTTGCGTAATCAAGTGTGCCATATGAATGCCTCCAATAGCAAATGGTTTTACTACTTTATTGGCACCAGCCCGATACAGCTTTTTCTCAGCGCTCTCCTCAGAAGCCCTTGCAATAATATTGAGGTTGGGATTTATGCCCTTTGCCGTAATACAGATGATCATATTATCTGCATCATTGGGCAGGGTAATAATCATAGATTTAGCCACTTCAATTCGGGCTTTCATCAACACTTCTTCTCGTGTTGCATCTTCTTTTAAGATTTGAAAGCGAGGCGTTTTAGGAAGGTACTGCAATGCTTCGGGATCATGTTCAATCAAAATGAATTGTTCTTCGCTTTTTAATAGCTCTTCACAGGTACGCGCTCCCGTTTTCCCATATCCCACTACGATCACATGATTCTTCAACTTCTTTGTCTTTTTGTTAAAAATGAATGTAGTAAATATTTTTCTGAACTCCCCTTCAAATATATACCGACTGATTACCGATACGATGTAAGCATAAATACCAAGATTGAACATCATGTAGAAACTTGCGAATAGTTTGCCACTATCGGTTAAGGGCGACACTTCACGAAATCCAACTGTAGATACCATGAGCATGGTCATGTAAAAAGCATCCAGTAGATTGTACCCCTCTAAAGTGGCAAATGCAATCGTACCTGTACCAATGCTCACCAACAGCATTAATGCCGCTATTAAAAAAGTTTTGACAGATTCCTTCATGTACCGATAGCCTCCTAACTAAATGTATATATCTTTAAGCACAAGCATGTTTTAAATATACAGTATAAGTCAACTTGAAAAAAAATAACTTAACCCGTCATATTGGATTGTTGGGTCTGGCGTCCACCGGTATTTGTTCCATGTTGGGGGCTTCTATCTATGTAGTGCCTTTTATGATTCAGCGCAATGTACCAGGTATTGGCCCTTATGTATTGCCGGCATTTCTGTTGGCGGCACTTCCAGCCATACTCGCTGCATTTGCTTATAGTATTTTGGCCTCAGCGATGCCTCGCGCAGGAGGAAGTTACATTTATGCAAGTCGGGGTCTTCACCCTTATCTTGGGTTTGTCGCCAGTTTCTCGCAATGGTTTGGCCTTTCCATTGTTATTGGTGTGATCTCTTATGTGATTATTCCTTTCTTTAGAGACATCGCCACTGAGCTAAGTATGCCTCAATTGGCATCAGCCCTCGATAACGGCACCATTCGTGTGACGCTCTCACTGCTGCTCCTCTGGACTTTTGTGTATGTGAATATAAGGGGTGTGAAATTTTACGAACGCACTGTAGTGCCACTTATGTTCCTTATGTTTAGTCTGGGTACCGTAGTAATTATTGCCGGGTTTCTCTACAACCATCAGGACTTTCAGCAAGCTGTTCCTGCATTTACTATACCTGCTGATAATTCTACTTTCAGTATGGCCACCTTTCTGGCTGCCGCTGCCATACTCTTCTCCAGCTTTATTGGGTTTGATTCTATTGCGCAAGCGGGAGGAGAAGCCAAAAATCCAACCTCTGCCCTGCCCAAAGCCATTGCCATTGCTGTACTTACTGTTGGTGGTTTTTACTTTTTATTCACTGCCGCAGTGTATCATGCGGTACCGTGGCAATTCATTGCACAAGAAGCCATGAACAAAGACATCACCGCTGCAGGAGTCTTGAGTTACCTGCTCCCATCGGGTTGGGCTATTTTAATTGTAGCCGGTGCAGCCATTGCACTTCTCAATGATTTACCCGCCATGATCTTGTCTGTTTCACGACTAATGTTTGCATGGGCAGAAGATGGTATCTTCCCCAAGTCCATATCCAAAGTAAGTGCAAAACATCACACCCCTATCAACGCCATCATAGGAAGTGGAGTAATGGCTTCAATTGGAATTTTAGGAAGCCATTTTGCTGGAGACTTCTTTTTGGGTATCGACATCATGGTCACTTCCATGTTGGTGAATTTTCTTTTGATGTGTGTGACCGTGGTATCGTTACATCAGCACAACCCTGAATTAGCAATGGAAGTAAAAGTGATTAGAAATAGAAAACTTCAATTGATGATTGCCGTTTCGGGCATTATACTATTAACTGGTTTCCTTGGTATACATACTTACAAAGATCTTACCTCCAACGTAGACGAGTGGTATTTTCATTCTACCCCTGTGTGGATCATTGTGATGACCATAGCCAGTCTTGTTTACTTTAAAGAAAGAAAGGCATTAGAGAAGAAGGGTGTTGACACGAAGGAATTGTTCAGCAAGTTACCGGAGGAGTAGTAGATAGTCTATAGCCTTGAGCCTATAGTAAATAGAATCAAGCAAGCAGAGTCGGCTGTGGCGATCCTTTGGCAATGAAATGATGCATGACACACTTTGGATATTTAGTGCTTACCCGTTCCTTAGATCGGTAGCAACACCGACTGCAGGCAAGAACTATCAGAAAATGCTAATCGTTAAAGACGTGAGAAGCACTAATGAATCTTTCTCGTATCCTCCAATTCCTTTTTCTGCTTTTCAAGGGCCACCTTATCTCCTACCAAAACCAAAGTCATGTCCTCGTACTTCAGGTGAGTCTTTGCCATTTCACTTACCTTCTCAGGCGTGACTGCATAAATATTTTTGACTCGGTCAGTAAGGAAAGAATCATCTAAATCGTGTAAGTCCAAAAAATTCAATTGACTGATAATTCCACCGGGGGATGAATTGCGCAGCACAAATAAGCCGGCTTCATACTTTTTGATTCCATCAATCTCTTCTTCAGAGGGTATTTCGTTTTGTAAGCGATTTATTTCTTTGGCTATTTCCGTAAGCGATGCTCCGGTATGCTCAGTAGTAACATCGGCTTGCTCGTACCAAACGGAAGCAGATTTACGATTTTGAATTACACTTCTTGGTGAATAGGTATATCCTTTATCTTCCCTGATATTGGATGTAATCCGGGAGCCAAAAGAACCACCCAATAAAGAGTTGGTTAAATCCAAGGCAACATAATCGGGGCTAGCTGGTGAGGGCGAGGGTAACCCCACTATGATAGTAGTTTGAGGCGCACCCTTTCGGTCGATCTGCGCCACCTCATTGGTCCTCCTGGCTTCCACTTTGGGATAACTCACATCCGGGCCTGGTGTCCATGATGAAAAAACTTTTTGTATCTGACTAGAGACATTGGATTCATCAAACTTGCCCACCACATAGAGTACACTTCGTTTGGCCCCAAAATTAATTGTATAAAAATCCTTAACCATATCCAATGCGTACGAATCCAACATTTCCTCTGTAGGGAAATATCGTCCGTAAGGATGATTGGGATAAATGATCTGGTTGAATTTCTCAGCTGCCAATGCGCTGGGTTGTGTCTTTTGTACTGCCAGTTGTCTTTTTAAATCATTCTTCAGCCTGTCTAACTCTGACGCTGGAAAGGAAGGGTTCATTGCAATATCACCAATAAGGGTAATTAATTCGCTTGCATACTCAGAGAGTACAGAACCAGAAATTGTAGTTTGATCCACACCAACGCTTATGTTCACCTCCCCTCCCATAGCGGCCGCCTTTTTTGATAAGGTGGCAAAGTTCATGCTCGTGGTCCCTTCTCTCATGAAGTCACCTGTAAGATCCGCCAACCAAACCTGATCCTTGGTTTCATGGATATTCCCTGTTTTGATGATAAGGTTGATGTTTACCTTTGGTATAATACCATACTGAACCAAAGCGGAACTCATTCCATTTTCTAATGTGGCCGTTATCTTGGCAGGTAACGAAAATCCTTTTGGGGTTCCACCTTCAGGAGGTGTTTGTCGTTGGGCATAAGATGCTGAACCCAACGTCACCAACATTATTAGTATATAAAATTTTATAACTTTCATAAATTCTCTGCTTTAGGATCAAGTATCAAAACAGTACGGTTAGTCTTTCGCAGGTACTCCTTTGCTGTATTTTTTATTATTTCTGGTGTAATTTTTTTGAATTCTGCTTCGATATGATTGATACGATTGGGATCATCATCGAACAAGGCAAAACATGCAAGAAGATCTGCTCGGCCTACACCAAAGAAACCTCCCATGTCATCATACAGGCTGGACCGTATCTTGACAATTGCCAAATCCACTTCTTCCTGGGTCACCTTGTCCAAATCAATTACAGCCTTATCAAACACAGTTAGGATGGAGTCCTGAGAGACGTTTGCATCATGTATTAAATCTGCCATCCAAATCATAGGGCCATTGTAGTTAAACATGTTGCCCAGATAATTAATACCTCCACTCACATTATCAGTATAACCTTTCTCTTGAACAAGAGATTGAAAGAGTTTACTGTCATGACCTTGTAATAACAATTGATCGATAAGTCCCATGGCGTAGTATTCGGGGCTATTTCGTTCTGGCATTTTATAGGCAACAGCGATAGCTGGTTTACTGGCCAACTTATCTTCTTTAGTAAATCGTTTTTCTTCTTCCTGGCGGGGTTCACTGATATCCACCTTCGCGGGCAGGTTAGCCTTTGGGATACTTCCGAAATATTCATCAATCCATTTTTTAGCATCGTCTATTTCAAAATCACCAACAATAGAAAGTGCCGCATTGTTAGGTGCATAAAAGGTTTTAAAAAAGTCGTCTACATCTTCTAATTGAGCTGCGTCAAGGTCTGCAAGGTCACCATAGAAATTGTGTGCATTGTACCAGTTCTCATTCGCATATTGTGGCATATCCAACCAGGGGAAACCGCCATAAGGTTGGTTGAGCACATTCACTTTCACTTCATTCTTTACAACACCTTGTTGGTTAGTAAGGCTCGCCTGACTAATATCAAGACCTGTCATTCTATCCGCTTCCACCCACAGCAGAGGCTCAAGCATATGAGACGGCATGATCTCAAAGTAATTGGTAAAATCAAATCGCGTAGACCCATTATTGATTCCTCCATTGTGCTCTATGATTTTATCAAATTCACCCTTAGGCATATTTTTAGATCCCTGGAACATCATATGTTCAAATAGGTGAGCAAAGCCTGTTCTGTCTTTAGGTTCAATACGAAAACCGATGTTGTAATAAACAGCTATGACCACAGTGGGAGCTGTTTTATCTTGCGATAGAATTACTTTCAAGCCATTGGGTAACTTGTAGTATTCCACCGGTACGGTAAATTCAATTTTAGATTCCTTCTCTTGTGGTTGACACGAAGTAAGTAAGAGACTGGTGAAAAGGCCTATCCAAACATAGCGCCTGAGTAAATTATTTTTCATAATGAGTAGTAAGGGGCCAAAGGACCTTGGATCTTAGTGCAATAAAGATAATCGCTGAATTTTAAGAAGATGAATTTAGGGTTTTACCATGAAACCACCAAAGAGAGTTTGTACACGCATGTTCCTATCCCCCATAGTGGGTTTAATTTCCTTTACTCTTTGCAAACAGCTTAATCGTAAAGTCTAACAACTCTTGCCCACCTGAATCACCATGTCCGGGAAGAATTACTTGGGCGTCCGCAAATTGGGTCTTTACTTTCTTTACTGTTTTTGGCCAGTCCTTCACGTTGGCATCTTCGAGGTTGCCTTTCCCAGCTCCCATGGACTTGATCATACAACCACCGAATAACACCTTTTCACTTGGGAAGTACCCAACTATGTTATCTTGGGTGTGCCCCTCACCTGCATAGGCATTGATTACTTTTTTGTCACCCACCTTTAATTCAAGCTGGCCATCAAAACCATATTGCGGAATGGGCGAACCCTTACCCTTGGCAAGATCAATGGTTTTGTTGCTGGCATAAGATGGAATCTTTCTGCTGTGGAACTCATTCAGTCCTCCTAGGCAATCGATATGAAAGTGCGTTGCTACTATGGCCACTACTTTACACTGCAAGGTGTTCTCCACCCAATCGATCAGTTCCTTCGAGTCTTCATCATTGGAGGGTGTGTCAAAGATGATGGCCTCTCCATTGCCTCTTACGATCATTCCATTGCAAGCTACGTTACCAAAGTCCTGCGTTCTTAAATAGGTGATGTGTTGGAAGGTGTTTTCCGTTAATTGTTCTACCCGCAACGAGTCATCCTGATATACATGATTCTGAGTCTTCAGTCCCGTCATAGCTAGGAGAAGAACCATACTAATAAGTTCAGGGTGTAGTTTCTTGAGATGTTGCATCCATTTCATCTTTGAAAAATAGGAAAATTTTACTCCATTATTTGAGTGGGTAGCGTACACACAATCACTACCATCCCTTTTTTCCGATTTTTCTTAAATCGGTCAGAAATGTAAGACGGGGATACCAGGTAGATGAAGTATAGATAGTGTATGGATAGTGTATGGATAGTGTATGACCATCCTGTCATTATCCTCAATGACTACACCAAGACCTTTCGTTTTTCTCTTTAGCCCAGGGAGATCACATACCCCTATTGGGATCTCGATGACGGGAGTTGGGTTAGTAGTTTTTTTATTGCATCGGTGGCGCAACAAATGCTGTTGCCAGATTTCAATACTTCAAAATCTCATTCAATGTTTTGGTAGCTAATACAAGTTCAGCTGGTTCGATCGCTCCTAACCTTTTTAATAAACGGTCTTTGGCTATGGAGCGAATATGAAAGATCAACATTTCTGATTTTCTATTCAACCCGTTGGTGCCGGAGGGATGTAAAACCGGATTACCTTTATAGTTTTTGATTTTAGAGGTTAGTGGCACCGTAATAACAACTGGAAGGTGAGCGTTAAGAAGATTGCCACTGATAATTACTACAGGTCTGAAACAAGCTTGTTCACTTCCTTTTACCGGGTTCAGGTCTGCTTGCCAGATTTCACCCTGCTTCATTCTCTATTTGCTTTAAGTACTCGGACATCCCTTCTTCTGCTATTGAAATTACATCCGAATCATTCGCTGCCTTCTTGTACGATTTGATGTATTCTGCTTTGTTAAGGTGCTCGAGATATAGCCTCAGCGCTTTCTCTATTAGCCTGTTTTTAGGAAGGGAAAGTGATTTAGCCTTCTCTGTGAGTTGCTCGAGAAGGTCGTCCGGGAGGGTACTTGTGAAGGTGGCCATACTGCATGTTTAATATATACAAATATAAATCATATGTACGTATTATAAAATAACAAATCATAAATCATCGTTAATAGACTCATTCCCAAGTGTTTAACATGATTTTATGAATAGTAACAGCACCAACAACCGCCCTAGCGACCGAATGTAGAAACTACTTTTTACTTAGGACTTATTACTAAAGACTATTCATACATTCACCCCAAACCAATACCCCACCAATGCTGTAAGCCCCATGGCGATAGTGCCCCAAAATGTAATTCTAATGATGGCTTTCAAAACACTTGACCCGCCTGTATTGGCTGCAAGTGCGCCTAGCAAGGCAAGGAAGAAAATGGCGAAACCATACAAATAATACTCCATGGTCTCTAAAGGCAAGAAAAGCGTAACAAGAAAAGGCAGCAACCCTCCCACAGTAAATGCACCTCCAGAGGCCAATGCCGCCTGGATAGGGTTGGCCTGGCTGATTTCATTTATCCCCAACTCATCCCTCACATGTGCCCCTAGGGCATCTTTCTCAGTAAGTTCTTTAGCTACTGTCAAAGCCGTTTCTTTCTTCAATCCCCTCTCTTCATAAATCTGAGCCAGCCTTTGCAGTTCCAATTCAGGCATTTCCTCCAGCTCTTGTTTCTCTCTTTCGATATCCGCTTTTTCAATGTCTGTTTGAGAGCTTACGGAAACATACTCTCCCGCTGCCATAGATAATGCCCCAGCGACCAATCCGGCCAGTGTCGCTAACACAACAGGGTCTCTGGTAGTGCTGGCAGCAGCTACACCCACAGCAATACTGGCAGTGGACAAAATACCATCATTGGCGCCAAGCACAGCTGCTCTAAGCCAATTGCTTCGATGGATATAATGATTGTGTAAATAATCGTCTAAATCTTCTGTATTATCAGCCATTGTATGAGTTTCTAATAACATGGTCAGGCATAAGTTACGCTCCTTTTCTGGTTTCTTTCTCTATGACAATCCTCAATAATAAAAAGGCAATTAGTCCAGTCACCAATGCGAAGAATTTCTCAAAATTGGTTTTGGCGATCAAGTTTCCAACCGTGTTGAACAGGAACAAAATAAAGAACAACCACATGGCTACATGAGCAACACCAATTAAAGCAGGAAAATTTATTTTACCCGCCTTTATTAACAGCAACACACCAAACAGCAACGCAACTCCCAACGAGACCATTTCAAATTGTAGTAATTGTGCTGATGTTTCCATTCTACCTCCCCATAAGTAAGCTACAGGAGCGAAATCAAATATCACCATCCCCAATATGATACTCAGGTGAAATACAACAAGTAAACCGGCAATCACCAAAGTTATGCCCACTGCATTCTTATAACTTATGAGCTTCTTCATAAACCTTATATCCACTTCTGATCACGGACCGTTCTTTCATGATCTACAGCTCCTGTATGGGCTGTTTCTTTGGGCTCAAACAACAACACCCACACATCTTCTCCATTTGTACGTGGGTTATGCTCCACTCCTTTAGGTACAATGATCATCTCTCCCTCTTTTACCACCTCTGTGCGATCCCTAAATTCCATGTGCAAGGTTCCCTTGAAAACCATAAACAGCTCGTCCTCATTTTCATGTGCATGCCAAACAAATTCATCTTTTACTTTGGCCAACTTTACATATTGTCCATTCAACTCACCAATGATCTTTGGGGTCCACGTTTCAGAAAATAAATTGAATTTTTTGATAATATTAATCGCTTGCATAATTCTCAATTTTGTTATCCTAATAAAGGGGGTAAATTTATTTTTTACGTGCGCTAAAGATAACCGATGAATCCAACAATAGAAACCTGTCAACTATCCCCTACCCTTCAAATCTCACGTGTACTTACCGGACTCTGGCAAATTGCTGATATCGAGCGTGATGGACAAACATTGGACCCTGAAGCGACAGCCCAATCGATGAAACCTTACCTAGATGCAGGCTTCACCACATTTGATATGGCCGATCATTACGGATCAGCAGAGATCATCGCTGGAACATTTCAGCAAAGCTTAAGTGATCCCGGTAAAGTGCAACTGCTGACCAAGTGGGTACCTAAACCAGGTCAAACTAGTAAAGAAGAAGTGCGTGCTGCTGTAGTTACCGCATTAAATAGATTACAAGCCAAAAAGATTGATTTATTACAATTCCATGCCTGGAATTATGCCGATCCCAATTGGTTGGATTGTCTGTACTGGTTACAAGAATTAAAAGAAGAAGGGCTTATCTCCAACATTGGCCTTACCAATTTTGATACAGCACACCTAAGAATTGTTTTGGCAAGTGGTATCCATGTAGTTAGCAATCAAGTGTGCCATTCTGTAATTGATCAACGTGCCGGGGGAGCTATGGCCACATTATGTAATGAACACAACATCAAGCTGCTCGCCTTTGGAACAGTGGCAGGTGGGTTCCTTACCGACAAATGGCTGGGGAAACCAGAACCAGTACTCGATGATTCCTTGACGTGGTCTCAAATGAAATACAAGCGCTTCATTGATGAAGCAGGTGGCTGGGAAAAATTTCAACAATTACTTACCGTATTAAGCGATGTCGCGAAACAACATGATGTATCCATTGCCAATATAGCCAGTCGTTTCATGTTAGAACAACCTGCAGTGGGTGGCGTGATCATCGGAGCGAGATTAGGTAAGAGCGAACACGTGCAGGAAAACACTAAGCTATTTCAATTCAGCTTAACGGATGAGGATAAGGCAAGCATTAAGAAGGTACAAGCTGAGCTCACGCCCATACCAGGAGACTGCGGTGATGAATATCGAAAGCCTCCATTTCTCACTGCTTCTGGTGACCTGAGCCATCATGTAGATACCATACCACCACCCTTCCCTACATATGAAGGAAGCGATGGAAGAACGAAAGCATTGAGTGGAACAGTGTGGGAAGACATTGCCGGGTTTAGCAGAGCAATAAAAAAAGGAAATAGAATATTAGTCTCAGGCACTACTGCTACACACGGTAACAAGGCCATCGGTGGCAATGATCCGGCAGCACAAACTCATTTCGTCATAGACAAAATTGAAGGTGCATTGCAATCATTGGGTGGTACTTTGGAACAAGTGGTACGCACCCGAATATTCGTGCGTCATGTCAATGACTGGGAGCCTGTTTCAAGAGCGCATGGCGAACGTTTCAAAACCATTCAACCGGCCAACACCTTGGTGAGGGCCGAGATCATTGGTGATGAGTACTTGATAGAAATGGAAGCCGAAGCGATTATTGAATAACTAAGTATTATTCCTGAGGAGTTAACCATTCGTTTCTCAATTTCAATTGTGCTTCCGTAGCATTTTGATCAAATGAAATGATATGACGCTTGGTCACTTGAACCGCCATGATTGGTGCTTCCAGGATTTCTTCTTTGTAATCCCCTACTTCATCTTTTCTCAAAACGGTATAGGATACGGTATCACCCGCTTTCATGGAAGCCCTATGCTGGGATATGATGGCGCTGGTTTCTGGACCCAATGGAGGCAGCTCAACTTCACCTACTTTAATAAGAATATCACCGTTCTGAAACCCAATCGCCTTGCCTTGTTCATTCAGACGATCACAATTTTGAAGTGAGATCATTGGTTTATTATTGTATTGTATTACAGAGATATTGTTGTTACCAAAACCAAGGTTCACATCTTCCTCTACTAACTCTTTGGTATAATTCACTCCCACGTCTTTCCATAATTCCTCTAGGGGCAAGCTTGATGGTCCGGCTACGTACGTATTCAAAAAAACTTCAATTTCTGAGTAGGTAAGTGCTCCTATTTCAGAAAACAAATCATCATCATTAAACGATTTATCTTTTCCATATTTTTTAGACAAGTCAGCTATCAAATTTTGTAATCCATATTTTCCATCTGATAGTTTTCGCAATTTTATATCCAGGCACATTCCAATCAATGCACCCTTTTGATATACATTATAAAATTGATCGCCATAATCGCTTAACACTCCCTTGCTGAACTCAGTAAAGGGCAGGTCATCTTTAAAACCATCCGAGATCAGTAACTTTTGGCGCAATACATTAAGGTATTGATCAGGTGTGATGAGTTTATATTTCACCTGCATGTTCCCCGAAAAGTATTCCGTCACCCCTTCGTACAACCACAAATGCTTGGACATTTTCGGGTCGTTAAAGTCGAAATGGCCTATCTCATTGGAATGGATAGTAAGAGGTGTTACAATATGAAAAAATTCATGTGCTGCAAAATCACGCAACGTTTGCTTCATGCCATTGATGGTATTTTCCGGCATGTAATAGAAAGAGGAATAAGAATGTTCCAAAGCGCCATATGAGGTAACCGGTTGATCTGTAAAATAGAATATGAATGCATACTTATCCACAGGCAAATTACCCCCAAGGTATTCCTTCTGCGCCATCAATACTTCTCTCACGCTGTTAGCAATTTCTTTTGCAGTTACTTTACCATTGGGTGCATACGATCCGATTAACACCTCTGTATTACCAACCTGAATAACTGCAGTATCTGTTTTGGCATACATCAACGGAGAGTCAGCAAGTCTGTCAAAATCCTGAACCTCAAACACATCCACCTTACTATTTGGCTGCGGAGTTTCCAATTTCAAAATTGTAAGGGGCTCCCCTGTTTTCTCCGGAATCAATCCTGTAGATCCATAAAAAGCGGGGTCTCTTACCACATTCAACGTGAAGGGCATTTGTTTCATGCCTTCAAAATACCCGAAGAAACCACTGGGGTTAATCACAAAGTTTTTGCCTTCTTCAATATTAGTACCTGCAGGCCAGAAAATATCAGGCCCTGCTAATTCAGTATCAAAGCTGTCTTCAATCCAGTAACTTATCCTGGCTATCTTTTTTGCACTCTTAATCCGCCACGTGTTGGTGTCTATCTTTTCAAAGGGCAATAGGTTCCCTTTTTTGTCCTTCACCTCAAATCCGGAAACAAACCGTCCATAATCCTGAACGGCATATGTGCCAGGAATAATTTTAGGGAGGAAAAACGTCACCTCATCTTCCTTGAGGCTTGGGGGTGTTAATTCAACTTTTACTTTGTCATCCACCACACGGATGAGGTCTACTGTAAATTCATAACCTTTCTGAGCAAAAACACCTAACGATGTAAATAGTATGACAATCAGGGTAAAACAGGTTCTCATTAATAGAAGAGGATTAAGTATTTATAATGTTTTGACGCAGCGACAAAAGTAAAGAGCTTAAGTCGATTCAGGTCAATAAAAGCCTTTACGCATAAAACCACACAGAGTTACAGGAAATTGCCCTTGACATGTTCGTTTAAAGGTAAGTTGATGAATATTACCTATAAAATTTTGGATAAATTGACAACTTGATTCAGCCTAATAAATGGACTTCACTTCTGCCGAAATAAAAGACCTTATTGCCAGCACCTATCACCTGAAGGGAAACATCAAGGAGCTGCCTGGTGAGATTGATCTTAACTTTCTTGTAACTACCTCCGAAAAAAGGAAATATACTTTTAAAGTAGCTAACCCAGCTGAAAAACAGGATAACCTGGAATTCCAAAACTCCATGATGCTCCACCTAATCGCTAAAAATATGGGGCTGGAGATTCCTGAAGTGATTTATTCTGCCAAAAAGAAGTTGATTACTGCAACCAAAGATAAGCAAGGAAGAGAAAGGCTCATTCGCTTGATGACCTGGGTGGAAGGAAGGCCATTTGCGACCGTCAATCCACATTCAGAGCAATTGCTGTATCAACTAGGAAACCTTTGCGGAAAGCTAAGCCTGGCCCTTAAGGATTTTGATCATCCGGCTGCCCACAGGTTTATCAAGTGGGATTTAGCTCAGGTAGAATGGGTAAAACCCCATCTCAATCACTTCAACGACAATAAAAAAAACGCCTTAGCCACCTATTATTATGGCCTTTACGAATCTACTGTAAAGCCCATGGAAGACACTCTTCCAAAAAGTGTAATCTATAATGACGCCAACGATTACAATGTGTTGGTTGGTTTTGATAAAGCTAACCCCAAGGTGCCCGGAGTAATCGATTTTGGTGATGCCGTATATTCTCATACCATTAATGAATTAGCAATCGCCCTTGCCTATGCATTGATGCACAAGCCCGATCCGATACAAGCTGCTTATCATATTCTGAAAGGGTATCACGCCACGTTTCCATTACAAGAGGTTGAATTAAAAGTACTGTTTACATTATTGAACATCCGTTTGCTGATCAGTGTAGTTTGCTCCAAACAGAATCGTGATGAAAATCCAGACAACGTCTATCTTCAAATAAGTGATGAGGCTGCATGGGCCTTATTAGATAAGCTTCGTGATATATCACCCGCTTTTGCACACGCAGCGTTTCGTCATGCTTGTGGTATGGAGCCTTGTCCTATTCGCCTTACATTTGATGACTGGATTTCCACATACACTGCACAACTTAAGCCAATAGTAACTCAAGATTTGAATGACTCCCATTGGCTTGATTTGGGAATGGACAGTTTAGAACTGGGGAATCAGTCATCAGTTCTTAATGATGACCAGCTCCGAACGCAAATTGAAAGAACCATTCAAGAGAGTGGCAAAAGTGTAGGATTGGGAAAGTACGATGAGGTAAGACCATTTTACACATCTGATACCTTTGAGGTGGAGAGCAATGATGGACCAGCATGGAGAACTATTCACCTTGGATTGGATGTATTTATAAATGCAGGAGAAACCGTTTTCGCACCTCTGGCAGGTATCATACACAGCTTAGCTGATAATGTAGGCGATCGTAACTATGGCCCTGCGGTTATTGTTAAACATGATATTTTACCAGAGTTCACTTTTTATACACTTTATGGCCATCTCAGTAGAACCACATTAGCCCAATGGAAAATAGGTGATCAAGTGGAAGCAGGTCAAACCATTGGTACGCTGGGAGCTATTCATGAAAATGGAGGATGGTCACCTCACCTGCATTTTCAAATTATGTTAGATACACTGGGTAAAAAAGGAGACTTTCCTGGTGTAGCTGCTCCCCTATTAATTGAAGTTTGGAAAAGCATTTGCCCTGATCCCTGGTTGCTTGTGGCGGGTACTTTATCTCCACTTCCAAGACCCGTTGAAGACGTTCACCTCCTCACCTTCCGTAAACAACACCTCGGAAAAAACCTCAGTCTCTCCTATCACAAGCCCCTCATGATGCAGCGAGGATATAGGCAATATCTTTACGAAGCCAATGGAAGAAAATACCTCGATACGGTCAATAATGTAGCCCACGTTGGACATGAACACCCCCGAGTGGTAAAGTCAGGCCAACAACAAATGGCAGTACTTAACACCAACACCCGATATCTGCATAAGAACATCGTTCAGTTTACCGAAAAGTTACTTTCAACTATGCCCGAGTCGCTTAACGTTGCCTATGTGGTCAACTCAGGAAGCGAGGCCAATGAATTAGCACTGCGAATCGCAAAGACTTACACGCAGCAAAAAGACATGGTGGTCGTTGAGGTGGGATACCATGGCAACACCAATGCCTGTGTAGATATCAGTTCTTATAAGTTTGACAGAAAAGGTGGTAAAGGCGCACCTGATCATATACATGTTGTTCCAATTCCAGACACATACAGAGGTATCTATCGCGATAAAGCGGATGCGGGGAAAAAATATGCATCCCATGTCAAAGAAGCCATTGAAAAGGTTCAGTTGAAGGGGAAAGGAATTGCCGGGTTCATCTGCGAATCGGTATTGAGTTGTGGTGGACAAATTGTATTGCCTGATGGATACCTGAAAGAAGCTTATACATATGTTCGAGAAGCAGGTGGCGTGTGTATTGCAGATGAGGTACAAACGGGTTGTGGCCGTGCAGGGGATTATTTCTGGGCATTCGAAAGTCAAGGAGTAGTGCCGGACATTGTTACCATTGGAAAACCTATTGGCAATGGTCACCCGTTTGGAGTTGTCGTTACTACCATTCAACTGGCAGATGCTTTTGCCAATGGCATGGAGTATTTCAATACTTTCGGTGGAAATCCTGTGTCCAGTGCCATTGGACTGGAAGTACTTAATGTGATTGAAGATGAAGGACTCCAACAAAACGCAAAAGAGATTGGCAATTATCTCAAAGAAGGCCTTGCACAACTTAAAAGCAATTACCCGATTATTGGGGATATCCGTGGGCTGGGATTGTTTTTGGGTATTGAATTGGTGAAGGATAATCAACTAACACCTGCAACTGAACAAGCCACCTATTTGGCCAACCGAATGCGTGAATTAGGAATACTCATGAGCACAGATGGTCCTTATGAAAACGTGTTGAAAATAAAGCCACCGATTATCTTCAATAAGACCGACTCTGATTTTCTTATTTCCACTTTAGATCGTGTACTAAAAGAAGATTTTATGCAGCTTGATAAATAATTAGCAGGTTTATTAAATAGGTTGACTTCGCGTTAACGCCCCAAGATTATCCGAATACTTATCTGTTGTAATTTTTTTTCGATATTCAGCAGGCGTGCACCCCATCACCTTGCGAAAAGCTTCATAAAAAGTGGAGTTACTGGTAAATCCCACTTCCGATGCCATAGCTTCAATGGTATACTTATTGTCGCGCTCTAGACGACCACATAATTCAGCAATTCGGTACTCATTGATAAAGTCATTGAAATTTTTATTGTGCAATTGCTGAATAGCTTTTCGAAGTAAGTACTGAGGTGTATTTACTCGTTCGGCCAACTTTGACAGAGTAAGTTTTTGTTCCCTATAGATGTGTTCTCTTTCAAAAACCCGAGTAAGCTCATTTTCTATCGTTTGTAACTGATTCTCATCCACCTGGCTTTTAGAAGATTGCACTGTTGTCGCCACCCGATGCAATCCCATTCCCTTGAAATTGATAAAATACAATACTACCGAAGCTACTATCGCTCCCCATGCGTAGGCTTGAATGTTGGGAGAATACAGTTGGTAGATAAACATGGTAATCATAACCAATACACCTAATTGAACAGCAAGCAACCAGTGGTTCTTGTCATTAGATTTATGTCTTTGATAAATGACAAATGAAGCTACTAATCCGATGATCACCACGCAGCATCCAGACAGATAGACTAA
The DNA here is from genome assembly GCA_040216665.1 of Cyclobacteriaceae bacterium. Taxonomy (GTDB): domain Bacteria; phylum Bacteroidota; class Bacteroidia; order Cytophagales; family Cyclobacteriaceae; genus ELB16-189. The sequence goes on along the minus strand of JAVJOQ010000012.1, from coordinate 68,472 downwards.
TCTCATCCACTGCATTTTAAAAATAGTAGATCCCAAAATGAAAACAAGTACTGCCGGTAGGTAGTAAAGTATATTTTCGTTGCGTGATATCACTTTTCCGGTAGATGATCTCAAATACAAAAATAAGGAAGGGCCTGCAGCCCATAGCCCTGCGCCTCCAAGGGCAACGCCAACAATGGCAATACCTGTCCAGTAGTAATACACAAGCGACTTTGCTACACGTATACCAAGTGCAATAAGCAACAAGCCCAAATAGATACTACTTTGAGCTCCCCTTCTTCCATTTACAATATTAATAGCGCCCAGAAAAAGGCTTTGCGTCACCGCCACAGCACTTACTGCAGCCATTAAAATCATCCAATCGGTCATGCGAATAAAAAGGACTAGGTATTATTGGGCTTACGGCAAATAAGCATCGGTGGTTGCTAAATATCTGTTTTATCCCAAAAGGGCTCTAAAATCAATGCGTACTAAATATCCTTCCAATGACTCATCCATAACTTAGATTCAATCGATTAAGCCGTCCAACCAATGCATAATATTCAAGAGGAGTTGATAATTTTGAGTTGCCAGAGGAGAATTCATACCCATTTTTCTTTTCTCAGACCCCGCCAATTGTGCGGAGAACATGGCCGCTTCCCCTGATACAACAAGCCTTCCCTTAGCCAATTTCATATAAGCTAGCTGAGACCATCCTTCAACACTTTGTTTTTTTGTGTTATCATTAAATCGCCATGCAGTGTCAGGAAGCAGGTTAATATGATCATTTCCAAATTGCAAGACAGAAGTTGCTTCTTTTGGAATTTGAAATGCCTGTCCGGTAAATGTTGCCACCTCGTTGATTTGCTCTGTGCTCTCCCTCCCCTTTGTAATCACAGAGGGTAAAAGGGTGCCCGTATCCAAAGAAAACAAGGAAGGAATACTACCACCATTGAACATGACAAAACCGTTGGTGAACTCAAATCCGAATGCACTTGCAAGATCAGCTGCCGCACCTGCCAATGGCATATGATCGGCAATCAGAAAAAGGCTTCCCCCCTCTTCCACCCACTTTTTCAATGTCACTATTTCATCTACTGTAAAGGCTGAAGGGTTAGGTAATATCCAACTACCAACATTAACTTCATTGAGCGCATTAGAAATCACAAGAATTTTACCGCTGGCCAGCGTCTCTTTTTCAAACAAAGTCTTAAAAGCTTTCACTTGATAACCATCTCGTTCAAGTAATTTGGTAAAAGATGCATACCGACCCTCTTTCGTATGAAAATTATGATGTCCTTCATCGATGAATACAACTGATCCATCTCCTGAAGGATAGGCAGGATGGCTTATGCTTGGAAGATAAGATACATCGGCAGTCTGTTGCGCATCTAATCGTTGCGAAAAGGCAAACAAGAATAATAGAGCAAAATTCAGTCGTTTCATTTCTTAACTAAGCTAATAAAAAATATATTGAGTTTCGTTTATAAATCCGCCAGAAATTGTCCCGCACTGACTCTTCAAATAATTACCAATTATCAACACCTGGAAATTTGGTCAATGAGAATTTGCAACATGCCAATCTCATATCTCGATTAGCCATCATAATGATGGTGGTTACAGTTGCCTATTTCGCGCTGTATATAATTTATGGGTTCAACGCACCATGGCCAGTTTTTGCAATGTTTGCCTTCATTTCAGTTGTATCCTACTTCCTGGTCAAAGCAAATAAATTAAATTTCGCGAAAATATTTGGCCTGACGGGCTTCAATACAGTAGTTTATCTTGTTGCCTCAAGCGAAACTCATCTTACAAATGTTAATCTGTATTTCATAACCGGAGGAATAGGCGCGCTCGTACTTTATGATTATAATGAAAGAATAAAGTCCTTCGGTTTTATAGTTTACTCGTTCTCGTTGTATGCGCTTGCACGGTTTAGCAGCTATACGCTCTTACCTGTGCGCGACTTTACTTCAGATGAGGTGAGTCTAATTTCATTATTCAACCTGACGGTATTTAGTTATGTAACAGCCTACCTGGTAATTCTTCTTCTGAAAGGAAACTATTTAAAAAAGGAAGACCTCAAAAGACAAAATTCAGAATTGCTCAAAATCAATAAAGAACTTGACCGTTTTATCTACAGCTCTTCACATGATTTACGTGCACCGCTTAGTTCATTACTTGGATTAATTCATTTGACTGAATTAGAACCTGATGACTCCTTAAAAAAGGAATATTTGAAAATGATGCATGGTCGGATTACCGCAATGGATCTTTTTATAAAAGAAATCATCGACTACGCCAAAAACGCAAGGCATGAAGCAGAGCATACCCTTATAGCTCTTAATGAAGAAATTCAAAAAATAATTCATGAACTGAAATATATGGAGGGTGCCAATTTGGTTACTATCAGGTGCACCGGCCTCGAAAATATTGAAATGAATGGAGACTTAATGAGAATACGAATTGTCCTCACCAATCTGATTTCAAATGCCATTAAATATAGAGATAAAAGTAAAGAAAAGTGTGCCTTACACATCAACGCTTCGTTAGAATCCCACTCTGTCTCAATTGAATTCAAAGACAACGGAATTGGTATCTCACCATCACATCACGAAAAAATATTTGCTATGTTTTATCGTGCTCACGAAACTAGTACAGGGTCTGGTCTTGGCCTGTACTTGGTGCGTGAGACGCTCAATAATTTAAAAGGTAGCATCAAAATTATATCAGAAGTAGGAAAAGGTAGTTCTTTTACTATTGCCCTACCTCTCAATGCAAGTGGTTCTGCTTAGCTTTGATTTAATATTTCATGCTTTTATGCAAACGCCAATGACACTTAAGTACACCTGGCTATATTTATGTCAATGAAAAAATTGAATAAAATTAAAAAGCTAGGAGTTTTTACATCTGGAGGTGATGCCCCTGGAATGAATGCGGGTATAAGAGCGGTGGTTCGCGCTGGAATATACTATCAGAAAGAAGTGTATGGAATAATGAGGGGCTATGAAGGAATGATTGATGGTGACATCGTAAAACTTGGAGCAAGATCAGTGGGCAATATTCTTCAGCGGGGTGGCACAATTCTAAAAACTGCTCGCAGCAAAGAATTCAGGACGAAAGAAGGAAGAGTTAAGGCATTTGACAACCTGAAGAAAAATGGTATTGATGCGCTGGTAGCAATTGGAGGTGATGGTACGTTTAAGGGATTACATTATTTCTCCAATGAGTTTGAAATACCTACGGTTTGTATCCCCGGCACAATAGATAATGATATTGCAGGGACTGATTATACCATAGGCTATGATACAGCCACCAACACCGCGGTGCAAGCCATTGACAGAATTAGAGATACCGCACTCTCCCATAACCGGTTATTTTTTATTGAAGTGATGGGGAGAAATTCCGGCTACATAGCGTTGAACAGTGGTATTGCAGGAGGTGCAGGAGCCATTATCTTGCCTGAGGAAGACATGACTTTTGATGATTTATTTAATCTTCTTGAATCCGGTAGAGAAACGGGTAAGAAATCTAACTTGGTGGTCGTGGGCGAAGGTTCAAAACTGGGAGGTGCAAATGAGCTCGCCAGAAAAATTTCAGAAAGATCAGATTACTTTGACATAAAGGTGACCATACTGGGTCATCAACAGCGAGGCGGGTCTCCAACTTATTTCGATCGCGTGCTTGCAAGTAAAATGGGAGTTGCAGCAGTGGAAGGGCTGCTTAATGATGAGAATAATGTGATGGTTGGTTTTAAAGAAAACAAAATTGTATATAACGCATATGACAAGGTGATTGATCAGCAGCATAAAATTGATGCGGAGTCAATGCGAATTGCTAAGATTCTTTCTATCTAAGGTAACTCTACAGAAAACTATTGCTTCACAGATTTTGCTACTCCATCTCTTCTGGGATCAGCTGCACTTACCCAATACCCATTTTCGAATGCGACTGCATGTACACCTCCAAAGTAGGGGTTCAGGTTTTTAGTCCCCAGTTCGTTTTTAACTTTGGTAAGGTCGAATCCATTATCAATAAGCCAGTTTTGCATTTGTTCATCTTCAGCGAATTCAAGGTAAGATTTGTTTCCATTCACATGAACTCGCGGAGCACTAATGGCTTCATTGATGTCCTGCTTCACATCCATCCAATACTGAATGGTTTGAGCAACTGTAGAAATGATCCTGGCACTGCCAGGGCTACCAGTTGCAAGCACATTATTCCCATCTTTGTCCCTTACAACCGTTGGGCACATCGATGAGTAGGCCATCTTGTTGGGGCCAACCGAAAAGGAATGCATTTCATTTCCATAAACAAAATCCTCCATGTAGCTATTGTAAATAAACCCCAATTCTTTTGAGGCGGCACGAGAACCAAAATAAGCATTGATGCTGGTTGTTACTGACACCGTCATGCCATTGCCATCAACTACTGAAAAGTGAGTGGTCTCTCCTGAACCATTGTCTAGATTTTGCTCAAGGTTCATTGATGATGCCCCTATTAGTACAGAGGCTTTTTCCTTTGATATTCTTGTTGCAACCTCTGCCTGGTAGTCAACCATGTTATTAATAGGATTAGTATCTCTTTCACCGTGAGCCAATGCTAATGCCTTGATCAGGCGCTGATACCGCTCCTCCCTTACATCCATTTGTTCAAGTATGTTTAAGGTTAATAAGACCACCCATCCACCACATGGAGGAGTGCTTGTAAACACTTTGAAATTATTGTAGGTAGTTTGCAAAGCAGGAACAACAGACGGATCGGAGAAATCATTAAGATCTTTTAATGTTATCCAGCCACCGTTTTCAGCCATATCCTTGGCAATAATGGAGGCAATCTCACCATCGTAAAAGTCATCAGCACCAAAATCAGCCAAACGCTGAAGTGTTTTTCCGAGGTATGGCTGCTTGAGTACATCGCCCATCTTAGGTATACTGTCATTGATCAAAAAGTGACTCATATTGAAAGGCGACTCTAACAAGCGCTTTTCATATTGCTGATAAACTTTTGCTCTGAACCTTCCCATCTCAAATCCATTAACTGCTTGGTCAATTGCAGCATTTAATAATTGCCGCCACACCAGTGCATCACTTCCATAATTTCGCTTTGCAAAGCCCAAAGTCTTAACAAATGAAGGAATTGTAGATCTTCTGTGGTATATAATATCTTCCTCTGTCGCAGATACTGGCGTTGACATTGGGGAGTAAGTAGTACCATTGATAATAAATGGCTCCTTTCCGGGAATACTTACTAACATCTGTATACCCGCACCCAGTCCTGTCATTGCTGGCTCTGTAACCGCCAGTGAAAAAGCGACCGCAACTGCAGCATCAACAGCATTTCCACCTTGAGCAAGAACATCCATCCCTGCTTGTGTAGCTTCAGGTGTTGCAGCCGACACAGCGTAAGATTGCAGTTCAGCATCCGGATTATTGCATGAGACAAGGATTAATAGTAGAGTGAATACAGCATTTAATTTAATCATGACAACCATCTTTTTAACTGTTGACACGCCTGAACTATATTTGGAGCCACCTCATCCATATCATTGATTTGCCCATGCTTTTTCATCAAATCAAGTGCTTTCTTGCCATCGAAATCCACATAAGATAACCGTGCCGATAATTCTTCTGGTGATTGTCCAAAGTCAACACCAGGTAACAATGCAACACCTGTTTCTTCTAAAATTGCCCTACACAACTGAGAAGAAGTGGTGATTCCTCTTTTATTTAACTTCTCTTTGAATTGTTTAAAATCAGGAAAGAGGTAAAATCCGCCTTGAGGTTCAGGCATAGTAAGGCCAACGGACGCCAATTCACGAAATACATATTGAGCGATGTATTGCAGTATAAATCTGGAGTGGTTAACATACGTTTCAATGTTTGGGCTAAATTCAAACGCCTTCACTGCAGCATACTGAATGGGGGCACTGGTAGCTGTAAATGTTTCGCTGGCCACTACAGCCATAGCGTCTAACAACCATCGAAGTTCTTTAGGAAATGTGAAGGTTCCCAATCTCCAGCCACCCGCACCGCACCACTTGCTTAGCCCAGAGCTAACAATGGTTCCTTCTGGATAAAATTCCGTGAGTGATCGATGATCTCCCTTATGGGTCAATTCTCCATAAATCTCGTCAGAAATTACCAGGAGCTTATATTTTCTTGCAACTTCCGAAATGGCTTTTAATTGATCGATGGTGTAAGTAGCACCCGTGGGATTACTTGGATAATTGAGAATAACCATAAACCGTCTACCCGGATGCAACGCGCAAAAAGACTCCAACATGAAAGCGTCTAACAATTTATTGGGGCAAGATGAAGTATCAATCCAAAGACATTCCTTTTGAGTAATTTGAGCTTGAGGTGAGTAGGAAACCCAACTAGGCGCTGGCACAATCAAATCCCCGTCAAAACTTAACTGAGCGATAAACAATAATTCCTTTGAACCAGGACCGATAAGCACATCTTCCGGAACGACTCTCATCTTTGTTCTGCATGAATGATAGTCAGCCACTGCTGTCCTTAGAGCATAAAGTCCTTTTACAGGCAAATAATCTTTCTCATGCGCATGGGCGATCAGTTCTTTTACTACTTCATCCGGAACCGGAAAGGGAGATTGGCCGAATCCTAATCGATAAACCTTTTTGCCTTGTTTTATAAGCTCGTTCGAATACTCATTAATTGCCAGAGTGGCTGACGGTCTTAGGGTCTGGATATAATGCTTTACTGGCATGTGAACGAATTAGTTCTGCCAAATGTAGCATCTAAGTCCAATTGTTAAAAGAGTCAGTTGACCATTACACTCAATACGGGAACTTTGGATTTGTACAGCAAGGTTTCTGTGATTCCAAAGTCATACCCTGCACGTCTGGCCCTGTTGTGAGTTACTTTAGCAAGAACCTGCACTTTGTTCTGCTCTGCAAAAGTCAACAGCCCTTTCTCAATATCCAATGCGTTGTACACTTCACATTTCATTTTTACATCAGGATAGGCCTCCATCAGTTTGGTCATTGCTTTATCCACCGTAGGGGTGTCTTTAAAGTTGCTAGGAGTATTGATATAAAGAAGCGTTAAAGAACTCCCTGTTGCCTTTAGAAAAGATACAATCTTATTAAAAGGTTGCTTAAGATTCTCCTCAAAGTCTGCGGCAAATACAATTTTCTTCATTGCTGCAGGTTTGAAATCTTTTTTTACTGATAAAACAGGGCAAGGGCTGGTGCGGAGTATTTTTTGTGCATGAGAACCTATAAAATAACGCTGAGACTCTCCTACTCCGTGTGCACCCATGATGATCAAGTCACATTTGTAGAGTTTAGTCATAGCTAAAACTTCTTCTTGCACATTACCCGGCCGAACAACTCCGGTAGCCTTCACTCCTTTGAACATTTTGTCTTGAAGCACCTTTTCCATTTTTATCTCCGCCTCAACCATGCGCGCTTCATTTTCAGGATACTCCTGCTGTTTCTCTACAGATATACGATTCCAATCCGAAGGAGCGGAAAACACATGCAGCAGCAGAAGTTCAGCCCCTGTCTTTTTTGCAAGTGCAATACCTGTGTTCAATGCAGTTTTTGCATATTGAGAAAAGTCGGTAGGTATAAGAATTGATTTCATAGTTGTTCGTATTTAGTCTATTGCAATAACGAATTATAGTACATGGAATAAAATGATAATAGTCACCATCAATGCAAACATTAATCAGAATTAGTATTTTCATTAAAACGGGGATTAACTTTCGCTGATTTTTATCATCTTCGAAGCAAATACTATTTCTATGAAAACTGTGTACACTATTGTCTTCATCTTACACTGCACTTTTACACTTCATGCGCAGGACCAGAAGAAAGAAGAAACCAAACCCATTCCGCTAGCAAAAGAATTTACCACAACACATCAGGGAACCTTCGGTGGAAAAGCTATAAAGTATAAGGCGATTGCAGGAGAAACCTATTTGAAAAATAGTGATGGAGAATCTGTCGCCTCCATTTGGTCCGTTACTTATAAGTTGGATGGCCCCGAAAATACAAATCGACCAGTCACATTCGTTTTCAACGGAGGCCCTGGATCAGCATCTGTTTGGCTTCATATGGGCTTCTTTGGTCCTCAGGTGACCAAAGTGGACAGTGATGCATCGCAGGATGATGGAGGGGCCCCCTATCCTCTTGTAAATAACAACTATGGAATGTTAGACATTACTGATTTGGTCTTTATAGATCCAGTTGGAACAGGTTATAGCAGGGTAATAGGCAAGGGTAAGACAGAGGATTATTGGGGATTGATGGAAGATGCAAGGTCAATTGCTGCGTTCATGAGAGAGTGGGTAACAAAGAATAAAAGATGGAATTCACCCAAATACATTGCGGGCGAAAGCTTTGGGACGACAAGGGCCGCTGCCGTTAATTATGAACTTGAAGGAGATGGTCAGGAAATGTCATTAAATGGATTGATTCTGATATCTCAGGCATTGGATTATCAAGGCTCAACTTCTACTCACGATAATATCGTTTCTTATGTGACTTACTTCCCCAGTATGGCAGCTACCGCATGGTATCACAAAAAGGCTGGCCAAGGAAAAACATTGCAAGCATTTGTTGAAGAAGCACGAAAATTTGCACTGGATGAATACGTGTCAGCTCTCTATAAAGGAACGCGATTAACAGATGCAGAGAAAAGTCATATCGCTGATCGAATAGTATATTTTACAGGACTATCAAAGAAGTATGTTGAGCAAGCAGACATCAGATTGTTGATGCCACGATTCAGAAAAGAGTTATTGAGGGATCAGGGAATCACTATAGGTCAGTTGGATGGCAGATACAAAGGTGATGAATACGATGATGTAGCTGACAGAGCCACATTAGGTGACCCATCAAGTTATAACATTAGCGGGGCTTACAGCGCTATCCTTAACCACTATTTATCTAGTCAGCTTAAGGTTGAAATGGACAGGCCATATATTACTTCTAATGGTGAATTGGGTTCAAAGTGGAGATGGAGAGACGTACCTGATGGCCGCTATTGGGAGCCCAGTTATGTCAATGTAGCCAGGAAGTTGGGTGACTCCATGCGAAGAAACAAAGATTTGAAAGTGCTAGTAGCCAGTGGTTATTATGATCTGATATGCCCGTTCTTTGATGCAGAATATACTTTTGCGCGTAATGGTATTTTAAAAGATCAGGTTACACTCACCTACTATGAAGCAGGACATATGATGTATGTTCACGAACCTGACTTAGTAAAACTAGCTACAGATATTCGTAAGTTCTTAACAACTAAGTAGCATCAATACGCTACTCATAATTAGCAAAGTGGGTGTGAGCAATTTTTACCATACCTGCTTTGTTTCTTAACACCACAAAACTAACCGGTCCATTCTGAACACTGTCTTTCGGCATCGATTTATCTCCGAAGTACCAAATGGCTCCCACCACGGCAAAATCAGGCTGTAGTGTTATATCAACCTCTTCCAACCAAAGTGCTTTCGAAGGTTGCTTACCCCCTTCTACAAACCCAAATCCCTTATGATGCGGATGCATTGCACTGTATCCTTTGATCAGTCCTCGCTTCTCCGAGGAGAAATAAGACATATCCATATCTTGCCAAAAGATTGAATCCAGCAAGTTAAGATCATAGCTACTCCAAAGCGTTAGCCAACGGTCCATCAACTCATTCACTTCATTTTCAGTAATGGGGTTGTGATTTTGCTTATTTGAACAGTCAAAGAAAAGAAAGGAACATAAAACGATGAGTGCTGTATATTTCATATGGAGTGCTTTAATTCTTAAATTTATAGATAACACTAATTCATAATTAAAGATGGTGAAAAAAGTTTTAATCACAGGTGCAGGAGGAACACTGGGACAGGCATGCGTTACCGCATTCCAAAAGAAAGCATATCATGTAATTGCAATTCTTTCTCCCGGAAAAAAACTTCCATATGCTACTCCGTCTGCGGTCAGTGTTTACAATGCGGACTTAATGAACGAGTCCAATACACAAGATGTATTGACTCAGGTGATTGATGACCATCAGACCATCGATACGGCCCTTTTTCTGGTAGGTGGGTTTGCAATGGGTACTATTGACAATACCAACGGTGAATCCATTAAAAAAATGATAAGTCTCAATTTTGAAACTGCCTATTATTCAGCAAGAGTTATATTTGGTCACATGGCCGGACAAAAAAACGGAGGGAGGATTGTATTTGTTGGTGCCAGACCATCCTTAGATGCGAAAGCAGGCAAAGGTGTTCTGGCCTATGCCCTCTCTAAAACACTGATATTTAAACTGGCTGAACTACTCAACGAAGAAGGGAAAGACAAAAATGTCATTTCATCTGTATTCGTTCCAAGTATTATAGACACACCTGATAACCGCAAGGCAATGCCCAATGCCAATACAGATCAGTGGGTAACACCTGAAGAGATTGCTGAAATAATTGAATTCGCAACATCTGAAAAAGGATCAGTATTGAGAGAACCTATTATAAAAGTTTATGGTAAGTCTTAACTGTCTTGCCTACTACGGTTCACTTTAAATTCAAACACATCCCTTCTCTGATAATGCCCTGACGTATCCAAGGTCATACGTTCCTTAATGGCTTCATCCAAATCCAATTCACAGGTAATCAATTCCTCTTTATCAAATACTGGTTCGACAATATATTTTCCGTTTGGAGCAACTATACAGCTACCTCCGTTGAGCGTCCATTGATCAGGGTCAGATTTTAAATACTCAGGTTGCTCCAAAGATTTAGGAAAATCAGATGCTTTTAACATCTGCCCAGCTGCCAATACAAAGCATCTCCCTTCAAAAGCATATTGCCGGCTGGCTACTTGGTGCAGCTCATGCACTTTTGGCCAAAGGGCTATGTGGATATGCTCACCAGAGTCATGTAGTGCCTGACGGGTCAAGGGCATCCAATGCTCCCAACAAATGCTAGCTCCAACCCTGCCCACCTCTGTATCCACTGCTTTTAATCCATGCCCATCACCTAATCCGTACATCATTTTTTCAGTATACGTAGGCATTAGTTTCCTATGGTGGTTGAGCAGCTTTCCGTGCTGATCAATGATCACAAAACTATTGTAAACAGTACCATTGCCAGGTCCAGCATTGACCTTCTCATTCAATCCAATGCAGAGTGTTACCTTATTTGATTGGGCAATGTTACACACCCGTTCAAAGTCTTTACTTTTTATATCAATACTACTTTCATAAAATTGAAGGTAAGCGTCTTTCATTTCTTTACCATCCCACTGCGATACATTAATGCAGTGATCCAGCCAAGAGGGGTATCCTGATAACCATGTCTCACCTACTACTACCAATTTAATCCCTTTTTGTGATGCATCGGCAACAATGGTTTCCAGCTTTTGTAAACTTTCAGGCAGGTTGAGGTGCACGGAGCTAAACTGACCAATACCTACTTTAACAATGTTTGCCATGATACTTGAATAAGCTTAATTACATCTTAATACTCTCTCAAACTTTAGGAGTCTATTCAAAACTAAACTAATTTAAGGCTTGTTTAAACCTTTTTCAGATTATTGAATGTTTAGAAGAATTCATAGAGTCTTTACTCATGTACTTCGGTACCTGCAAAGGCGACTCAACGAAAAGCAATTTCTAATATTCTCCAGTATCCTCGTTGGAGTCTCCAGTGGTCTCGCTGCTGTTATCCTCAAACTTTTTGCTCACAATATCAATTCTTTCGTAGCAAAGTATTCCAGTAACTATGAAGATTTCTTTCTGTTTACCTTGTTCCCTTTGGTGGGGCTTACTATAACAGTTCTCTATATCAGGTATTTCGTTAAGAAGGAGGAGTTCTCAAAAGGGAGTGCCGATATTGTTTATGCCATTGCCAAAAAATCCAGTATACTCCCTAAATCACAAATGTATTCGCATGTTATTTCCAGCGCCTTTACTGTTGGATTTGGTGGTTCTGTTGGATTAGAGTCTCCCATGGTAAGTTCTGGATCTGCGATTGGATCTAACTACGGTAAAACCTACCATCTAAGTTATAAAGATCGCACCATGCTGCTTGCTTGTGGAGCGGCCGCTGCCATTGCAGGGGCCTTCAACTCTCCCATTGCAGGAGTATTGTTTGCTATTGAAGTATTGTTAACAGACATATCAGTTTCAGTATTTATACCGCTCATTATTTCAGCGGCATCAGGAGCATTATTTTCTAAAATAATCCTGGGAGAAGGCGTACTACTTTCCTTCAGTGGCGTTCAGCCTTTCGATTATCACAACACTCCATTTTATATTCTACTTGGAATATTGGCTGGGCTAACATCACTTTATTATACACGAGCATTCACTAAAATTGAACACCGGATTTCTCAGGTTACTAATATCTACTCCAAAGTAATTGGTGGTGGACTTATGCTAGCCGTGTTGCTCATTATATTTCCTCCGCTCTACGGTGAAGGGTATGAAGGAATAAAAGCGCTTGCTACTTCCGATCACAGCAACCTATTTCAAAATAGTATCCTTCAATCATGGATAACAACGGAATGGGCAGGTCTACTCTTTTTAATTAGTCTTATGCTGATAAAGGTATTTGCCACAGCAATTACAATAGGAAGCGGTGGTAATGGAGGTAATTTCGCGCCCTCATTGTGCGTTGGTGCATATCTCGGTTACACCTTTTCTCACTTTGTTAACATTACAGGATGGGCTAAAATCCCTCAGTCCAATTTCACTTTGGTGGCTATGGCAGGCATATTGAGTGGTGTGTTTTATGCTCCATTAACAGCCATATTTCTTATTGCTGAGATAACGGGTGGCTATAACCTTATGATTCCTCTAATGATAGTTGCGGCTTTCAGCAATATCATCATGAAGTACTTCGAGCCACTGTCCATGGAGAATAAGAAATTGGCAGAAAAAATGAATCTGTCGGTAGAAAATCGCGATAAGTATTTGTTAAGTAAGCTCAACCTTGAAAATATGATCGAGACAGATTTTCAGACTGTTAAACCTAGTGATACATTGAGATCTCTTGTCTCTGCGATTACTAAGTCAAGAAGGAACTTATTCCCGGTTGTGAATGAAGAACAAGAACTTGTGGGGGTCATCTTGCTGGATAGCGTCAAAGAAATGATGTTCAATCAAGAGTTATACGACAAGATTATGGTCAAGGACATTATGACCCGACCCCATGCAGTAATCTCTCCGGATGAAAGTCTTAACTCGGTATTGAAGAAGTTTGAAGACACAGGGCAATGGAACCTCCCCATTATAGAAAACTTCAGGTACATTGGCTTTCTATCCAAATCAAGTATTCTTTCAGAGTACAGGGTAGAGTTACTCCGATCTAGCTAACAAATTAAAAAGCAAAAAAAAGCCACAGCATTCGCTGTGGCCTCCATTTCTAAAAACGGTTGGTTTAATATAAACCCAACGCTTTCATTTTCTTTTCAATGCGTGCCACTTGAGCTTGCATATCAAGATCACTGTAGATAGAGTATAGGTTATCCAAAACTTTTTCATCATCAGGGTTTATCTTTTCACAAGCCTCCCAATAGGGTAATGCTTTTTTCAAGCTTTCTACCAATATTTTATCCAATTCAAAACGCTTCTTTTTGTCTTCAGCTGTGATGCCTAACTGATTCATCTCTGCCTTTACTTTTTTAGCATCCAAATGTACCATCTCTGCAATGGCTAAACGTGGTTCAAAGTATTTAGGATCTAACTTTACAGCCTCATCGTACCATTTTCTAGCCTCTTCATTATTGTTTAGCTGCTGATTAATTACTCCTAAAAAATATCTTGTTTCCTGGTCGTTAGGATCATTTGCAGCCTGACGTTCCATAGCAGCTTTCGCCTCTTGTAACTTGCCCATTCTAATGAACATATCCAACTCATACTTTGGAAATTCCTTGTTGCCAGGGAAAGCTTTCATCCCCGCCTTTACTGCCGCCAGAGCTTTTTCATCATCTTTAATTTGGTCGCGGTAGGCACTGAAAATCATGGTGTATGCGTCAGTTGAAGTACCCCCTTCATCAATATAACTTTGTAAGTAATCAATAGACTTCTGGTACTCATCCGCAGAAGGGGCAAAGAACAAACCAGCATTTAGTAAAATGGATGTGTCTTTAGGAACAAAGTACAAAGTGCGTTCTACTTGTTTCAAAGCCTCTGCATAGTCCTTATTTTCCTGATAAGCGGCCAAACCCTTTTCAAAGTACTTTTGGGCCATATAAGCATTTACCTGATCTGTAAGCATCGGGAAACCAGTAGGTCCATTGACGTAGCTGCCTTTATCCTTATCCAAAGCATACGCTTTTTCAAATGCCGCCTTTGCATCCGGAAATGGATCATCAATTAACGATTTGGCCGATTCATTGGTCGTGGTATCAATACCAGCGTAAATCAAACCTTTTAAGTACCAGGCTTTCGCATTGTCCGCATATTTTTCGCTGGCAACTGTAGCATCTATAATGGCTTTCGCCTCAGCAAAATCGCCCGCACGTAGCGCCTTTTCTGCTTTTGGCATGCTCGGCTTTACAGGCTTTTGCGCTGCCACTACAAATGGTATAATAAAGATAAAGAGAAGTAATTTTTTCATTGTAATAGGTTTATGGATAGCAAATTTATCAGTTTACTCGGTTATTGTCGAATCCGGTTCTTCCATTTTTTGAATTTTTTCAACAGAAGAAATCGCATCCTCTTCATTTAATTTAATGACTCTAACTCCCTGAGTGGCCCTGCCCATTATCCTTAGTTCGTCAACTTTTATCCGGATGCTGATTCCTGACCTGTTAATAATCATCAGTTCGTCATTATCACCAACTTCCTTTATTGCAACAAGCTTGCCAGTTTTTTCTGTAATATTGATCGTTTTTACGCCTTTTCCGCCTCTTCGGGTAATCCGATAATCTTCAATTGAAGACCTTTTCCCATAGCCCTTTTCGGAAACCACCAATACATTGGCATCCTTTCCTGTAATGCATATCATCCCCACCACTTTGTCAACATCCGACTCAAGCGTGACACCTCTTACACCTGATGCGGTCCTTCCCATGGGTCTTACATCAGACTCATTAAAATGTACCGCCTTACCTTCACTCTTGGCTATGATGATGTGATTTTGGCCGTTGGTAAGGGCTGCGGTCAGCAACTTATCTCCTTCATGCACAGTGATGGCAGTAATTCCATTGGCTCTCGGCCTGGTGTAGGATGCCAAAGAGGTCTTTTTAATTATCCCTTTTTGTGTACACAAAATGACATAGTTGGAGCTAGTATAAGCCTCATCGGAAAGATCTTTGATTTTTAGTACTGCACGTACAGTATCTCCAGATTCTATATTCAGTAGGTTTTGAATTGCTCGCCCCTTGGAAGTCTTACCACCTTCCGGTATTTCATACACCTTCTTCCAATATACTTTTCCGAATTCAGTAAATATGAGAAGGTAATTATGTGCCTGAGCAACAAAGAGATGCTCCGTAAAATCATCCTCCTTAGTAGTTACTGCCTTTGAGCCTATGCCGCCTCTTCCTTGCGTACGATAGTCTGTAAGTATTGTTCTTTTTACATACCCCTGATTAGATATGGTGATCACCATATCTTCATTAGGAATCATGTCTTCTACAGTAAGGTCATCATCACTGTGAACTATCTCAGTCCTTCGATCGTCTCCGTAGCGTTCTTTGATATCCAGCAATTCGGTTTTGATAATGTCCATTCTCATGGATTCATTATTCAGTACCTCATTGAGGTGCTCAATAAGCTTCTTTAATTCCTTGTATTCATTTTCAATCTTCTCTCTTTCAAGACCAGTTAGTCGCTGCAAACGCATTTCAAGAATGGCCTTGGCCTGTATCTCCGAAAGTTTGAAGCGCTCTATCAGGCCTGTTTTAGCCACTTCTGGGTCCTTAGAGTTCCTGATCAAAGCAATTACTTCGTCCAGGTTGTCCAGGGCTATTAGGTATCCCTCAAGAATATGGGCTCTTTTCTCAGCCTCATTGAGATCATATTTGGTTCTGCGGACAACCACTTCGTGGCGATGATCCACAAAATGGGTAATCATGTCCAACAAGTTCAGCGTTTCTGGTCTGCCTTTAACCAGCGCCACGTTGTTGATACCAAATGAAGATTGTAGTTGAGTATACTTATAAAGATTATTGAGTACGATATTAGGGATAGCATCTCTCCTCAAGTCATAAACCACTCTGTAACCGTCTCTGTCTGACTCATCGCGTAAGTCCGAGATCCCTTCTATTTTCTTTTCATTAACAAGCGTGGCCGTACGCTCAATCATTGTAGCCTTATTCACCATGTATGGAATTTCGGTCACTATGATTTGGTTCTTGCCATTATCATGCGTAACGATCTCCGCCTTTCCTCTCATCAGTACACGGCCTCTTCCACTAAGGAATCCTTGTTGCACCCCAGCATAACCATAAATGATTCCACCGGTTGGAAAGTCTGGGCCCTTGATGTACTCCATCAATTCAGGGATAGTTATATCTCTTTTATCGATATAGGCAACAATTCCATCTACCACTTCCCTCAGATTATGAGGAGCCATATTGGTGGCCATTCCTACCGCAATACCCGAAGACCCATTGATCAGCAGGTTAGGTATCTTAGCTGGCAATACCGTGGGCTCTGTCAGAGAGTCATCAAAGTTGGGTTGGAAGTCAACAGTATCTTTATTGATGTCCGCCAAGAGTTCTTCAGCAATGCGCTTCAACCTGGCCTCAGTGTATCGCATAGCAGCAGCAAAGTCGCCATCCACGGATCCGAAGTTACCCTGCCCATCTACAAGGGTATAGCGCAAAGACCAGTCCTGCGCCATACGCACCATGGTATCGTATACCGAAGCATCTCCATGAGGATGGTACTTACCTAACACCTCTCCGACAATACGGGCAGACTTCTTATACGGCTTGTTGTAGTTCACCCCAAGGTCCTGCATTCCATAAAGCACCCTCCTGTGAACAGGCTTAAGACCGTCACGTACGTCTGGTAATGCTCTGGAAATGATAACCGACATCGAATAATCGATGTAGGCGCCTCTCATTTCATCTTCAATATTTATGGGAATTATTCGCTGTTTTCCAGCTGCTGAATCGGGAGTATCTTCTGCCACTTTTGTTCTTTTATAGTCCTTTTGTTAGCGGTAAAATTCATTGAATTCTTACCTCCATTTTAAGGCTCGCAAGATAAGCAAAATTGAGGAATTTAAACTCTCAAAATGGGCTTTTAAGTAGCTTAAAAACAAGAATTTATGAGCCCTTAGTATGGGTTCAACTTCTTGCGGTTTTTGCGTTTTTCCCTGATCGGTTTTGGATAGTTTTCCCCGTAATGTGGATTCTGTTTTTTCCAAAATGGGTGCATTCTGCTACGGTACTCTTTGTTGCCATGAGCATGGTTAATTTGTGCATTGCAATTCGGGTGATAACACTTTGCCAACTCAGGGAAACGATAGGAGAATCCTACATTGACGTAAAACGCATTGAGATTATGAACAATTGAACGATCATTACTTGCCGGAACGGAAAGTGTGTAGTTCTTAATTTCAAATGAGGGTCTCGCAAACACTTTAATGTATTCGGAAAAATCCTTTTCGATGGTTACACCCACATTGGCATACACCCCTTTCTTGATCAAACTTTTAACAAAATTATTGCCTGGATTATAACCACCTACATTGGCATCCCCAGTAAACAACAAATCATTCCATCGATAAAAAGACACCCCTACTAAAAAGAAATATTTTTTCATGAACCCCGCAGGGCTATCTGGCCGAAAGGTATTTATCTTATCCGCATAGCTTATAGGACGAAAATTTCCCATGCTCATTATCTCATAGGAGAATCCACCTCCTACCCTATACTTATTCAAAAATTCATAATGAAGTGTGAATTTGAGAGGGATATTCAACCCATTGCCTTTGAACCCTAGTTTTGTAGAATCTGAACTCACCACAAAACTATCCGGTCCTTGAGGATCAGCACCATCTATCCTATTCACCCAATTATTAAACCTATTGCTACGATCAGCTGGAAAAATCGTAGGAGCAACACCATCTACCTGAGAAATGGCGAACCCATCCAATTTGTGACTAAGGAAGGTATTGCCATAACCGACACTCCCACTGAAGACAAAATTTTTAAGAATTGTCCGAAAAGGGCTTTTTGTCCTCTTTGCATAGAAATTGTCAAGAGGAAATGAAATCTCATCTTCCTCTTGTGCGTATCCAATAAGAGTAATGCCACAAAAGAAAAGCAAGAAAAGCGATATGGTTCGTAAATGAGTCAGTTCAGTGTTTTTAACTAAAAAACAAGCGCCAAATTGCTATAAAAATAGAAAATTAACATGAGTTTAATAAAAGCGATAACTGGGTGTACGACTCTCCAGAGAGGTAAATGTATGAAACATCATGCCTTTTTTCTCTATCACGTAAGTAAAGCGATGGTCTTCTGATTTGCCATCAGCATCATTGGTAAGGCTAAGTGTTACTTCATTTGTGCCCAACTTCATCGGCACCCGCGAATAGTGGATAGTGTGCGGCAGGGTCTGCCAATTTCTGGTATCTGCTTTTTCCGTTATCGCATTGATAATACCAAATAAAGATCCAAGTGCCTTATTCTCTTTTCTCATTTCATACTCCGTCACTTTCTTCAAAGCTGCCCTTACCAGGGCCTTGCTAAACTCAAGTGCCATGCGTTGTTGCAATACCTGCGTTGCAATTTTATTGATGTCTTCTATGGGTTCTAGCAAAGTTGTCTCACCATCACTTGTAATGGCTCCCTTAGTGTAGTAAACAGGACGCTCTACATACTTTGGAAATGCAACTCTAAACACTTCTAAATCGGCCAGCCCATCCCTGTCCTTTTCATCATGGTCAGACAAATTAAAAGGAAAGCTG
This sequence comes from Cyclobacteriaceae bacterium, assembly GCA_040216665.1. Lineage (GTDB taxonomy): Bacteria > Bacteroidota > Bacteroidia > Cytophagales > Cyclobacteriaceae > ELB16-189. The sequence continues at coordinate 49,608 of JAVJOQ010000012.1, read as the reverse complement.
AAGTTATACTCCTCATTCACAAACGTCACCCAATTATCCTTCCTGTGAATCACAAAATTGATGCTCCACTCGGATTTGATCGGACTTAATCCATTGTGCCAGAGAAAAACCAGATCACCTCCTTCAGAAGGATTGTGTTGATAACCCAGTCTATCAAATTCCTTTTTGTAGTACTCATGCTCAGACATTAACCCACTTAAAAGGGAGGTGCGAAGTAAATCCTCCCGCAGCTGTGGCGGTGCTTCCATTCCAAATAGTCTGGAGTAATCCTCTTGATAAATTTCATAGGAATTGCGATAAGCAATAAAAGCATTGTTGTAATCACTGTCCGCTTCGTAAATAATACCCATGAGCAAGTGAACAAATGCATCCCTCTTGTACTTCTTGTCTGATTCATACCTATCGCTAAGTTGTTGCAGTCGAATGTTGAGCCTGCGACATTCAATGAGTGCTTCCTCTCGCTTACCCATTTTCAAGTAATTCATGGCCTTGTAATACAGTACCATGAGGTGCTCATGATCTTCCCCTCGGTAGGAAGTAATCATTGGATTGGTGAGGTAGGATGCCGCTTCATTTAGATAATTCATTCGGTAATCCTCGCCAAATAAGAATGCTTTCTCCAGGTACTCATTGCTTTCTTCATAACGCCCAAGCACTGACAACAGTAACCCACTGTTGGACAAATACAAAAACTCCTTTTTCCTGTAATCTCTCGAAGAAGAATTGTTGAGCGATTCTAAAGCTTGCTCCAGTTGCCCTTGCTCAAAGGATTGATTAAAACTATAATTGGTTTGATAATAAGTTGCACAGGATTGTGCAACCAACAGCAAAACAAGAATGTAGATTCTTAATTTCCCTTTATTGGTATCGGAAGTAAACAAACTAATTTTTGATAAATTTCTTTATCTCCTTCTGTCCGTACCACACCCGTTTATTGGTCTCAATATCGGTGAGGAAGAGCGTAACAATATAATTCACCACGCGCTTATTGTTATAAACGTCTGTTTCCGAAGTCATTTCACCAAACAACATGAGGTCAGCACCTACTTCCAGTCCCCATTGTGAAGCTGTATCACTGCTGGAGAAGTCTTGCTGCTGTGCGCGTTCCTCCCTCAGCTTATCTCTGAATGAATCTGATTCTACTAAATCGGCAATACCGGAATTGAAGATGGTGAGTTCAATTTTTTTAATAAAGTTATCTGCATCAATATGCTCACTGGTCTTATTCAACACCCATCCCACAATGATCGCAGGTTTTTTGTCCTGCTCTTTTGCAAATTCTTTCAACTTAGCACTGGTCAGTAATTCGTTGGTCATGGTTTCGGCTACAGTTCGAGAATCAGTATCATTCCACCGTCCGCTTAAGTCAATTGATGTATCAGGATCAATACGAGATACCGACCTGGCGCAGCTAGATAAAAAAATTACACTTATTGCTATAAGAAAAAAAGACCGCATATTTTTTTTTGTAGTTTAAATCAAATTCCTTGCCGAAATCTATTTTAAATCCTTCAACTGAGAAATCACATCCTTAGGGTTTGAAGAAGAAAAGACAAAGTTTCCTGCCACGAGCACATCCGCGCCAGCATTGATTAACGGTTTTGCGTTCTGTAGGTTTACCCCTCCATCAATTTCTATTTGCGCTTTCGAGCCAGTTCTTATAATCATCGCCTTAAGTCTTTCTACTTTTTTGTAGGTGTTCTCTATAAATTTCTGTCCTCCAAAACCTGGGTTTACAGACATCATACAAACCAAATCGATATCCCCAATGATATCTTCTAATTGATCCACTCCCGTATGAGGGTTGATGGCCACGCCAGCTTTGATTCCCAATGCCTGTATTTGTTGCACCGTTCTGTGCAAATGTGGACTTGCCTCAATATGGACTGAAATAACAGATGCTCCGGATTCATAGAATGCATCTACATAGCGCTCAGGGTTCACAATCATCAGGTGCACATCCAGTGGCTTTGTAGCATGCTTTTTAATGGCTTTGACCACCGGTATGCCCATGGATAGATTAGGAACAAAGACGCCATCCATGATATCCACGTGTATCCAGTCGGCAGCACTGTTATTGATCAGTTTAACCTCGCTTTCAAGATTGGCAAAATCCGCAGCAAGTATTGAGGGAGCAACTATAGGTTTCATAAAGCTAATTTGGACTGTAAATCCCGTGTTGGGGTCAGTGGCAAATATAGCACCTCTGAGCGACCTTAAGGGCTCTGGAATGTTGAAATGGAGTGATACTTACAGTTTTACAAGGCGTATGGTACGCAAAATACCTTCAGACTCTATTTTGACAAGATAGAGGCCTGACCCAATGCCCGAAACATCCAACTCTACAGGATTGTTAGAATAGTTGATTTCTCCTTCTGACCTAAGCATCAGTTGACCCTGTAAATTGTAAATATGAATAATTGCCTTTTGGCCAATGGGCACATCCATTTCCAATTTAACTGTATTACCAAAGGATGGATTTGGAAATAAGTACACTGCTGAGGTATGCATAGGTTGCTCCTGTCCCAATTGTATAATTTTCGCTCCGGAATAATTTGGGACTCCGTAGCCTTTTTGGTTATCCGGATTATCGCTCATGCTTCCTGACGCAATCACAAGGTCATAAAGCGCTGCTACTGTCAACTCAGGAAACGTCTGCATCAGTCCGGCTACAAGGCTTGTTATCAATGGAGCAGCTGCAGATGTACCACTGGTAAACCCGATGTTTCCATTGGACTTGACCACTGAAACACTAGAACCTAATGCAACCACATCTGGTTTGATTCTATTATCTGCTGTAGGACCAACTGAACTAAAACCGCTGAGATTTCCTGTAGTGTTAATAGATCCTACTGCTAAGACTCGATCAACATCTGCGGGTGGGTTAACCAATGACCATGACGAGTTGCCTTCATTCCCTGCACTCACAACCACAAAAATACCTTTACTGATTGCGAGTCGTGCCGCTTTGCTCACTATGGCTGTATTACCATCCAACTGTGCTTTGGTATAATCCATGTTGGCGTCATCAAATAAGTTATACCCTAATGAGGAATTAATTATATCTGCTCCTGCACTGTCTGCCTTTTCCGCTGCCACCAGCCAATTGTATTCCTCAATTCTAAATTCAGTGGATACCTCTTCTGTTACATACAATTGATAATTGGCTTTGGGTGCTCCTCCCAAAAAACTACCCGCCTGATTTGCAGCCATGATAGAAAGTACTTCCGTTCCATGACCATCATATTGAAAAACGTTTCCGGAATTGCCAATAATATCGTTTGTATAGGTTACGCGCCCTTCACTAAATAAAGCATTAAAAGCATCAGCCTTATCTACACCGGGGAACCCACTATCAAACACTGCAATGGTTATTCCTTGCCCATAAACATTCTCGTCATGCATATCATCTAAACCCAACATACTGAGTTGTATTTGGTTAATGGTACCAATGTTAGAATCTTTTTTGTCTTTTAGCTTTCTTAATCTGCCACCAGAAACTTCAACATTGGGGCCCAAGTATTCAAATGAAGAAACAAAAGGCAAGAGAAGTATATCAGTAAGCTCACCATCATCTAACTGGGTAATGACTGCATTCATCCACCGAGAAGTGTATAAAATATCAGCACCCATCGATTTTATCTGATCAACATAATCCGAGTTAACAGGGAAATCTTCCTCCGAAATGGTTACGCCATTCTTAACCCTTCGATCAATACTTTTTTGTGAAATGAATTCCAGAGGGCTTTCGATGGAAAAGGTAGTGCCCTCCTTATCGTTAAAGAATAACGCATACCGCCCCTCTTGAGCTATCGAGAGATGTGCCCACAGTATTAAAATAAAAAGAATGCTACTCTTTACCATAGCTATTCAAAGTCTGCTTGAGTATATCCCCTTTTTCAATTTGCTGCTGACCAATACATGATCCCACTGTACAGTACTCCAGAATTGTACTTTCTTTATAGACAAGTCCAATGTTCCTGGCATATATTTCACGTCTCACATCTTGCTTAACGATCAGGTCAGCGTTGTTGTTTTGAATAACTTCAACGGTTTCATCCAATATATCACCATTAAGGTCAAACTGAAACCCAATATCACCTATCTCATAAATATCACAAGAAAAAGTAGAATCGTCCCCACAACTCTCCTCCCCACCCAATGTATTGAGTGCGTTACCATTCCATTGACGGCCAGTGGACACAGGAAAGGCTAACCTTATATATGAGGTATTACCTTCACTTACCACGACCTGTGAAGGTTCTATTCGTACTGACCAGGTATTCTGGTATTCAAACTGGCTTTCTCCTTCATTTTTAATAGATAGCTGAAGGACATATGTAGTACCTCCCACATTATTTTTGAAGGAGTCTGTTACAGTAATTTTTGACTGATATAAGAAATCTTCTTGTCCATCAATAGCAGTATATTTTGTCTCCTCTACATCATATACAAAATAGCCACCTACCTGAACGGGAAAGAAATCAGTGTCTTTTTTTAAAATCAATTTCGTATCATCAGCGCACGCCATCACGAGCACTGATAAAATCAATAAAGAAAGATATTTGGGTAAATGAGCCACTTTGTTGCTTTTCAATTCATAAAGTTATTTTTTCTTTTTGATATTTGGCCATGCAATTAAAAACCAAGGTAAAAGTAGGAAACATTACTAATCTAAGTGACGCAAGGTATTGCGCTGGCATGGGGGTTGATCTTTTGGGCTTTCCTATAGGTGACACAGATGGAAAAATTTCTTTTGACACGTTTCTTGAGATTGCTGAATGGATTGCAGGCCCCGCCTTTATTCTGGAATATACTGACTCTATGGATGATGAACTATTTCAAAAAGTAACCCAATCTACAGCTGTACAGCATGTTCAGTTGAATTATGATCAGCTCTCTCGATTAGGAGATAAAGTTGATAAACTCTCTATTATACTAAAAACGAGCATTGCAGAATGGAAAGACATCAAAGTTCATCTTTCAACGTATAACATTGCCTATTTAGTATTGGCTGAAAGTATTACCCCGGAATGGAATGTTGTGGGGGAAATCAATTCAGTAATTAATGTTCTTATCCCTCAGCATCTCGTTGAAAATATGAGTAAAGTTGAATCCTTGCCCATCACAGGTATCTTAATGGAGGGTTCATCGGAAGACAAACCAGGTCAGAAGGATTATGATCACTTGGCCAATGTTCTCGAGACTTTGGAGGTAGATTAGGAAGTACCTAGTTTAATTGCTCGTTGAACAGCCTCTGCTGTAGTATCAGGGAATGAAATATCAAGAGGTTTTGATTCCTCCAACCACTTCTCAACCTTATCCTGGTTCTTCTTCTTTAATTTTCTAAGAATAGGAACACCCATCTTTTTCAGGGCAGCTGCATTGCAGTGCTGCTCATATTGATTCTTCATCGGAACCACCATCAGTTTCTTATTGAGTTGCAAAACTTCAGCAGGAGTCTCAAACCCTGCTCCTGTTAATACACCATGGCTACTTATAATACTCTCCACAAAAGCTGCTCCACTTACAGGATATACAGAAACCTTATCTACATGATAGGCGTTCTTTACATGTTTTGAGAACACATGCCATTTGATCTTGGGAAATTTCAAAAAAAGTTGGACCAATTTTTTATCATCATAGGCAGGTAAATACACCGTATAATGTCCCTTATCAGACACCATGGCATCACGAATTGCTTTCCTGATAACTGGTGTGTAAATGTTTTTGTCGTATTCTTCAAAATGAAATCCTACATACTTCTTTACCGGTGCATATTTTTTCAAAATCCATTCCCCAAACGGATCTTTCTTCTTTGGACGTGGGGCTTTTTTAGATAACAAGGCCGACTGATGACCCAACCCTACAATGGGTACCTTTTTCTTTTTTGCAGCCCATGAGGAGATGGGCTCAAAATCATTTACTATCAAATCGTAATCTTCTACCGGAAACTGGTCAATCTCCTGAACAACACTAGTGCTATTCTTCTTAAAGGTTTTATAAAAATTGATTCCCCCACTTTTACCAAAATAGAAGCTCAATCCCTTGGACTTGTATTTAACTGGAAATGGTAATTCTATTTCGGCTTGAGCCCCACTCACGAACAAGTCCAGTTCACCATGCTTTTTCAGTTCAGGAACAACATCAATTGCCCTGCTTAAGTGGCCATTGCCTGTCCCCTGGATAGCGTAGAGAATTTTCATTTCTTTACTGTAAGAAATTCATTGACAAGGTCCTTAAAAATCTCATCATTGTCGAGATTGTTTCTATAGCGTTTGTGAATCTTAAGAGATTGAGCTCTTTTATCATTTGCATAGCGATAAATGGACCACTTATTCTTGTTGTACTCTAGTGCCGTTAAGTTCTCCACCCAATCACCTGAATTGAGGTACACCACTTCTCCTTTGTCGGTTTTAATGGTCTTAATTTCCGGATGATGGATATGCCCACAAACTACATAATCATGACCATTGGCAATGGCAATATCGGCTGCCGTCTCTTCAAAATTATTAATAAACTTTACAGCACCCTTTACACTGTCCTTTACCTTTTTCGACAAAGAGATTCTTCCCTTTCCAAAGAATTTCAAAATGAAGTTAACAACGGCATTTAACAAAATAAGTGCGTCATAACCAATTGCCCCAAGGCGTGCGATCCATTTGGAATATCTCATCGTAACATCAAACACGTCACCATGAAAAATCCAAGCTGATTTTCCGTTTAACGAAAGGACTTTCTTGTTTTCAATTTGGAATGAGCCGAGCCTAAATCCAGCGAACTTTCTAAGCATCTCGTCATGATTACCGGTCAGGTAGGTGATCTTTGTACCCTTGGCCAAAAGTCCGGTAATATGCTTTACAATTTCCATATGGCTTTTAGGCCAATAGCGTTTGCTGAATTGCCACATGTCAATGATATCACCATTGAGTATAAGCCGTTTGGGTTTGATGGTTTTGAGGTAACGGAGGAGTTCTTCAGAGTGGCAACCATAGGTACCGAGGTGGACGTCTGATATAATTACAAGCTCAACCTCTCTTTTTCGTTTCTTTGCCATTCCTTGTATCCATCGCAACTTCAGGATACTATTGTTATTAGATGCTATGCAAATATATTAACGAAATCTTACCAAACTATATCCAAAACGTTACCCTTGTGTTAAGCACCATTTTAAGCGGTAAACTTAAAACGGAGGTATTTAATGGTTTCACCTTTTTTTGCGAACATTTCCTCGTATCTCGTCTTTATACCCAACACCTCGTCTTTAAATTCAGATTGATAAACGTCAAATGTTGTTTGCAAGTCCGAAATATCATTCCTCTCGCGCAACTCCTCCAACGTAAAATCAAAAAGATCCGTGTTGTCTGTTTTTAACCGAAACAGTCCATCTGGTTTTAGCACCTTCTTGTATAAATTGAGAAACCTATTGTTGCTGAGCCTCCTTTTAATGTCTCTTTTCTTAGGGCGTGGATCTGGAAAAGTCAACCATATCTCAGCCACTTCATTTTCATTAAAAAAATTTTCCAGCGTATGAATTTGAGCCCTAAGGAAAGCAACATTCTCCAGTTTTTTTTCAACAGCCCAAGTACTTCCTTTCCAAATTCTATCACCCTTTACATCAATACCAACGAAATTTCTGCCTGGAAATAATTCAGCCATTCCTACAGAGTACTCTCCTCTTCCGCACGCTAATTCAATGGTAATAGGGTTGTCATTTTTAAACTGAATTTTATTCCAGTTACCTTTTATGTTAAAGTACAGCTCCTTGCCTGGTTCCAGTACATTGTCCCGTTCTGAAATAGTTTTGAATCTTGCTAATTTACTTTTCATGCTTACAGTTCTTCAATTTCAGCCACTACAAATGTACTGCCCCCTATAAAAATCAGATCTTGTGCACCTGCCGCTAACCTGGCAGTTTTTATGGCATCCCCTACTTTATCAATTACTTTGTGTTTTAAACCAAATGCTGTAGCCCTGGTGGCTAATACTTCGGCATCTAATGCTCTTGGAATTTCAGCAGCACAAAAGTAGTAGATTGCATTTTTAGGTAGTAACGAAAGTATAGCATCAATATCCTTATCCTTCACCATACCAAAAACAATGTGGAGTTTTTTATGGGGAATCGTTTCTATAATATTCAACACCTCAGTAATTCCCTCAGCATTGTGAGCAGTATCGCAAAAGACCAAAGGCTTTTCTCCAAGCTGTTGCCAACGTCCTTTCAAACCCGTCAGTGTTACTGTTTCTGCAATTCCCTTCTCAATCGCCATAACTGAAATATTGAAACCCAATTCTATCAATTCATCTATAACTGCAAGTACTCCGGCAATATTCTTTTTTTGATACCCTCCCACCAACTCTGATTTCAGATGCTGGCTAATTGCATTACCCTCACGTTGTACTATAAAAGTGTCAATATCAGTAGCTGATCGCGCCACTTTGTACCTTTCTTGAGCAAACTTCAATGTTGAATTTACTGATGCGGCCTTCATCAAAAACACTTCCTCTATTTCAGATTGCCGTTCGCTAATAATCGCCCTTCTGTTCTTTTTGATAATGCCTGCTTTTTCAGAGGCAATTGAAGCCAATGTTCCGCCAAGCAAATCTTTATGATCATATCCAATATTGGTAATGAGTGACACCAAGGGATCAATGACGTTGGTGGAATCAAGCCTACCTCCTAAGCCCACTTCAATAACCCCAAAATCAACTTCTTCTCTTGCAAAAAAATCAAATGCCATGGCCACAGTAATCTCAAAAAAAGAAGGTTTTATTTCTTCGATCTGTGGCTTTATTCTTTCTACAAAACCAACTACCTCTGAGGATGAGATCTCCACCCCGTTGAGCCTGATGCGTTCGGTAAATTCTTTAAGATGAGGTGAAGTATAAAGGCCAGTTTTAAATCCATTACTCTGAAGTATAGCTGCGATCATGTGGCTCGAACTTCCCTTCCCGTTTGTGCCTGCCACATGGATAGATTTGAACTTATGCTGGGGATTACCAAGAGATTCACACAACAGTAGCGTATTACGAAGATCTGCCTTAAGTGCAGCTGGGCCAACACGCTGAAACATGGGCAGTTCTTTATACAGATAGTCAAGCGTTTCCTGGTATGTCATATTTAGGAAGGAGTGGCGAAATTACTTCTTGCTTTAAAATAAAAAAAGCCACCCATAAGGTGGCTTTAAATAAAGAATTTCAAAATGTTATTTTCCGGCTTTAATGAACTTGTACCCAAGTGATACCTGGAGAACTTTGTTTTTAAGATCAGGACCGCTATCTAATTTAAATTCAGAGACACCAAAATTGTATCGTGCATCCAAAGTAAGCCCAAAGGGTAAGTCCCATCCGGCACCTACAGCAAGTGACACATCTGATTTTTTGTCTAGCTGATCCTTTACATCTTGTGTTGATGATATACTTCCAATGGTGGTTTTAATTTCTGATGTAGTTAAAAACCCGAACTGAGGTCCAGCCTGAATATTAAGACCTGCAACCAGGTACAATTTTACTAATACAGGAATGTTGATATAATCAAAGTTAGCTTCGTATTTATCAGTATCAATACTGAATTCGCTCCCTTGTTTAGAAAAAAGTATCTCAGGTTGTATACCAAACTTTGCGAATTTGAAAAGCGCGAAAGCACCCCCATGATAACCAGTACGGTTGTCTATATTGGATGTTCCCTGGCTAATATCAAACTTGGCAATGTTAAGCCCACCTTTGAGTCCTAGAGCAAATTGAGCCTGAGCCTGGGCTTGATTGATAAACCCAACAGCCACTATAAAACAGACAAGAATTAGTATTTTTTTCATACACATTGATTTTGTTTCAAATCTAACGACAAAAACGGAGCCAACTTATCAAAAGTTGCAATTAATTGGTGGAATGGAAGAAAATGGTAAAGCCAGCCATAATGAAGAATCCGCTTTCCGTATTTTTTACATTTGAAGTCGTGTTCTTATTGGATTCAGACAAGAACCCAACAATGGGTTCGAAAAGAATTGTATCCGTAATTCGCGCAGCATATCCAGCTCCAATCCTAAGTTCAGACGTGCTAAATTTAGTTTCAAATGTACCTGACCCATCAATCTCTGATTTACTTTTACTGCTTCCAAAAGCAAATTGTCCGTGAGCAAACAGACCATTATCTAAATAATATCTGGCCACAGGACCAAATAGTATACCCGTATCGGTGTCCTTTCCAGAAGAATACTTGAAGGTTTGTGTAGACACAGAAAGTAACGCTCCAGCAGCAAAATTATCAATCACCATATAACCTGCCCATGGCATAAGGCTTAGTGTAGATCTTTTATTGTCCGAGTCTCCATCTTTATGGGATTTAAACTCAAATGAACCACCACCGATTATAGTTCCTTGTTTAATAAACTGCGAATAGCCCGATGTGGCTATACCTGCGACAAATACAATGAGTACAATTATCTTTTTCATAAGCTAAAGATTAGTTGGTTAAGTAAATAAAGTTAATAATTAAGAGGTAAAAGCACACGGAATATCCGATATCGGACAGTACCCTGTTAAGAAATGCCTAATTCAGGATTTTTCCCGATTACCGTTCGGTAAAAGCTTATTAACTTATCCATATCCTTCTCAAAGCTATCGGTAAGGTGCATTGGATCCGCCACAATGATTTCCTTTTTTTGAAAATCAAACCCAACTGGAACGATGGGTACATTGGCCTTTTTTGCGATGTAATAAAATCCGGTTTTTAACTTATCTACTTTCTTTCGGGTTCCTTCTGGTGCTATTGCCAAGACAAATTCATCATGCGTATTGAATAAAGAAGCCACTTGCTCCACCATGTCCTGGCTTTTGGATCGATCAACAGGATAACCTCCAAGCAAACGAAAAATCCATCCGAAGGGAGGTTTGAATAATGAACTCTTCCCTAGAAATTTTGCTTTTCCATGTATCTTAAGGATTCTTCTTCCTGCAACGCCAACAAGGAAATCCCAATTGCTGGTATGAGGTGCTACAGCAATCACATATTTTTTTAGATCAGCAGGGAATTCTCCTCGTGTTTTCCAACCGAAAATTTTAAACAAGAGTAAATAAAGCTGCCTTAGCATTAAGCTGTCTTAGAATAATTGATCAATTAAATCATCACTTGCGTGATGTGCCATCGTCACTGTAAGCTGCGCTTCAAGTTGCTGAGCTCTGCTTATTGCGCTTACAGCTTCCTTATTTTGTGCCCATGCCCTTCGGGCGATTCCGTTGTTCACATCAAAATGCAGCATGGATTTTATTCTTATATCCACTTGCTTTGTTCCGTCCAGTAGCATTCCAAATCCGCCATTGATTACTTCCCCCCATCCTACTCCGCCTCCATTATGAATAGAAACCCAAGTGGCTCCCCTAAAGGAATCACCAATCACATTATGAATGGCCATGTCAGCAGTAAACTGTGATCCATCATAAATGTTGGATGTTTCTCTGAAAGGACTATCCGTACCAGAAACATCATGATGATCACGGCCCAGTACAACTGCACCTATTTCACCTTTCTTAATGGCTTCATTAAACGCCAATGCTATTTTCATTCTACCCTCAGCATCGGCATATAAGATTCTTGCCTTGGAGCCAACAACCAGTTTATTAGCTTTTGCCGCTTTTATCCAGTTGATGTTATCTGACAATTGCGATTGTATTTCTTCTGGTGCATTCACTTTAATTTTTTCCAGCACCTCAGCTGCTATTGCATCTGTTTTGTCAAGGTCATCTTCACTTCCAGAAGTGCAGACCCAACGGAAAGGGCCAAAACCAAAGTCAAAACACATCGGGCCCATAATGTCCTGAACGTAGGATGGATATCGAAAGTTTATTCCGTCCTCAGCCATTACTTCAGCACCCGCTCGTGAAGCCTCCAGTAAAAAGGCATTTCCATAATCAAAAAAGTAGGTTCCCTTTGCTGTGTGTTTATTTACCGCAGTAGCGTGGCGCCTCAATGTATCCTTCACTTTCAGTTTGAATGCTTCAGGTTGATGTGCCATCAGCTCATTACTTTCTTCATAAGTTAGTCCTACAGGATAATAACCACCTGCCCAGGGATTGTGCAATGAGGTTTGATCCGAGCCCAAATCAATAAAAATATTCTCTTTATCAAATCTCTCCCACACATCCACAATGTTGCCCTGATAGGCAATAGAGACTACTTCTTTATTTTCCTTGGCCACCTTCACTCTGTCAATCAATGCACTCATATCAGTCAGAATTTCATCCACCCAACCCTGAGCATGCCTTTTTTCAGCAGCCTTAGGATTCACTTCTGCCGCCACTGTAATACAACCCGCAATATTCCCTGCCTTAGGTTGTGCCCCGCTCATTCCTCCCAAACCAGAAGTCACAAAAAGTTTTCCAGCCAAGCCTTCCCCACTTTTTGAAATCTTTCTTCCCGCATTAAGTATAGTAATGTTTGTTCCATGCACAATTCCCTGCGGACCAATGTACATATAAGAGCCCGCTGTCATCTGACCATACTGCGTTACTCCTAAGGCATTGAACTTCTCCCAGTCATCTTGCTTTGAATAGTTAGGGATCATCATACCATTGGTAACAACCACACGGGGTGCTTCTTTTGATGAAGGAAACAATCCCATAGGGTGGCCGGAGTACATGTGCAAAGTTTGCTCATCGGTCATCTGCGACAAGTACTTCATGGTAAGCAGGTACTGCGCCCAATTCTGAAAGACTGCGCCATTGCCACCGTAAGTAATGAGCTCATGAGGATGCTGCGCAACTGCAGGGTCAAGGTTGTTTTGAATCATCAGCATGATTGCAGCAGCTTGTTTGCATTTGGCTGGATATTCATCGATGGGCCTTGCCTTCATTTCATAATTAGGCATCAATCGATACATATAAATCCTTCCATACTCCGACAACTCCTTATAAAATTCATGAGCCAATTCAATATGCATTCTCTCAGGGAAATACCTGAGAGCATTTTTTATAGCTAGTTTTTTTTCAGTAACTGAAAGTATGTCTTTTCTTCTTGGAGCATAACTCACCAACGGATCATACTGGCGAATAGATGGTAACTCATCAGGAATGCCCTGTTCAATTTGTTCACTGAAAGTATGCAGTACTTTACTCATGCTATTTGTTTTTGAAAATTTGCTGCAGTGAAATTCTCCATGGTGTAGTGATACCCAATATCAAAAATTTCCTTTGCCTTAGCTATTTCAAAACTACTGAACTGATCTAGTTTTTTCGGCTCTATCACTACATCACACATCGCTTTGCTCTGTTTTGTATTGCCATTGATGGCCATTAACAAACTTCTTTCTACAACTACCTTCAGGTTTTTTGCATCAAAATTATTGCTGATAGGATTGCAATGAGAACCTATTAATAAGTCACACATTGTTGTAATGGGTTTGCAGGGTAAATTATCACAAATACCTCCATCTACAAATAACCCACCATTGAAACTTACTGGGTTAAAAACTGCTGGAACTGAACAGCTAGCAACAATGGCAGGGATAAGTTCTCCTTCACTGAAATAATTTATCTCTCCTTTTCTTATTTCTGTCGCTGCGATTATTAAAGGAATTTTAAGGGCGTCAAAATTATTCTCTGGCAATGAGTTGATCAACAACTCCCGCAACCCATCCATGGTGAGTAATCCACTCCATGCCCAGGCAGGTCTTACAGATCTAAATATTGAAACTTGCTTGATGATATCGAAAATATCGTCCGGTGAATAACCATAGCCATAAAGCGCTCCGACAAGAGATCCTGCTGATGTTCCTGAGAGCACAGTGGGTTTTACACCCATTTCATCCAAAGCCTTTAAAACTCCTATATGGGCAATTCCTCTCGCTCCTCCTCCAGACAATGCCAATCCTATTTTCATAAAATTTCTTTCAATGAAAACGTTTGATCTAGCCTTACACCTTTTTCAGTATGTTTTACTGTGCAACATTCATTTTCAGGATCATGCTCAAGAAATAAAATATAACCCCTATCTGCTGCTTCATTAAGGAATGCTTTCTTTTCTTCCAGTGTAATTAAGGGTCTGGTGTCGTAGCTCATCACATAAGGCAAAGGAATGTGCCCCACGGAAGGCAGCAAGTCGGCCATGTAGCAAATCACTTTATCCTTGTATTTGATTTTAGGAATCATCATTTTGTCGGTGTGGCCAGAAACATAACCAATATCAAACGTAGAGAAAGGTGAAGGAGCCAATTGATCGATCATTTTCAAATGACCGCTTTCCTTCATGGGCATTATATTCTCTTTCAAAAAACTGGCTTTCTCCCGATCGTTGGGCACTGTTGCCCACTTCCAATGGTCCTCGTTCGACCAGTAGTTGGCTTTTTCAAATGCAAGTTGAAAACCATCCCCATTCCTGACCACACCCCCACCGCAATGATCAAAGTGGAGATGGGTGAGAAACATATCAGTAACATCTTCATTGGAAAAACCGGCTCCCTTAAGCGAGTCAGTCAGGGTATCCTTTCCGTGCAGATAGTAATGGCTTAAAAATTTATCATCTTGCTTGTCTCCTATCCCATTGTCAATCAAAATCAATTGATTACCATCTTCAATAAGTAAACAGCGCATGGCCCAGCTACATAAGTTTTTTTCATCTGCAGGATTAGTCCTTTGCCACAATGACTTTGGGACCACGCCAAACATGGCTCCACCATCCAACTTAAAAAAACCAGTATTGATTACATGTAAATTCACAATTTTTCTGTTTTAGTAATATTCGAATATAAAAACAAAAGGTCGTATTGAACGACCTTCTATAGTTTTAGAAATATGAAAAGTTGTGCTATTCTTTTACCACTCCCATGGCGCTGAACTTATCGATGCGTTGAGAAATTCTATCCTGAGGGGTCAATTGATCCAACTCCTTGAAGTTTTTCATGATGGCACTTTTCACTTCGTTGGACATCCATTGCAAATCCTTGTGAGCACCACCAAGCGGCTCGCTAATGATACCATCAATCAGTTTATTGGCAAGCATATCCTTACCTGTAAGCTTTAATACTTCAGCAGCTTGCTCTTTATAATCCCAACTCCTCCATAAAATAGTGGAACAGTTTTCTGGTGAAATAACTGAGTACCATGAGTTTTCCAACATCAATACCCGGTCACCAATGGCAATTCCCAATGCCCCGCCAGAAGCACCCTCGCCTATAACGATACAAATGATAGGCACTTTAAGCATGAACATCTCTTTTAGGTTACGGGCAATTGCTTCTCCCTGTCCACGTTCTTCTGCTTCCAATCCAGGAAACGCTCCCGGAGTATCTATTAATGTTATAATTGGCTTGTTAAACTTCTCAGCCATCTTCATTAGCCGGAGGGCCTTGCGGTACCCTTCAGGATTGGCCATGCCGAAGTTTCTATACTGACGCTGCTTTGTATTTCTACCTTTTTGCTGACCGATGATCATAAAGGTCTGTCCATCAATAGTACCAAGTCCACCTATCATTGCCTTATCATCAGCCACACTTCTGTCTCCATATAACTCAACGAAGTCAGATGTCATCTCATAGATGTAATCTAAGGTGTAGGGTCTATCGGGATGGCGGGACAACTGAACACGTTGCCAGCCAGTCAGGTTTTCGAAGGTTTCTTTTTTAAGCGCCTTTATTTTCTTTTCAAGTGCGCTGATGGCCGTCTGCACATCCTTGTCACTATCCTTGGCTAATTCCTTCATGTCTTCGAGTTTCGCCTCTAATTCAGCGATGGGCTTTTCAAAATCCAGTTCCATAGTAGCTATCGTTGATACAAAAATAGCAGGATTAATTGGATGGGCATGTTTAAATCAATGCCCTTAAAACAAAAAAGCTCTGATTTCTTTCAAAATCAAAGCTTTTGCGGTCTGGACGGGACTCGAACCCGCGACCTCCTGCGTGACAGGCAGGCATTCTAACCAGCTGAACTACCAGACCAATACTTTTTGCAATTTAGCTGACTTCGTGGGATTCCCGCGACCTTCCCGCCACAAGCGGGACATTCTAACCAGCTGAACTACCAGACCAATACTTTTTGCAATTTAGCTGACTTCGCGGGATTCCCGCGACCTTCCCGCCACAAGCGGGACATTCTAACCAGCTGAACTACCAGACCAAACCTAACCGGCCTAAATCGGTGCGCAAAGATAGCAGTTGCCCCATTCTATCCAAAACATCGATTCAGAAATCCTTTTCATATTTATAATCCTTTTAAGAAATGTATTCCTTCCGGCAAAAGTCACGTTGATTTAACGTACAGACTTCTGCCGATAGAAATATTGTAATACTTTAGGTGCTTCTAAATGATAAGACTTCTTCTTTCCGTAGCGTTTGTTCTTTTTCTGACTGCCTGCAGTCGGCACAATTACCGTACAGTAAAAGTAAAGAAGCCTCGTATCCACCATACCTGGTACAAGAACCACAAATGGCATAAAAAAATACAAGTAGGTCGGATACGGATCCGATGGTTTGAAAAACAAGGAACAAAAACAGTAAGGATGAAAGGCTAGGTCACAGGCCCTTAGCTACCAATTCCACGTTTTTCCTAAAAAAGAATTTCAGATTACCAATTTGTTGGATGTGAGCTGTTAGCACCGACCCATAAAAAACGGTAGTGAACAAATGAGAAATGTCTCGGGTAGATGCCGATTTGGTAATCTCTTTTTTGAAAATAGCTTCAAGTGTAAACTTCTCAAACATTTGATCAACGGACTGTATATCAATACCTGAAATGTTTTCCATGTTGGGATATAATAACTGCTTCTCTTCCAGCTTCACTGGAAAAGGTTTTGGCGGCCGTCTTAAATCTGCCAGGTAACCAAACAGACTCAATATCATTCCGGGGTGAGATTCACACTCCTCACTCAACTTGTCAAAAAGATAGGTAATTCCAGCCATTCCCTCTTTTGGCTTTTCATTTAAATCGACTGCCCTGCGTAAACACCATACCCTGAAATAGTATAACAGGATATCTTCCTTTTGAGGGAAGTATTTAAAGAGGGTTACTTTGCTGATTTTAGTTTTAGCGCATATCTCATCCACGTAGATGGCATCGAAAGACTTTTTGCCGATTAGTTTTAGCGTATGCTCAAGAACCGACAACTTTAGACGAGCGGCTTTTTCTTTCCTTAAACTCATAGTTTTGTTAGCGTTGAAGTAATACATTTATCGCCAGAAACCAAAACCCATTTCTATGAGCCGCATCTTTACCCTACTATTGGCAGTTGTACTAGTTTCTTGTCAAACAAAAGAGGTCAAAACACCAGTAGTTGGATTAACTACCGATAATGCAATGGTAGTGTCCGCCCATCCTTTAGCTTCTAATGCTGGGTTATCTATTTTACAAAAGGGAGGTAATGCTGTAGATGCATCCATTGCCGTTCAATTTGCCCTAGCCGTTGTTTACCCTGGTGCTGGCAATATTGGTGGAGGCGGTTTTATGGTAGCCAGATTTAATGACGGATCAATTGATGCACTTGATTATAGGGAAGCTGCACCGGCAAAGGCGACCACCAATATGTATATTGGAGAAACGGGAGAGGCCAACTCAGAATTGAGTACTGCAGGTCATTTGGCAAGCGGAATACCCGGAACCGTTGCTGGACTAGAGGCTGCGCATAAGAAATATGGCAAGCTGGATTGGAAAGAATTGGTGCAACCTGCCATTGATTTAGCTAACAATGGTTTTACGCTCACAGAAAAAGAAGCGGCTGGTCTCAACCGAGTTGCAGAAGTTTTTAAAAAATACAGCACGGTTACTCCCGCTCAGTTTTTAAGCGATAAATGGTCGGCAGGTGATTCTATTTGGAATAAGGACCTAGGTCATACTTTAGAATTGATTCGTGATAATGGAAGAGCAGGTTTTTATGAAGGACCAACCGCTGACAACATTGTGGCAGAAATGGAAAGAGGAAAAGGATTAATTTCTCTGGAAGATTTAAAAGGCTATGAAGCCATTTGGAGAACACCACTGACCAGTACTTATAGAGGACATAAAATTATTTCAATGCCTCCCCCATCTAGTGGCGGTGTGGCACTTATGCAACTACTTAATTCTGTTTCCAATTACCCAATCGATGAGTGGGGATGGAATACAACCAAAAGTGTTCACCTGATTGTCGAAGCTGAAAGAAGAGCTTACGCAGATCGCGCGCACTACCTAGGCGATCCCGATTTTGTCAAAGTTCCCGTTAGTGAACTGACTGCACTCTCCTATACAACCAACCGAATGGAGAGTTTTAATCCAGAGGCAGCTACACCTAGTACTGCCATCTCGGAAGGAACAATAGCCATGAAAGAATCAGAAGAGACCACGCATCTTTCTATCGTGGACAAGGACGGGAACGCGGTGTCGGTGACAACTACACTCAACGGTGGTTATGGATCCAAAGTAATCGTAGGTGGTTCAGGTTTTTTACTCAACAATGAAATGGATGACTTTAGCGCTAAGCCGGGCGTACCCAATATGTATGGTGCAGTTGGTGGAGAAGCCAATAAAATTGAGCCGGGCAAACGCATGCTGAGCTCTATGACTCCTACCATAGTGGAGAAAGACGGAAAATTACTAATGGTCGTGGGTACACCAGGTGGAACAACCATTATCACTTCTGTATTTCAAATTATTGTGGATGTTATCGACCATAAAATGGGAATGCAGGAAGCTGTGAATGCAAAACGTTTTCATAGCCAATGGTTACCCGATATGGTCTTCAACGAACAAGGTGCTTTTACTGAAGCAGATAGTTTACAGCTGGTGAAGATGGGACACAAGTTTGGTATGCGCGGAGGAATAGGAAGAGTAGACGCTATTCTCGTGTTACCTGATGGTAGATTAGAGGGTGGTGCAGATCCAAGAGGAGACGATACAGCGGTGGGTTATTAGTCGATAGCTGTTCAGTCGATAGTCCATTGATTTTAGTCTATGGACCATCGACCAAAAGACTGTCGACTATTTAGTTTTTTATTATTGTAAACTCTACCCTCCTGTTAAGTCTGCGGGTAACTTCGGCATCATTGTCAGCAATGGGTTTGATGCCTCCATATCCTTTGCCTGTAATTCTCTTTCCATCAATTCCTTTACTGGTAATGTACTCTTTTACTTTATCCACCCGCTCCCTGGACAAGCGCACGTTGTGCACTGAAAGTCCACGGTTATCCGTGTGACCAGCTAGTTCAATTTCGACTGTAGGGTTTGACTTTAAAAAATCAACCACCATATTTAATTCATCGTAAGATTCGTCCAGTAAGTTGGCCGTGCTTTGCTGAAAAAGAACGCTCTTTAGATTCACCGAAGCTCCCACAGCAACTGGTTGCAATTTAAAATTCATTTCCAATTCCCTCATTTCAAATGTGCGAATGTCCAGCTTCTCAAAACTTCCAAGGAATCCTGGCGCCTCTACCTTTATGCTGTATTCATCCACTGATGGAACGTTAATCGAAAATATACCATCGGGCCCAGCCACTATCTGAAAATTAGAGTCGGAATGAAAGTTTACATTAGCTGCTATCGGAGCATTAGTAGTAGCATTGGTAATCTTTCCCCAAACTCTTACTGTCTTCTCATCAGTGGTTATTGGTTTTTCTCTGACAATTTCCACTAACTTCACTACTGTATCTGGAGGAAGATCTACCGTCTTTTTCATCAATGAATCAAGTACTTCTTTCGGTGGTTGGTACATTTTTATGTCACCGTAGCCATCGCTATTCAAAGTTGAAGTGAATAGGGCAATTTCATTTTTTGGAAACGGAGTATAAAATAATTCTCTTCCCTCAGAATTGACCCCTGCTCCCATATTGATAGGAGCTGACCATTTGGCCCAGGTATCATCTAGTCGTTGTGCATAATAAATATCAAAACTTCCATAACCTTGTCTTCCATTAGAAGCAAAATACAAGTAACGGGTATCTTCACTGAGCCACGGGCTCCACTCCTGATAAGAGGTGTTGATATTTCGTCCAAGATTTTTTGGTTCACTCCAATTACCCGAAGCATTTTTTACAGAAACATAAATATCTTCTACGCCTAAACTTGAATACCCCTCCCCTGCATAAACAAATACATTTCCTGAACTATTAATGTGTCCTGAGATGGTTTCATTTTTATTTAGAAAGTAGGGAATAGAAATATTTTGAGGTGTAGACCACCCTGCACTTGTGCTTATTGATACAGCAATTCCTTGGGTCTTCACGTCACCATTAGAGTTGTAATGCCCAAGCAGGAACATTTGCGAACCATCCGCAGAGAACCCGCCAACGGCATTGTAGTCTTTGTTATTCAACACAGTTCCGACATGAATTGGAGCAGACCACTCATTGCCAAGCAAAATGGACTGCCATATGTCTCCTTTATCTCTTTTACCTCCAACATTCTGAGGATGACTGGCAATAGTAAAATAAAGCGTTTTCCCATCAGGGCTAAGCACCGGACTTTGCTCATCCAGGGATGAATTGATATTAACAAATGATTTATTGGTAATCTGCTGGCCTTCAGCCAACGCGGAGATCATCAATGTAAAACTCAAAAACAAAAAATACTTCATTAGCGCAAAAATAGTTAAATCCCCTTTAACGCCTACTTATCCATGGATTGTCCTTCAAATAGAACCGCCATGGTAGCAAGGCATCATCACCAGCATAGTCAATCCCAATTCTAGTGTCAACCACAATATTGTTTCTGGCAATTTTTGTACCGGGATCTTCTAACCAAACATCGCTACCCGTTAGCAATTCTCCATCCATTGCTCTATCAATCCCTAATGCCTTCGTTAGTTTGCCTGGTCCTGACGTTATTCGGTGAATACGCTTAGCGGATGACCGCTTCATCATTAGTTCCGTACCTTCGATAGGCTCTATAGCACGAATCAAAACGGCCTCTGCTTTGTCTTTTCTATTCGTTACCACATTAAACATACTATGAATACCATAGCACAGGTACACGTACATGTGTCCTCCAACGTCAAACATTGTTTCGGTACGTGATGTGCGTAAATTATTATAGGCATGGCACCCCCTTTCCTTGTAGGAATAAGCTTCAGTTTCTACAATCATTCCGCTTGTTAATGAATCGTTAAAACGGCTTATCAATACCTTCCCAAGCAATTCTCTGGCAATGATGTCTACTCTGGGCCGTTGGTAAAAGGATTCTTTAAGTTTCACCTCTATTGGTTTATGACGGGAAAGTCTGCTAACTTTAGCGCCCTCAAACAAATAATAAAAACCAAAATTAAATGAAAAATTGTATTACAATCATGTTGATGTCACTTGCCTGGATGGCGCATGCCCAGATCCAGACTCCACAGCCAAGTCCTGCTGGATCAGTGTCAAGTGTTGTTGGCTTAACAGATGTTAAGATCGATTACTCTCGTCCACAAATGAAAGGACGTAAGATTTTTGGTGATGGTGCTGATTTCTTAACACCTTACGGACAAATCTGGAGAACTGGTGCTAACAATGGTACAATCATCTCTTTCTCTGATGACGTTACTGTAGAAGGTACCAAAGTAGCTAAAGGCGAATACCTTTTGTTCACATGGCCTGGTGCAACTGAATGGACCGTAGCTCTTTACAGTGATCTTTCCATCGGTGGAAATACAGCAGGGTATGACAAGTCTAAAGAAGTAGCCAACTTTAAAGTAAAATCACAAAAGCTTGCTGAGACCGTTGAAACATTGACGCTGAATATCACTGACATTGCTGAAGACAGCAAAAGCGCAAACATTCAAATTGCTTGGGAAAATACTTCTGTTAAGTTTAAAGTGGGTGTTGAATATGATTCAAAAGTAATGGCTTCTATTGAAGCCAACACAAAAGTGAATCCTGGTAATTTAATTGCAGCAGCTACCTACTATTATACCACCAAAAGAGATTTGAAAAAAGCAATCGAATGGATGGAAATGGGAATTGCACAGGGGAATTCAAATGCATTTTGGAACATCCACCAATTAGCAAAGATGAAGAAAGATGCAGGTGATAAGGCTGGCGCTAAAGCTGAGGCTGAAAAATCACTGGGATTGGCTAAGAAGGCCGCCAGTGATTTTGGTTATATCAAATTGAACGAAGAGCTGATCAAGTCTTTAAAATAGAATTCAGTATAAGCTTCTTAAAAAGCATCCCTTACTGGGATGCTTTTTTTGTGCCTTGATTTTCTATGTATTGAATGATGTATGCTATTACTACTACTACTACACATCCAATAATGTTATAGAGCAAGAAAGCCATCTTGGTAAAGAAGTAACAATATAAAATAACTGCCTCTGCAATAATAGCTGCTATAAATACCGCATTGGACTTAATGTATTTAAGATAAAAAGCAGATAAAAATATACCAAGTATGGTTCCATAGAATAGCGAACCGATAATGTTAACAAACTGAATAAGGTTCTCTGCCTGGTTAGCGATGGAGGCAAACATCATCCCAAAAACCGCCCAACCTGCCGTAAACCATTTTGATGCCTTTACATAATGGTAATCGTCTGCAACAGGTTTAATTGATCTTTTATAAATATCCACGGCAGTTGTAGATGCCAATGAGTTTAATTCTGAGGCTGTAGACGCCATGGCAGCGGAAAACACAACAGCCAATAACAAACCTATCAGGCCGTGCGGTAGGTAGGTCATTACAAATGTGATAAACACATAATCTTTGTCAAGTGTGTTGGCTCCTGGAATAGCTGCAGCTATTTTTTCTTTCACTTCAGCACGAATGCCTTTCTCTACCCCCTGAATCTTCTCTATTGATACTCGAGTCTGTTCTACCAAAGCAGCGTCATCTTGCCGAATGGCTTCCACCATATTGACGGCTTCTTTTCTTTTCTCTACAAAAACATCATTGTATTCTAATTCCAATGCCGCAATATCCCCAGCATACTCAGTTTGCATTGCTTTGTCTTTCAACGACTGATTGTGAAAAACCGGAGCCTGGTTGAATTGATAAAATACAAACACCAAAATTCCTATGTAAAGAATAACGAATTGCATAGGTACTTTCAAGAGGCCATTGAAGATCAATCCCAACCTACTCTGTGCAACAGAGCTACCACCCAGATACCTACCTACCTGCGACTGATCTGCACCAAAATAGGATAGAAATAAAAATAAGCCGCCAATCAATCCCGACCATATGTTATACCGATCACCTAAATCGAATGACAAATTAATAAGGTTCATCTTCCCCATCTCTCCTGCCACCTGAAAGGCTTCCGTGAAAGTAATATCGTTAGGTAGCTCTGAAAAGGCTGTCCAACCCGCAATAAACATACCCCCCATAATGATGGTGAGTTGATACTTTTGGGTCATGCTCACCGCCTTCGTCCCACCACTCACGGTATAAATCATCACTAACGTACCAATAAAAATGGTGGTGAGGTTGATGTTCCAATCCAACATCGTGGAAAGAATCAATGAAGGCGCATAAATCGTAATACCTACTGAAAGCCCACGCAACATTAAAAATAAAAATGCGGCTAGTGACCTTGTTTTTAAATCAAACCGACTTTCAAGATATTCATAAGCAGTATATACTTTTAACCGATGGTACAATGGTACTGCGGTAATACTAAGAATGACCATGGCCAAGGGCAAACCAAAATAGAATTGAAGAAAACGCATGCCGTCTTCATAGGCCTGCCCGGGTGTAGACAAAAAGGTGATGGCGCTCGCTTGGGTAGCCATGATAGACAAGCATACATTCCACCACGGTAAACTTTTATTACCTAAAAGATATCCATCTATGTTTTTACTTCCTCTACTCTTCCAGGTTCCGTAAGCAACAATAAGAATGAGTGTGGTAAATAGTATTACCCAGTCAATAGTATTCATCAGAAAGAGTTAGTAATAAAAAGATAAATAATAATTTGAACCGCCAGCACAATCATCAGTAGCCAGTACCACGCGCTCCATCTGGAGAATACTGGAGGTTTTTCATCTTGTTCTTCTGACATTATTTTCCGGATTTAATTTTTTGAGTTGTTGGCTTTTGTGTTTTACTCAACGACACCAAATTTGCAAATAGTTTATAAGCCCCGGGAACACCTTCAGGCAGTTCCCTGAAAAATGACAGGCCAGTATAAATGTAATTTCCCTCTCCATACTTGGCCACAAGTAAAGAGCCCTCAGTCATTTCTTCTCCAGGGTCATTGGTAGCTATCAGTGCTTCAAATTTTGGATCCCATTGATTAGGGAAGTACAACCCGCGTTCCTGCACCCAGCCTTCAAAATCTTTTGCCGTAATTTTATTAGGTGCATTGAGTACAGCATGTTCCGGTTTCAAAATATTCACTTTACTGTCTTCATCTGTTACCCGATCGCGAGACAATGTCAATGGGTAAGGCGAAAATTTGTCCTTATCAATTTCCATCCTTGAATTTGTGTTGTACTGCACAATCATTGTTCCGCCCTTCTTTACATAATCCAGCAAATCAGGCATAAAGAATTGAATCCTTTCGTTGGTGTTCAATGCACGTATACCCAATACCACCGCATCCATTTTAGCTAGATTTTCTGGTGTTACTTCATCGTTCTTCATTTCAAATACCTCATATCCCATATTTCTAAGTGCAGCAGGTATTTGATCGCCAGCTCCTTCTATATAGCCAATAAGTCCTCCAGCTTTCTTCAAATCAATTCGTACTACCTTTGCTTCTGCAAGTGGCAATAACGTTTGTATTGGAAAGTGATCGTAAGAAATGATCTGCATGGATTGATCCAGGGTTTGCCCACCTACGCTTGCCTTCGCCTTGAGTGTTGATGTTGTTTCTTCATTGGATGGAAAAACCATAAAAGAAATTGTCTTTTCATCACCTCGACTAGCAAGTTCGAAGGGTTGCTTTACTGGTTCTGACCTCCAACCTTTTGGAAGCTCTAGTGAGATATCACCATTCAGCTTATGGCCTGAATTGGATTTGGCCAATACGGAAACTGATTTCGATTTGGCATCACTAAACACTACCACCGACTCAGATAAATTCAACGACATTGCCGGCACCACTTCAACGGGCCTCCAAAGCTCTCCTTTTACAGGATCCGTCCATTTATAAATCAATGGCACAGCATAAGTCAATAGCTCTCCATTCAGTTCTAACTGAATCTGAAATTGAATAGCCGGGTCATTTTCTGGTTTTCCTATTAATGATTTGTCTTTGACAGTAAACAAACCTAATGAGTGACTTTCCTGAAGCCAATAGGGATCAGAATAAGGCGTATTGGATTGAACGGTTTTTGTTGATGCTAACTTCAATGGTTTATTGTTTGATAAAGGAGCATCTAAAACTGAATCATATGTTAGCGCAGAAGCAGTTATTCTCTTCACCGTCAGAGCAAGGTTAGAGCGGTTAACCAATTCAAAATTACTTTCTATTTTTTCTCCAGGAGCCACATAATAATTATCAGCCTTTACTTCCAGGTACAACCCAAGACAATCTTTGATCAACTGATTCACTTCTTCAAGTTTTCTGGTTTTCCAGATTCCATCCTTCAATCCCGTAATCTCCTTTCTCACTTTTAACAACATGGGAACAGA
This sequence comes from Cyclobacteriaceae bacterium, assembly GCA_040216665.1. Lineage (GTDB taxonomy): Bacteria > Bacteroidota > Bacteroidia > Cytophagales > Cyclobacteriaceae > ELB16-189. Next base: position 24,105 of record JAVJOQ010000012.1, on the reverse strand, counting down.
GGTAGAGGGATCTTCTTCATTGTACTCAGCAATCAGTTTTTTAACATGAGGCTCCACTTTGCTACCTCCATCTACTCTTGACCAGGAGGTGTTCACCGTTTCGAAAATATCTTTCTTAGCATGGTACCCTTTTACAAACTCAAAAAACTCCAACTCTTCTCCTCTGCTTCCTGATGAACCAAAACCCTGACTCTTATGCTGTGTTCTGCTAACAGCAGCCATCTCGGAATAGGATTTACCAAGTAATGAATTGTACACTCCCACGTCCATAGCAACAATGCTATCTGTATTTTCATCAATGTCTTTGTTCCACCACCTTCCAGTATTAGTATAAAGTCCTTTTACCTGCCATACTCCCATAGTCGACAGCTGATCAGGAAAAGCAGCAGGATTGTTAGTTAAATCAAATGCCTCGTGGGCCAATACTGCAGAGGCTGTATGATGGCCATGACCTCCTCTACCATCAGGTGGAAATCTGGTAAGGATAATATCGGGTTGAAATTTTCTGATCACCTGAACAACGTCAGATAATATTTCCTGCTTATTCCAAATTCTAAAGGCCTCATCATCATTTTTTGAATAACCAAAATCATTTGCTCTGGTAAAAAACTGATGACCACCATCTACCCTTCTTGCGGCCAATAATTCCTGCGTTCTAATTAATCCCAATTGATCTCGTATCTCAGGACCAATCAGGTTTTGACCACCATCACCTCTTGTCATAGAAAGATACCCTGTAGTTGCCAAGCGTTCATTGGAGAGGTAGGCAATAGCCCTTGTATTTTCATCATCAGGGTGGGCCGCCACATACAACACCGTTCCTAAGAAATTGAGCTTCTTAATTCGAAGTTTGATATTGGCGGCATCAGGTTGGGGAGCGTTTTGTGCGGATGAACTTACAGTTGTGAGTAGAAGTAAGAGGATAACTATTCTCATCATGAGTTTGAATTGGAATAATTTAGTTTTTAACGGGATATAATCTGAAAAGGTAACAAGGATTCTTGTCTTTTAAGGAAATAGTTACACGATTTGCTCAATAGTACAGTAAGTGGTAATTAAAGGCTAAAATTTTCCTCGTTTCACCCCATTGACTAATACAGTACCATCCTCTTCTACAAAAAGAGTAATTCTACTTGTATCACCACGCTTTGAAAAAAAGACTATATCGAACGCATAGACAGATATATGGTCCTTTAAATCATCGGTAAAGCCCATGTCGATCACAATTTCATTATTCAGGGCGGCTTTGCGTGAGTACACACGATGTCCCAAATTATTGGTAATCTTTACCTTCTCTTCACTCTCCGAAAGCTTTGTAGGTGTAATTCTTATCTCGGCATAGGGTAACTTACCGGCAGCAAAACCTCCTGGCTTATCGTCACCACCCGGTTTGGTTCTAAATTCATAATCCAACTGAAACGCAAATTCATCGGCAGGCTTTGGTGGAACCTGATCCTGTAAAAGAATGGAGAGAAGAATTATTATAAAATGCATTTAAGTTGGTAAAGCATAAACTTAGCCAAAAAAAGCTGGTGACTGTGGACTGCTACTAACTGTATCTTAGGAATATGCTTTTCAGAATGCCTTTCCTAAAAGAAATACCGCATCATACGTGACTTCTATCCAAATTCTTCCAATTCAAGCCACCGCAATGTTTTGAAATCAATGGCATCGGTGAGTTCTTTGATCTTTTTAGAACAATTGACCAACTCCTCGGTCTCCAACACTCCTGAGCTAAGTTTTTCAATAAGTGCCTCCTTTTCTTTCTCTAACGCTTCAATTTCCTTCTCTAAGGATTCGTGCTCTTTTTTTTCCGCAAACGAGATTCTTCTTTTTGAATCATCCTCTGAACGCTCTACTTTTTCCTGGATCGGCTTCTTAGCTTCGTCAGGCTCAGCTTCTTCCTCTTCTTTGTATAACTTATAATCGGAGTAATTTCCGTTCATGACCTTGATCTTCCCGTCCCCTTCGAATACAAATAATTGATTGACCAAATGATCCATAAAATAACGATCATGGGAAACCAACACGAGGCAACCTGTAAACTTGTCTAGAAAATCTTCCAGTACATTAAGTGTTTCAATGTCAAAATCATTGGTAGGTTCATCCAACACCAAAAAATTTGGATTCTTAATCAACACTTTCAGCAACTGCAATCTTTTCTTCTCACCCCCACTTAATTTGCCAATGATGTTGTACTGCTTCTCCGGTGGAAAAAGGAAAAGCTCTAAGAACGCGGATGCAGAAATCTGAGTACCATCAGTCAGCGCTATGAATTCTGCAATGTCCTTAACTTCTTCAATTACTCTGTGATCGGGATTGAGTTCAGATGCTTCTTGAGTAAAATATCCTAGCTTGGTCGTTTGACCCGGTAATATTTCACCTGCATCCGGTTTTGATTTACCGGTGAGCAAATCCAAAAAAGTAGACTTCCCTACTCCGTTACTTCCTACTATACCGATGCGATCTTTCTTCTTAAAAACATAGGAGAAGTCATCCACCATCTTCTTCTCACCGAAAGACTTACTTACATTATAGAGTTCAATGATCTTCCCACCCTGCCTGGTTTTTTGGATGTCCAGCTCCATCCTTTCCTTTTTCAGGTTTTGAGATGCCTTGTCCTTTAACTCATGGAAGGCTTCAATTCTGTATTTTGCCTTTGTGCCTCGCGCCTTTGGCTGGCGTCTCATCCACTCTAACTCTTTCTTCAGCAGGTTTCTCGCCTTTGACACTTCCACCTTCAATATCTCCTCACGCTCCGACTTCTTTTCAAGAAAGTAAGCATAATTCCCTTTGTAGGTATAGAGCTTCCCTTTATCAAGTTCAATGATCGTGTTGGCCACATTGTCCAAAAAATACCTATCGTGGGTCACCATAATCAACGTAATGTTCTGCCCCGACAAGTAATTCTCCAGCCATTCAATGGCTTCCAGGTCCAGGTGGTTAGTGGGCTCATCCATAATGAGGATGCTTGGATCTTGCAGAAGCATTTTTGCCATGAAGATCCGCTTTCTCTGCCCACCGGATAGTGTAGCGAACTTTTGGTCAAAGTTGGTGATACCTAGTTTCGAGGTAATCTCATTCACCTTAGAATCAAACTCCCATGCATTCAACTCTTCCATTTTCTCCAACGCACTTTGCATTTCTTCAGGAGAGGTATCGCCATCGTGGATACACGCTTCATAACGCATCACAGCCGCTGCTACAGCGTTGCTTGCGTCAAATAGAATCTCTTTAATAGAGAGATGTCCTTCAGCTACAGGCTGCTGGGTAAGGTATCCTAATCGAACACCATCACGAAAGCTAACTGTGCCAGAATCGGAAGGAATCTCACCTGTAAGTATTTTAAGAAGGGTGGTTTTACCAGTTCCATTCTCGCCCACAAGAGCGAATTTTTCACCAGCTGAAATGCCTAGTGTAAGGTTCTTGAATAACCAACGGTCGTTGTACGACTTTGATATCTGATCTGCTGATAAATAATTCACGTCTGCTTCAATTGGGCGGCAATTTAGCAGAACAAAGAAGGAAATACAGGATGCCCGATAAAAATCGAGTCCCAATTTCTAAATTTAGCAGTTCTAGTTTTTCAATAAGACCTTAAAGTGCTCTGACCTGCCGAAGGTGAAGGCAAAGAAAGCAAAGACCTAACTGGAAAACCGACAGAGCAGCGATGGCAAAAAATACTAACATAAACTCATCGTTTTAAACTTAAATATGAAGTTAAAGTCAAACCACTAAAAATCCTAATATTCAGATAGTTATGCTATTATTAACAAGCTAATGCACTGATTATGAACATACTAAAAGAGCTAAAAAAAGGCTTTGATAAATCAACTTGTGACCAAATTGTAACCTTCATAGGAAATGATCAGGAACGGTTCTCCCTGCTGGTTGATGCATTTCTGAACAGTGAATATCGAGTGACGCAGCGGGCAGCGTGGCCACTAAGCTACTCCGTAAAGAAGCATCCAGAGCTAATTAAACCTCATTTGCGAAAGATCATTAACAACCTAAAGAAGCCTAAAATTCATGATGCGGTGAAGCGGAATACGGTTAGATTTCTTCAATTCATTGAAATTCCAAAGCCTTTGCATGGAATCACCTTAGACCATTGCTTTAAGCTACTTCAAGACAAAAAAGAACCTATAGCCATTAAAGTTTTTAGCATGACGGTGTTGGCCAATCTGGCAAGAGCGTATCCTGAATTAAAGGGAGAACTCATTGCGATTATTGAAGATCAAATGCCCTACGGAAGTGCAGGGTTTATCTCTCGCGGCAAGAAGGTATTAAAGCAATTGAAAACCGATTAAGTAGTAATCGTTCTCGTAAGTGTACTTATCAATTCATCGGCATGCCCTTTATCTTCGGGAGCAGCTCGTTTTCTATAATTCATGAGAGATAGAATTGCATTCTCAATTTCCTTGTTCATGGCCAGGGTAAGCCCAAGATTGAAGTGACTATTGGGAAATTCAGGCTCAATCTCTATTGAGATTTGATAATGCACCTTGGCCAAGGGAAAATTGCCTATCTCGGCATACAGATTAGCCAGGTTGTAATGCGATTCAAAATGTCTTGGTTCTTCCTTAAGGGACAAAGTGAAGCAATCTATGGCCTTACTGAAGTTTTTAGCCTCAGACTCTAAGATCCCTAAATTGCAGTAGGCGTCCGCTACAGCATCTCCTTCTTGAATGGCTTTCTGATAAAGATCTTTTGCAGAGCTGTCACCCTGCTCATCCATAAGCAATGCCTCTTCAAAAAAAGAAAGCTGATTGAGTTTTACCAGTTTGCCACCAGTAAATAAGTTGAACTGGCCAGGGTTTTTACTGCCTGTTGTTTTACGCCTTCTTACGGGCTTAAAGCCAAACTTCTCAGGTGTTTGGATCGGAAATTTAATCACCTTTGCCACGGGCGCAAAGATAATAGATTAAGCGAAGAATGTGAAGCAATGCCTAGCTGGCCTTTCGTTTAACTGCTTTGGCAGGTTTTGCCTTTTTCTTTTCCTTTGAGCCAGTCCCTTTAGCTTTCTCCATGGGTTTCTTTTTGGCCTGGTCTATACTGGCTTTAAGTGCTGTCATGATATCTACAACTTCAGGCTCCTCTTCAGTAACTGTCACCACCTCTTTACCAGCAATTTTAGCGTCAATAATGTTTTTCAAGGCATCATAATAATGATCCTTCATTTCAATTTTAGAGAACTTCGTAGTCATTGAATCAACTAATGTCTTGGCCAACTTAAGTTGCTCTTTATCAGCATCTTTAACTTCAATCAACTGGGGTACCTCACGCATACTCCGCACCTCATTGGGATACCTCAATCGGTACATCATGATCCCCCCTTCGTGAGGATTGATCAATACCGGAGTTTCGCGATCCCGTAATACCACCTTACCCACACCAATCTTACCACTCTCCTTAAGTGTACCACACAGCAAGGCATACGCCTTAGCAGCGACATCCCCATCAGGGCCAATAAAATAGGGAGCTTCAAATAAAGTTGGGTGTACCTCTTCTGCTTTTACAAAACCTTCTATCTCAATTACTCGGGTGCTCTTCAGCTTTACCTTACTGAAGTCGTCCGGTTCAACAATCACGAACTGATCAGGTTCATATTGATAGCCTTTTACGATCTCATCACTCTTTAATGGCTTCCCTGTTACCTTATCTTTCTTCTCATAGCTAACGGGATTGTGCCCTTCTTTTGAAAGTAAATTGAAGCTGATAGACCTGCCAGAGTCAATGGCGTTGTATATCCTTATGGGGATAGTGACAAGCGAAAACTGAATGTGACCTTTCCAGATGGCTCTCATAACAAAAAATATTTACTTAGTCCAAAAAATTAGATAGAGAGTACTAAGATACTGGCAATGAGCTGGTTTTCAAAACAAAATAATAGCTTTTTGTATGTCCTGTCATGAGTTATCATTTAGCTTTTGATAACGCACCTCAAGGTCTTTAAGGTCTTGTTCCTCCTTAAAAGTTCGTTGGGCTGTATTGAAAACCATCTTTGCGTGTTTACCCAAGGCTTTCTTGTGAGAAGTATTAATAACAATCTGATTAATGGTAATGAGTGCCTCCATTAACCTTATCACAACCGATGGACTACCTTCTGAATATTGCCTTATTTGGTTAAAGGACGCATTCAGCATACCACTAAAGGTGACGCTGCCAGCAACTATAGGGTTTACGTTTAAAAACCAGACAGGGTGCGCGTGCCAAATCTTACTTTCGGCATCAACCAGCACTTCATCAATTGTTCTGGCAAGAAAATCACAAATAGCTTCATCAACTGGCTCCTGTGATTCATTATATTTCTTTATTTCACTTTGCACCCGCACCGTTAATTGACAATTGACTCCCCATTCAAATCGGTGGTGAGCACCATGCTGGTATAATCGAAGAAAGGACGGATGGTTTTGTAGGCCTTGTTCATATTCTTGACGAAATCAGGAGCGAGTACTTCCTTATCCGTGAAAGCACACTCAAACCAATATTGCTTGTAGCGGAGTAGCTCAATGGCTTCGTGGTCTTTGGGAAATCCTCTCGGTGCCGTTTTCACTTGCTCTCCTCTCATATCGCCAAAGGCGTTCTTAATCGTTCTAGCGTTAATGATCTTCTTCCAGTCCTCATGATTGTAGTCAATGTCCTGTCGCAATCTTAGCAAGTCATCGGTATTAGGATGGCCATACCCGCAGGCCAATCTCGAGCCTCCGGGCTTGATCCAAAAGTAATACCCTCCCCGGTTCATCGGCTTCACTCTTCTGATGTAGCCTGCAAACCTTGGATTGTAAGGTGTCTTGTCGTTGGAAAAACGGACATCATTATAGATACGGTAAATACTTCTTTTGCCCGTGCGTGTTTCGATGTGATCGTGGGCACTCATCCTGGCCATCAATCCTTCCACAAATGCTTCTACATTCTCTTTGGCGACCAGGTACTTGTCTTTATGCGCATTGAACCATTCTCTGTTGTTGTTTTTAGCAAGTTGTTTCAGAAAATCGAATGTTGATTTTTCAATGGTTGGTAAATTCATCAGTACTTGTTGTTTTTCCTCGCATTCTTCACCTCTTTGATCATTTTACCAAAGTTCTTGTCCTTCTTTCTCTTTTCTTCTACGCTGGATTCAAAGTGCATTTTCTCCCTAAGCATCTTGTGGTAGTTATCAAAAACAGACTTGTCCAGTTCACCATTGTTTACAGCCGCCAATACCGCACAACCCAATTCATTGAGGTGGGTGCAATCTTTGAACCTGCACTCCAATGCCAGTTGCGTGATGTCATCAAATGTCATCTCCAACCCACCGGAAGTATCTGCAATGCCCACTTCCCGCATACCGGGATTGTCAATTAACATACTGCCATTGTCCAACACCACCAACTCACGATGACTGGTCGTATGCTTTCCCTTATTTACACTGTCACTAATGGCGCCTGTTTCCATTTGCTCTTTACCCGAAAAGTGATTCAGCAAGGTGGACTTGCCCACACCCGAAGACCCTAAAAGGCAATACGTTTTACCCGGCTGCATTTCCTTGCGCAGTTCGTTATATCTTTCTTCACTTTGATTGTTCACACTGATCACCTTCACCTGCCCAACTCGATCTGCAATTTGTAACTGCAGTGTCTCCAACTCAGCGGCATCAATGAGATCCGTCTTACTCAATACAATGATGGGCGTGACTTTCGCTGCATGGCAAATGGTTAAATATCTTTCTAATCTATTGAGATTAAAATCCCGGTCCACAGCCTGAACCACCCAACCGTAATCAATATTGGTAGCAATGATTTGTACCTCGGTGGAACGTCCTACTGCCTGCCTTGTAATTATTGAACGCCTGGGATAGATTGCGTGAATGAGTGCTTTACCAGCATCATATTCAGAAATGGCCACCCAGTCGCCCACAGCAGGAAAGTCTGCTCTGCTTTCAGCCGTAAACCTCAGATTTCCAATCAGCTCCGTGTCGTATTCATCTGCTTCATTGCGCACAATATACCTATCCTTATGCGCAGCAATCACTCTCCCTACGGCAAATCCATCCAATTCATGTGCTTGGCGGTACTCTTCAAAGGCTGAGTGGTACCCTAAATCTTCTAATGTCATCTCCTGCTTTTAATAATTTGAACAACAAGTTAATGACTTGTAACGGTTTTAGATCTTCTAGGTTATACTCCTTCTTTTAGTGAGGTTCCTGTTGCGATTGTAGAAATCCAAAAACGTATGATTACATAAAGTATAGATAATAAAGAATAGCAGAAGTCAGCACGGTACTACAGATAAAAAGTAAAATTTTGCGAGAGGTTGTCAGTTGATTATTTCCCAAGAACTTATCACTTGCCATGGTGAGAATAAAAAACATAAATCCCATACCCAGTAAACCTTCCACAAATCGCATGGGATTCGACTGCTTCTCCGAGGCATACTCGCCCACCTCGTTTAAACGCGGTGTAACTGCCCCGGTAAAAACAATTACCGCCATCATGAACAAATGTTTTAGTGAACTGGCCAGCGGTAACCTTTCCGGTCGATCGCCAAATGGCATAAACTTCTTAATGTCATCAATGAGGTAATTGGCATATTCATCAGTCAGCTCATCGGTTATTTTAATTCTTTGCCGATCGTTTAAAAATATATAAATAATTTTACCGCCAGATACGAAGTTAAGATCTGAATAATCCCAGGGACTTCTGCTGTAGAATGTTCCTATATCTTTTTTAAGGTATCGTGTGCCGCGTCCATTGCCAAAAAACACTGTTGATCCGCGAGCCACGAAAATCTCCTCTTTGTTGATGGTAATTTTAAACCTGTCGTAAATCCAAAAGAAAAGCGTAATAGCGATAGCCACCGCTGAGACAATCAGGTATGAATGAACATCAGCTGTTTTGTCAATGAATGCCTTGACAAAGAAAATGGCTACAAACGAAATGGTAATAAAGCCTGAAACGAACGAACGTCCACTTGCAACCCATTCATATACGTGGTGTTCACCCTCTTTTCTATAGTTGAAATAGTCTTCCGGGTCTTTCATACAAAAGGTATATTTTATATCTCCATCCTAACGTGAGCACACAACTACCATTTCCCGCTTGCCATTCCAAAATTCTTACTGAATCCGTCAACGTAGTCTTTCATCTCCGCCACTGGTAATTCCAATTCTTTTGAAAGTATATCCAACCATTTGTTCAAGTCAGGTAAAGATAAAAACGTGTCTACATCGATTGATTTATTTCCTGATAGGGTTAATTTATAATAGGTGGCGCGTCTGATATTCCCCAACCCTCCTGAACCTGGTTCACCGATTCTTTTTGTTACATAAATTTCCTTGAATTCACTTTTATGAAAAACCTCTTTGGTGGGGTAAAAAAAGAATTTTCTGCTGGAGGTAATCGTGCCAGTGGTGGTATCAATTGTAACATCGTTCTTATATCCAACCAATGCGATAGCTATAAAGAAAGGTGGAACAGCGAGATATAAAAAAAACTCTTCAAAATTTAATCCAATGGTTACGAATATAGCTCCAAAAACAGCTAAGCCAGTTGGCGTAATCCATCTTAGGTCACTCCATGGGTCATCCGGAAAATGATAAATCCTTCTCATCTGCTAATTCAATATAAGAGAAAAAATGGATTGATCTCTTGAGCTCGCTCAGAAGGATAACTGCTATCTATTATCTTTACTTTTGCTATTGGCCATTTTGGCCTTCTTTTAATCGTATATGAGCAGTAAAATTGGACTAGTACTATCAGGAGGTGGGGCAAGAGGTGTTGCACATATTGGCACACTTCAGGTACTCGAAGACATGGGTATTAACGTTACTCATGTAGCCGGTGTGAGTGCCGGCTCCATTGTAGGCGCACTATTTTCGGCAGGGCATCCAGCTAAAGAGATCCTTCAATTTTTCAAGAAGACTTCTATCTTCAAGATATCCAACTACGCTATCTTCAAACCTGGCATTATTGATACTGGAAAGTTAATACAGGTATTTAATGAGTATCTGGACGAAGACTCCTTTGAGTCCCTTCAAAAAGAAATGTATATCATCGCTACCGATCTGGTACATGCAAAAAGCAAAGTATTTCATTCGGGGCCTCTGGTAAATACGATACTCGCTTCATCCGCTTTCCCAATGGTATTCTCTCCTGTTACGATAGACGACATACTCTACGCGGACGGTGGCATTATGAATAATTTTCCCATCGAACCACTGGAGGGGATTTGTGATAAAATCATTGGTGTTTATGTCAATCCTATTAAGGATTTAAAGAAGAATGATTTTACTTCGTCATTATCAATTTTAGAAAGGTCTTATCAATTGAGTGTTGGGGCATCCTGCATTCAAAAGTTTGATCGTTTTGATATTCTAATCTCCCCAAAAGAACTCAGTAAGTACGATACCTTTAGTGTAAGCCGTATTGATGAGATTTACAAAATCGGTTATGAAGCTGCCTTAAAGCAAAAAGACGAGTTAGAGAAGTTGCTCTCTGATTAGATTGCTGTCCTTGCTGAAGCTTCACCCTTTTTCTCCTTCAATTTCTTCAGTCCAAGCCAAAAGATAAAACCACCGAGGCCCATGATAATAAAAGCCCACCCAAAGCTGCCGTGCCCCATATCCTCTTCACCCATGGCCGCCTCAGGGTTTTCTGGATCAACCCATAACTCCACCTCTTCTCCCACATCATACAAATTGAATTTGGATGAAATCTGATGGTTATAGGAAATCCCTTTCCATTGATATTCCAAATCAAAGTAATGTGTTTTACTACTCCCTGACTTTCCACTCTCCGATTCATCCATTACAATACCCTTCACCGCTACACCCACCTCTTTCAAATGAGCGGCTTGAATTTCATTGTTAAACTTATAATATCCAAACCCAATACCTACTGCTATCAGCGCAATAGCAATGGTAAATATCATCCATGGTTCTGCTTCCTTGGATTGCTTATTTTCTTCTTTTCCAGATGAAAGCTTTTTCTCAGATGGTCTTTCGGTCATAAATTATACTGCTTACGTTGGCTATGCTATTTCTTTTTCTGTTCCTGTTCATGGCTTACAAATATCATGGAAGCTAAAGTAGCCAGAGACAAAGCGATAAAAATAAATGCCAGTGAAATCTCAATCGGTATTTTGTACAAGTCAATAATAGCCATTTTTACACCTACAAACACCAATATGGCCGACACCCCATATTTTAAATATTTGAAATACTTTTCAATGCCGGCCAGCGCAAAGTACAACGAACGTAAACCAAGAATTGCAAACACGTTGGACGTATATACAATAAATGCGTCATCGGATATGGCAAGAATTGCAGGGATTGAGTCTACAGCAAAAATTAAATCGGTAGATTCAATTAAGATCAACACTAAGAATAAAGGAGTAGCCCACTTCTTACCTTCCCTTATCACAAAAAACTGATCTCCCTCATACTTTTCGGTTACAGAAAAGAACCGCCTCGCCAGCTTGAGCAATGGATTTTTAGAAGGGTCAATTTCCATTTCTCCACTGGTCACAATCTTGATACCCGTGTAAATAAGAAAACCTCCAAAAATATAAATGAGCCAATGGAACCTTGCAATAAGTTCAACACCCGCAAAGATGAAGGCGCCTCTCATCACCAATGCACCAAGAATTCCCCAGAACAGTACCTTATGCTGATGAGCTACAGGCACTTTAAAATAAGAGAAGATGAGAATAATGACAAAAATGTTATCTACGCTCAGTGACTTTTCGATCAGGTAACCAGTAAAAAACTCAAATGCTTTTTCAGTGCCTTGGGTATAATAGACCAAGACGTTGAACGCAAAAGCCAGTATTACCCAGAATCCAGTCCACATGAAGGCTTCTTTTACAGAAATCTCATGCGATTTTCGATGGAACACACCAAGGTCCAATGCCAGCATTATCAGCACGAAAACATTGAACCCTATCCACCAAATATACGATTGCTCCATACCTAATTATTTAGACTAAAACCATTTGCAAGCTACCAACAAAATCCCTGTCAGCTTCTCAGATGGCAAAATAAACTTTATACCTCTTTCCCTTTCTTCACTGCTATCTCAGAGCCTTCTGCCAGAAAAACAGATGTTGGTTGTGTTGTGTTTAAGAACGTAAACGGCTGTCCATAGGTCTCTTCAAAATCAACATCTATGGCATGATGGATAGTGGGGTATACCTCCCACCTTGGGTGAACTACTTCGTATTGGGTAGTTCTCTCAGCACTTATGCGTGCATATCCCCAATAGTGTTCGGTGATGAATTCTTCCTCACTTCCCACAACAATAGGCACTGATTTTATCGATGTTTGGATACGGAATGAATTCCAACTCCTTTTTTTCCATTGGTACTCCACCTGTTGTGTTACTTGCCCTATCTCTCACTTGTGTTCCATAGGCATCGTTTCATAGTTCTCCTTATAAATGGTATTGGCTACCCAGGTAAGTGCTGGCCGGGGCACAATCTCTTTGATGAATACGACACCCCGTTTCCACTGATCTCCATCCTTGTAGCGCACGTAAAACCGTAGGTTCACTTCCTCAAAGTGGGTATGAAATGGAATCTTTATACCCATCAGTTTTGTGTTGAGAAACATAAACCCCACCAAGCTCACATAACAAGTCCCTTCCAATAAATCAATTTCAGTTTTGCATGGAAGATAAGGTGCAAGCAGTTTTGGATCCACAGCATAATTGGCCATCAATAATTTTCTCCACTCTGCTGTAAGGAAAGTTTTACTCATTTATAAATTTTAAATAATAACAGCGCTAGCACTAGCAATGTTTTCTCTTCAATTCTATTGCTGCATCAATAAACCCCACGCCACTTTTATACATAGTAAAGTAACAATGATCCCGAAAATAATTCTAAGTTTTAAAGATGAAGTTCTGTGTGCCACTTTCACACCATAGGAAGAAGCAATAAATATTCCTGCCAGTATGGGACCAACTGTTAGAATAGAAATGTAGCCTATCTGCATGGGCAGCTTTGCGATTACTTGTTGGTTCTCATTTATAAACAGATAACTGGCAGTGACAGAAATGGCCAGGAGCATAATCACACCAATAGAAATGGAGCTGGCTTTTCTTACCGGCTCTTTCATAATATCGGTTAAGAATGGGATAAGAACGATTCCACCTCCCAGGCCCGACAATGAGGTGACACAACCAGTGAGTAACCCCAAGCCCATGAAGGAGACATAATTGTTATTAACCATCTCACCCTCAACATCAGTTCTTTCATACGTCTTGAAGAAAAGCAACCGCACAGCCAAAAGAATAAGTAGTGTGAGAAAGATGATATCGAAATAAAATTTATCAAACCAGTTGGAAGAATTGATCCACTCTGACATAGCATAGGCACTTACCATACCCGGAATTCCTATGCTGAGTATTTCTTTCAAATGAAAATTACCAATTCGATATTGCTTGAAGCTGACGGCAGCACCGAGAAACACGGTAACAAAAAGAGAATTCGCGATAATGAGTTTCACAGACTCCGTTCCGCTGATACCGTAATAAATGAACAACAAATCTAAAGCTGGAATAAGAATGATATTACCCCCTGTGCCTAAGAGTCCGGAATAGAAACCAGTAGCTACGCCTAGTAGAAGAAGTAAGACAAAAAGAGTGATGGTCATTACGGTGGCAAGATACTCAATTGAAGCAAGTGGCTTTCACACTACTTTAAATACATCAACGTAGTAGTTTCTTCTTTTGAAAGGCCACTTAACTTACGACCACGACTAGCCTTAGTCCATTTACTCCTGAAGCTTCCCTCCTGCCAATCGGATAATATGGTGGGATGAATATAGGACGAGCGACATACGGTAGGTGTATTTCCCAAATCAAAAGCCACCGTCTTTACTACTTCATTGGAAACTTTTTTTCTTGCAGTTGCCGTATCTGGATCTAGTTGCTTGGACAATCTTGATGCTGCCTTCCAAGTGGCAGCCCAGGTGCGAAAATCTTTGGCTGTTACTTTCTCATGATCAGCTGTAATCTCATCCAGGTATTCATTGATGTGATTGGACTTAATATCAAAGTCATTGCCAAACTTGTCTTCATACCTGAATAGATCCTGGCTTTTCTTTCTACCACCGACAGCTCCAGACTTGCTGATCAGAATAGCCAAATCATCTTCCCATATTCTTCGCTTCCATAACTTGCCTGATTTTCCAACAAACTCAAACACCGCATCCATCTCTCCTTCTGCCGACTTTGATCGATCCAATGTAAGATGTCCTTCCTTTAAAGTTGTTAATCCATATGAGTTGTTCATTCTGGCGTATTCATCATTACCCACCCTGAAATGATAGAGGTCAATAAGTTTTACAATCAATGCCACCACTTTCTCTTTGGGCATTCCCTCCAACTTAAGGTCACGCTCTACTTTTTTTCTTATAGTGGGAAGCGTTCGCGCAAAGCGGGTCATGCCATCAAACTTCTCAGCAGCTCGTGCTTTGGTCCAATTCTCATGATACCTATACTGTAATCTGCCCTTGGCATCCTTTCCCGTAGCCTGCAGATTCGCATTGGCATCCATCGAAATCCACACCTCCTTCCAGGCAGGAGGCAACACCAGTTTGTTGCACCGCTCTATCACCTTTTTGTTGGCAATCAGTTTGCCTTTATGATCGTAATAATCCCAGGAGAGTTTCTTGGTTCTTCTCTTTTTTCTGGAGATGCCCTTTTGCGCCATCTTTATTGGATTAGTGATCCCATTGGAAACACAAGTCGTGAATCCATTAAATAATCTGCCTTAAAAATTAGACCTATTTTCTGAAACATCAAAACGAGGGTATTGCCATCTGATTTATTGGGTAAATCTTCATCTACGCAATTGATTAAAGTACAACAGTTTGTAATTTAATACCCAGTTCAGAAATAAACATTTTTATAATCATCGTCCCTTGATTTAATACTATGACTCATCGCCTATTAACAATATCTTTATTACTGCTAAGTACACTTGGATACGCTCAAGTTGATATTGCTTATATCCGCAAAGTATATATTCAAACTAAGGCAGATTTTGAAAATACGGATGAGATAACACAGGTGAATTATGAAAGAATTGTACCTGCATTAGGACCTATTCATACTACTGCTAAATTTTTTGGTCTTGAACTACTAAGTGAGGATGAATCTACTCATCCCTGGAGTAATGATGGGATTAAGCAATTGAGGTTGGTTGCCGTAAAATATAATGTCGCTGAATCCATCGTAGAGAGTGAATACTTATACGACCAAAAAACACAACGTTTACTATTCTATTACAAGATGGATTCCTACAGCAATAAGGAATACAGGTACTATTTCAACGGAGATGTCTTATTAAAGATGTCCATCTCCACCTTACCCGATGATCCTTCCGATGAAAAAAGTACCAACGAAATCAACAGCAACTTTCATCAGGAAGCATTGGCTCAAGCACAACAAATCATTAAAAAAGCTGATACCTACCAGCAACAGTTTGTTGGTTTGTATCAGCTTGAAAAATTGGAGAAGAGATAACTACTTCAACTTCTTCTTAAAGAAATCAATGGTACGAGTCCAAGCCAAATCTGCTGCGGCTTTATCGTAGCGAGGAGTAGTATCGTTATTGAATCCATGATTAACATCCGGATAGATGTAAGTAGTGTATTCTTTTTTATTGGCTTTCAACGCTTCTTCATAAGCAGGCCATCCTTCGTTCACTCTGGTATCCAGACCTGCATAGTGAATCATTAGCGGAGCCTTTATTTTAGGCACGTCCGCCACATCGGGTTGACCACCATAAAAAGGAACTGCAGCTTTTAGGTCGGGTATGCGCACTGCCAATGCATTGGATACAGAACCTCCATAGCAAAACCCAACTACCCCTACTTTGCCTGAACATTCATCATGCTCTTTTAGGAATCCGTAAGCAGCAACAAAGTCTTCCAGCATTTCATCCCTGTCGCGCTTGCGTTGCATCTCTCTGCCATCATCATCGTTGCCTGGGTATCCACCCAAAGGAAACAACGCGTCTGGAGCAAAGGCAATGAACCCTTCCAGGGCAGCTCTTCTTGCCACGTCTTCTATGTGCGGATTGAGACCACGGTTTTCGTGCACGACTATAATGCCCCCCAGTTTCTTTTTGTTATTTGCGGGCCTTGTGAGTAAGCCACGCATTTTTCCTGCTCCTTTGGGTGAATCGTATTCAACGTATTCAGAATTTAACCTCGGATCATTCTGCTTGGTCTGCTGTGCCGTAGCATACTTCGGTAACAAGAAAGCCAATAGCCCAGCTACTGTAATTCCTCCTACTGCGTGAGCCTTCAATGATTCAATAAAGGATCGCCTGTCCAGCTTGTTGTGAGCATATTTATCGTAGAGATCGAATACTTCCTGATTGATGTCTTCTTTTTTAATTTCTTTCATTGAGAGTCGGGTTAATGGAAATGTCTTCATTAAAGATAAGTAATTCCGTTAAAAGCAGACAACCTGTTTTAGAGGAATGGTAATCATTCAGGATTAACTCCTTAACTTCATAGACAGTTACCAATCTTGGTTTGTGATTGAGGTAGTCCCTCACCCCGGTTTCAAATAAGATCTGGGTAGCGCTTCAAATGTTCGAACTTCCTCCTACGAACCTTATTCATCACACTGATAGTAATTCTTTTATATTTCCTTTATCTTCCATGCTTAACCAAACCCCTATCAAACGTGAATAGACGCGAATGGATCAAAAGAGGTAGCGCATTGGGCGCATTTGCATTATTAGGAGGACCAACTATGGCCTCCAGTTTATCAAAAAGAGAGATAGAACTTTTTAACCCTCGCCCCTTGAGTTCGCCTGTTCGTCTCAACTTCAACGAGAATCCTTTTGGCCCGTCAAAAAAAATGCGCGCAGCAATGACGAACGCGTTTAACAACGGCTGCCGATACCCTAATACATCGGAGCTCGTGGACATGATTGCAAAGAAAGAAGGCGTTACCGCAGATCATATTGTCATAGGTGGAGGTTCCACTGAGGGATTAAAAATTACTGGTATTACCTACGCTAGCAACGGAGGTGAAATCATTGCCGCCAAACCGACTTTTCTCGCCATGATGACCTATGCAGAGCAGTGGGGCGCTACAGTGAACTGGGTTCCGCTCGATGACACGATGACCCATGACGTGGATGAGATGGAGAAGAGGATTTCATCAAAGACTAAACTGATCTTCCTGTGCAATCCAAACAACCCCACTTCTACCTTGCTTGCAAAAGATAAGCTCGTAGATTTTTGTACATCTGCCTCTAAGAAAACGATTGTCTTCAGTGATGAGGCCTACTACGACTTCATCGAGGAAAAGGATTACCCCTCCATGGTCACCCTTGTGAAGAAAGGCGAAAATGTAATTGTATCCAAAACCTTCTCGAAGGTATATGGTCTTGCAGGATTACGCGTAGGCTATTTAATTGCTAAGCCAGAGATTGCCAATAAACTCAGAGCCAATATTGCAGCCGACACAAACGTGCTTGCGATTGACGCAGCAATGGCCGGTTTAAAGGACCAAGAATTTTACGACTTCAGTCTGGGTAAGGTAAAAGAATGCAAGAAGATGATGTATACAACTATGGATGAGTTGGGCATGGAGTATGTGAAGTCACATACGAACTTCATCTTTGTCAAAACTGGAAGAGACATCAAGACTTTCCAAAAGCAAATGTTGGATCAGGGAATCGCTGTGGGTAGACCTTTTCCTCCTTATAATGAGTGGTGTAGAATTAGCATGGGAACCACCGAAGAGGTAAAGCTATTCAATCAAGCACTAAAGAAGGTTATGGCGTAGTAAAGTTAACGGCCAATAATTGGTCATACAACGTAATATCTCACGAGCCTTAAACTGTAATAACAACTTTCTCTTTGAACTCACCACTGGCGATAGCGAAGGCATCAGCTGTTTTGCCTAATGCAAAACAATCATTAATCACCGCCTTGATTTTACCTGTTAGGTTAGCGAGGTAAGTCATGTCTTCCGGACTGTATTGAAGTCCCACCATACCGTAAAGACACTTCGGCTTACCATGCGCATGCCAACGCTATCTAGTTTTAAGTAATTAACAATGAAATCAAAACCTAGCCCACTATAAACACCTGCCTGCCCGCTAGCGTAGGTGTCTACAGAACAAATAAGTAGGAATAAAGCAGAACGATAAATAATTAAGAATCACAGATATCCGTGAGAATTGGTAACCAAAAGTTTTTTGTTACGTCCTAATACTATCCCCTCACCTTCCAAACCCAAGAAGTATGATATCCAGCTACTTTCTGCTCGCCATTAGAACCTTCTTACGCAACAAAATACCATTCATTATCAACCTGCTGGGAATGAGTATAGCTCTGGGCTGCTGTATTACTGCGTATATCAATTATCAACACAGTGCGGGGTATGATGAACAACAAGAAAATGCATCCAACCTTTACCGTATTGGGTTTTGGCAAAAAAACGAGGAAGGACAAACTCCCTATGGTGTTTGCCCCATGCCTGTTGGCAATCTTATTAGAGAAAGTTTAGGTGAAGGCGAAAAAGTAATTCAATACATCAGTAAAGGGGGACAATTTAGAATCGGTGATGAAATGTTTCAGCGGCAATTCGTTTATGCTGATCCCGATTTCACCGAAGTTTTTTCCATCAATTTGATATCTGGTTCATTGAGCCTTCAAAATAAAAACCACATACTCATCAGCGATAAGCTGGCGAAGACATATTATGGAAATGAAAATGCACTGGGCAAACCGTTAACGCAAATCATCTCTGGCGAACCACGGGAATTTGAGGTAGGAGGCGTTTATGAAGCCTTTCCTTCCAATTCGAGTTTTAGGTTTGACCTCTTAACCACTTTTGATAATTACTTTATTGATGTCGGAGAGCAATCTCTGGTAGAGAATGACTGGAGCAAGTGGGCGACTACTTTTCTTTATCTGAAAGACAACGCAACAATTGCTTCACTCACCAAACAATTAGAGCAATACATTGCACCTCAAAATGATGCTAGAAAGGATCTTCAAGCAAATGCCTATTATATTGAACCATTCATAGGCATGTCCTCAAGGGCATTGAAAGAACGAAATCAAGGACACTGGTTGAATATGCCTATGCCCACTGCAGCGGTGATTGCTCCATTTACCATGGCGGCTTTTCTTCTTTTGGTTGCATGTTTCAATTACATGAACAACTCCATTGCTATTGCAGGAAGCCGGCTGAAAGAAATAGGAATTCGTAAAGTGATTGGAGGAAGGCGAAAGGAACTTATTGTTCAGTTCCTTTCCGAAACCATGATTTTCTGCTTTGTCTCCTTATTATTGGCTTTACTCCTTGCAGAGTATTTCACAGAAGGATGGAACTATATGTGGAATGGCCTGGACCTGAATATTGTTTACAAAGACAACATGAGCATGTTCCTGGTTCTTGCCTTGCTCCTTCTGTTCACCTCATTGATCGCAGGTGGATACTCCGCCTTTTATATTTCTTCATTCAAGCCTATTCATGTACTAAGAGGTAATACTACCATGAGAGGTGGTAATATGCTTACCAAGAGTTTACTTGTATTCCAGTTTAGCATTTCATTGGCAGCGGTAATTTTCGCGCTGGCTTTTTACCACAATGCGAAATTTCAAAAAGCCTATGACCTGGGTTACTCCTACCAGTCCGTTATACAAGTACCACTGGACAACCCGCAACAATTTGAACTTTTGAGAAATGAATTATCAGGGAGTCGATTGATTCAAAATGTAGGAGGAACCGAAGATCATATCTATAACAATTCCTATAAGGCTGCTGCGCGATATGGAAATATGGATGATACTGAAGTGGATATGCTCAACGTAGGAGATGGCTACTTTAAGACATTGAATGTGCGGTTGATCAAAGGCAGAAGCTTTGAAAAGGAAAGCCAATCGGACATAGAAGAATCAATTGTGGTTAATGAAGAGTTTGTGCGCGTGCTTGGACTCGGTGAAGATGCCTTAGACAAGCGAATTACACTTAATGACACCACCCATGTTTATATAAAAGGTATTGTAAAAGATGTCTATATGCGGGCTTTGTTCCAACCGCTCACTCCGTTGGTATTTCGCTATGTTCCAGTCGATAATTACAAATACCTTGTTGCATCCACTTCCCCGGAACAGTTAGTAGAAACAAACGTTGAAATCAAAGCCGCCTGGCAGCAACTTTTTCCTAATATGCTGTACACCGGTAAACTAATGGAGGAGCGAATGGTAATGGTAAGGGAGCATTTTGACAGTGTGGTTATCCTTTATACTTTCCTAGGTCTTGTTGCCATTGTGATGTCCATTTCTGGATTGTACTCTCTGGTGTCTTTGAATTTACAAAAACGAAGCAAAGAGTTTGGTATTAGAAAAATTATTGGTGCTTCATTACCACACATGACTTATCAAGCCAGTAAACTGTTCATTACCACCATGCTCATTTCTTTTGTCATTGGCTCATTGCTAGGCTCGGTTATGGTCAATGGATTGATGAGCAGTGTTTGGGAATATTACGAAGCCATCAACTCAACAGTTATTGGTCTGGCAATAACCATCCTTAGCGTTATCGCCATAAGTACGATTGGCTACAAAATATTTAAAGTTACAGTGGCTAACCCGGTGGAATTCCTAAGGCAGGATTAATTTGTAATCACCACCTTACCTTTGAATGCACCACTGGCAATGTAATGGAAGGCATCTGCGGTTTGACTTAATGGGTAACTCTTATCTATTACTCCTTTGATCTTGCCTGCTTCCATCAGGTTGGCGAGGTACGTCATGTCTTCGGGACTGTATTGAAGGGCTACGATACGAAGTTTGCGGTTCCCCATAGATAACAACTTCGACAGAAAGAGCACGTGCAGTAAACTTTTAGGCGTTCCTCCTGTCATGCAAAAGATACCGTTAGGTGCCAGTGAACGTTTATAGTCGAACAAAGAATGAGTGGCGATGTTCTCGAGGATCAAGTCATATTGCTTTCCACGTTTGGTGAAATTCTCGCTCTTGTAGTCGATGACATAATCAGCTCCAAGCGATCGCATCATTTCAAATTTTCCCGCATGATCCACGGCAGTCACTTCAGCGCCTTCCAGTTTAGCCAACTGTATGGCGATGGCGCCTACTCCACCTCCTGCACCATTGATCAACACTTTAGCTCCTGCTTTCATCTTTCCAACGTTGCGTAGTCCCTGTAAAGCCAACAGACCAGCCTGTGGAACAACAGAAGCTTGCTCATGGGTGATGCCTTCTGGTTTTCTGGCGAGTACATCTTCCTTTGCACGTGCGTACTCGGCAAAGCCACCCCAACTCCCACCGGAGATGTCGCCAAATACTTCATCACCGACTTTCCACTTCGTTACCTTAGGTCCCACTTCAGCAACCACTCCAGATATATCGCATCCAATCACGTGATGTTTGGGTTTTCGGAATCCGCCAAACAACCTGCCTAATAATGTACCTGTTAGTAAGTCGTAGTCCCACGAGTTGATGGAGGTGGCATGGATTTTTACCAGTACTTCATTGTCTTCAGGTACAGGTTGCTCCACTTCTTTAAGTTGAAGGACATCCGGTGATCCGTATCGGGTGTAGACTACAGCTTTCAAAACGGGGTTTGCTCGTAAGACGTTTAAAGATGGGAAATGTTATCGAGAGTTACTGCGGAGCTAATTTCTGAATAACGAATTGCGTTTAAGCTACCTTCTTATCAGCCTCTCTTTTACTTTTTTACCAACGTAGTAGGTCGAAAAGAAGGTAGGCCCTGAAAAAAGCATAAACACCAACAAGGCAACTGCAAAACCAGAAATAGTCAAGTATTCGCCCAACTCAATGGTGAATTCTAATGGATTGGTGACAACTTCAAGTAAAACTGGAAAGGCTATCATCACCGACAACATCAAATCAAAAGCAAATGCCCACAGCCAAAGCTGATTCATGCTGTTTAGAATTGCCTTAGAGGCAATGACAAATGAACCGATTACGATAAAGCCAATTATTAAAGTGACCCATGGGCCTTCAGCAGGAATCACAATCCATCCAAATGAGTACCCAGCATAATGTGCATCAAACGCACCACGAAATGGGGCAACCAAATTAACGAGTAAATAAGGGATGTGAGCCAGTCCCACTATCAGCAGATACTTATCAAATTTCTTTTTAGCGATAATAAAAGTAAACCATGCTAAATAAATAATAGCCAATGACAATCCTACGTATACCCAATTCATAATTTATTGTTTGATTTCTCAGACAATAATCGTTGAGGTTACTATAAAAGATTCACTAAAACCCATCGTTGGGGTGGAATCAGGTCAATTTGGGGCGAACAAGGAGTCCCTCGAACCTTTCCAAGTAACTTTTTGAAATGGGCAATTGAATTTTAAAATCATCACAAATTAACGACACTGAATTCCTGTTTCCATCCTCTTTTACGTAGCGCATATTAATTATGACGGAACGATGAATGCGTACATATTGTGGATAGTCTTTAAGCTGCTCTTCTAGGGATTTAAGTGTGCATCGAAGAACAAGTTTTCTTCCTGGGTTTTTAACATCTGTAAGAAACATATCCACATAATTATCATCAGATTGAATATAAATTATTGAATTTAAACCCAAGGTGAGCACATCTTTTCCTTCGCCATATAATTTCAATTTAACCTCACTATGTTCTTCCACGCCTACACCCACCAACGAATGAAAATAGGAATACCGACCATACAATGCGAAAGGAATGTAGGTGAAAGAAAAAAGCAATATACAGGCAATCCATATTTGAAAGTATTCTGAAAGATCTACGCAGTTCCAATCACAAAGAACTTCCCTGGTTAAATAAATCAGATTCACCAAAATGATGATTTTTCCAAGCCAGGTCAGGAAGTTGATGAGTACTGAGTTCTTTAAGCTTGAAATCCATCGACTCGTTGCAAGATCAACAGCATAGCTAGTCATCGTCCAAAACGCTCCAAATGGCAGAAGGAAAATTGCGAGCATGAAAGTCCCTCCAAGATTGTTTTGATAGATTCCAAAAGGAAGTGTGAGCCATAAAAACAGCCATATAAATAACCCTGACGAGACATTATAAATATGCCGATTATTGGCCCGCTTATAAAGCCACAGAAAGTAGAAGTGATTCTTTAGTAACACCCAGCTAACTTAATACTGCAAAATAGTTATATCCTCACAATTGAAACAATCTACCCGATGGACAATCCTATTTCATGTTTACCCAGGTTAGTGAGGCAAGAACCATGGATTGGAGGGTGTAACTTGAAGAATCTTCAACGTTTGAATGTATTCAGTCTGAAGCTCACGTCACTCAGAGCGTTAAGCGAAGAGTCTCTGAGTTGGGTTCGTGAGGACACGAACCATAGATTGGAGGACGTGGCATGGATTTTTACCAGTACTTCATTGTCTTCAGGTACAGGTTGCTCCACTTCTTTAAGTTGAAGGACATCCGGTGATCCGTATCGGGTGTAAACTACAGCTTTCAAAATGAGGTTTGATTGTAAGACGTTTAAAGATGGGAAATGTTAACAGAAAAGTCCCTCACCCCAGCCATCTCCCTTGGGAGAGGGGGCAATACCTTCCTTGGGTGATACGGAAGTAACTTCTGCGACAGTAGTGAAAGGATTAGACAGATTGTCACAATGACTGCAAAGACACTTCGGCTCCTTTCCTTCCGTCAAGTCGCCTCAGTGTTACAGGTTGTATTTAAATATGAAACAACGGATTTAAAAACTAACATACACTGAAACGCTGAGGCAGGTCTGCCGAAGGCAGACAGGAAGCGTCTATAAAATATAGGGTGTGTTACTTCCCAAGTAAACGTCATTGCGAACTGACGGGGAGGACTGTGGGTAAGTGTGAAGCAATCTTTTAAATATAATTGGAGTTTTAAAATGGGAGATTGCTTCGTTCCCTCCCCCATGCTCACTCTCCCTCGCAATGAACTGTGATAAAAACAAAGGCTTATGGGAACATTTACAAAGAAAGTTTTGCATCAAAGGTCATTCCTGATTTAACTAAAGCAAATGCCTGTCTAAGAAGTTTATGTGATACAGCCATTAAAGCAACCTTAGCCGCTTTTCCATTTCTCCTAAAACGTTCAT
>JAVJOQ010000010.1:0-914523 GCA_040216665.1 Cyclobacteriaceae bacterium | reverse complement strand
AATTCGAGAGCCATTTGAAAAAATTAAAGAATAAGAAATATATCAAGATAAATACTCACTTTATTTTCTGCAACAGGGTGTACCCCGACTAAAGTCGGGGCCGGTTAGCGCACCACGTTAGGGACGTGGGGGCCGCCCCGACATATCGGGGGAATCTTCTCACCCCGACAACTTACACATCAAGTGTAATTCAAAGCCCACAAATCGTATGATTTGCGGGCTTTTTTGTTTCTCACAAATCAATACCAACAATTTCAGGAATAATGAGAGCCAAACGGTGAGCCAAAAGGCCAACACCTTCGGAATCCATCATCACAAGGATGAATAAAATCAAGAACGGACTTAAACCCATTTATGCGTGAGTTACAGCTGTAGTAAGAAGGGAGTTATAATCTCCCTTAAGCGGTATGTCAATTTAGATGGTTAGTCGTTACAATAAGTCAGCCAAGAAAAGACGATTTAGTTTTTCTTAGCCATGCTTTCGTATCCTTTAGGCCTTTCCAATTTGTACTTGATGAATATTTTATTGCCAACCATTAGCTCGCAATCTCTTTTAAATCCCTGGCGTAAAAGACCACTTATTCGTATTCTTGAAGGTGGGAATAGGACTGTTACTGATTTCAATCCCATTTCCTCAAAGGCAGTCGTTATAAATTTCCGATAGAGCACTTTACCGATACCCCAATATTTCGGATGCAACACCAATGCCAAGTCAGCCTCACCGTCCTCCGGTTGTAGTCCACCCCAGCCAGCAAACTGACCGTTAACGATGAAAGCCCACGGTCCGTAACCATGTTCAAGCCACAGTGATTCCTTCGCGGCAATAAACTTATCACAATCATTTTGTCTAAAGTCGCCTACTAGCAACGGCATTTCTCGCCTTACCAATTGATTGTTCATCAATTCAATAATTTCGGAACGCTTAATCTCGGTCAGGCGTTTAAATGAAATTTCCATTTTTTTAGACACTAATAAAACTATCAACTCTGCGCTGTACCATTGTTTACCAAGGTCTCTTTAAGGCTACATTAACTTTTTCCTGTAAAATCGGTATCAATTGTTTTTCAAACCAACTGTTTTTCTTCATCCAAATATTATTTCTAGGTGATGGATGTGGTAAAGTAAAATATTCTGGCAGATACGCTTCATAATTTTTTACGGTTTCCGTTAAGGAAGATTTTGCCAACCCTTTCAAGTAGTAAGTCTGTGAATAGTGACCGATTAATAATGTTAATCTTAAATCTTTAGTAGCGCTTAAAACATTTTGGTGCCATTTTTGCGCACATTCTTTTCTGGGAGGCAAGTCACCTGATTTTCCTGATCCCGGAAAGCAAAATCCCATTGGCATCAAGGCAAATAATTTTTCATAGTAAAATGTTTCTTTATCAACCCCTAGCCACTTACGCAACGTATTGCCGCTTGCATCATCCCAGGGTACGCCACTATTTTGAACCTTTTGACCAGGAGCCTGTCCAATAATCACAATTCTAGAATCACTGTGTGCCTGAATAATGGGCCTTGGGGCATTGGGCAAGAAGTCCTTGCAAATTGAACAACTCCTTATATCCTTTAGCAGTTTCTTCATATGAAAAACTTGGAGGAATGTCTCCCCCAAGTATACTCCTTAAATTATTGTCGAATGTCTATGGTTGGGTACTCAACTTATTCCAATTAGTATCGGCCGTTGACAGCAAATCCTTATGCTTGCCTGCTAACCAAAGTTGTTGAGCATCCACTTCTAGATCGTAAAGAAATAAGAAATACTTTCCGTCTTTAACCAAAAATTTGTTTGGGTCAACCCTGAATTTTGCGCCCACCGAAACTCCGAAAGCACAAAATCCGCCATATTGAGGCAAATACTTTGTAGGGTTGGCTTCAAATTTCTTTTTCTGATCTTGACTAGTAAAGTAATAGTTCAGACCATTATAAGAGGCTTTGTACTCCTTCAAACCTACTTGGGCAATCCCCAAATCTAGATAGGACACAGGGCTGTAGCCTTGCAAGGCGATCTTACTATCGTCAATATTATAGGCTTTTTTGTCTTGTGCGTAGGTGAGCGTGCTTACTAAAATTGCAGACACAACTAAAATTGATTTTACTAAATTTTTCATGATTTAATTATTATAAGTTTTGTTTGAATTAATTTTTCGTTTTGAATTTAATTATGCGGGTTCCACTTTAGATTTGTGCAGACTGACAACTGTCAACACTGTGCCTCCATTTATCCAGTAGTAAAGGGCATCTATCCCACTAAAGGCAAAAATAAAGGGAGCAGAAACAAACGTGAGTCCGACAATAAAATCTACCAAAAGGTGGCCCTTGTAGGGGATCACCCGATACACACCCAAGTGATGGTCGGTCAATAACGTAAGTATCAATGCGGCAATACCGACAGCTACTGAAAGCTGTAAAGCCAAGGGATTAGAACTCCCCAACCCCAGCATAAAGGGAAGAGTCATCAATGCAATGGCAACAGGGTAGTCTAAGTACGCGTGTATTTCTTTTGTGATGAATTTCATTATGATATTGTTTAAGATTGTTCCACTGTTAAGCTTTAAAGTATTGCTCCTCTACGATCAGTCCATTTTGCCAAACAGTCCGCAATATCTCGTGCCAAAGGATTTTACTTCCATCCTTCATATCAAAGTCAAACGTGAATTCAGCGAATGACACATCTCCGCTCAAGGATGCATTATGTAGCGTTATACCATTTACTTTTGCTATCGCTCCAGCAAAACCTTGCATTTTAGAAACCATTTCTGCCTTTCCTTTTGTGGCGGTTCCATCAAAGTCCAACGTTTTTGCACTTGACGAAAAGTACTTTTCCGTGGCTTCTACAATCTGTCCATTTTTTACCATCTCGTTTTTGGCCGAGAAAACCTCATTTAAGGATTGTTCCATTCTGTTGTATTTTTGTTACATGTCAATATTGACAGTGCAAATTTGACTCTGGCTGAATCAAAACAAGATGAAGTAGTTTAGGAAAAAAGGTTGATGTAGATCAACTTTTTTGAGTCCGCTTATTTCTAATTCGGGATAAAAACTCAGTGGTCATTCCCAGGTAAGAAGCTAAAGCATACTGAGGTACCCGCTGAACAAAATTGGGAAAGTTCAACAGAAAGTTTTCGTACCGTGCTTCCGCTGAATGAGTAAGATTGAAAATAATCCTCCTGTGTTCAAACGCTAAGCCTTTTTCAGCGAGTATTCTAAATAGGGTTTCAAATTTATGGTTGCTTCTCTTTAGTTCTTGCTCTTTTTCAAATTCCAATTGTAAAATAGTGCTATTCTCCAGCGCAATAATAAAGAGCGTGGCCGGGTGCTGATAGATGTAGCTATTGAAGTCTGAAGCCCACCAATTCTCTATTGCAAATTGAATGGTGTGCTCTTGTCCGTCTTGTGCCACCGTGTAGGTTCTAAGCGCACCCTTGATAACGAATCTCCTATGCCTGTCTGGAAAATTGGGCTGCACAATGAGTTGCTTTTTTTTAACCTTAACCTCCTCAAAACTTGAGCTAAATTGTTCTTCCTCTACTTTCGTTAGTGATACAAAATTTTTTACATACTCTAGTAATTGACTTTTACCCATTACCTGTTTTTGCTTTCTGTAAAGGTTGACTATTTTTTAGTGTTGGCCAAGAGTTTTCAGTTGAGCATGATAAGAATACGTTTATTGGACAGAGATTTATTGTAATTATCCGAATTCATGTAGATGTATTTGACCTGACATATTCCCATATTTTTTAGTTAAGTCAGCAAATAATTACATCGCTTGTCTAGATTGTAAGTAAATCTATTTAACAATACCATTTTCACTCTGGAATGGTGTGGTAAAGGCAATTCCTTGAATTTAAAGAATTGTTGCAACTAGAAAATCCAGAGGGAGCCCTATGGGCATTCTTTGAGTTGTTGAGGATGGTTGATAAGCGCTTTTGGCTTTTATATGGACAGTATTAGAAACTTTTTGATTATTCTCATAATTCTTCATCCTATGTGTTCTAGGTCATTGGCCCAAAGTCGACTAATCGACAGGTCAAATCAATTTGAGCTTAGGAACTTTATTGATTCATTGGTAGCAGGAAAAATGGACACCTACAAAATTCCTGGAGTTGCCATTGGAGTGGTAAGGGATAATTCAATTCTATATGCTCGAGGATATGGAGTAATAAATATACAAAGCACTATCGAAGTCAATGAAAATTCAGTTTTTCACACCGGATCCATTAGTAAGTTGTTTACTGCATCTGCCATAACTCATTTATCACGAAGCAAGCTCTTGAATTATGATGATAGGATAATAAAATTTGTTCCTGAATTGAAATACTATGATAAAAGGGTAGCGCAAATCACTGTTAGGCAATTATTGAATCATACTTCTGGCTTGAAAGATATTGTCAATTACCATTGGAGAAGAAACAACCAGGATGAAAAAAGTTTAAAGAAATATATTCTGACCAGTAAATTAAAGCTAAAAAATAGCCCAGGTGAATCTTACAACTATAGTAATCTTGGGTACGATCTGTTGGGATTGATAATAGAAAGCGTGACAAGGGAGTCCTTCGAAGATTACATAAAGACTGCAATCCTTGAACCATGCCAAATGAAAAACAGCGACTTTAGATACTTTAGTATCAAAGATTCTTTGAAGACTTACCCACATTCAAGATTTTTTTTTAGAAATGGAATATCAGTTCGTAAAGTGTACCCTTACACCAGAGAACATTCGCCAAGCAGCACCTTGAATTCCTCGATTGACGATTTATGCAAGTGGATGGTAGCCTTCATGAATGGCGAGGATTCTAGAGAGGAGATGCTGGCTCCCCATCCAAGATTTGTAAGAATCGGCTTAGGATTTCAATTGGCCAATTTATTTGACAAGAGGGCAGCAGGCCATTATGGTGGCGACCGAGGTTTTAGAAGTTATTTAATTATGTTCCCTGATGATAAGATCGGCTTGGTTGTCTTAGTAAATGCGGATTTCCACGAAGATTTCAGACAAGAGGTTTTACATCCAATAGCAAGACATATGTTTCAAAAAAAGTAATGGTATTGATATTAAGAAATTAACTGAAGCAATGAAAAATATAGTATTTGACATCCAGTCGGTATGTCCAGATCGTGAGGTAACAAATTTTAAAATTTCAACTTTGGAGAACAGAATATGCTCCAGTCTGGAATTCTCCAGTGAGCACAGGCATGAATACTTTGAGATTATTTGGATAAAAAGCGGGAAGGGATTGCATCACATTGACATGGTAGAACATCCTTATAATGGGTCAGTATTGTTTGTATTGACGCCTGGCCAGATTCATAAGATCGTTGAAGAGAGTGAATCGACTGGCTACGTAGTTAAATTTCTACCTTCAATCTTTAAGCATGAAGGAGATTTTGAGAGCTATATATTGGACACTTGTCTCTTTGACAACACAAGTACATGTCCTGTAATCCCAGTGCCCCTAGATGGAACCATGCGCTCCCGATTGGATAATTCATTCAGCCAAATGGTTGAGGAATTTCATAGGCCTGATTTGGATTCCGAAAATATACTTAGTGCACATCTCAAAATTCTAATAACCTATATCCATCGTATGAAGAGATTGAAATTGGGTAGAGAGGTATCGATTTCAGATGCACAGTATGGATTGTTCAGATCCTTTAAAGTAGCCATAGAAAAGAGTTTTAGAAAAGATCATTCTGTTCAGTTCTATGCCAGCAAATTAAGCACTCAAGCCAGAACACTAAACAAAGTTTCAAGGAAGTATGCAGGAAAATCAGCTAGTGAAATGATACAGGAGCGATTACTTTTAGAAGCCCAGAGAAACTTATTTCATGAGAGTAAAAGCGTAAAAGAAATTGGATTTGACCTTGGGTTTGACGATCCAGCCTATTTTACACGTTTTTTTAAAAAACATATTGGCCTCGCCCCTCAGTACTTTAAAGAGAAGGCCGCTCTTTCTTAAAATAGCCAAGTGCCACTCCTATAAGGGAACTCGGCTCGACACAATTTCCGGATTGCCCAAAAGTGCATGCCAAAAGCTTTATTGTCCATTTACGCCTTTCAGCATTCTTAACAATTTTGTGCTGTCATAAAAAAAACAGAGATATGCCATATGTAAAAATTGAAGTGACACGTGAGGGTGTCACAAAGGATCAAAAGCTAAAATTGATAAATGGAGTAACTCAACTTCTACAAGATGTGCTTAGTAAAAACCCACAAAGTACACACATTGTCATTGATGAGATAGATACTGACAATTGGGGAGTTGGTGGAGAGCAGGTAACTGAAATTCGTAAAAGACAAAAATAGAAAGGACATGAAAGTAAAAACAGTAATTATCACCGGGGCATCAACGGGCATAGGTCAAGCCATTGCCAAATTATTTATTGAGAAAGGCAACAACGTTGTTATGAATTCAGCAAATGAAGATAAGTTAAAAGCCGCCTATCTAGAATTTGGCTCACCAGCCTCAGCAATTGTGGTTGCTGGTGACGTCAGTGACAAGAAGACTGGCGAAAAATTAATTAGGTCTGCTGTTGACACCTTCGGATCAGTGGAAGTCCTTATCAATAATGCAGGTATATTTGAACCTAAACCATTTCTGGATGTAGATGAGGACGATATTGACAGACACATAAGCGTAAATTTCAAAGGAACGTATTTTACTTCGCAAGCGGCTATACGCCAGATGCTAAAACAAGGTGGTGGAACGATCATCAATACCGGAACAGTGTTGGTTGATCATGCTATAGCTGGTTTTCCATGCTCAGCCCCTTTGGCAAGTAAGGCTGCTATTCACACATTGACGAAGCACCTGGCTGCCGAATTTGGGAAGGATAACATTAAAGTTAACACCATTGCACCAGGTATCATCCGAAGTCCGTTACAAAGTAAAATAGGTGTTGAAAACGCTGATAGCTTGGCAGGGCTTCACCTTCTCAATAGAATTGGAGAGCCTGAGGAAATTGCTGAGGCCGCGTACTATCTGGCTTATGCGGATTTTGTTACAGGCGATACACTGCATGTGAGTGGTGGGCATGCTGTAGGCCACGCAATAGCATAGAATTAGGTCATGTACTCAGAAAACGACACTCTAATAAAGGAGACAATCAGAAATTATTTTGATGGTCTCTTTTATGGCGATATTGCCAAACTCAAAATTGCATTTGCTGAAGACTGTTACCTCCATGGAGACATAAAAAATATACCTTACAAAAAACAACTTGATGAATATTTTGAGAGTGTACAAAACAGGAAAAGCCCTGATGAACTGAGGGAGATATTTAGAATGGACATTATTTCCATCGAGGTACTTGGGAGAATAGCCATTGCTAAACTTCATGTACCGATGCTTGGATACAATTACTATGACTTTCTTTCACGTGCTCTAATAAATGGGAGGTGGAAAATTGCGCACAAGTTATTTGTACATATATAAAAAATGAGAACTGAAAGATGAACCGAGTTGAAATTGTTCTGTTAAGTTATTGATAAAAAGACATTTGCGGAGGGCGATTTCCGTCTTCTCACCCCGACAAATCAAGAGCCCTTTCGCGAAAAGCGTGAGGGCTTTTTATTTGAAGCGTTTCAAGAGACTTGAATAAGCAAGAAAATGAAAAAGCCTTGGGTAAGCGATAGCGAGCCTAAGGCTATTGATTTGAATCCCCACCAAAAAGATCAGCGTAGCTAATCTTCTCACCCCAACATTTGCAGGACAAATTGGAAATATTTCCCGTTTGTCCTGTTTTTATTTTGAACATACTCAATTTATCAGGTGAGTAAATAGAGATGTGCTACCTCTAATCAGGTCAAGTGCCCCACTATAGCAATCAGGGGCCATTCCTTCATACTCGGTTCATATCAGCTTATAAAACAATAATTGACATATTGGTATTATACATTATATCTTAGGGCTCTATGAAGATTCTGCTGGTAGAAGATGAAGAAAGAGTATCCTCTTTTATAAAAAGAGGACTTGAAGAGAACGGAATTCAGGTAACCCAGGCATTTGATGGGACTACAGGCCTGAGAATGGCTCAACGCAATAAATTTGATGTCGTCATTCTTGACGTTATTATGCCCGAAATGAATGGCTTGGAAGTATGTCGTAAGTTAAAGGCTGAATTTGGTTCGGATGTATCCATCCTTATGCTCACTGCGCTAGGCACCACTGACGATATCGTAGAAGGTCTAAATATTGGAGCTGATGACTATCTAGTAAAACCATTCAAGCTAAGAGAGCTTTTAGCCAGGGTACAAGCATTGGGGAGACGCAAATCCGTCAAGGCACAAAAAATTCATGTTCAGGATTTGGAATTGGATAGAGAAACTAAGGAAGTGCATAGAAACGGCCATGCAATTGGATTAACAGCCAGAGAATACAGGCTATTAGAATACCTGATGCAAAATAAAAATAAGGTAATGTCGCGCATAGACATTCTTGAAAGTGTTTGGGACATAAATCACGACCTTGGCACTAATGTGGTTGATGTGTATATTAATTATTTACGAAAAAAGGTGGATCATGGTTTTGAAACACAACTCATTAAAACAGTTGTAGGCATGGGCTATGTTATCAGGGAATCGCTATAGGTATGAAAATCCGGGATAAGTTATCCATCTCATTTGGTCTAGGTGCGTCTCTAACAATGATGGCGTTCGGCATAGCTATTTACTTTTTCTTTGCGCAGTATCGCAAAACAGAATTCAACAATAGGCTGAAACAAAGAATCGAAGTCACAGAAAAAATGTTCCTCGAGAAGGAAAGCTTTTCAAAAGAATCATTTAAAACTATCCAAGATCAATTTCTTAATAAACTTCCAGAAGAAACTGAGGAAGTGATAGAACTCACCGATAACTTTCATTCTCATCTACAACAAGCTTATCCCGATAAATTTTTAGAAGATTTGGTAACAAAGGGTGAGGCCTTTTTTTCATCTGGTGACAAGCAGGGAGCAGGTAAAGTATTTCATATTCGGCAAAAAGACTACCTCGTAATGCTCACTGCGGTGGACTACATTGGCATAAAGCTAATGGATCATTTTCTCACCATTATATTCATTGGCATATCCACTTGTATCTTGGCAATGGCCTTAATCAGCTATGGGGTATCAGGATACATTCTTAATCCTATCCTTCAGAAAATTCGAAAAGCGAATAGCATAAGTGCAAAAAATATTTATGAACGATTGAAAGTAAGAAATCCAGATGATGAATTGGGACAATTGGCAATTGCTTTTAATAACCTCCTGGACAGAGTGGCAGATTCATTTGAGAAACAACGCTCATTTATCGATAGCGCTTCTCATGAAATAAGAAACCCACTAACTATCATCATTGGTGAATCAGAGTATATTCTTGAGCGCCCCAGATCTAAAGAGGAGTATGTAGCTTCATTTAAAGTAATAACCGAGGAGGCTGACAGGCTAAACAATTTGGTCAACAATTTACTGAAGCTATCTGGTATCAGCAGCAAGCAATCTACACTGGCAATGCACGTGATTAGTGCTAAGGAAGTATTGAAAGCCAGCATAGAAAAATTAGCTTTTCTAAATGAGGATTATAAAATATTTTTAGACTGTGATACAGAAGAAGATTTTCAAATCCTTGGGAATTCTCATTTGCTTGAGACAAGTTTTATGAATTTAATTGAGAATGGTTGCAAGTTTTCATATAACGCACCTGTTCACGTTGCAATGAAAAGAAGTAAAGATGAAATTATTATTTCTATCAAAGATGAAGGGATAGGGATACCATCAGAAGATATTCCAAAATTGATTCAACCCTTTCACAGGGCGCATAACGCTCGCAAAATCGATGGCGTGGGTATAGGAATCCCACTTACTTCCAAAATCATAGAACTCCATAACGGTAAAATGGAGTTCCATTCAGAATTAAACAAAGGAACTGAGGTAATTGTTACACTGCCTGAGGCCAAAAACAATTTCTAATTGAATTCTAATCTGAGTCTTATCTGCCTCTAATACTACTTTTGTAGCCTTGCATTGAACTAATCTAGTTAATGCAAATGTCTATTCTAAATCAGGGTAAAAACCCTTTTTCACACATCAAAAGCGATCTTCCATCTAGTATCGTTGTCTTCTTTGTAGCATTACCTCTCTGTCTGGGTATTGCCTTGGCAAGTGGTGCTCCGCTTTTTTCAGGGATTATCGCTGGTGTAGCTGGTGGTGTAGTAGTAGGTCTTATCAGTAATTCCGCCTTAGGAGTGAGTGGTCCTGCTGCCGGGCTTACTGTAATTGTACTTAGTTCAATAGAGAAGCTGGGTGCATTTGAAGCCTTCTTGCTGGCTGTTGTGTTGGCAGGGGTAATACAAATTATACTTGGAGTATTAAAGGCTGGAGTGATCGGCTACTATTTTCCCTCCTCAGTCATCAAGGGAATGCTAACTGCAATTGGAGTGATCATCATTCTCAAACAGATTCCTCATGCTTTTGGATATGATAGTGATTACGAAGGAGACCTGAGTTTCTTTCAAGCTGATGGTGAGAATACTTTTTCGGAAATCGTAGCAATGATTGATGCCATTTCTCCTGGAGCCATACTGGTCTCAATGGTATCGCTCGCCCTATTGATTTTTTGGGACAATTATTTAGGAAAGAAGCATCAGTTTTTCAAATTAATTCAAGGCCCAGTGGTAGTAGTAGCTTTTGGTATCATTTATCAGCTATTTGCCGTGAATTATTTCCCGAAGCTTTCATTAGAGCAACAACATCTCGTAAATGTGCCAACGGCTGAAAATCTAACTCAGTTTATGGGGCAATTCACCCTACCCAACTTTAGTTACATTTTCCAATATGACATTTGGATAATTGCTTTTACCATCGCGATAGTTGCCAGTCTTGAGTCCCTCTTATCGGTAGAAGCTACAGACAACCTTGACAAACAAAAAAGAGTAACTAATACCAACCGTGAACTCGTGGCTCAGGGAGCAGGTAACATGGTATCTGGTTTAATTGGAGGCCTCCCAGTAACACAGGTAATAATAAGGAGTTCCGTCAATATTCAATCGGGAGGAAAGACAAAGCTTTCCGCAATTCTCCACGGTATATTCCTACTTATATGTGTAGCTACCATTCCAGGTATACTCAATATGATTCCTTTGGCTGTATTGGCTGCCATATTACTGGTAGTAGGATTTAAATTGGTTAAACCTGAAAGTATAATGCAGATATACAAATTAGGCTGGGGTCAATTTTTACCTT
This sequence comes from Cyclobacteriaceae bacterium, assembly GCA_040216665.1. Lineage (GTDB taxonomy): Bacteria > Bacteroidota > Bacteroidia > Cytophagales > Cyclobacteriaceae > ELB16-189. The sequence goes on along the minus strand of JAVJOQ010000010.1, from coordinate 903,306 downwards.
TCATAGTTACCGTTATAGGAGTGGTTATGACAGATTTATTAAGTGGAATTGTATTAGGGTTTTCGGTTTCATTAGTAATCATCTTGCGCAAAAGTTTCAAAAACTCTCATTTCCTTCATGTTGAAAGCAGCAGTGGCAAGAATAAAATTAAAATGACACTGGCAGAGGAAGTCTACTTTCTAAATAAGGGAGCCATTCTGAATGAGCTTGCTAATATAAAAAATGGTTGTCATGTGACTATTGACATAAGTCGTTCTGTAAATATTGATCATGATGTATTAGAAGCTATCAACAACTTCAGAACAACTGCATCGTCAAGGGATATTGAAGTCACTTTTATTGAGTCCAAGGCCAAGGAGGAGGAGGCGTCACCGTCTGACAAGCTTAAGTCTCAAGTATTAGAAAATGTTAACTAAAAATATTTTTAGCCATGATAAGGAATCCTGTTGTCAGAAAAAATAAAATCCTTAAAGGGAGAATTTCAAAAAGAAAAAACAGACTTCGCTTATTTGTTCCTGTTGATTTTTCATCGTCATCTTATAATGCGTTGAGATACGCCATGCATATTGCCAACATGTGCGAAGGAACAATTGATTTATTCCATGCTTTACAAAATGAGAATTTTTCTATAAGTGAGAGTCCCTTGACTATGCAACACTCACTAAGAAAGGCAGAATCAGATGCTTATAGAAAATTAAGTTCCATAAAAGAAATAATAAACAATTTTGGTGTTTGTGTAACTAGTACTCATGTTGCCATCGGTGAACCCATGGGCTCACTTAAAATACGGGTATCTGAAACATCACCCGATGTGATAGTGTTGGATAAAAATAAAAAAATCTCACAGTGGAGTAGCATGAAATTACCGTGCCTATATGTTCCCTCCATGATTGTACCTATGACTCCCAACAAGGTGTTAATGATAAGGGACGGAAGACCTATACACGAAAAATCATTGAAGCCCCTGCTCGAAATTCTCGATCATGGCACCAATAAGCTAACTGTGGTTGATTGTGTTCAAAGTATTAAAAAAATGCTATTCAAATACGGTTTGCCTCTGGGCAATTCAAAAATAGATTTTACCCATAAATTTGAACTCGTTCATTCAACTTCCAGTGAACTGGCGCAAGTGGTCACAAAGTATTCACCTGATCTTATTTGCCAAATGGAGAAGAAACGCCCATGGTGGGAAAAAGTACTAGGAATTAACACTAATCAAAAAATAATATTTGAAGTTCCTACTCTTATCATACCTGATGGCAAACCATAATCAGGCAAGTTTCAGAAAACACCATCCAAAGGTTTACGTTGTTGATCGATTGCTCTTGATTTTTTTAATTCTGAAGGGGTGAGACCAGTAACCTTTTTGAACTGGCCAGATAAGTGAGCCACACTACTGTAACCCATCAGGCTTGCGATTTCACTTAGATTGAATTCGTCATAAAAAAGGAGCTCTTTAACACGCTCTATCTTTTGCCTTATAATGTATTGCTCAATTGTGATACCCACCACAGAAGAAAACAAACTACTTAAGTAATTGTATTCATAATGAAGTTCCTCTGATAAGATTGTTGACCAGTTGAACTTTCTGTCGGATGGATTCGAGTGGTGAACAAGATGAATTACCTTATTTTTAATGGCCTCGATTAATCTGACCTTTTGGTCGTCAATTCTTTCAAACCCAAGATCAACCAATGATGTATCAATTTGTGCAAGGTGAGTTTTAGACAATGACTCCTCCCTAAGCTTCACCTCACCCAATGTAACATTCTCAGGGTGCAGCCCCAGGCGCTCAAGTGTTTGCTTCACCACCATAACACAACGGTTGCAAACCATATTTTTGATGTAGAGTGTAGCCATAAGTGTATACTAGCTATCAGTCAAACAGTGAATACACCAGAAAAGATCAATTACTAGTTCTTCTCCCTCTTCAAATCACGGAAGAACCTTGCCCAATTAAAAGGATTGAGGAATGGATTTGTTCTAGGCTGAAAGCGGTCATTGACGGACCCCGTATACTGATCCATATAATACCGATAATTGGCAGCACCATCCATTGGGGTTGTTCGTAGCATCAGTGCAAGTAGCTCTGCATTCATTGCTCTTGGATCCACTCCGTTATCCATAGGAATGTTCAATGCCAGTACCGCTTCCTTAAAAACTTCCTCAGTAGGAAAGGGCATGATCTCTACTTCTTGCAAATAGGTGACATCCGGTACCATCTCCACAATAACAGTCAGGTACTCGCTAATTGATTTTGGTACGATATAATGCCTTCGGTTGTATCCTACTGAACTTATTACCACGCTATCCCCTTCCAAAACGGGCATAGAAAAATAACCAGTTCTGTTTGAAGTAGTACCCCGCCCGGCCTTGGGGACGTAGATATGGACTCCAGGGAGGCCAGAAACACTATCCTCGCTCAGAATTATTCCTGAAAGCTGAATCACTCTTTTTTTGCTTTGTGCAAAGCTGTCCGTGGACGAAATGCCCCAAATCAAAGCAAGCAAAAAGATAAACCACTTCATTTTAATACGCCTCATAGCCACTCAATTAATCAAAGATAAGGATTGCCAGTAAACTGCCCTAATGTTTAAACGGGGCATTTACATTGATGTTTTTATATTAACTTGAACAATCAAAAAAACTTATTCTTCGTCCGCAATAATTCCACCAACGGTATGAGGTTAAAACATTTCAACATCGATCTGGGGGCTCAGATTTTTCTTTCGTGTTCTGACACATCCAGACTACGCATACTTAATTTAATCATGAATAATGGAGAAATGTGCATCAGCGATCTTGAGCGCATTCTTGATTTTACGCAAACGAAAACTTCACGGCATCTGGTCTACCTCAAGAATTCAGACATTTTGGCTATCCGCAAAATTAACCAGTGGGTATTTTATCAGATAAAGGATGAAGTACATGATATTATCAAACAGATTCTCCAGTTTATCAGCCGTGATCCTATACTTCAGAAAGACCAGCAAGTGTATGAAACATTGTACTCCAATAGAGAGCTCGCCCTTAACAAACTTAATATTCGTCCACTTACCAAATCTTAGTTTTGACCGCCTCCAATTATAAATGTGTGATCTTTGATCTTGATCATACCCTGTGGGATTATGACAAAAACTGTGCTGAAGCCCTCGGTGAATTGTATGAGGTCAAACGACTAAAAGAAAAAGGAGTTGACTCTTTTGACAACCTGCTTGAAGTGTTTATGGAAATGAACATGCAGATGTGGGATCAATATGATTTGGGGATCATTCAACGCGATGTCATTCGTTACCAGCGTTTCCATAGAATTCTACTAAAGTTAGGTGTCGATGACTATAGTCTATCGCTCGAAATGTCAAGTGAATATGTAGCCTTGTCTCCTACCAAGAAAAACTTGCTTCCTAATGCAATGATCGTCTTAGATTACCTGAGGGAGAAATACAACATGCTGATTATTACCAATGGTTTTGATGATATTCAAGCTACTAAACTCTCCTCCTCCGGTATTTCAAATTATTTCGATAGTGTGATCACCTCTGAAACGGCTGGTCATAAAAAGCCCGCTAAGGAAATTTTTGAATACGCCATGAAGAAGGGCAGTTACCAGCCCAATGAGGTAATTATGATCGGAGATAACCTCAACACTGATATTAAAGGAGCGCGCAATGCCTCTATTGACAGCGTTTACTTCAACCCACTTAAAAAGCAGCATAATGCGGATCTAAAGCATGAAATTTCAGATCTAATTGAACTTAAATCCATCCTTTAATCGTTTTTAAAATGATTACCTTTGCATCCCTCTCACTGAGGAGATGTTATCTCATTTTTGAACACAAAATACTTTATTAATTATGGCCAACGGTTTTTATAACGTACCCGCACTCAAAAACGAACCCATTATTTCTTATGCCCCTGGCACAAAGGAAAGAACCCTGCTAAAAAAAGCACTTGAAGAAGCACGTGCTCATAAGGCGGACATTCCGATGTATATAGGAGCAGAAGAAGTAAGAACAGGAAAAACAATTTCTATCTCTCCTCCACACGATCATAAGCATACACTTGGGCAATTTCATGAAGGTGATAAAAGCCATGTGGAACAAGCTATCTCTGCTGCCATGGCTGCCAAAGAACTTTGGGCCAATTTAAGTTGGGAGCACAGAGCTGGCATTTTCTTAAAAGCCGCTGACCTTATTGCAGGACCTTATCGTCATAAGATCAACGCAGCCACTATGCTTGGTCAATCTAAAAATGCATTCCAGGCTGAAATTGATGCCTCTTGCGAATCGATTGACTTCTTAAGATACAACGTGCATTTCATGACTGAGATATACAAAGATCAGCCAGGTTCATCGGCTGGTGTTTGGAATCGTATGGAATACAGACCATTGGAAGGTTTTGTGTTTGCACTGACACCCTTCAACTTCACAGCGATTGGCGTGAATCTCCCGACAAGTGCTGCTATGATGGGCAACACCGTAGTGTGGAAGCCTGCTTACACACAAGTTTATTCAGCTCATGTTGTTATGGAAATTCTAAAAGAAGCTGGTCTTCCCGATGGAGTCATTAACTTAATCTATACTGATGGGCCTGCCACAGGTGATGTTATCTTTAATCACAAAGACTTTGGGGGTATCCACTTTACAGGAAGCACCAAAGTGTTTCAGACTATCTGGAAAACCATTGGAGAGAACATCTTCAAATACAAATCATATCCACGCATAGTCGGAGAAACTGGTGGTAAAGACTTTATCATGGTGCACAAAAGTGCGGATGCCAAAGCAGTGTCTACTGCCATTAGCCGTGGTGCATTTGAATTTCAAGGCCAGAAATGTTCTGCTGCTTCCAGGTGTTATATTCCATCTAACATATGGGATGATGTGAAGAAGAATCTTCAGGAGGATTTGAAGTCCATGAAAATGGGGCCTACAGAAGACTTTGGTAATTTCATCAATGCCGTTATTGATGAAAAATCTTTTGATAAGATTGCCGGGTACATTGATCAGGCAAAAGCCAATCCACAAAACGAAATCATTGCCGGTGGCAATTATGATAAATCAAAAGGATACTTTATCAAGCCTACAATAGTGGTTACAAAAGATCCTTCCTCCACTACCATGTGTGAAGAGATTTTTGGGCCAGTAGTTACGATATATGTTTACCATGCCGAAAACTTTGAACAAACGTTGGAATTGGTTGATCAAACATCTCCTTATGCATTAACGGGTTCAATTATTTCTAAAGACAGATATGCCATTGATTTGGCAACCAGGAAACTTTCCAACGCTGCAGGTAACTTCTACATCAATGATAAGCCAACAGGTGCCGTTGTAGGTCAGCAACCTTTCGGAGGAGCCAGAGGATCTGGAACCAACGACAAGGCAGGGGCAAAAATGAACTTGCTGAGATGGACATCGATGCGCACTATTAAGGAAACTTTTGTTACACCTACAGATTATAGATATCCATTTTTGGATAAGGAATAAGTAACAGATCAAAGAAAAAGAAAAGAGGTCGTCTCAAAAGTTAAAGAATGTCGTTTTTCTGAGCGAAAGCGAAGAATCTCTATAATTGTAATTTACAATTAAGGGATGTTTCGCTTTGCTCAACAATTCGTGTCACTTTTGAGACGACCTTTTTTTAAACCGCCTCCCTGTACCAATTAATCTTTCTGGTGAGGTACATCAATGCACTGATCACAATAAATAACCCAACACTTCCTGTTAGCAGTGAGAAATCTTGCTGAATAATAATCACGTAGATAAAACCATAAAACGCCATCAGCAAACCTGAAAATAGGGCCACTATTTTTTTAGGTTTCAAAAAAGAAGCGGAATACAACGTAAGAAGCGCCACTGTCGCTATGGAAGAAATTAAGTAAGAGCCATTATAGCCCACCTGCTCCGACAAACTTAACAGCAGGATATAGTAGACAATAAGCGCTGCACCCATAAGTATATATTGAAAGGGATGAATCTTTATACGCTGCGATATCTCCACCAAAAAAAGTGACACGAAAGTCAATAGGATAATCAAAATTCCATACTTAGAGGTACGCATACTTTTCTGATATTGCTCCACTGGAATAAGTAGTTCTACACCAAAATCAGATCCAGCCAGATTCTTGTTCTCCTCTACCCATTGTTGCGTGAAGGGTCTGTTAAAATGAAGCACCTTCCATTCTGCAGTAAAACCATCATCCGTGATAGAACGAGACGCTGGAAGAAACTCCCCATTAAAACTTGGATTCGCCCACGGGCCAGTAACACTTACGGAAGTCGTCTTTCCTACTGGAATAAAATCCAAACCATTACTTCCTTTAAAATTCAGTTGAATCGCAAAAGGTTGATTAAAATTTGTTTCATCATTCCAATTCAGTTTAGCCACCAGGCCGGTGGACATGTTGCCATTGTATTTAAAACCCAACTCATTGGACGGCTCTGTTACTAATAATTGTTCGCCATACTTTACCGTTGGGTTATCAGAAATACCTCTGAGATCTGAAATACCAAACACGAGATACGCTTCATTCCATAAAACTTCATTTTCTATATTCAAAGATTTTAGATCAGGTGCTACCCATGAGGCATTTACATTTAATCTTGCCTGATAAACAGCTGCCTCATAAATGCCCCGATGTAATACTTGTGGCTCCACCTTTCCTGACATTTTTAATTCTTCCGGTAGCAAAAATGCCTTCTCAACATATTCCACAATTCTAGGTTCCTTCCCCTTCTCCTTAAAGACTTCGGTTACTTTGTAGGGAAGCACTATCACTGGCCCACAAATAGATTGGTAACCAGACCATTTACTAGTGATCTCCGTGAGCACCTCCCCCGATCTTGCTTGTCTTTCATAGATGAGGTCATCTACCCATGAAAGGGGAATCATCAAGATGAGGATCAAAAAACCGATCGAGAATAATTTGATAGTGACCGATTCCTGAAACCAGCGATTGAATCGATCCAACAGATTCATTGTGTTATTGGTGTTTTCCATGTTTATTAATTTAAAAGTACTTTGTTTTTAAAAGTGAATGAATAAAAAAATTATTTTTTTTGTGCCTTAATAATTGTGTCCAAAGCGTCTATGTGTTTTTTAAAGGCTTGTCTTCCTTTTTCTGAAAGACGATAACGCGTATTGGGCTTCTTGCCGACAAAGGATTTAGTGATTAAAATATATTTCTCTTTTTCCAATGCTTTAATATGTGTAGCCAGACTGCCATCGCTTAACTCAAGCGCCTCCTTCAATGAATTAAAATCATAGGATTCATTCACTATCAGAATAGATAATATCTGTAAGCGAACGCTATGCTCGAGTACCTTGTCCAGCTTACTAAATGGATTACTCATCTGTCGTATTTCCTAAACATCAGCGAACCATAAATGATGTGAAGTACACCAAATCCCAACGACCAAAACAGCAAACCATATCCGGGAAGCGCTGCAGAAACCAAGCCTAAGCAAATTTCTGAATAACCGAGGTACCTGATCTCATCATAAAAATTGGGACTGGCATTGACAAGCCCCAAACCATAAAAAACCAAACAGGCTGGAGCCACTACACCATAATGACCATTCATTAATAAGATCAATATAAAAATGCCACCCGATACAATGGGTACAGCCAGATTGATCAACATGGATTTTGAACTCGCACTCCAAATCTTCACCCCTGCTTTTTTTGCTTTTTTTGACGAAAGCCATAAGCCGGTTCCAATCGATGCAACCAGCACCGCAAGAGCCACACCCATCAGCTTCATTACAGTATCAAAAGGCTGAATGGTCTCAATGCGATAACTCAGAGGCGACCGAGGAAAATGCACCATGAAATAGACGAATCCAGCTCCTACCAGCGCGTACACCCCTGCCAACACACCCGACAAGCCGCTCAATGAAATGAACTTGCTGGTGCGCTCCATCATGTTGCGGATGGAGGCGATATCCGCTTCATACTTTGATTCATTTGGCATATAAAAGTACTTTTATTTTCAAAGTTAATAAACGGATTGACATCTCCAAAGGTTTCCTCCTCTCTGAAGAGACCATACAACACTCCATTAATCAGATTAGTCAAATTAAGGGTGGTACCACCTCCAGATTGTATAAATTTATACTTGTAGACAAAATCCTAATGCCATGAAAATTATAGCCACTACCCTATTTTGCTTATTCACCACGTTGGCTTTCGCTCAATTCGACAAAGAGAAAAAAGTTGTCATTGATGACCTCGACAAAAACTTTTCAAAATACAGTGAGATCGCCAAAGAGATTTGGGATTATGCAGAACTTGGGTTTCTGGAAGAAAAAAGCACAGCTGTGTTGCAAAACCTGTTGGAACAGGAAGGTTTCAAAATAGACAAGGGCGTGGCCGGAATGCCTACAGCGTTCGTTGCCACCTATGGTTCTGGAAAACCAGTGATAGGAATTTTAGCAGAATACGATGCGTTGCCTGGTCTATCTCAAAAGGCGATTCCTACAAAAGCGGCTGTCGTTGAGGGTGGAAATGGACAAGGTTGTGGCCACAATTTATTTGGCACCGCATCCAGTGCTACTGCCATTGCGCTCAAAACTTGGTTGGAGAAAAGTAAAAAATCAGGAACTGTGAAATTATACGGTACCCCTGCAGAGGAAGGTGGTGCTGCTAAAGTATATATCGCAAGAGCCGGTTTATTAGATGGTGTAGATGCAGTAATCAACTGGCACCCATCCAGTCAAAACGATGCGAGTGCACAAACTTGCCTGGCCGTGAAGCAGGGTATGTTTAGGTTTTATGGAAGGTCTGCGCACGCAGCTGCTGCCCCTCATCGTGGTCGGTCAGCCCTCGATGGTGTAGAGGCCATGAATTATATGGTCAATTTGATGAGAGAACACGTTCCTCAGGAATCCCGCATACACTATGTAATCAAAAAAGGTGGAGAGGCGCCCAACGTAGTTCCCGATTACGCAGAGGTAGAGTATATTGTTAGAAGCCCTGAGGTCGATGAAGTAAAGGATTTATGGAATCGTGTGGTAAAAGCGGCTGAGGCCGGTGCAATGGGCACCGAAACCACCGTGAAAATTGAAGTGATATCTGGTATTTACAACCTGCTTCCCAATGAGACTTTGGCGAAACTACAATATGCCAACCTCAAGAAAGTTGGCGGGGTGCAATACACTCCAGAAGAGGTGGCTTTTGCCAAAAAGATGCAGGAAAGCTTCGGTTTCGAAGCCCCTCCTATTGAGGATGCCCAAAAAGTACAAGATTACAAACTAGGATTCTTTCCCGCCTCCACTGATGTAGGAGACATAAGCTGGTTAGTGCCCACTGTAGCACTCGGCACCGCCACTGCCGTACCCGGAACACCAGGTCACAGTTGGCAAAATGTTGCGTGCTCAGGTATGAGCATAGGCTTTAAAGGGATGATCAACGCAGCCAAGGTAATGGCCATGACCGGGGTAGATCTATTTATGAATCCAGCCCTTCTTGTTAAGGCAAAAGAAGAATTTGAGGCAAAAAGAGGCAAAGACTTCAAATACGAATCATTGGTTGGAGATCGTGAGCCACCTCTGGACTTCAGAAAAAGTAAGTAATAAGGAAGGAACCTGTGAATAGAATTAAAAATTGAGAGGAGTTTTGGTGATTTTAAGCGCAAAGCCTTAATATTGCACTCCCGTTTTCGGGGTCTATTCTCCCTTAGCTCAGCTGGTTAGAGCATCTGACTGTTAATCAGAGGGTCCTAGGTTCAAGTCCTAGAGGGAGAGCTAAAAAATCCTGCGTAACTGCGGGATTTTTTATGTACTTCATCTACATCCTCTATTCTTCAGGGTACGATAAATATTATGTGGGCTACTCCAATGACCCATTTCGAAGATTGACAGAGCATAATACATCAACCAAAACATTTACCTCTAAATATCAACCATGGGAATTAGCAACTATTTTTGCTTGTAGTGAATTGGAGTCTAAAGCAGTGAAAACTGAAAAGTTCATCAAAAAGCAAAAGAGCAGAAAACTACTTGAAAAGTTATGCCAGGCTGATTTTGTGCCAAGCAGACAACTTGGTCATCTGGTTAGAGTCCCGCATGTGCGGGATTAATCAGAGGGTCCTAGGTTCAAGTCCTAGAGGGAGAGCTAAAAAGGGCTACAATTGTAGCCCTTTTTTTTATTCCTCTTATTGCAATTGATAGTATCAGTCGGAAAGCCGTTATCTGACTTCATTTCAACGACAAGAATTCACTAAATTACTTTACCAAACTCCATGATGAGCCAGGTTATTTATGCGCATTCAAAACCTTTTATGCATCTTAATTAGTGGATTTCTTCTGGCATCCACTCCAATTTATGCGCAAGATGCCATTAGCGTAGAAGAAGCTTTTATTCATGCCAATTATCAAAATCTACCAATACCTAAAGTGCTTGATCTCATAGAAGGGCAAACAAAATATAAGTTCGTCTATCAAGGGAAAATCATTGATGACAAAACGAAGTTTTCAATTGCTGATGATTCCTTATCTGTAGCTGCCATTCTCCTGAAGATTTCAGAAAAAACAGGATGGAGTTTTAAACAAATCAACAATAACATTACCATCCGGAATAATCCAGTTTGGACCAGCCAGGCACACTCCGATAAAGATTATCATTTGATCACTGGAAAAATCACCAACTCGGACGGGCTTCCCATGACTGGCGCTACTATTAAAGTATTGGAAAACGAATCAGGGACCACCACAGATAGTGAAGGAATGTTTAATCTGAAGCTTCCCAATGGTAATTATAAAATCGAAGGCAGTTATGTTGGATATCAAAAGTCAATTATAAAAACGCTGGTTAATGACAACGATTGTATTGAAGTCAACTTTACGTTAACCGAAAACAGTGCGTTGGACGCAATAGTTGTCTCGAGTACTCGAACCTTTCCCCTCATGCAATTGGACTCTCCCATTCCTGTTGACAATGTATCATCTGAAAGTTTAAGCGAAACAGGCTTTGGAGTATTAGATCAACAATTAATGTTTTTACTCCCAGCTTATAATTCCACACAACAGCCCATATCAGATGCTGGTGCTCACTTCAATACTTCGGATCTTAAAGGGCTTTTTTCAAGCAGAACACTCATACTACTCAACGGAAAAAGGAAGAACGCAAGTGCATTGGTCTACAGCTATGTCACTCCAGGGCGTGGTGAAGTTGGAGTAGATATGAAATCTATCCCCACTGCTGCCATTGACCACGTTGAGGTATTACGAGATGGGGCCGCTGCCCAGTATGGCTCTGATGCCGTTGCTGGAGTCATCAATCTTGTTCTTAAAAAGAAATCCGATCCTTTTATTAATTACAATTACAGCGCAACTACTGAAGGAGATGGTCAGCAATCTCAGGTAGAAACCGGATTTGGAGTTGATATCGCCAAAAGAGGATACGCCAACTTTACTTTTAATTATTTTAATCAAAAAAGAACCCAAAGAGCAGGAGATATAACCAGTGCAGAAGATGAGGCTGCTTATTGGGGGACGAACATTTTCTCACTTGATGACTACCGATCCTTTCTTTCGAGAAATCCTAAAGGAGGCACACAAGTTGGGCTTCCAGACATGACCATAACCAACGTTGTACTCAACACCGGCTACACACTTTCAGAAATCACAGATACAAAAATCTATGCGTTCGGAAGTCATATGCAAAGACATGGATCTGCCCCACAGTTTACACGCGTTCCCTATTGGGTATCCAGCTTTCAAGCCATTTATCCTGGTAAAGATTTTTTCTTACCGGAAATCGCCCCTGAAATAAAAGATCAAACACTTACACTCGGTCTTAAAACAACCTTTGACGATTGGGATTTTGATTTTAGTACTACGTTAGGCAGAAGTAGGATTGATTATTTTATCAATAATTCATTCAACCAATCATATGGAGCAGCAAGCCCTAGCAATTTTTACAATGGCGCTCACCAGTTTAGCCATTTTCTTAATAATGTGGACATCATTAAAACATTCCGACCAATAGGAATCAGGTCCATTACAGTTGCATTTGGAGCTGAGAACAGAAATGAAGAGTTTGAAACCGAAGAGGGAGAATATTTATCTTACGCGGATGGCACCCCAAATGATCCTACAGATAGAATAGGAGCAGAATCGTTTCCAGGTTTCACACCTGAAAACGCATCACATAACTTTAGAAATAACATTGGGGCCTATGCAGAGGTGACAACCGAGTTTACGCCTCGGATTTTAGTAGGTGCAGCGGCAAGGTTTGAGAATTATAGTGATTTTGGAAGCAATGTAAGTTGGAAAGCCAACTCGAGATTGGTTTTGGTGAAAGACAAACTGAACCTAAGAGGTTCTGTCAGTAGTGGGTTCCGCGCCCCAGCCCTCCATCAGATCTATTATACAGCCATTACAACCACCCTTACTTCTAATGGAGTAGTACAAAACGGAATTCTTGATAATAACAATTCTGCACTTAGAGCATTAGGAATCCCAAAGCTCATTCCAGAAACATCATTTAATTTGGGTTCAGGAATTACCTATCGACTATCTTCTCATATAGGAGTAGCATTGGATTTATATCAGATTACAATCAAAGATAGAATTGTATTATCAGGGCAGGTGACTGGAACAGGTGATGCCCAATCACCAATAGATCAAGTTCTAAATAGTGTGAACACTAGTTCTGCCGGCTTTTTTCTAAATGCTGTGGACTCCAATACCAAAGGAATTGATATTGTAATTAACCTCGATGATATTAGCTGGGGAAAAGGATTGCTATCTGGAAATATAGCAGGGAACTTCAATCACACAGCAGTCAAATCTATCAATCTCCCTGAATTCATCGAAAACAATAATCTTAGTTCTAACATATTTTCCAGAGAAGACGTTTCACGAATGGAGACCTGGAGACCAAGGCAAAAATTACTTGCTAGCCTCAATTACAAAATTGATAAATTCAGTAGCCGCATCAGCACTATGTATTTTGGAGAAGTAACCTACCGGCATTCCCTCAATCCGGAAGATGACAGAACTTATAGCGGAAAAACACTAACTGATATTTCACTTTCCTATCAGGCCTTAAAGTCGCTTCATATAACACTTGGTGCCAATAACATATTTAATGTTTATCCCGATGAACTTAGTGTAACATCGGATCGCAATGTTGACTTTGTAGGAAGGTTTAAGTACCCTTGGAAAACGACTCAATTTGGTATCGATGGCACTCGTCTCTTTACGCAGGTGAAATTTACGTTTTAACAATTTTAACTAACTTGATTAAGTACGCACATCTTCAGTACCGAATTTGAACGATTAAATACAATTCATCAGCATTTTGGAAAACCCTTGGCAATCCTTAAAAAATGATAAAGAAGCCGCACTGTTGCAGTTGTACAAGAATTATTATCAGGAATTATTTAATTACGGGGTTCGCATTGCCCGAAATGAGGAATTAACTAGAGATTCAATTCATGACCTTTTCGTGCACCTTTGGTCGAAAGATTCATTCGAGGGAATCTCCAATCCCAAGCCCTATTTACTCAAATCATTACGATACATCATCATTGACGGATTGAAGGAAGATAGCCTGATGAGTGGCCACATTGAGCTACCTGATGTAGCACTTTCCACAGAAGATATCCAGATCAATTCTGAAATTAACGAAGCAAGCAGTCTGAAAATAAAAAGTGCTCTAACAAAGCTAACCAACCGACAGAAGGAAGTTGTTTACTTGCGATTTTATAACGGACTGGACTATGCAGAAATAGCTGAGATAACTGGAATCAGCAATCAATCAGTACGCAACCTTTTCAGCAAAGCGATAAGAGAATTACGCAATCAAATGCTCCCAATAGTTGTCTTAAGCACTTTATTACATGTTTTAACTAACTAATTATCAGTTAGTTATAAACTAAACTGATTTTTTATCATAAAAAAAGAGTACAAACTGCAATCTCAAAAGAGTATATATATGAACTACAGTGAATACGGTGTAGATGATTTCTTGAATGATGAATCATTCCAATCATTTGCGTTAAAACAAAAAAGTAAGGATAAAGTCTTCTGGCTTGAGTGGATTGCTAAAAATCCCACAAAAAAGAATGAAGTAGACGAAGCGATAAAAATACTGACTTCCTTTTCATTAAAAGACACAACACATTCAGAAAGCATTATCGAGGCTGATCTGCAAAAATTGCAGAACGCGTTTGATCAGCAGAAAAAGTCAAGGGTTGTTCCGATAGGGCCTTCAAAATTTAATTGGCGCATTGCTGCTTCAATAGCTTTATTAATTGGAATTGGGATTGCCGCATGGCAATATGTAACCTACTTCCATTCAAAAGCGGAAAAGGTCATTGTCCAAAAAGATGTTCCCAATGGGAAAAAACTAACTTTCATGTTGCCTGATGGCTCTCTTGTAAAATTAAATGGGAACAGTTCTTTAAAATACGAACAAAACTACCTACTCAAACAACGAAAGGTAACACTTACTGGTGAAGCTTATTTTGAAGTTGCCAAAGATGCTATCAATCCTTTCATTGTTATTTCAGGAGATCTTTCCACTGTTGCCTTAGGCACTTCTTTCAACATTAAAGCATACGCAGATGACCCTCAAATTGAAATTTCCTTATTGACTGGAAAAGTCAGTGTTACTAGTATTCGCCAAAGTTCTCCTGAAGAATATTTTCTGGACCCAGGAGACGGAATAAGATACACCAATGAAAATTCAGAAATCATTACTTATGAATTCAACACCGAGGAAGTAATGGCTTGGAAGAATGGTATCATAAAATTCAAGAATGCCAGCATTAAGGAGGTAGCGAATAAATTGGAGCGGTGGTATGGAGTCAATATCCAAGTGAACAATCCCCCTGATCAAGCGTGGAAATTAAATGGTTCTTTTGAAAATGAATCTCTTGAGAATGTATTGAAAAGCATAAGTTTTTCAACTCCACTTAAATACACTTTAAACGACAATCAACTAGAAATAAATTTTTTAAAGTAACCAACCACCAATTTGCCTATGCCTATAGATACCTCTTAAAAGTAAGGCCGTCAGTTTAGAACTAACGGCCTTAAAAAAGTTATCCCCAATAGTTAAGGGTCGTCATCGCTAAATAAGAACCCTGACCATTTGGATAACACTCGTTTAACAAAAAATTAATTTTCATTAAACATTTAAAGATATGCGTTTGATAAAAAACATATACGCTCTTTTCCTTCTTTTTGCCCTTCCTGCCCTCACTGAGGCCCAAACAATTTCAGGAGTGGTAAATAGCAATGATGGACCGGTAATTGGCGCCACCGTAAGTGCTGGCTCCAACCAAGGTACAATCACCGATTTAGACGGAAGATATACTTTCTCTTTATCGCCAGGCACCTACAAAATCACCTATAGCTATATCGGTTATGTGTCTCAATCACAAAATGTAACCCTTACAGCGGGAGAAACTAGAAATATTAATGTTTCACTAGCTGAAGATGTCACTCAACTGGGTGCTGTGATTGTTGTAGGGTCAAGAACTCAACCAAGGTCTGACATCGATACTCCTCTACCAATTGATATCCTGACCAATAATGAGCTGAAATCTACCGGACAATTGACGTTTGATAAAGCACTTCAATACAGAGTACCTTCATTCAATACTGTTCAAACACCAGTAAATGATGCCACATCGTTACTGGATCCGTATGAGATCAGAAATATGGGACCTAGTAGAACGTTGATACTGATTAATGGAAAACGGAAAAATTTAAGTGCTTTGCTCTACACACAAACTTCCCCAGGTCGTGGTGAAACTGGAGCCGATATTTCCGCCATACCGACAGATGCCATAAAGAGAGTAGAAATTCTAAGAGATGGAGCATCTGCTCAATATGGTTCTGATGCTATAGCAGGTGTTATGAACATCGTTTTGAAAGATGATGCCAGTGATGGTTCGGTAACTTTAAGAACCGGAATGACATCTGAAGGCGATGGTGAAATGGTAGGCATGAGCCTTAACAATGGAACTAGCCTAGGGAACGGTCGTGGATTTGTGAATTATACCGTTGATCTTTCAAAAGTGAATCTTGCCAATCGTCCAGGTACAGTAGACGCAGCAGGTGAAGCCGGTGATTTTGGAGCTAACATTGCAGATGTTCAGTCTTTTTTAGCGCTGAAACCCGATGCAGGAAACATTAACGGCTCTCCAGAAACAACTGCTTCTAAGTTTTTAGTGAATACAGGTTTGGATCTCAATGACAACACAAGCGTTTATGCTAACGCTGCTTATGTCTATAAGAAAGTTAATAGCTTTGCCAATTATCGTACTCCTTATTGGAGAACGCTGGCCGACTTCCCGTATTTAGCTGATTTTTTCCCCAATGGACCAAGCGGAAGTTATGTTGGTTATGTGCCCACATTTGATGGAGACCTGAATGACTACAATGGTACAGTAGGTTTCAAATCGAAAAAGAATGATTGGCTCTACGATGTAAGTTTCACAACAGGTGGTAACAGACAAACCTATCGTGTGGTCAATACCCACAACAGAAATACAGTATTGTCACCACCCACTTATGCTGGAGATTTAAATAACAATGGTGTGGTTGATGTGACAGAATATGATTTCAATGGGGATACCGTGGTTGATCCGGATGAAGGAGTTGAGTTAATCCAGGGATCTAACTTGTATCGAGAAAACAGTCAGGTATCTTTTGATCCAGGAGGAACAGCATTTTCCCATTCTGTTGGAAATATTGATATTTCCAAAATCGTATCCGATCAAATCGGTGTCGCCTTCGGTGCGGAGTTTAGATCAGAAACTTTTACCGTAATTGAAGGTGAATTGTCTTCTTACGATGGTGGTGGTGCCGACTCATTTTCCGGTAATGCTCCTGAAAACTCAGGAAGGTTCAACCGCTACAATTTTGGTGGATATTTTGATGTTGCATTTGACATCACCAAAGATTTCCTACTCAACGGAACTGCACGTGTGGAGAACTACAGTGACTTCGGAAGTGCGTTTGTTTGGAAGGTAAGTTCCCGGTATAAATTCATGGATGACAAAATCACTGTAAGAGGTTCCGTTTCCACAGGATTCAGAGCCCCTACGTTGCACCAGATTTATACCCAAAAGGCGCAGTACAGCTTCATTCCTGGACAAGGTATTCAGGTAGGTGGTTTGGTAAACAACGTTTCCAGAGAAGCCAACCTTTTGAATATCCCACAATTGGATGCAGAAAAATCAACCAACTTAACAATTGGTCTGGGAGCACGTCCTTCTGAAAGTTTCAATTTCACAGTTGACTACTATAATATTCAAGTGAAAGACAGGATTGTGTTGAGTAACGAAATCGTTCCTCCTGCAGGCCCTGCTTTCCAAGGTCTATCTGATATCAGTTTCTTTGTGAACGCAATTGATACCCGCACATCCGGTATTGATGTAGTAGCCAACTACAAAGCCAACGCATGGAGATTTAATCTTGCAGGAAACTATACCATCCAAAACGAAAGAGATGGTGCAGTGAAAAATCCTGATTTTGTAAGTGCTTCTGGGCAGTCAGTGGTAGATGCTACTCAGGAAGCGTTGTTCTTTACTTCTAGGCCTAAAACAAAGTGGATATTAGGTGTTGATTACACCATTAATAAATTCATACTTTCTCTGAACAATACCTACTTTGGAAAAACCACTTTCAAACAACAAGGTATGAGTAACGATCTGAGGACAGAATTCACACCTAAAATTGTTACTGATTTAAGTATCAATTATGCAGCTTCTGAAAAAGTGAACATTACACTCAATTTGAATAACTTATTGAATGTATTGCCTGAGTGGGAATTCGTTGCAGAGAATGCCAATGGAGAAACACTTCTGGCAGATGCGGCCCAAGTTAAAAACCAATCCAACCTGATTACTTTCAACCAGCGTTATTCTCAAATGACTTATGATGGATATCATTTCAGTCAATTAGGAACTTTGATCAACCTGGCAGTCAATGTAAGGTTCTAGATCAGCAAGTTTTACTTTGTGAAAGATGGCTCAACTTTAGTTGGGCCATTTTTTTAACAAGGCACCTTCCAGTCCTTGCCTAATGCGATAGTCCCCGCTTCTACCTTCTCCAATACCTTATCCCTTGAGTACCTACATCCAACATCCATAAATTGGTACTCTACTCCTTCAATCTTAAAATTGTAGTAGCACGTGTTTTTGGATTTACTGTTCTTTACACAAACCAGTTCTGGCCGTTTTTCGGTAATGGTTCTGGCACTAAATAAAGAGGCAACGGCAACCAAGATTAAAAAATGTTTCATGTGTTAATAATTTATTTATAGGTCACATGGAATTCGCAAGATGATTAATCATTCAGATCGAGCATGGCTCTGTGCTCATTTCATCTTGTGTATAGTTTAAAAAAAAAGAAGCCCATGCAATTTACAATTACATGGGCTCCAATAAAAGACTTATTCTTGATTAATAGCGATAATATTCAGGCTTAAATGGCCCTTTGGGAGTAACACCAATATACTTAGCTTGCTCATCGCTTAGTATATCCAATTCAACACCAATTTTCTTTAAGTGCAATGCCGCCACTTTTTCATCCAGATGCTTTGGAAGCATGTACACTTTGTTCTCGTACTTATCTGTATTGTTCCACAACTCTAGCTGAGCTAAAGTTTGGTTACTAAATGAGTTAGACATTACAAACGATGGATGTCCCATAGCACAACCTAAGTTTACCAAACGACCTTCAGCTAAAAGTATAACCTGATTACCACTCTCTAAAGTGTAAAGATCAACCTGCGGCTTTATGGTATCCTTCGTTGCATTTTTATTCAACCAAGCAACATCAATCTCATTATCAAAATGACCAATGTTACAAACTATGGCTTTGTCTTTCATGCTCTTGAAATGACGATCAACAATAATGTTGAAGTTACCCGTAGTAGTAACTACAATATCTGCTTCTTTTACTGCATCGTCCATTTTCTTTACAGCAAATCCGTCCATAGCAGCTTGCAATGCACAAATTGGATCAATCTCTGTAACAATTACACGTGCTCCCGCTCCACGCAATGAAGCAGCAGAACCTTTACCCACATCTCCGTAACCACCTACAACGGCCACCTTACCGGCAATCATTACATCAGTTGCTCTACGGATAGCATCGACCAAAGATTCTTTACAACCATACTTGTTGTCAAACTTTGATTTTGTTACTGAGTCATTCACATTAATCGCAGGAATAGGAAGTGTGCCTTTTTCCATTCTTTCAATTAAGCGATGTACACCTGTAGTAGTTTCTTCTGAAAGACCTTTGATAGCAGGTACTAATTCAGGAAAACGATCTAATACCATATTGGTAAGATCACCACCATCATCCAAAATCATGTTCAATGGCTGGCCACTCTCAAATGCAGTTAGTGTCTGCTCGATGCACCAGTCAAATTCCTGCTCGTTCATTCCTTTCCATGCATAAACAGGTATACCTGCTTTGGCAATAGCCGCAGCAGCGTGATCTTGGGTAGAGAAAATATTACATGACGACCAGGTAACTTCCGCACCTAAAGCCGTTAGTGTTTCAATCAATACAGCCGTTTGGATTGTCATATGAAGACATCCGGCTATTCTGGCTCCTTTTAAAGGTTGTTTTGGGCCATATTCCTCACGGATAGCCATTAACCCTGGCATCTCTGCCTCAGCCAATTTAATTTCTTTGCGGCCATAATCGGCCAGATTAATGTCCTTAACCTTAAATTTTACTTTTTCCTCAACCATTTTTATGCGTTTTTTTGATTGTTTTCCCAATTAAAACACAAAAATACAATAAAGGTTTATAAATACCCACCTGACTTTGAGTTGCGCTACTGAGCAATCTTATTGAAGTTGTGAATTGAACTATTTGAGGCATTACAGGTGTTGAAATATCAAAATTCACGAAATGCAAAAAATCACAGTAGACGTGGTGTCGGATGTAGTTTGCCCCTGGTGCTATATAGGGAAGAGAAGGTTAGAGAAAGCCATTGATGAATTGAGCGCAGCATATGAATTTGACGTGAATTATCTGCCCTTTGAGCTCAACCCCAACATGCCCAAAGAGGGAAGGAATCAGAAGGAATACCTCACTGAAAAATTTGGAGGAAATGAAAGGTATGAGCAATTGACCAATAATGTAACCAATGTTGCCGCTGAAGAAGGGCTTCATTTTGACTACTCTCAACAACAAAATTCTCCAAACACCCGCGATGCCCACCGACTTATATGGCTGGCCAAACAAGAAGGCGTGCAAGGTGATGTAAAAGAAGCTTTACTCAAAGCCTACTTTGAAAAGGGAATTGATCTTACAAAAGATGAAAACCTTATTGATGTCGCTGAATCAGCAGGACTCGACCGTGACAAAGCAACGGCCTTACTGTCCTCTGATGAAGGACTTGTTGAGGTGGAATACCTGGAACAACTAAACATTCAAAGGGGTGTAAATGGAGTTCCTTTCTATATTGTGAATGGCAAATACGGAATTTCAGGAGCACAACCTTCGGCAAGCTTTGTCAGTGCTTTTAAAGACATCGCTGAAAAAGCGCAAGCAGAAACTAATAATTAGCTTATTTCTTTTTCTTTGAAGAGACTTCCTCTTTAATCAATTGGTCTTGCTTAATAATGGTAGTCCAAATGCTGGTCTTACCATTATCCATACGAGCCCATATGGGTGCAATAACACCATCATGCGCTGCGATGTTGGTATAGTCGCCAAAGAATTTGTCTTCTGTAGGAATAAAAGGAGACTCACTGATCTTCTCTTCTTTAAAAGTATTCCCTCCGTCAGATGAATAAGATAAATAAACATCTGTTTGATTATCATCATAGCTGCTTCGGTCGTAGTACACAATATAAATGTACCCAGTAGTTTGATCGATCGTCATCCACGGAAGAAATTGATGTCTGTTGGATGAATCCGCTCCAATTTTCATTGGTGCGGTCCAGTTATCTCCGTGATTAACAGATCGTATATACCAAACATCCGTATCAGTGTCTCCATTTCTTTGATCCGCCCAAATCAAATGCAGTACACCAACCGATCTTGTAGGGCTATTATCAACTCTTATTACCGGCATTCCATTGCACCTGCCCAAACCCGGAATTTCCATATCCCAACCTCCAACATGATCCGCGATCGCTATATCATTTCTCAGCCATGTCTCCCCATCGTTGTACGATCGATCCAAATAAATAGTCTCCCCATTTGACCAGGTAACAAACATTTTCCCATCGCGACCAATGGCAGGTACTGCGCCCTCGGCCGTATTGTCACCATCCACACAATCTCCTGGCATTTGATTGAGTTGAATAGGATCATTCCATTTTTTCCCATTGGCAGAAGTACTCAACATGATATTGGATTGACATTCTTTATCCTCAGATCCATATTTATCAAACTGTGTCCATGTTACTGCAAGATTTCCTTTTCGTGGGTGAATGGCCACCCACGGTTTATCCTGATCCTTCGGTGGATTATATCCAATTGATTTTCCTTCGTCCCAGCTTTCCCCTCCATCATCCGACTGATGACTCACTATTCTATCTAACCATGCCTCATTACTTCTACCCTCACCACTGGGATCAGACAAATGAAAAAAATGTATACCACCTTTTGGATCAGATTCCAGCACGACATCACCATAAACACCATAAGGAGAAGTAACAGTAGTCTCTTTCCAGGTTTCCCCACCGTCCTTTGTGTACTTAATTTGATCGAGGCTATAGGCAGCAATTATATTTTTTGAGTTCTTTTGATTGATGGTGATACTTGGCTCTACCATTGGTTTTCCAGCTTCATCCTCTTCTGATAGCTTAATATTCTTAAACTGAGCACTTGCTGCAAAATGCCCTAATACTAAAAACATCACCAATAGCTTTTTCTCCATTTCAATCATAATTTTCTTAAATCAAGTATACTCAAGGGCAGTACCCTAGTCATACTCAAATTTAGTCAAAAGGAAGAAGTATTCTTTAATAATAAAAAGAGAAGAGATGTTATTAAGCCAAGAGAGAAGTTAATATTTCAACATCAGCTCAACTCTCGTCATTGTTTCAGCATGTCCCTGCCCATGTTTAATGTTTCCCTGGATGGCTTCAATCAAGCTATCTGCTTTTTCCTTTGGGTAACCAAATTTGATTGCAAAAAGATTACAAAGCTTTGTCTCTTCAGGATGTATCTCATTATCAATTGTCATCATATGTACCAAATCGTACAATTGATGAAATCTTTCTTTTGGATCTGTAGGGACCTCAAAAGTAATACCTCCAGGGTTGGCGTTTATGGATTTTAGTTGACTGTCTGAAATACCATTTCGTTTCGCTATTACCTTGAGCAAATCGTATTCGACATCATCGAAACTACCATCTACTGCTGCCATTTCAATTAAGTTTTTCATATGGCTTTTCGCACCGGTTTTTCCTTGGCGAAAAAGATTAAGTATTTCTGAAAAATTCATAGTGTAATTGATTACATCAGCAATAAGTAGATTCAGGCTGGTGAATTTAATTATTCAATGATGAAAAACACAAATTCCACAAAAGAAGTACCGCAACCAGGGGAATTTAACATAAATTTATTCGTTTCCGGCTCTGATTATAAAATCTGCTAACCAATACCACCATGTATTCAAAAGTCAAACTAGCATTAGGTATTACTCTATTGTGCTTAATGGTTTCATGTGCACCTTCCATAGAACCCGCAGATCTGGTGATTATAAATGCTACAATCTGGACGGGAAATGAAGAACAGCCCTATGCCCAAGCCATGGCCATAAAGGCAGATACATTAGTATTTATTGGATCGAATGAGGAGGTTGCAAAATATCAGGCGGATCAAACAGAAACGATAGATGCCGAAGGCCATTTTATCACTCCAGGATTCATTGATAGCCACGTTCATTTTCTTACAGGAGGTTTTAACCTTTCGTCTGTTCAACTTAGAGAAGCTAAAACACCTGAGGAATTTGCCAACCGCATCAAAGAATTTGCAACTACCCAAGAACCAGGTACATGGATTTTAGGGGGTGATTGGAATCATGAAAATTGGGGAGGTGAACTTCCAACAAAAGAATGGATTGATCAGTACACACCTAACCATCCGGTGTGGGTTACCAGATTGGATGGTCACATGTCCTTGGCCAACTCAGCAGCATTGAAAGAAGCTGGAATTAATAATTCCGTTAAAGATGTAGCAGGAGGAACTATAGTAAGAGATAAAAAAGGGAACATTACAGGTGTTTTTAAAGATAGGGCAACGGATTTAATTGACATCAAGGTTCCTCCTGCATCAGACCAACAAGTAGATAATGCGCTTCAAGCCGCCATGCATTATGTAGCCGCCCGAGGCGTAACCAGTGTTCATCACATGGCTGGGTATATGGAAGCACTTGAACGAGCTCGCGACAATAATACACTGATCACTCGAATATATTCGGCAATGTCAGTCAGGCGATGGAGTGAATTGGAGCAAAAAGTAAAAAAGGAAGGCCGTGGAGATAAGTGGCTAAAAATTGGAGGATTAAAGGGCTTTGTGGATGGATCAATAGGGTCTCATACCGCTGCGTTCTTCGAGCCATACACCGATACACCAAATGATTCAGGATTTTTTGTTAACCAAAGAGAAGAACTTTATGAGTGGATTTCCTCTGCTGATAAAGCAGACTTACAACTTATTATCCACGCCATAGGCGATAAAGCGATTCATACCTTGTTGGATATTTTTGAACAAGTTGAAAAAGAAAACATTGCAAAAGATAGGCGATTTAGGATTGAACATGCTCAACACTTTGTACCCAGTGATTTCAATCGACTTGCTCCTTTGAAAATAATTCCAAGCGTGCAGCCTTACCACGCGATTGATGATGGACGCTGGGCTGAAAAAATACTTGGCCCAGAAAGAATAAAAACCACGTATGCATTCAGGTCACTATTCGATGCAGGTGCAAAAGTCGCATTTGGTAGTGATTGGTTTGTAGCACCGCCCACACCCCTTGAAGGGATTTACGCAGCAGTAACCAGAAGAACCCTAGATGATCTAAATCCAGATGGATGGGTTCCTGAACAAAAGGTCACTGTAGAAGAAGCTTTGACTGCCTATACCATCAATGGAGCGTATGCCTCTTTTGACGAAAAGATTAAGGGGTCTCTTGAACCCGGTAAACTCGCTGACTTTGTAATCATCGATCAGGACTTGACCAAAATTAAGCCAGAGCAGATTAGAGAAGCCAAAGTTCTTCAAACATTTGTTGGAGGAAAATCCGTTTTCAAAAAATAAGATTACTCCAATGTCGAGCAAAGTCTTTACCTACATTTGGGAATATCGCGTTAAGCCAGAGCACGTTGATGCTTTTGAACACGCTTATGGTTCAAATGGTGATTGGGTGAGGTTATTTAAAAAAGGAACTGGTCACATTTCCACTGAGTTACATCAGGATATTAACCACTCAGATCGCTTTATCACTATCGACTGTTGGACAAGTAAAGAAGCTTTCGATAAGTTTAAAAAGCAATTTCACGAGGAGTTTAAAACCCTCGATGAACGCTTTGAAACCTTTACAACCTCGGAAAAGCATATTGGTGACTTTGAAGGCTACATTAAAAAATATCACAAGGAATGAAAATTATCTTCATCCAAACTGGAGGAACAATAGACAAAGATTACCCACACACCACCAAAGGGTGGGCTTTTGAATTCGGTGAACCCGCAACAAAGCGTATTCTGGAAAAACTCAATCCCTCTTTCGAACATGAGATACTGACGGCTTTTCAGAAAGATAGTCTCGAGATCACTGATGAGGATAGAAAAAAACTTGCAGACCTTATTAAATCAAAGCCTGAAGATAAAGTCATTATCACCCATGGCACCGATACCATGATGGAGACTGCCACCTACCTTTCGGAACAAATAAAGAATAAACTTATCATCATTACTGGAGCTATGCGACCTGAGCAATTCAGTAACTCGGATGCGTCTGTCAACATTGGCTGTGCCATTGGCGCTGCTAATCTCCTGCATGACGGAATTTACATTACCATGCATGGTATTGTGAAATCTTATAAAGTAATGAAGAGGGATTTAGATACAGGAAAGTATTTTTGATAATTTATAATCTATTCTCGGCAGGAATGCTTTTCTATTTACTTGGTCATAAAGTTAAGAGCCCCTTATAGTTTATAACTGTAAGGGGCTCTTTAATTATTTCAAACTTTTAAAAAGCTCTGACTGCGCGAACTCCAGTTAAATTTGATTTTGAATTTAATGTTTGAAGTCCATTTCCAAAAAATTGAAAATATGCATTATTAACATTTCCATTTTGTTGAGTCGAAGTCCAATACCAATTTTCAAGATTAGTTCCGCCATTTGCAGTTAAGGTTGCATTTAAAATTACTTTGTTTAAATACATTTCATTCAATTCATCCTGAGAAGGTAAAAACCAATCAGAATAACCATTCATACTTAAGTTAGCGGCTAAATCAGCCGCTGTACCTTCCGTTGTACAGGCAGCTTCAATTGCCGCAGTATTTGATTCTCCAGTGCCTACAGCCGTACCAAGTGCTCCTGATATACCTACACCGTTACAACCCCATTCTGCAGCAGTACTTTGATCGCTTATTGCACATACCAAACCATGAGTATTGTCTGTAGGATTTACCCAAAATACAACACCGCCATCTCGGTAATCGCCTATTGTAGCCGGTTCAGCTACGTCATTAAGATTAATAGTTACTGCTCCTGTATTTAATGCACCTGTAGATGAGACAACTGCAGTAATCACAGGATTTGTTTCAAAGTCAAATAAAGCAGCATTTGCAACAGTTAATTGACCCGTGCTAGCATTTATATTAAGAGCCCCAACTGGTGTTTGAGAGGTTATACTAAAGTTTACGGTTCCGTTTCCACTAGTTTGCACAGTGCCTATAACTTCGCCAGCGGTTGGGTTTTCATTAATATCAATAGTAAAATCTTGAACGCTTATTTCATTTAAGTCATTAAGGTTAATGGTAACTGCTCCTGTATTTAATGCCCCTGCAGATGAGACAACTGCAGTAATCACAGGATTTGTCTCAAAATCAAACAAAGTGGCATTTTCGACAGTTAACTGACCCGTGCTAGAATTTATACTAAGAGCCCCTGCTGGTGTTTGAGAGGTTATACTGAAACTTAAGGTTCCGGTTCCACTTGTTAGTACAGTACCTATAACTTGACCAGCGGTCGGGTTTTCATCAATAGTTACTGCTAAATCCTGAACGATTATCTCACTCAAGTCATTAAGATTAATAGTAACAGTTCCTGTATTTAAAGCTCCAACAACTGAAACCGTTGCTGTAATTATAGGGTTAGTTTCAAAATCAAATAAGGCAGCATTGGCCACTGTTAACTCCCCAGTGCTTGAATTTATATTTAATGCTCCCGTAGGCGTTTGAGTTGTTATACTGAAGCTTGCGGTTCCACTTCCACTTGTTAGTACAGTACCTATAACTTGGCCAGCGGTCGGGTTTTCATCAATAGTCACAACTAAATTCTGAACACCTATCTCATTTAAGTCATTAAGATTAACAGTAACAGCTGCTGTGTTTACAGCACCAACAACTGAAACCGTTGCTGTAATTATAGGGTTAGTTTCAAAATCAAATAAGGCAGCATTGCCTACAGTTACCTCTCCAGTACTTGAATCTATATTTAATGCTCCCGTAATCGCTTGAGATGTAATACTGAAACTCAAGGAACCGTCACCAACAGTTTGCACAACTCCTATAACTTGCCCATTGGTAGGATTTTCATCAATAGTTATTTCTAAATCCTGAAGGCTTATTGCAACTACTTCATCATCGCTACCGCAGCCAAATGTCGTTAACAATAACGACAGTACTAGTAAATTAATTAATTTTAGTTTCACGTTTGTAGGTTTATAAAAATTGGTTTTTTGTTTATTGAAGGGTTCTATACTTAGAATCGTTTATACTAAACTTGTAATACCTTGTTTGGTAATTCATTTTTCCTGTTCGTCATTAAGTTTATAGTAAAAACTAGCAATACCTTCCTATCTCTTATTATTTGAATTAATAAGATTTAGCATAAAAGTATATGGTAAGCTTGGAGAAAAAATAGAGAATCTATTTCTGACTAAGTAGAGGGAATATGCGTTGGGTTTAAGTCAATAAACGCATCATAGAAAAAGGACAATGCTGGAATTATTTTTTATTCCAATTCAAGAGATGACTTATAAATGTTTCTTTTTTACGCGAAGAAACAGGGATTTTTATTCCATTTTTCAAATGAATGGTTCCTGATTTATCATACTTATCTATAAATTTTAGATTGACGATAAAAGATTGATGGGGTCTTATAAAGGTGTGTTGCGTAAGTTGCTCTTCAAACTCTTTTAGAGACTTTGAGGCCAAATGCTTCTTACCATTGCTCAAATAAAAAGTGGTGTATCCCTTATCCGATTCGCAATACATTAAGTCCTTTAAATCAATCAGTTGAAAAGAATCATGAAGTGAAAGTATTAAAGTTTCTGCTTCATTACTCAAAGCTTGCTTAACTGTCCTTATTTGTTGTTTCTGAACCTCAACTGACACATTGCTTATCTTACTCAATGCTTTCTTGAGTTCGTCAATATCTACAGGCTTTAAAAGGTAATCAACCGCTCCAATTTTTAAGGCCTTGAGTGCGTACTCTTCATAGGCCGTAATAAATATAATCTTAAAGGTCAGGTGCTCCGTTTGTCCTAAAAAATCAAAAGCGGTACCATCTGTTAGGTTTATATCCAAAAAAATCAATTCCGGCTTGCAGGCATTTGCAACGACAACAGCATCCTTAACAGATTCACATTCACCTACAACCTCTATTTTAGCATCCAGTGTTTGTAGTAAATTAAGTAAGCCTCTTCTTATATATTCTTTATCCTCTACAATTAATGCTTTCATTAGGCTGCAAGTATTTTATATGGGATAACTAAAGTAATCTTTGTCCCCTGTTCACTGTATTTTTTTCTATCTTCAATAATAACAGATCCTTTCATCTTAAAGTCTTCCGATAATACTTTTAAGCGTTCAGAAGTGATGGTTGTTGACAGGGACTTTTTATGGTGATTTTCATTTTCTTTACTAGCGTCAATCCCAATCCCGTTATCTGTAATGGTGCATGTTAAATTCTCATTTATAAACGATAGATGAATGTCAATTTTTTTGATTTCAGGTTGATTTGAAAATGCATGCTCTATGGCATTTTCCACAAATGGCTGAATAAGCATTGGCGGTATTTCAATTAAAGATTTATCTATAGCGTCATCTACTAAAATGGTGTATCTATACAATTCATTTTCCAAATTTTGTAGGGCCAAATAGTTTTCAATAGCATCTAATTCGTGAGAGAGCAAAACCGTTTTGTCTCTTGAGTTCTCTAAAGTAATACGAAGGAGTTTTGAAAATTTTGAAAGATAGTTAATAGATTTCTCATCTTCTTTATCTAAAATCATGCCTTGCAATACCGAAAGCGAATTAAATATAAAGTGAGGTGTCATTTGCGAACGTAATAATCTTTGTTCGATAACGATATTTTGAGTTTCTGATTTTGCATTTCTTAGCTTCAAAAAGAAAATAATACCCCCTAAAACTAAGGCCACAGCTAAAAACGTGATAACACCAAGCAGTAAATTGCGTTGTGAAGCCTCCAAATCTCTAGAAGTCAACTGTACCGTTTTAGTTAGTTTCAATTCTCTGATATTAGCAGAGTCAAGCGTTTGCTTGTACTTGTATTCATACTCTAACTGTGTGATTTTTTCAATGTTTTCTTTATTGAAAAGGCTATCGCTTAGAATTTTAAATTGCTGATGGCTTTCAAATGCCTTTTTGTAATCACCTATATTCTGATAAATTTTAGAAAGCAATCTAGACACATCACGTTGATAATCTATAATCGCTAGTTTATTTGAAATTTGTTGGCTTTTTAAAGCATAGTTTAAAGCCTCATAATAATTTTCTTGATTCACATATACCGTTGCCATTCCTAAATAAGAATTGCATAAACCTCGTTGATTTCCGACTTCTAGGTTCTTTTTTTTCGCTTTTACAAAATATTCTAATGCAATTGGCTTGTCATTAAGTTGTAAATGAACATCACCAATATTATTTAATATGGTAGCTACGTAAATTCTATTATTAATTTCTTCGCTTAATTTTAGAGCGTCTTCAAGAAACTTAAGCGCTATTTCATAATTCTTTTTTTTCTTATAAACATTACCCAAATTATTTAATATTTCTATTACATTTTTTTTGTTACCATTCTTCTCTTGAATTTTTAATGCCTTTTCGTAAGAAGCAATTGCCTTATCATAATTCTGCAAATTTTTATAGATGATACCTATATTGTTTAACGATTTTGATACTCCTAAAGTATTTTCTATTTTTTCATCAATCGCTAAAGATTTGTTGTAATATTCTAGAGCAAGAGGGTAGTTTCCTTGTTCATTATATACAGATCCAATATTGCTAAGACAGCGAGATGTTCTATTTTCGTTATTTATTTCTTCACTTATTTCTAGCGCTTTTTTATAGTACTTAATTGCTTCGGTATAATTACCTACTTCACTATATGCTATTCCAATAGAATTAAAACTGGCAGAAACATCGTTTTTATTGCCAATATTTTCACTAACGCTTACTGATCTTTTATAATACTCTATTGCTTGCTTCTGCTCACCTTTATCGTAAAAAAGTAGCCCTATACCATTATAGCATTCAGAAATACCAGGTTTATAATTTATTGTTTCATACAATTGAAGTGCTTCGTTAAGAAACTGAAATCCTTGATCAAAATTGGATTGAGCCGCTTGGGCTATTCCTTTAATATATAAACTTCTAGCCTTTCCTTTTTTAAAACCAATTGCATCTGCGATTACTCCAGACTTTTTTAAATATGCTATCGCTGAATCAAAATCTTCATTGTGACGTAAATAGGCTAAATGATTCAACAGATTTACACGTATCGTATCATTTTCTTTATGATTTTTTAATTTGGTTTCAAGACTATCAATGGTAGCGTTTTGTGATACAACAGAGGTCGGCAATGATAGGAAATACAATAAAAAAGTAATTGTATAAATGAGTTTCATAAAATACTCTAAAAATAGTTTAGTGTAATAAATCTATTAAAATTTCACCTTCGTTGGGGCTCCCCGCCAACGAAACAGGATAAAACTAGCTATCGCATAAAACTAAGTATTTATAACTTACTTAATGAGAAGGATAAGTTGAACTGATAATTCTTACTTCATGATGATGAGTAGGAACTGCCTGCCTAACATTTTGTGCTTGTTGGTTAACAACACTAAAGAAGAGTGAGAGAGCATGAGGAAACAATGTTCATGGTCAGCAAATGACCATGAACATTGAAATAATAACTAATTAATATTTACCAATAGCAGCATTGAGCAGAGACTTATCTCCGGTCATTTGCCAGTACACCAGAGATACAGGTATCTCGCCCACTCTGCTAAACTCATCCATAAATTCTTTCATTACAAATTTTCCATTGCGTTGACGCGCATATTCGGCAATCAGTTTATCAATCTCTAACTTACCTATTACATAACTGGTGCCGTAGGCTGGTTGTTGCAAATAGAAATGTTCTTCATGCTGGATAGTTCCACCATCAGCAGGAAGCAATCCCCAAGGCACCCACTTCGAAGCAAATTGAGTCGACTCCTCAAAATCCATTTCAAGACCATGCTGGTATAAACCACCAAGTCCACGTGCTGCGCGTTGTGCCAACATAATGTAAACCAACTCACGTCCTCTCGGTCTGTTTTTATACAAACCAGCATTCATCATCAATTCTTCCATGGCGGTGGCCATTCCCTCAGAACGTGCATCAAAAATATTGTAAAGTGGCGCATGTTTTCTGATTGGGCTCTCGTTAGGCTCCTCTCTGATACGTGCGAGCTCAATCCAATGGAAGAAATGACAATTCAACGGCATGGGATCTCGGTAATGTACCTCATGAAAAAATCCGCGGATACCTTCAGCAGGTGTAAACGTCATAATCTGCTCCCGCATGGCAGGCTCCATGTAATCTTTTATGGTAATAATTTCCTGCTCTTCATAAAACTTCATCAACTCCTGATGCGCATCTTCCAGCATCTTATCGAACTGCTGAGGATTACTGGCCTTTTCCAATTTGGGTAGGTTCCTATTTTGATGTTCCTCAAACCTCAAAGCTGCATGAGAACGTTTCAATTCGCGATCCATCAATAACACTTCGTCCTCCCAGGAATAAGGAAGCAGATGTACATTCTTTAAGTTCCATGTATAATTTTCCTTGCCCACTCCTGAAGTACCCGTTTTTGAAGATG
Source organism: Cyclobacteriaceae bacterium (assembly GCA_040216665.1). Taxonomy (GTDB): domain Bacteria; phylum Bacteroidota; class Bacteroidia; order Cytophagales; family Cyclobacteriaceae; genus ELB16-189. The sequence continues at coordinate 871,965 of JAVJOQ010000010.1, read as the reverse complement.
CTTGTTCATCTAACCACACAGCCAATTGATCGGAAGCCGCCTTGGCTTCCAACGCTGCTGCTGCCAGGTCAGGAAAAGTGCCCTTCACTTTTTCAGCAAAAGAAACAAACTCATCACTTTGTTCCCGGATGGATCTTGTTCCCAACACCCACAAATCTTTTCCATTTCCAGTGAGATTAACTTTTGCCGTTTCAAATACGGCAGGTGCCTTTTTAAAACGTACTGTAATTTCTGCAGCATCTTCAGCTGATAAAGGTTGCTTGTATCTTGGTAGTTCTACTGCACCAAACATATTTGGCCCTTCACGCTCGGGTACATCTGTTGGGTAAGGATAAAACCAAACATAAAAAGCCGGATCACGAAACCAAGGTTGTTTTACCCTATGTTCAAAATCCAATCCATTCATTTCGGCCCAAATCAAATACCATTCGACTTGATGTTTGATAGGCCATCCTGTGGTATCAAAACCATTCAGTCTATCCTGCCAGGTGATCAATTCAGCGTGTTGCTTTTTCATTGCTGCTGCAGAATAATCAGGTACTCCTTCAATCATTTCGGGAGACTCAAATTCACGCCAGTCATTGAAAAACTGAACTAGCTCTTCATATGTAGCGCCTGATTCTAACTTTTCGGTAGGTTGAGGGCTGCTACACATAGAAAAGAGGACAGCAAAACACAACGGAGTAAGTAAGTTTAAGTATTTTGTATTCATAGTTTGTTTAGGTATTGGATAAATCTAGGTAAAATTGAGGGAAGCTAAAAAGCATAAATGGCTAAATGGTATGTGTAATCGCTTCTCTTGTACCCAAAATCTCCCCATGCGTGAAGTTAAAATTACCCTGGCTTTATTTTTTCTAGTTTTTCATAATGTAATCGCACAACATGAGGCAGATAATAAACAAGCTGAAAATTGGGCGACATTTATTGGAGATGGTTATCAACTTAACTATCCGAAAGATTGGGAACTTAATGAGTCCCTGCCCAATGCTGAAATGGCTGTCTTAAGTGAGCTTACTTCAGAAGCCGATAGCTTCCGTGAAAACGTCAATCTATTAATTCAGGACCTAACTGGTACCGATATTGACCTGGATCAATACGTTCAAATATCAGAAAACCAAGTGCGCAACGAGCTTGTCAATGGGAGGATTTTTTACAGTGACCGACATAATGTAACAGGCTCTGAATTTCACATGATTATTTATAGTGGACAATTCGGAACGACCAATCTAAAGCTGCAGCAGCATTATCTTATAAAAGACAAAAAAGCTTATGTAATTACATTGACATGCGCCTATACTGAATTCGATAATTATCAAAAAATTGGTGCAATGATACTGGGAAGTTTTCAATTCAAATAGATTTCAATCTGGAAGAAGAAAATCACAACATAACTTAACAGCATGAATTATTTTAAACTCGTTAGCCTTGTGTTGAGTTGGATAGCATCAATAACTATAGTTGATGCGCAGCGTTACGATCCAAATTTTGTTCTCCCTGCTGGTATTGGCATTGCTTCACCCCATATGATTCCAGGAGCACCATTATACTTCTATAGTGCACCTGACTTCGATGCAGCCCCCTATCAATTTAAGCCGACAGACAGTATCACATTCATTAAAGGAAAATATAATATTGAGATTGCCACAGCCCCTCCATGGCTGGCGCCAGAACATATAAAACTTGATTACGGCATCTTTACCTTTCGTGTTGTCACCTATTCTCAAAACTGGTTAGAAGTGATAGTCAACAACACCAATGGGCTGACCCGTTGGATCGATCGGCAAGCAGTTGGCTACAAGGAATGGTGTACCTATCTAACAGAAATTGTAGCAGTAGAAATTATTGATGTAGAAAAAAATCCTATAAGAATTAAGCCTCAGGATAATGCAAGCATTCTGGCACAAGTACCAGGGGCCCAATTGCGACCTATTGCAGTAAAAGGAGATTGGCTGCTGGTCTCTACTGTTGGATTAGCAGATCGGATCGTACCCACCGGATGGATAAGGTGGAAGAAGGATGGAATTTTACTAGTTATGTATTCTATACTGAGTTAATAGAAGTCCATTATCCATTAGTTTCAATCTTCGATAATAAACTTCTCTTTAAACTTCTCCTGGCCAATAGTGCGCTTACTACAGTCAACACCCCACCCAATATCATGGGCGCTCCCGGCAAATACACTGGAGTATCCACTCTGGTGAAGAAATAAAATAATTGAGTCATCAATAGAGGACCAATAATCATGGTAACACTCATCAGGCTCGTTAATGCACCTTGCAGTTCACCTTGTTCATTGGCTGGCACCTGATTGGAGATGATTCCTTGAAGGGCCGGACCGGCAATACCACCAAGGCAATAAGGAATGGTTATTGCAAACATCATCCAACTTTGTGTGGCAAAGGCATAAAGAAAATATCCAAGGGCGTACAATCCCAAACCCATGTATACGCTTCGCTCCTGTCCTAGCTTAGGAATAATAAGTCTAATTAGACCACCTTGAACAACTGCAAAAACTATTCCCACCACAGCTAGTGAAATTCCGATCATTCGTTCACTCCACTGAAATTTTTCGATGTTGTAATAGGACCAGTTGGTTTGAACGGCATGAGAGGATATGTACACCAAAACCAGCGAAACTACCATTCCCATGATAACCGGAAATCTTTTCAAGGCCCGAAGAGAACCCACTGGGTTAGCCCTCTTCCATTCAAACTTCCTTCTATTCTCTAATGAAAGTGATTCCGGAAGTATGAAGAATCCGTAGAGCCAGTTGAATCAAGGTAAGTCCAGCTGCCACGAAAAAAGGAATGCGTGTTCCATAAGCTCCAACCAATCCACCCACCAATGGCCCGATAATGAAACCCAAGCCAAACGCAGCTCCAATTATTCCAAAATTCTGAGCACGCTTTTCAGGAGTACTCACATCAGCGATGTAGGCAGACGCTGTGGTAAAACTCGCTCCCATAATTCCTGCCACTACACGTCCGAGGAATAGCCAAGCCAACGTAGGAGCAAAAGCCATAAATACATAGTCGATTCCAAAACCAAAAAGGGAAGCCAAAAGAATGGGCCTTCTCCCAAACTGATCACTAAGATTACCCACAATTGGTGCACAAATAAATTGCATAAATGCATATGCAAAAAGTAACCATCCTCCATAGCTGGACGCTTGGGCTAAAGTTCCCCCAGTAAGTTCCTGGATCAGCTTTGGCATTACAGGGATGATGATCCCAAAACCAATAACATCAATTAACAGCGTGACGAAAATAAAGCCGAGTGCGGCTTTGCGATAACCAAACATTAAAAAAATATTTTTTACAAAGTAATCAAATCGACTAAGCTATCAGCTAAAGCTTAAAAAATATTGTAGTATGTCCTTAATCAGGATGACTTACAAATAATTCAGACACACATTCATTGTCTCCAAACTCTCTCTCAAGAATAGAAACACCTCCAGACACGTTGGAAACATTCTTAAACCCATTCGTTTTCATTAGGTAGGTTGCCCGAGGACTTCGATGACTATGCGAACAATAGACAATTATCTCTTTATCCTTGTATGCTTTCAATTCACTTAGTCTGGAAGGTAATTCGCTGACATTAATATTTACCGCGCCCTTAAAATGACCAAACGATGGTACTGATGTATTTTCTCCTGAGAACTCACCAGGAGAGCGTACATCCAACAACAAAACATCCTTATTCTTTTTTAGCCTGTCGCACATCTCAACAAACGTGATATTATCAAAATTAACTGTTGATTTCTCCACATAGGCCATCCCACATGTGCTACAGGTTCCGGGGGAATCGTATTCTGTACTGTCACAATCATAACCACAAGGAGTGCATACATATACCTTATTTGTGGATTGAGAGAAGGAGAAAGTAAATACTCCCATTAGCAAGATCAATACAATACTAGTCTTCATTTTCTTTGGAGTTATTTTGACCATTCTATATTTATTGACGTTCCAGTAGCATTCAATAGTCTGATCTTCTCCACAAAACCTTCTTTCCATTTCAACTTTATTAAAGTTTGAAGTGAACATTCCAATTGAAAGTCCTGCGACAGAATGGATAGATCAAAATCCTTAACCAAACGCATGGCTTCAGATGTATACGCATAACTGTATTTCAAGGTGACGTTCTCGGCAATTTCTTTTTCCACAATTATGGCTTTTTCAAGTGCATCTTGAGTGGCTGATCGGTAAGCAACGATTAATCCTCCCACGCCTAACTTGGTTCCTCCAAAATATCGAACCACTACCGCCATTACATTGGTAAGGTTTTTTGATCTGAGCTGCCCCAGGATTGGATCTCCTGCTGAATGATTGGGTTCACCATCATCAGAGGCTCGATAGAGCGATTTATCAGGGCTAATTATCCATGCAAAACAATGATGTCTGGCATCATGAAATTGTTTCTTTAGTTCCACCAAATGAGCTTTGGCCTCTTCTTCAGACACCACAGGAAAGACAAAAGAAATAAATTTGCTCCCCTTTTCTTTATAAAGGCCTTCTGTTGTACCCTCAACAGTTAAGTACGTGAATTCGTCCATTGACAGCATTAATTACTCAATTCACTCAATTATAAGTACAAAGATGTAAGTTGGTGCAACCTATGTAATACTTTGGGAGTCTTAAAGCCATATTTCAAAGTAAAGAACCTCTTATAAAAGCAATAATTAATTAGTTATGAGAACAATTGCAATGCTGATCTTGGCCGGATTAATGATTTCAAGTGTTTCTTTTGCACAGACAAAAGAAACGAGGGACGTAAGCACATTCAGAGAAATATCATATCGGGTGTCTGGCAAATTATACTTAAGACAAGGTAGTCCACAAAAAATAGTAATCGAAGGAGATGATGAAACATTAAGAGAGGTCGAAACTTATTTAAAGGGAGATCGTCTGATCATTGAAAACAGAGACAATAATAGCTGGTTTTCATGGGGCAATGACTCTCGAGATCGCGTCAATGTTTATATCACAGTTGAAAATATTGATGCCATCTACTTGAGTGGGTCTGGTGATTTACTTGCTGAAACAACTATTAAATCTGAAAATCTTGATTTAAGAATTTCAGGTTCAGGTTCGATGGAACTTCAGGTAGATATCAATGGAGATTTAGAAGCTAATGTTTCTGGATCTGGTGACTTAAGAGTAAAAGGCAATTGTCGGGATTTGGATAGCAGAGTCAGTGGCTCAGGCAAAGTATACATTGCCAATGCAATAGAAGGTACAGCAAGGTTCAGCATGTCCGGATCAGGCAAAGTGCTTGCTGCCGGAAGAGCAAATTTAGTAAAGGCAAGTATTTCTGGATCAGGAAAACTACTGGCTCAAGATTTAGTAGCAGAACGATGTGAAGTAAATATTACAGGCTCAGGCGATGTTGAAATCAATGTAAAAAGCGAGCTAGATGCAAGAATAACTGGCAGTGGAAGCGTTCGCTACAAAGGCAGCCCCAATCATGTGAATAACCATTCTTCTGGGAGTGGGAAGATTAGAAAAATTGAAGGATAGTTTAGTTAGTATATGCACACCAAAAAAGGCGGATTAGTTTAATTCGCCTTTTTTATTCTTCAAAATGGTATACCAATCCTCTAACGATTAAAAACTGAGCAAGCATGTAGGTGGCCATGATGGCTAACCCAGCCAATTCAAATGATGACAGAAATTTATTTATTGCGATTAAAGAATCAGAAATCATAAATAATATGGCTCCGACAAAGACAAACCAAAAACTGATTGTATGGGTATACCCATAGCGGAAAAGTGCCTGCAAAGTCATCACGATTAATACAATAGCATATATTGTTACAGGTATTTTAAGGCCTCCTAAATGGTTATAAAGTATTGTAATGAGCCCGGTGCCGGCCAGCACAATGGGCAATGAGAATCTGAATTTTTGAACTCCATTCAATCCGAATCCTTCTCTTTCTTCTAGGTGTTGAGAATAAGCAACTATGTAGCAAACGTGAGCTAGAAGGAAAGCCCCAAGGCCAGCCATAAAATACAATTCGTTAGTACCTTGGAACATCAGGCAAACGTCACCTATCCATGAAAAAATAATTGCAGCCACTACGGTCTTAGCCATAGCAGTAGATGGAGTTGATTGAGCGTAATAATATGCGCCCAGCACCACCATAATAAGCGGCTTAAACAACCATTGCAACTGCTCTATTTCCATTGCTACGGCCACAAGTTCCCCAAGGCACGCAATAAAAAAGAGAATTAAAATTTTTGATTTCATGTCTTATTGGGTTGAACACTCAGCGGAGTCCTTCTCGTTATTAAATATACAAATGCTGTTCCGCTTAATAATGCACAGACGAAAAACGTTGTTATGAAATTGGAGGCATCGTTGCCATACATAAGCCCGGATGTGAATGCTCCCACTCCAATTCCTATCTCCATAAAAATGTAGAGTGAGGCTAGCCCTCTCCCCCTCCTCTTATCATCACTTAGGTCCGATGCCCATGCGAGTAATGTTGGTGCAGTAATGCCATGTCCTAATCCATATAAAAAAACACCTATTGATAAAGCAAGTCCGGATGTTGCTGTTCCTATGATGAGCATAGCAGACGTAATTAAAATCGTAGAAAATTTCAACACTTGTGCACGTCCATATACATCAGAAGCTTTGCCTCCAATAAATCGAACCAGCAAAGAAGCCAACGTGAAATAGGTAAAAAGCAATCCTTTGTTTCTAATACCCACAAATTCTCCAAAATCAGGAATAACAGTATAAACTGTTCCAAATGAAAAAGCACAGAGTCCCATCACCAAACAAGGCATCAATACTTTGGGCTCAAACAGATCATCCTTACTTACTTTAAGTAAGGATGGAGAAAATTTCTTTTTGGCTGGAAGAGTTTCTTTTATTCCCACAAGAATTAAGATTGAACTTAGAGCAAAAAAGGAAGAACAATAAAACATGGCATCTAGCGATATTTGATTGGTAATGGTTCCTCCTAATGCGGGCCCCCCAGCCATCCCTATTGTTCCGGCTGTTCCTAAAAACCCCATGGCCTCTCCCCTCTTGTTGGCCGGCACGATATCCGAGAGGTAAGCTGTTTGGCCTGTGGGTGTAAATCCGGTTGAAAACCCATGAATGAATCGCAATAAGAAAAAACCAATCACACCGGTAAGCACAGGATAAAAGGCGCTACAAATAAAGCATACAATAGAACCCACCATCATAATGGGTACTCTGCCCACACTGTCTGCTAGCTTGCCACTAAAAGGGCGGGACAACATGGCCGTGATTGTAAACAAAGAGATGATTAACCCCTTATACTCAGCACCACCAAGACTGGTAAGGTACGAGGGCAATTCAGGAATGATCATGTTGAAGCTCGCAAAAAACATCAGTGAGCTTGTACACAATAACCAAAATTGAAAGGAGTAAGTACTTTTTCTTACCTCACTTCCACTCATTGTTTTGGCGAAGTGTCCTGGGCACTCAGCAAATAGGCCTTAATGAATTCATCCAGATCACCATCTAACACGTTTTGTGCATCATGGCGTTCGACACCTGTGCGGGCATCCTTCACCAACTTATAAGGATGGAGTACATAATTTCTGATCTGAGAACCAAAATCGATTTTCATTTTCCCTGCCTCCACTTTATCGCGCTCAGAATTTCTTTTGTCAATTTCTAACTGGTACAAACGAGATTTCATCATCTGCATTGCCTTTTCCCTATTGGCATGCTGCGATCTTTCCACCTGACATACAATCACAATACCCGTAGGTTTGTGCGTCAGCTGCACTTTAGTCTCTACTTTATTCACGTTCTGACCACCAGCACCCCCGGAGCGGGAAGTGTGCAACTCAATATCGGCAGGATTGATTTCAATGTTGATAGTATCATCCACCACAGGATAAACAAACACTGATGCAAATGAAGTATGCCTTCTTTGGTTGGAATCAAAAGGAGAGATGCGTACCAGACGATGTACTCCGAGCTCAGATTTTAATTTGCCATAAGCAAATGGTCCATCCACTTCCAATGTTGCAGATTTAATTCCAGCCACCTCACCCGATTGATAACTGACCTGCTTTACACCATATCCCGATTTCTCGCCCCACATGATGTACATACGGTTTAGAATATCAGCCCAGTCCATACTCTCCGTACCCCCTGCACCAGGATTGATCTCAATCATGGCACTCAGCTGATCCTCCTCTTTGCTTAGCATACGTTTAAACTCGAGGTCCTCAATAGCTTCGTGTACTTTGGCGTATTCTTTATCGAGCTCTTCTTCCGTTACATCTCCCGCCTCATGAAACTCATTAAGCACCTCCAAGTCCTCGAATTGCTTATTGACATCCGTAAACTCATCCGTCCAGAGTTTTTTTGAGCGTATGCTTTTCAGCAACACCTCCGCTTCTTTAGGGTTGTTCCAGAAATCTGCCTGGTGGGTGATTAACTCTTCGTCTTTTATCTCTGCAATCTTACGATCGTAGTCAAAGATACCTCCTCAAGGCCGTTACACGGGCCCTACAGTCTTTCAACTGTTCTATAGTCATAGTTCAAATTTTTTCAAAGATAATGAAATAGGTCACTTGCCGATGGTTTATCTAAGATTGAGACTGGCCAGCTTTCTCTTCCTTCCTATTTTGAAGTAATTATTATTAAATACTTGTAGTAATCCACCCGTAGTCACCAAACCTATCGAAGCTGTAGCCACTCCTTTTTCTATTTCATAGTATGTATCACGAATAACCAGCGTATTAAATACATCAATGGCGACCAAAGAAACTCCCGCCAAAATCAATGCTTTTCCAATTGAAGCAACCTTGAAACCCGGTATTGTTCTACCTCTTATATCAACTCTGCTTACCTGGTAATGATAAATTGTATCCTCGCTAACCATAAAATATCCAGGATGAATTCCGGTAATTACAGCCCTTATAAACTCATCACTTCCCTTCCTCTGAAACCGGATGTATTCTCCCTCTTTAAATCGGTTAATAACTTGATCTTTCTTTAAAAGAGCAAGTTGGGGCTGGGCTGATAAGCCAACCCACCCGACAAGAAAAAAAATTAGGCCAATAACAATCGATCTCACCCTTAAATATAACCCGCTACCATGGATTATAAGATGAACGATGGCCTGTCAATTAGATTTTATAAATCCAATTAAAGGGATCATCAGATAGGCCACGCTTCATGGCGTCAAGCGCTTTGAAAACTTTATTAGAAAACTCCCTACCTTCAACCGGGGGCAGATAATAATCATGGCCTTCATGGCCAATCAACTCAATCTGTGCAATTGTCGCGGCAGTTCCGGCTCCAAAAGCCTCCTTCACACGATCATTTTTCAGCGCATCTATTAATTCTTCAACGGATACTTTCCTTTCTTCTACTTTCATTCCCCACTCACGGGCAAGTGACAATACACTATCCCTGGTGATACCTTTTAAGATGGAATCTCCGATGGAAGGAGTTACCAAAGTATCGTCAATTACAAACATCACGTTCATTGTCCCTGACTCCTCTATGTATTTGTGCTCTTTTCCATCAGTCCAAATCAATTGATGATAACCTTCCTCTTGTGCAAGTTTTGCGGGGTATAAAGCGCCAGCATAGTTTCCTCCCGCCTTGGCAAATCCTGTACCCCCTTCTACCGCACGTGTGTAGTGTGTTTCAATTCTCACTTTTACAGGTGTAGAATAGTAAGCCCCTACAGGGCAAGTGATAATCATAAAGGTGAAATTGTCTGATGGACGAATTCCAATGTATTCGTCAGCCGCAAACATAAACGGTCTAATATATAACGAGCTTCCCGGAGCAGTGGGGATCCACTCCCTATCCAATTCCAATAAAGAATTCATACCCTCCATAAATAATTCTTCAGGTATAGTTGGCATGCACATACGCTCAGCTGAAACATTCATTCTTTCCCAGTTAGCTAATGGACGAAATACCAGCGCTTCATTTTTATCATTTTTATAAGCCTTCAACCCTTCAAAAATGGATTGGCCATAATGAATGGCAGGAGTTGCCGGACTAATTGGCATGTAGCCATAAGGGACTATCCTAAAGTTATTCCACTGACCATTTTTGTAATCAGCAAGGAACATATGATCTGAATACACCTTCCCAAAGGGAATATTTTCAAAATCCACCTCACTTATCCTCGTTTTTTCCGTCTTCTGGATGGTTATTTTGTCTAGATCTACCATTTTTTAAGTACTTATTATTGAACGGTCGCAAGATACTTTTTTATGAGAATACACACCTAACAAACGTTAGGAGAAATTGAATAACTTTTTAACGATTAAGGCACATTTGTTGTTCCCCTCAATCCATAAGTTTATTCATTCATTTTGAATTAATCATGCCTCATCGATTTCAGAGTGCTTTTTGTGGATTGCTTTTATGTGCAATCGTTCCCGCTGTGGCTCAGCGAGATCAGGGAGGCTTTCTAGCCCCCGGGGACTCCCTTCAAAAAATCGTTCCTTATGAGCGAATTATTTTTCTGCCTGAGGATGGATTCACATTCTATGAAGTCCCCAATGGGGAATTCAAGGGGAAAATTTTACCCGGTCCCCCGCTTAATCCTCCTGGCTCTATAATAGATGATATTGATACCTTAATGACCTCGACCATAACGGGTGCCCATATCCGCCCGCAGCTTTTATCTATCGATACTTATTTCGAAACATCAGATGATCGATATCACTTAACTTTTGATCGCCAGCAAAATGAACATGTCCGTATTTTGAGTGGCAACTTCCAGGGATGGATTTCAGTGGAAGAAATCAAAAACAAAGGATTTATTCTTACTTCATGGATGGAATTTTATGGTGAGGCTAAGGGAAACATGATTCATCCAAGAGAAAAAATTGCTTCCATAAGGATAAGCCCTTATGCCGATGCCACTATTATAGAAACAGCTGACGAACTTTACTCAGAAATTTCTACTATGGGTGAATGTGAGGGTGCTTTTTGTAAGGTAAAGGTAGTGCAGTACAAAAATCCTTATGACCCCTCTAAGTCGAAAGAAGAAAACACACTTAAAAAGTACAAGGGGTGGTTACAGATAATTGATGATGAGGGGCAACCATTAGTTGCCCATAACTCTCACGGAGCTTAATATCAGTTACATTCTGGCCTGCCATGGGGTTTCTTCTGCGTTTAATTCTTTTGTCATCTTTCTACAAAGCACAAAAAAATAATCTGACAATCTGTTAAGGTAGGTAATCACCAATGGAGCCACCTCCTCCGCCTCATTCAATCGGATAGTTATGCGCTCCGCCCTCCTACAAACTGTTCTGGTGATGTGGCCAAATGAAACTGAAGGATGCCCACCCGGAAGCACAAAAGATTTCATGGGTGACAAATCAGCTTCCATGGCATCGATTTGTTGCTCCAGGTAAGTGATATCATTTTCGGAGAGTGGTGGTATTTTTACTTTGGTGTTGCCTGGTTCTGTAGCCAGTATAGATCCTACGGTAAACAATCGGTCCTGAATTTCGACAAGCACTTCCTTCCTTTTTTTATTTACTTCCTGGTCGCGCAATAATCCCACATAGGAATTCAGTTCATCCACCGTTCCATAGCATTCAATACGCAACTCTCCTTTTGAAATACGTTTACCGCCAAATAAAGCGGTATCTCCTTTATCACCTGTTTTGGTATAAATTTTCATAAGCTCTTTTCAATTTCGGCAGGTTAAAGCTCGCAGATAAGATCGAATGCCCCTAACCCAATTGAGTTCAACGGGAATATCAAACAACGGCAGCAGCCGCGCTTCTGGTTACGTTCTCATTTTTCTTATCCCACTCTACCAATCCATCTTTCAGGCGTATAATGCGATGTGCATAATGAGCAATGTCATCCTCATGGGTCACCATTATAATGGTATTGCCTTTGTCATGTAGCTCCTGAAATAAGGCCATAATGCCATAAGATGTTTTGGAATCCAAATTACCCGTAGGCTCATCCGCCAAAATGATTGAAGGATTATTCACAAGTGCTCGTGCTATGGCTACCCTTTGTCGCTGCCCGCCAGACAATTCATTTGGTTTATGATGATAGCGATCCGCCAGATTTACGTTTTCCAAAGCTTCCATAGCTTTCTCTTCTCTATCATAACGACCATATCCAGCATATACCAGCGGAAGTGCTACATTTTCTAGTGCTGAAGCTCGCGGCAAGAGATTAAATGTTTGAAACACAAATCCGATTTCCTTATTTCTGATTTCCGCCAACTCATTTTCTGTCATATCACTCACCTGTTGCCCATTGAGGACATATGAACCTCCTGTAGGTGTATCTAGGCATCCCACAATATTCATTAGCGTTGACTTTCCCGATCCTGAAGGCCCCATAAAGGCCACATACTCGCCTTTGTTAATGGTTATTGAAACATCCTGTAGGGCACGGACAGTATTGTTTCCCATTTTATAAATACGTGAAATATTTGTGGTCTCGATTATTTTGGTCATCCCGGTTATCGTATTGAGGTGCTAATCTCCAAAAGTCTGGAAAAAGAAGGAGGTTTTTATCATTCTAGCAAAAGCTACTGGTCTTTAGACGTAAAAAATGGCCATTTGTTACCATTTAACTGTAATTGCCCAATCCGCCTCTATTCGTCTGATATTTTGAAAGCCTAAAATTGCCAGATTCTCAGCCGGAGGTCATTTAAGTTTCGATTATCCAAATAAAGTTACAAGTCGAAGATATCCGGGATTAAGATTAATTTTGATGCTTTATTTGAATTCAGGCCTTATTCGAAGTTTTATGAGAATAATTACCACATTGATATTAGTATTTCTTACATGGGGAGCTATGGCCCAGCGATATTGGGTGGCCACCGTACCAGGAGTATGGAACAACTCATCCAATTGGTCAGCTACCTCTGGAGGAGCTGGTGGGGCTTCAGTGCCTGGGCCGGCTGATCAGGTCATCTTTAATGGAGTAGGTGGGAGCAATGGAAACTGCAATCTAAATATCGCACCCAATGTTGCTGGTATTACCATTAGTGGGTATTCAGGGACAATTGATCTGCTTGGGTTCAACCTTACGACTACAGGTACAAACACATTTACTACTGGAGTTATTTCTAACAGTGGAGCTGCAGCCACAGTTCTTTTAAACACCTTACTCACAACCACCTTTAATGGAACAACATTTAGCGCTAATATTTCAGGGATTACAGGAAGGGTATTTTTTAATGGATCAACATTTAACGGCACTGTCAATGTTTCAAAAACAGATGGCAACAATGATGCAAGTTCTGGTAATAATATATTTAACAACACAACTACGATCACTAATCTTGGTGCTGGATATGTTCTACTAGGAAACGGCAATCGCGATCAGTTCAATGGAGTTACTACTTTTAATAATAATGGTAGCGACCGATTTTATTTTGCTCACAATCACTCCGGACAAACCACAACATTTGCCTCAACCCTTACCATCTCATCCAACAAATCAGGGGGCACAGATGCATGGTCGTACTTAATAGCAGAAGGAAGTAATACCAATGTTTCCTTTGGAGGAAATGTAACGATCAATTGTTCAGGTGCTCTACAAAGCAATCACAGAATTTTACAAGGGAATGGTAGTACTGCGATTTATACCGGAGACCTGACGGTTAATCTGACTAACACGAATAGTTCAACATCTATTAGCCTTGGTACAAATGGAACGTCTACCTACAATGGAAATATCTTAGTAAGCAGCAGCGGAGGAGCTAATGGAATATTTTTTAACACAACAGCATCAGCTAGCTCTGTTTTAGCTGCCACCCGTACTATCACCATTGGAGGAGGTGGATTCAATGCAGGTACCCTTGGCTTATACAGATTTACACAAACAGGTGCCACTGCACAAACACTCAATACATTTTCGGGTACTGCACGCCTAAACTTGGGCCCGTCCACTCAATTTGGTGGCAATGTTTCATTTGCATCACCACGCCTGTTTTTGGATGGAATTACTGTCGCTGGAACAGCTACCATTGAAAAAACAGGAGCTAATGATGATGCCGGTAGTGGTGGCAATATTTTTAATGGTGTTACAACTATTACCAACAGTGGCAGTGGGTATTTAATGACGGGCAATGGAAACAGCGATCAGTTTAACGCGCTTACCACATTCAACAATACGGGGAGCTACAGAATTTATTTTGGCCACAATCACAATGCACAAACCACAACATTTGCTACGGATGTGATTATTAATAGCAACAAATCTGGAGGTAGCGATAACTGGTCGTATCTTATTGCAGAAGGAGCCAACACAAATATTTCTTTTGGCGGTAATGTAACATTCAATTGTGTCGGCTCAATCAGAAGTGATCACCGACTGCTTAATGGTGGCGGCTCGTCCGCAACTTATGCCGGCTTAGTCACTATCAATATGACCAACACAGATGCCGCAACAGCAATTACGATGGGGCAAAATGGTACCTCCACTTACAATGGCAACATAGTTGTCTCCAATGCAAATACATCAGGCATTACATTCAATGCAAGCGCTTCAGCTACATCAACCCTAAACGGCTCCATATCTATCGGAAGTGGTTACTCTAGCGGCTCTTTAAATTTATACAGACTGAATCAAGTTGGAGCAATCGCAAATAATTTAACCCTTACTGGTAGTTCAACCCTAAGAATAGGACCTGACTCTGAATTTGATGGAGATGTCACTTTCATATCTCCCGAGGTGTTTCTCAATGGATGTGTATTTCAATCTCTTACCACGATAGAAAAAACCGGATCTACTAACAATGCCGGAACAGGAGGCAATACATTCAATAATACAGCGATACTCACCAATTCAGGATCAGGTGACCTAAGAACTGGTAGTACAAACCCTGATATTTTTAATTCTAACCTCACAGTAAACAATACAGGTAGCTCACTTATCCACCTTGCGTATAATTCAGCAGGCAACCAATTTAATGGTAATGTTACGCTCAATTCCACATCAGGTTTAGGTATCAGATTCAGCGATGCAGCAGGTGGAAGCTCCACTATGAGTGCCGGAAATACCATCAGCATTGGAGGTGGTGGATTTACATCTGGCGATCTATACATTGAAGGGTTTACACAATTAGGAAACGTAGGGATGGTGATAAATCTTTCACCATCAAGTTCTTCTTTTAGAATAGGCCCCGGCTCAACCTTTGGTGGTGATGTTAGTTTCACTGCACCTAGTCTATATCTCAATGGAGCTACTTACAATGGAACAGCTTATTTAGAGAAAAACGGAGCTACCGGAGATGGTGGCACTGGCAATAACACATTTGCCAGTACAACTACAATTGTAAACAATGGCACTGGTGTATTAAGAACCAATGGAGGAAATACTTTTAACGGCACTACCACCATCACCAACAATTCCAATTCAGATATTCTCCTTGAATTAAATTCAGGAAGTACTTATAATGGTGATGTCACCTTTACCAACGCAGGAACTTCAAATATTCGAGTTGCATATGGTGGGGCAACAGCATTTAATGGAAACATAGTGGTCAATAGCACCAGCGGGAATGGCATTTACTTCAGTGAAAATGTTGGAACGGCTACATTAGCAGATACTAAAACAATTGTTTTAGGAGGGTTGGGATTTTCTTCAGGAGACCTAAGACTAGATCAATTCACACAAGTAGGTACAACTGGTCAAATGCTAACCCTAACGGGAACAGCAAGGCTACGCATTGGAAATGGCTCCACCTTTAATGGGGCGGTTTCATTTATAGCTCCACAGCTAGTTCTCAACGGCTGCACCTATAACGGATTTACTTACCTAGAGAAAAATGGAGCTACCAATAATGCCGGCACAGGGGGAAATATTTTCAATGGCGTGAACACCACCATTGTAAACTCTGGAAGCGGATATCTTATGCTCGGAAACACCAATCCGGATATATTCAATAGTCCACTTACAGTTACTAATTCTGGTAGCAATTGGCTTTATCTGGCACACAATTCTGCAGGAAATCAGTTTAACGATAATATAACTTTTAACAACATCGGAAGTGCCAACGGTATATTATTTAGCAATGCAGCCGGAGGCTCTTCTACTTTAGGCGCAGCTTCAGTACTATCAATAGGCGGATCTGGCTTTAACACCGGTCAGCTCAGGCTTCAACGCATGACTCAAGCAGCTGTCGGAGTTCCACAAAACTTAACACTTACAGGAGGTGCCCTATTGCAGCTAGGGCCCAGTACAACATTCACTGGTGATGTAACTTTTATATCGCCAAGACTTTTACTCAACGGCACTACATTCAATGGAGGTGCTCAGCTTGAAAAAACCGGTACAACCAATGATGATGGTATAGGAGGAAATATATTTAATGGCATTACTATCCTTACTAATTCCGGAGATTCGTATTTACTAACGGGAAATACAGACCCTGATATTTTTAATACCACACTTGCAATTGTTAACTCAGGTGCCTCAACAATTCGCTTGGCCAATAATTCAGCTGGAAACCAATTCAACGGAAACATTGAGCTCAACTCAACTTTTGGAGGAGGTATCTATTTCTGTAACAGTGGCAACGGAACAGCAACGCTCGCAGCCACCCGCACAATCAGTGTTGGAGGATTTGGAGTGATAAGTGGAGATGTGAGACTTCACCGATTTACCCAAATAGGCGCAACAGCACAAACTTTAAACCTAACCGGCATTGCAACACTTACGCTTGGGCCAACTTCCACCTTTGGCGGCAATGTCAATTTTTCATCACCAAGACTATTACTCAATGGTACTACATTTAATGGAACCGCAACTCTAGAAAAGAATGGAGCCAATAATGATGCAGGAAATGGGGGAAACATTTTTAATGGCACTACTTCATTAACCAATTCGGGCAGTGGTTATCTCATGACGGCCAATACATCTCCAGATATTTTCAACGGCAACCTGACTGTCTCCAATACTGGTTCCAACATAATACACCTTGCCTACAACACACCTGGCAATCAATTCAACGGTAATATTACTTTCAACTCAACATTAGGAAGTGGTGGGGTATATTTTGCAGCCACTAATAATGGTGACGCCACACTCGCCACCGGTACTTCCCTTTTGGTGGGTGGCTCAGGATACAGCAGCGGAGAATTAAGATTAAGAAGGTTTACACAGATCGGGGCGGCACCACAAACGCTTCTTTTAACAGGAACTGCATTGCTTCGCATCGGACCTGTGTCTCAATTCAATGGTAATTTAGATTTTCGCGCACCAGAAATCGCACTGGATGGAGCCACCTATAATGGCACTACCTACCTGGAAAAAACTGGAGCAACAAATGATGACAGTAGCGGTGGCAATATTTTTAATGGACCAACAACCATTGCCAACTCAGGTACTGGTTGGATAAGAAGTGGTTTATCTGTTTTAGATACATTTAATGGAGACCTCACCCTTACCAATACAGGATCTTCCACCATTCGCATGGCGGACAATACACCCGGTACGGTGTTCAACGGAAATATTATTGTCAACTCCACTTTTGGTGGTGGTATATATTTCAGTTCGAGTGCCAATGGAACATCTACTCTAGCTGCTGGAAGGACAATTAGTGTTGGAGGATCAGGGTTCTCTGATGGTGATTTAAGACTCAATCGTTTCTCACAAGCAGGAGCAACCGCGCAGAGTCTGACCCTAACTGGAACAGCAGTTTTGCGTGTTGGCCCTTCATCCAGTTTTGGCGGAAATATTAACTTCAGTGCCCCTCAATTGTATCTCGATGGCGCCACTTACAACGGCACAGCCACTTTACAAAAGACAGGTGCCGGAATAAATCAAGGCACGGGCAATAATATTTTTAATTCAACGGCTAATATTACAAATAGCGGTTCAGGTGTTCTCCGAACAAATGGAGGCAACACGTTCAATGGAACTACAACAATTACCAATTCAGGAAGTGCAGATGTGCTATTGGAATTAAACTCCGGAAGTACATACAATGGTGATGTTATTCTTACCAATACGGGGACTTCCTACATTAGAACTGCGTATAATGGAGTAACAGCCTTTAATGGAAATCTTACAGTAAACAGTACTAATGGCACAGGAATATATTTTTCTGAGAATGCGGCAGGTTCATCGATTTTGGCCAATACTAAAGCAATAGCCGTTGGTGGAACAGGATTTTCCAATGGTGAATTACGATTAGAGCGATTCACCCAGACTGGTGCAACTGCACAAAATATTACCTTGACTGGTAATGCCACATTTCGATTGGACGACATCACCACATGGGATGGGGACCTTACCGTTGTTGCCCCCAGGGTCTTCTTACAAAATTCAGTATTCAATGGAACCGCCTCCTTTACTAAAACAGATAATAATACAGACTCGAATTATGGAGGCAATACATTTAACGGAGCTACAACTTTTATCAATAATGCATCGGGTACTTTCAGGTTGGCCAACAACGCATCGGATGATTTTGTTGGTAACGTTACTTTCAATCAAGTTGCGGGAAACATACAACCTGCGTACAACCAGCCCAGTAATTTTCAGGGCAACGTCACTGTAAACGGAGCGTCAATCATCACCTTTGGCGCCAATAACGGTACAGCCGTATTCACAGGCAACAACTCACAAACGATCAATAGAAGCGGTGCGGCTGCTCCGATCTTCAGAAGATTGCAACTGAATAAAGCATCAAACACAGTAACGCTCAATACAAGTATTTCTGTCACAACCAGCGCAACATTCACATCAGGTATTCTCCATACTGATGCTATTAACATCCTGAGTTTTGCTGACAATGCAACTTCATCAGGTGGGTCTAATACAAGCCACATTGACGGGCCAGTTATTAAAGTTGGAAACGATGCGTTCGTATTCCCAACAGGTGACAATGGTATTTTTAGAACAATTGCCATATCTGCACCATCCAATAGCAGCCATGCCTTCACTGCTGAATACTTTCATACCTCACAGGCATTTGGTGATGCTTCAACTTATGATCCTTCATTTTATTCCGTGAGTTCCTGTGAGTTTTGGACTTTAGATAGAACACCAGCTGTCGGAGGTTCAAATGTAACTGTCACCTTAAGCTGGAACTCAGCAGATTGTACAGGCACTTACATAGGAGATCTCTCTACATTAAGAGTAACAAGATGGAATGGGTCTTCATGGGTAAATCATGGAAATGGAGGAACAACTGGTAATGCCGCTACTGGAACCATTGTTACATCCGGTGCAGTAACCTCTTTTAGCCCATTTACTTTGGCCTCCACAACTTCCGCTAATCCCCTTCCAATAGAGTTGCTTGAATTTGTCGCCAAGCCACTTGGTAATAAGGTAGAATTATCATGGACTACTTTATCGGAGCTTAACAACGACTACTTTACGTTAGAACACTCGACCTCAGGAACGGAGTTCATGGAAATCGGAACTGTGAATGGAGCCGGAACAACCCATGAACGAAGGGAGTATCATTACATTGATCAACAACCTTATCCAGGTGTTTCCTACTACCGCTTAAAGCAAACTGATTTTGATGGCACTGTGTCTTTCTCAGAGATAGCGAGAATAGACTTAAGCACTCCATCACAAATAATAGTTTACCCTAACCCTATTGCCCGATCAGCAACTGCAGCTCTTAACTATAAGGGCTCCTTTGCAGTTTTCAATAGTATGGGACAAATGGTGTTAAAAATTCAGGATGGTGATGAACTTGATACAAGAGGACTTCCATCAGGGGTATATAGTATTAAGAGCTCCAACGGGAGTTTCACGCGTTTTATAATAGAATAACATTATACTTTCCACTTGAACTCCTTTTCAGTATGCTCGAACGTTTCAAGATCATACACGCGTTCAATGTAGGAAACGTTATTATCATTGTCCACTAACACCACGGTAGAACAACGAGAGCCATAGTTTGGTGATTTGATAAACATCGCAGACAATGCCCTTTCTCGTTCTATATCCAATCCAGTATCAGGAAGTTGATTGTCTGGAGCAATTTTTTCATCAGTTAATACTTCAAAAAGAGCATCAGGAGAAAGGTCCGCTTGCGAAAGAACAGGCTTCATCTTCTCTTTCCCTCGCTTTACCTTTGGCCATGGGGTATCCAATAAGTGATTACTCAATCCATAAAAACCTTCATTCATCTGGATAATCTTGGATTGGTAGTTGGAGTAATAGTACAGCTCATCAATCGATCCAAGGACCAGGTTAAACCCATTATACTGAGGTGCTTTTAAGTGAACATCTTTTAAGTAAGGTTCAGCCTGGACATTATTAAAAAGAAAATCTGTTACCAACAACCCACGAGTTGGAGCTTTGGGATTAATATTATTCAGGTCACGATAATTAGTAACCATACCTATCTTTCCTCCCTTTGTCATTGCCATCCATGTGCCCTGCGCTTCCATATCCCTACCACCAATTACATCAGGATGATCATGCCATTCTGATACAGCAGCAGTTTTACGTTGATAAAACTCATCACGGTTAGCAGCTACTATCAGTTTGTATTTTGGATGATTCTTGATCGATAGAAAAATTAGGCACATAACTAGTGGTGTTATAGTAGTAACATCGTTAATGCAAAAACGCAGAGGCGGTACAATTCAATTGAAATCACCAAGCCTACTAAGGATATCAGCGATTTCAGACTACTAACAAGCCAAGAAACTTTATAAAAAGTTCTTATTCCTCTTACTAAAGCATAAAGAAAAATTGGGATAGCCACAAAAAAGAAGATGTCATCCCGTATAAGATTTACTCTATCATAAAAAAGTGACAAAATAAGACCCATTCCCCAGAGCACAACTCCCAATAAAATTGTTAAATAATGGATCACAAAACTTGACAACTCCAAACCAAACAGAATATGATCTGAAAAAAGCTTTCTTCTTGAAAAATTGATAAGAGAAATAATTAGTGAGAAATAAATTGCAAATAGAATTAGAGCAGTTTTAGAAATTTCACGTGATGTGTTGGCATATTTATCTGCGAATATCTCAAGACTTGTCCCTTCCAGCGCCACTCTGTTTTCAACGATTTCAGAAATAGACAACATATCGCTATAAACCATGTAATCCATTTGAGAATATAAATTCGTATCAAAGGTCTGAAAAATAGGAAAGAGAAAATAGATCAAATTTCCTACGAAAAATAATCCAACAGGTTTCATGTAAGGCCTGTCTTTACCCTCAGAAATATCAAGGGACATCTGGCCCGGGCGAAGAATTAGAGATTTTACACTATTCCAAAATTTACCATCAACGAATGTGAAGGCATTAAATATATGTCCAATGAAATAAGAAACTGTTCGTTCATTAGACTCAATAACCTTTTGACCACATTTGTTACAGAAGCGACCTTTATAGCTATGGCCACAATTTTTACAACTACGTTGCTGATCGTAGTCAAAAGTGTCTATTTTCTTCTTAAAGAAATTAACGGCCATAAACAAAACTAATTAATGTCAGTCAAAGAGCTCCAATTGCGAAGGTAAGAGCTGAAAACTTCTTCTATGAAATGGTGTTATGCCCAAACTCCTAATCCCATCTCTATGCTCTTCAGTCGGGTACCCTACATTACTTTCCCACGCATAACCGGGGTAGTCTTCAGAAAGTTTCGCCATCAATTCATCGCGGTATGTCTTCGCCAATACTGATGCTGCTGCTATGCTTAAGTAAGTGGCGTCCCCTTTGATAACACATTCAAATTTTAAATTGCCATATGGCTGAAATCGATTACCATCAATTAAAAGCAAATCAGGTTTCGTAGATAACTTATCCAATGCCAAATGCATGGCCTTAAAAGAAGCATTCAAAATATTGATCTTATCTATTTCCCCATTGCTAACTTCCGCTATTCCCCAACTTATAGCGTCCCGTTGAATTTCTTTAGTAAGTAACAATCGTTCTTCCTTATTCAATTGCTTCGAGTCATTAAGAATATCGTGCGAATAGTTTTTTGGAAGTATTACAGCTGCAGCTACCACTGGCCCTGCGAGGCAGCCGCGACCAACCTCATCGCATCCTGCTTCTACTAAATCAATGGTATGGGAAGACTTAAGCACACAGCAAGATACTTATTCTCATAAAAAGAATAGTTTTGTGATCTAATCATTCTGAGATGGATTCAAATAAAAAGAATAATTGGAAAACTCTTTCAATTAAAGAGGTATACGAAAACCCCTGGATCAAACTCGATGAGCATCAAGTTATTAATCCTTCTGGTGGAAATGGAATCTACGGGAAAGTTCATTTTAAAAATAAAGCCATTGGAATTATTCCTTTGGATGAAAACAACAATACATGGATTGTAGGCCAGCATCGCTACACCCTCGACCAATGGTCATGGGAAATACCTGAAGGAGGTGGCCCCCTGGATATTGACAATTTAACATCAGCCAAAAGAGAATTAAAAGAAGAAACCGGACTAACTGCTTCTCACTGGACTGAAATCGCAACGGCTTACCTCTCCAACTCTGTATCTGACGAAATTGGTCATGTATTTTTAGCAGAAGGTCTAAAAGAAGGATCATCAAATCTGGAAGAAACAGAAGCAGACCTAATTGTAAAAAAATTGCCTTTTGAAAAAGTCTTACAAATGGTAGAAAGTGGTGAAATCACAGATAGCTTAAGTGTGATAGGAATATTGAAACTTGCCAGAATTAAAGGATTTTGATTTCATTAGCCAGATATCGCCCACACGCTAAACAAAGCTGGCAATTGGCTTACCCTGTAATGCTAAGTCAGTTGAGCCACGTAATGGTCGGTGTGACGGACAGTATAATGGTGGGGCATGTGGGCGCTACTTCTTTGGCGGCCGCATCACTGGCCAACGTTATTTTTAATCTATTGATGTTATTTGGTATTGGTGTTTCTTATGCCATTACTCCCCTCGTAGCCACAGCCCATGGCGAAAATGATGTTGCGAAAATTAACGACACGCTGAGGCACGGATTGATGATTGCACTTATCAATGGTTTAATATTGATAGGAGTCGTTCTTCTTTGTCGTCCGTTGCTTTATCAAATTGGTCAGCCCGAAGCTGTAGTTCAACTGGCTACACCTTACTTATCCATTCTTGCATTTTCTCTAATGCCGGTTTTAATCTTTCAATCTTTTCGTCAATTCATGGAGGGGCTATCAAACACCCGTGTCGCCATGATCATTATGTTGGGCAGCGTGGCTTTAAATGTGCTTCTCAATTATGTCTTGATTTATGGACATGCAGGTTTACCCGCACTTGGCCTAAACGGAGCAGGCTGGGGATCTTTGATTTCGAGAATAGTGATGATGATGGTGATTGCTGGATACATTTATTTCGCAAAACAATTTAGTCTTTACCGTGCAGGCCTAGCTGTAGGAAATTACTCCAAAAAACTTTTCAAACGTTTATTGAATATTGGAATACCGGCAGGAATGCAATTTATTTTTGAAGTAGCTGCTTTCGATTTTTCAGCCATCATGATGGGTTGGTTAGGCACAAACAGTCTTGCCGCACATCAGATAGCCATTAACTTGGCCACAATTAGTTATATGACTACATCAGGGCTTGCCTCAGCGGCTACCATAAGAGTAAGTCATGAATTAGGAAAACGCAATTTTGAAAAACTAAAAGATGTGGCTTACACACTTATATTAATCGCTCTCACTTTCATGACCCTCTGGGCCATCATCTTTATCGCTGGAAGAAACCTACTTCCCACAATCTATATTGATAACGTAGATGTAATCGCTATTGCCTCACCACTTATTGTAATCGCTGGCTTTTTTCAACTATCAGATGGAGCACAGGTGGTTTGCACTGGAGCCTTACGAGGTTTACAAGACGTAAAAATGCCCACGGTTCTCATCTTCATTTCTTATTGGATTATCGGATTGCCCCTTGGCTACTATCTTGGCTTCAAGGCTGGATTTGGAAGTATTGGAATTTGGTATGGGCTACTTATAGGCCTTACCATTACTGCTATTGCCATGTTTGTGCGGTTTCGAATGCTATTGGGCAAACTATCTTCTCAACAGGTACTTTAGCCCTTTCAATCTATCAGGGTTTTATATAATTTGAAGGTCACAAATCAGATTATGGACAAGAACCAACCTAAACCTGTCAAGCACTCGCAAACCACCATCACGGAATTAATGATTCCTTCGTATGCCAATTTTGGCGGAAAAATTCATGGTGGTATATTACTATCATTAATGGATAAGGTTGCGTTTGCGTGTGCAACTAAACACTCCAGAAATTACTGTGTTACCGTCTCTGTTGTTGGGGTGGAGTTTCTCCAACCTGTAGAAGTAGGTGACCTGGTATCTCTACTGGCCTCTGTGAATTATGTTGGAAGATCCTCAATGGTGGTAGGAATAAGGGTGATCGCTGAAAATGTTAAACTAGGATTGGTAAAGCACACCAATACATCCTACTTCACTATGGTAGCCAAAGACGAAAATGACAACCCCACACCGGTACCACCCTTATTGCTTGAGGACAAGGAAGAAGTAAAACGCTTCATTGAATCCATGCAGATGAGAGAAATAGAAAGTAGTATCAAGGAAAAATTAAATGACGTAAAATCCAGAACGGAGGTAAGCAGAGCCACCGAAATACTTAAAGATCAGAGGTGTGTAATTGCCTACAAATAATACCATTACCACCCAAAGATTCATAAGCAGCTTGCCCTACCAAATCCCTTGGTCCTAATTTATTTGTGCAATAGCGATCATTAGGCGTATATTTTGAGCGCAAGAGACCTCATTTCAAATCAACAACAACCAAATACTATGTATAAGATAAATAAGACATCACTGATCGCTATTTGCTGCCTTTTTTTTGCTTTTATAGTGCAGGCTCAATACCCTACCGTATTGACTCAGCGCGAGCAAGCCAAGGTAATTGACGAATTACTGAATGACCGTTTGAAAAATTTATTGCCCTCATTAATGAAAAGGGAAGGTTATGATATGTGGATAGTCATGTCTCGCGAATACAATGAAGACCCGGTTATTAAAACACTTCTGCCCGCTACATGGATGGCCGCCCGTAGAACAACTATGTTGGTACTGTTTGATAAAGGTACTGAAGTAGAGTACCTGGCAGTAGCAAGGTATGATGTAGGTGAAATGTTCAAGAGAGCCTGGAATCCTGAAGAGGAACCCGATCAATGGGCCAGACTTGGAAAGATTATTTCAGAAAGAAATCCAAAAAAAATTGGTGTTAACAAAGCACCTATTTGGGGTCATGTGGATGGACTCACAGCAAACGACTATGATAATATAATGAGGGTGCTCCCCAAAAAACTTCAGGCTAATGTAACTACGGCAGAACCACTTGCAGTAGCATGGCTTGAAACCAGATCAAAAAAAGAAATGGAGATCTATCCTCAAATCGTCAGAATCGCTCATGAAATAATCGCTGAAGGTTTCTCTGACAGGGTGATTCAGCCTGGCGTTACTACCACTGATGATTTAGTATGGTGGTACAGGGAAAAAATAAAGCAGTTAAAATTAGACACATGGTTTCACCCAAGTGTAGACATTCAGCGCCCAGGTACTTTTACTGAAAATGTAATTCGTCCTGGAGATTTTATTCATGTTGATTTCGGTATTACCTACCTAAGGTTGAATACGGATACACAAGAACATGCCTATATCCTTAAGCCTGGAGAAACAGATGCTCCAGCATACTTAAAAGCCGCATTCAAAAAAGGAAATCGTTTGCAGGATATTTTTACAAATAATTTTAAAGAAGGGAAAACCGGAAATCAAGTATTGGCAGAATCTCGGGCTCAAGCAATTGCTGAGGGAATTAAACCTTCCATCTATACCCATCCGATTGGGTACCACGGGCATGCTGCTGGAACAACGCTAGGTATGTGGGATTTACAAGGAGGTGTGCCGGATGATGGAGACTACCCACTACATCTCAATACCGCCTACTCCATTGAGCTTAATTGTATTGTTAATGTTCCGGAATGGAAGAAAGATGTACGTATCGCATTGGAAGAAGACGCGTATTTTGATGAACGTGGTGTTAACTATATTGATGGCCGTCAAACTGAAATCATTGTGATTCCAAAGGTGCTACCTAATGTAAAGTAATGTAGCCTTCATGCTATCATTGGAAAAATGCCGCATATTTTGCGGCATTTTTTATATTTATTGATTCAAATGTCGAATTATTCGTTTCTCATGTGCTCACAACGTTCTTTATGCAACTTCTGAAAAAAGTATACACAGCATACGGAATGTTAATATTTGGATTATTATTTGTCGTATTCTTCATACCACTTCTCATCCCCATTTTCTTCCCCAGGCAATTTAAACTGGTAGGTGTTTTCAATCGGTGGTGGGCAAGATCCCTGTATTTCTTATTAGGAATTCCATGGAAGTTGGAATATAAAACCAAATTAGACCCCAAGAAGCAATACATATTTGCCCCCAATCACTTTTCGTTTATTGATATCCCTACCATGGGCCTCAATAGGCACAACACCATTTTTGTTGGTAAAAGCGAAATGGAATCCGTTCCTGTCTTTGGTTGGATGTATAAGCACCTACACATTACTGTCGATCGCACGAAATTAAGGAGTATGTACGCTACGCTTATGAAATCCCAGAAAGCGCTGGATGAAGGTAAAAGCTTAACCATCTTTATAGAAGGAGGAATTTATACAAAACAGCCTCCCATCATGGCACGGCTGAAGGATGGTGCATTTAGAGCCGCTATAGAGAAACAAATACCTATAGTGCCCGTCACCATTCCCCACAATTGGATACTTTTGCCTGTGGAGCCCATGCTATTAAGTTGGACACCTACAAAGATTATATTTCATGAGCCTGTGGACGTTACAGGTATGACGTTGGACGACATGGGTACTTTAAAGGAAAAGGTCTATGAAATAATAGACAAGGAACTGCGAAAGGAAAACCCGGGAATACCGAAAGATGAAGATTGACAAAGAAACTTTAGACAAGATTGCTCATTTGGCTCGATTAGAAATCGATGAGAAGGATGCTCCTAAAATGTTGGAGGACATGAGCAAGATGGTTTCGTTTGTGGAAAAACTGAATGAAGTCAATACAGAAGGTATTGAACCATTGACAACGATGTCGCACGAAGTAAATGCTTTACGTGAAGACAAAGTACAAGATCAACTCACCAAAGAAGAGGTGCTCAAGAATGCACCCAATAAGGACAATGACTTTTTCAGAGTCCCTAAAGTACTGGAGTAACTACAAGGCCTTATACATGATATAGGCATTGGTCATACCTAATTTCGGATGGTTGAATGCATTGGGAATTTCCCCTATTGTATCAAAACCAAC
The DNA here is from genome assembly GCA_040216665.1 of Cyclobacteriaceae bacterium. Taxonomy (GTDB): domain Bacteria; phylum Bacteroidota; class Bacteroidia; order Cytophagales; family Cyclobacteriaceae; genus ELB16-189. The sequence goes on along the minus strand of JAVJOQ010000010.1, from coordinate 844,681 downwards.
CTTCTTCCAAAGCTTCACAGCATTTTCATTTGATTTGATGACAATATTGAACTGCATGGCTAAATAACCCAATCTCTTAGCCTCTTCAAGTGAATATTTAGCCATGAAAGTACCAATACCCTTTCCGGCATGAGATGAGCTCACCATATAAGATGCGTTAGCAATATGTGACCCCCTATCAGCCTGATTGGGCTTTATCGTAAAAGTGCCTACTACCTTATTTTCCAATGTCGCCACATAGATTTGTTTGTCCGGAGCTAACCAGTACGCAAGCATTTTTTCACGAGAAGAATCCGGGTGGAATACATACGTTTCACCTGAGGCTATTACATTTTGGATAATGTCCCACACGGCATCTCTATCCGTTTCTTCAAATCCCCTGATTTTCAACTGATCGTTCATTGAATACTCTTTAATTGGGACCTAAATCTAACTAAATGCATGCATAGAATTAAAGTGGCTTTCATTTTCACCCGCCCCTCCGTAGTTTGCGAGCCAAAATTACTAACCGAATGCACTCTCTTCAGTTTTGGAACTCGTGGGCAAAGACTTACAAACAAATCGGATTAGTGATTGGCGCTGCTTTTGTTTTCTCTTTGCTCTTCTTTTGGTATTCATGGTTTATTTCACCCAGCCCTGCCCTGGACTGGTTCGATGTGCAAGAACAAGAAGTAACGCAGGTTCCTGTGCACAGTTTTCAACAAGGTTTGTTGGAGCTTACGGTTCATGGCAACAATTTTCTCATCTTCGGAAGGCTGCTGGGTGAACACCTACAACCTAATGTGTTGGCAGGATATTTTCTCATAAGCATTCTTGGCATCAGTATGGTTATGCTGCTGGCTATAGTAACCACCCTCTCAAGATTTTGGTATTTAATCGGTATGGGGCTTTTCATTCTGTTTATAGTGGGCTTCAGAATGGAAATCATTGCTGTCTTCGGACAACCCAACAAAATATTTACCATTCTTACCCTTGTCCTTTATTGCATTCCAAGCTTCTATTTTCATTTTTTTAATTCAGCAGTTGCTTTTAGAAAAAGACTTCTCCTCTTTACCGGTGTCACCGTTGTGGTAGTAATGCTCATCATTAATTTTGCAACTGTAGCCTATCCTCTGCTTCACCTATCCGTAACAGGCATTACTGCAGGCACTATTATTAGTGTACTATTTATTCTCATGGTGGCACATGAGATTCTTGCTTCCTTCGTATTTATTGCAAGTCAAGCAAGCAAGCAAGGAAAAAGCCTTAATCATTTTCTAATCATCAGCTCCATCTACATGATCAACCTGGCGTTGGCCTACGCCCACAAAATTGGAATGATCGATTGGAACTTCATGTATATCAATTTTTATTTATTGATTAGCGTCTCAGGTATACTGGGTGTTTGGGGTTTTCGTCAACGGCAACCACAGTATGAAAAAATCATTGATGCCGATCCGTTTGGAATTTACTTTTTCCTAAGCATTGGAGCAATCTGCTTTACCACCATTGCCTATTTTGTTGGCACAGCCAATGACTCAGCTCTGATTACCATCAATGATGCTATTATTTATGGCCATATTGGTTATGGTATAATTTTTCTAACCTATGTGATTTCCAATTTTCTTGGGATGCTGGCTGAAAATGTAGCAGTGCACAAAATATTGTACAAGCCCAGCAGCATGCCTTACTTCACCTTTCGGTTTGGCGGCATCATTGCAACGTTGGCATTCGTATTCTACAACACATGGCAGGTTCCTGTTCAGAGTGCATTCGCTGGATATTACAACGCAGCTGGTGATCTCTATCAAACGATAGGCGACAATAGATTTGCCGAGGCCTTCTATCAACAATCAAGTAATTATGGATTCCTGAATCATCATGCCAATTACGCGCTTGCCAATCTTGAGGCCAAAAAAAACTATAACACGCTCAAAGAAAGAAATTATTATAACCGAGCCGTTGAAAGAAGACCAACGGAGCACGCTTATATCAATTTGAGCCAAACTTATCAGCGAAACGGGCAATGGATGGAAGCCCGCCTTGTCCTTAATGAAGCACAGAAACAATTTCCAGAAAGCGGTACCATTAAAAATGCTCTTGGCATCATCTATTCAAAACTAAATTTGGTAGACTCCTCACTCTATTATTTGCAATCTGCCAGCAATTATAGCCTTGTTAAAGACGCAGCAGATGCCAATTTCATTGGGGTGGCGGCTAAAAATAATCTAGCCGTAAATGCTGATTCCTTATTTAGCCTAATTGCTTCTGACAATATTGGCATAAGAAGTAATGCATTGGCCTTTGCTAACATTCAAGGCACCAAAATAAAAATGAATGTTGATTTAACATCTGACACACTTCTCAATCTGTTCACTGCCAATCTCCTCAACAATTACATGCTGAATCACCTCGGAGAATTGGATAGCACATTTATAAACAAGGCAATTGAATTAGGTGAAAAACCAATCAATAAAGATTATAGTGAGTCAATATTATTTAGTGCTGCCCTTTCTCTATATGCCGATGGACAAATCGGAAAGGCTTTTTCACTCCTGGAAAACATAACCATTTTTAGTGAAGACCAAGATAAATACAACACTATTCTTACCATGTGGGCGCTCGAGAATAGAGCAGCCACTGATGCCGCAACGTTTATAGATTATGTAGCCAATCAACAATATTCTGATGCATTGCCGGTAGCCGCCATTACCTATGCAGAGGCAGGAAGAATGAATGAAGCTTTAACAAAGTGGGACAGCCTTAGAAGCCAAGCGGATTCAGCATATCATCGATTTGCCAATCAAATGATCAAAGCGTTGACATCCAACACTACTTCTACGCTTGATGATGAAGAAAAGCTCTTGTATTGCAATTACAAGATTCCATTGTATGATTCCGCTAGTTTTAATTTGGCATTATCACAAATTCAAGATGATGAATTGAAGGCCCGAGCGATACTGGATCGAAGTCAGAAATTATTTGAAAAGGATGAGGTCAATGCGGCCATAAGCGTTTTTAAAAAAGTATCCGGACTTCAGCTGATTGATAGAAATCTCTACAATCAAATCACATTGTTTGAATTGGAGTTGTTAGCCAATAAAAAGGAAGTTCTAATCCTTGCTCAGAAAATTAACGCGGGTAACATCAACTTTCCAAGTCAGAATAAAAGTCTCCTCGTTTACATTGAGGCCTTACAAAGCGAAGACCAAAAAGATACTACTGCTGCAAAGAGACTATACAAATGGTTAGCAACTGCGAATCCTTACTTTGAAGATGCTGTTATCTCTTCTGCTCACTATTTCAAAACGAATGGAGGTGACAACTTATTACCATATACCATTTTGACTGACGCACTCCATGCTAATCCCTATTCAATAAAGCTTTTGAAAGCCTATAGCATTGAAGCAGCCCAGTTAGGATTCACTGATTACGCCAATAGTGCACTTGAACGACTTCGCCCACTTGTGCCTCCTCAGTCATTGCGAAAGTTCCTAACTGATAACCAAAGCACCTTTGCTCAAGTAATTCAGTAATTTCTCAAAGATTCTTTTAGTTTTGTTGAACTAATAGACATTACGTTATGGACGAAGTAAAGAAAATTCCCCTGAATGCAATTCATGAAAAATTAGGTGCTAAAATGGTGCCTTTTGCTGGCTTCAATATGCCTGTTCGTTATTCCTCAGACATTGAAGAACATATGGCCGTGAGGGAGAACGTAGGTGTATTTGATGTATCCCATATGGGAGAATTTACGCTCAAGGGGCCCAACGCCCTGAATTTAATTCAGCGTGTTACGAGTAATGATGCGAGCAAACTGATCGATGGGCAAGCCCAATATTCCTGTTTGCCTGATGATAAAGGTGGAATTGTTGATGACCTCATCGTTTATAAAATAAAAGACAATGACTATTTGCTGGTGGTAAACGCTGGTAATATTGAAAAAGATTGGAATTGGATATCAAAGTTCAATACGGATGGTGTTGACATGAAAGATATTTCAAGTGACATCTGTCTCTTTGCTGTTCAGGGACCTAAAGCAGTAGGCGTATTACAAAAATTAACTAAAACAGATTTAGGCGCAATCAAGTATTACCATTTTGCTATAGGCGAATTTGCAGGAGCCAATGATGTGGTGATGAGTAACACAGGATATACAGGATCAGGCGGATTTGAAATCTATGTACATAAAGACAACGCAGAAAAAGTTTGGAATGCTTTGTTTGATGCTGGCAAAGATGTGAACATTAAACCTATTGGACTTGGTGCACGGGATACCCTTCGCTTGGAAAAAGGATTTTGCCTCTATGGCAATGACATTGATCACACCACCTCACCGCTTGAAGCAGGGTTAGGATGGATAACCAAATTCACTAAAGAATTTACTAACTCTGAAAACTTAAAAAAGCAAAAGGAGGAAGGCATCACCCGCAAATTGGTCGGCTTTAAAATGATCGACAAAGGTATACCCCGTCATGACTATGAAATCAAAAGCACATCTGGTGAATTGATTGGAAAAGTAACATCTGGAACCATCTCCCCTATGCTGGGCATTGGCATAGGGTTGGGATATGTAACCGTTGAACATTCCAAAGCAGAAACAGAAATCCTAATATCTGTTCGCAATAAAGACCTCAAGGCGGTAGTAAGTAAGTTGCCCCTGGTGTAATATGAAAACGATTGACGTTTGTCTCAGTCCGGAGCTCATACATTTATATGATGTTTCTGATAAAGTCGTAGTGGTTGTAGACATCCTGCGCGCCACCAGTTGTATGGTGACCGCCTTTGCGCATGGTGTAGAGTGTATAGTGCCCTTCGCCAGCGAAAAAGAATGCGAGCGGATGAAATTAAAAGGCTACGTCATCTCTGGTGAGCGCAACGGTCAAAAAATACCAGGCTTCGACAAAGGCAATTCACCGTTCGAATACATGGATGAAAACATCAGCGGATTAAAAATTGCGTTTACAACAACCAATGGAACGCAGGCCATTGATAAATCAAAATATGCTAAGAAAATATTAATTGGCTCTTTTCTAAATCTTACTGCCATATCGAAATACCTGCTCATGTCGGATGACAATATTTTAATTGTATGCGCTGGATGGAAAGGAAAAATAAACTTAGAAGACAGTCTTTTTGCAGGTGCATTGGTAGACAACCTTAGGAAACATATCGAACCAGATTGTGATGCGCCAATCGTAGCGCAAGAGCTCTATCTAAGGGCTAAAGATGATATGGTGAAATTCTTGAGTACTTCGTCACATGTAAAGAGGCTTAACAGGCTGAATATCCATAAAGACATTGAGTTTTGCCTCACCCCAGACAAATATGCTGTTATCCCGGTATTACAACGAGGAGAGTTAGTTCTACTTTAATTTTTCGTTTTGTCGGTGGCGATCCTTATCCCGCAGCGATTTCTTCGCAATATTCTTTTTAAAAGCTTCCGTCAAATCAACTCCAGTTTGGTTAGCGAGGCAAATTAAAACCCACAGTACATCAGCTAGCTCATCACCCAAGTCCTTATTCTTATCGCTTTCTTTTTCCGATTGTTCCCCGTATCTGCGCGCCATGATGCGCGCCACCTCTCCTACTTCTTCAGCTAAAATAGCAGTATTGGTCAATTCACTGAAATACCGAACTCCTGTAGTTTTAATCCATTGATCAACCTCACGTTGCGCATCCTGAATTGTTATTTCGTTTTTCATTTTGCTAATTCTTCAAAATCAATATCCATCACATCAAACTTCTCCCATCCCACAAAATCAAAGTGCCACCATTCTGAATCATACACTTTGAATCCTCTTTTCGACATCGCAGCAATCAACATTGTCCTATTCGCCACAGCCTCCTGATCCTCTAACGGAAAATCAGGAAAAGCCTCCTCCTGAAATGAGTCATAAGGTGTGGGCATATTCAATTCCTGTTTTGTTTCACTGTTAATCACCGTTAAGTCAATGGCACAACCACGATTGTGTCTTGATCCCTGATAAGGACTCGCCACAAAGGTTGTGTCTCCATACACCTCATAAAATTTTACAGTAGCGGAATAAGGCCGGTATCCATCGTGGACTTTTAATTCGAGTCCTTGTTCTTTCAAGTCTGATTGCACCAAAGCAAGTGCCTCAGCCACGGGTTTACGTGCATAGGCTTTCGCCAAATTGTAAATTACCTCACCGGTAAAATTATTGGTAGTTGCATATCGAATATCCAACTCCAGCCCCGGAATTACTTTTTCTAAATCTACCAACTCCATATCCGGGTCTTGTTGAACCTGCTCCTGATATTGCTGAAGGTTGGTTGGTGTTAAACCATATTTATATTCATTTGGTGGAGTACAAGAAGCCAATGCCATAAGTAGTACAAATCGAATTTTCATATCATATTTATTTAAGTAACATCACCGCTTTCATTATTCGGAAGTCAGCATCATCAGCCATAAAATTGGATTCAATATTTCCATCGAATGCATTCTTACTCCAATTAGCAAGTTCACTTCCTGTATCCTTTTCCAACCACTGATTTATCAAATCACTTCCTTTACGCTGTTGGTCTAATTTTTTGTATGCCATAGCGGCTATGAAGTTACCAAAACCATCACTCCTATTCACTTTCACGATTTCAGCCCTTTTGGCTACAGCCTCTTTATCCTTCTTCAGGCCCTCATAACAGATCGACTCCATATAATCTTCAAGTCGATCATCAATGTCTTCATCATATGGCTTTCCTACACCCAGGTTTGCGGGCCACATCCTTGCAGTCTCAATCTTTGACAAGGCACTTTTATACTTCCCTTTTCCAATATCATCAACTGCTTGCATTAACCAGGCTTCACGATAAAGCAGTCGGCTTTCAGTTGCCCCTTCATAAGGCAGAATTTTTGTGTTGGCCAATATCTTTCCTGAAGCCTCAAATTGATTATCGAATAGCAGGGCTTTCGCCAATAGCATGCTGATTAAATAATTCCCAGGAAGCCTTTTGTTATATTGCTTAGCTGTATTAACTGCCTCGCTGGTGTTCTTATTCTTCAGATAAAAATTAACAAGCAATTTTCCATATCTCCATTCATTGGCATCCATACTTGCAGCCTTCTTCAAATCCGCTAATTGATTTTCTTCCATCAAATTTGCGCGAGCCGCATAAAACGGAGCGAAGTCAGGAGTATCGCCACATGCTAGAAACAATTCCTTCGCGTCATTAATCTGCTGTGCATGTCGGTACACAAGGCCCAAATAATACTTTGGTTTCCAATGATTAGATTGTGTAATCACCCATAGCAATACTTCCTGGGAGGCAATACGAAACGGAAGAATAAGTTTGGGTGAATAATTATTTGCCGCTTCTAGTAACGGCTTATAATCCACATCTCCACTTTTCATTTTTGCAAAAGCGATCCAATAATTGATTTCGGGATGCATTGGCGACATCCCTAAAACCTCAATACACTCTTCCAACAACCCCAGCTGATAATATTCAATGCCTAGCTGAAGATAGGTCTCCCAGGGCATCTCATTCCTGATCATTGAAGTAAAATCAGTCCTATTGGCAGGTGTCCTATCCAAAATAAACCTCTCGAAGCGAGCAAAATGACTGAGTGGATCGCGTGATGCAATTACATTTAACGTTTGCTGCGCTTTTTCAGGTTGTCCTGATTTACGTTGTGCTATTGCCAATATTTCATGAGCCGTGATATTGCTCCCTCCATTATCAATCGCCTCCTGGGCATACATTGCTGCCTTGTTATAATCCTTTTCCTTTAAATAGATTTTACTCAACACCGTAGCAGCTGCTCCTCTGAATTCTACAGATTGCAAAGCAATATCAAACCCATCTTTCGCATTCACGATATTACCTAGGTTCTTACTTGAAAGTCCATAATAATAATTAGCAGCCGGATCATAAGTATCTATTCGCAAGGCGTGAAGACTGAATTTAAATGCTTCTTCATGTAACCCATTAACATTCATTACCAATGCCATGTCAGTTAGTGCCGGCAGGTAGTTGGGGTCTTTGACCAGAGAAGCTTTTAATGAAATCTCAGCCTGCTTGTAGTCCCGGGCTCGAATAAATTCTTTTCCCTTCAGCCAAAATCCATAATCTGAGGTCCAATCAAAATCTATTGGTGATTCTACCGGCCTGCTTAACGCACTTTGCTCTGGATTAAAATCAAACACCACCTTATCACCCACGCTCACCACAACATCTTCGGTACTTCCTGAGAACAAGAATGAATCCTCATAGGTCTTGAGTGTTTCAAAGCTTACCATTTTAGAGAATAACTTTTTACCATCCTTCTCCACAATAATCTCAGCGCTAAAGCTTTGCAAAGGCGAAAATGCGAGGTTGAGCTTGTCATCTTTCACCACAGCATTCAATGCGCCAAAAGGATTCGCCTGAACAAAACCTTTTGTTCCTTTTACCGGAAACCAGTATTCAATCCACTCATCGGTTGCATAAGGAGCAAAGCCACGGTGTTTGAAGGGAGTAAACGTACTTAGTTCTGCTGTTTGGTTGTACAACTTTCCAGATTGTACTTCTACATACTGTCCGTCAGCATCCGTCAATAATTTTTCCCAAATCATACCCTGCTGCGAGAGCCCCCAAATCCAAATTTTCTTTCCAGGTTTGTCCGCATACGCTGCGTAACGTCCCATTCCAAAATCTTCATCATGCCAATAGCCACCAAAGAAATTGGTACGCTGACCAAAAACGTGGTAGGACTTGTATTGTCCAAAATTATTATTCTTATAAAAAGAAATATCCTTTCCGTTTTTTGAATTAATAGGCCATTCTCCGTATTCACCATCATGACCAAGGTATTTATTGCCTGGATAAATAAATTGCAAATCTCCCTCCGCCTTGATCCCAGCGTTCATCCATGTGTAGTAAGGTTGCTCTAAGGAAGTGCTATTGTGCCAAAAAGAACGAGTAATAAAATAGGCTTTATCTTTCGGCAAATTAATCTCCATCGTCCAATACGTTTGCGTAAGAAGATCTAAAGTTCCTATATAGCAACTCACGCTCCCATCAGTCTTTTCTTCCATCTTGTAGTCAACTGGTGTTGAACAATTGGGCGTATGACCGATAATCCCATAATTGGCTTCGATACCGCCACTCGTCCACGCACCACGCATGGCGATGTCGCGAAACTTCACAACCTGATTGAAGTAAATAAATGGTTTCCCTGTTGACTTCTCTATTGCTGTCCAAATTTTTCCTCCAATCTCAGGCAGAATCATCAGCTTGATAAACTCATTCTCCAACTCCACTACCTTCCAGCTTTTGTTGATAGGATCATCAGTATACCCATCGAATCGATAGTAAGGATAGATCAATTCAAATTTCGGAATAGGGTCAGGATCAGAGTAAGGATAAGTTGTAAACTCCCGATCGTATTCTTTAACGGTTGCATTTTGCTGAGCACACAATTCATTACTCAAAAACAAGAACAAAAAAATGGTAATGATCTTTTGCATAAATTATTTAATAACAATCAAAAAACCCTTCCCTTTTGGGATCGTCAATACGTCATTCAAACGCAATGTTTGTTCCTCCTGATAATCTGGGATAGCCGGAGTTTGCATCAAAGACCTTGGTTTTATTCCCAACGCTTTCCAATCGATATCCAATTCGACAATCACATCCTCTTCAGCCCAGCTGGCGATTGCAACTAACAAAGTATTATCATTTTTTTTGTACAATGTGGCCTTCACTTTTTCATTATTTACTCTCACCGGATTGTCTTTTACCCAATACCCAATCATTTCGGTGTCCTCAATTCCAAATTCATCCCAAAATTCCCAAACCTGAGAAGGGTCATTGCCACCCCATGGCAAGCGATTGGTCATTCCATACACCATACCTCGCCATTTATTTCCTCCCTTTTCCAACATCTCTCCCATCAATCCAAATGGAATCCCTGAAACTTCGACTAACCAGAAATCAGGATCCATGTCGTAGTCAAAATATTCACCAAACCACAATCTATTGATATAGGGAAAGTGCTCCATATATAAGTTGCCACTGTTATTGTAACCATCTCGCTCATTAAATTGATTGGCGGAATGAAAATCTATAATACCTGGGCCTCTCTCACTACCCATCACTCTTCTGATTCGTTTCATCGTAGTACGATCAAAAGCGACATCATCCAAATAGATACCATCAATGCCCACGTTCTTCACCAGCCAACTCATCCCTTCTACATAGTAGTTGTGCCAACGACTCATACCACTGTTAATAATGGCAGCATCCTTTAAATGAGGAACAAACCAGGCAGCAATGTAGTCCTCTGCAATATGCTCCTGCAACCAGGAAAATCCACCTCCCGCACCCGGAGAATAAATCTCTGTTCCCAAACTCCTCATGGGCTGTGTTTCATACGCACGATTGGATAATTCCCTTATGGTGTTATAAATCTTTACTTTCAATCCTTTACTGTGGGCCTCATCAATGTACTCCTTCATTTCTTTCCATTGGATAAAAGGGTAATTGATATAAGGATTGATATCATTGGCATGGTGCACGTTCACCACAGATGCTTTCTTTTTTACTACCGTATCAACAGGGCTAAACTGGTGATAGAACCTCGTCTTCCATTGAAAGTCTGTATCAATGGTATGAAAAGGAGTAATCAATAGGCTGAAATTATAAAACAACTTATCACCCTTTTTCATTTCTCTGGAACCACTGTACGCACGCACAAGCGTCACATCATCTGAGTCTTCAATGGTAATTCCTCCCTTACCTTCGTTGCCCCAGGATGATGGCAATATTAGAGGCTTTTGCAAATAAAAGTTAGTATTCAAAGGGCGAACATAATTTTCATCGCGTAACGAAAAATGAATTCCTCCATTCACATCACCAATCCATCCACCGTCTTGATTTTTAGTTGCCACATCCCATTTCCAGTTGATGTACGGATTGCGAAGACCTCCACGTTCACCAAGCCCCATAAAATAAGGTGTTGAAGATGGATGCATGGGAATTTCAAGACGCGCTTCACCCAAAGTCAAATCTGATTTGGCTATAAGCTCAATAGAATACGCCATAAATCCATCAAACTCCAGTTGGCCGCTTATTTTCATAATCAACTCAGCTGATTCGTTGGTTGTCTCCCATTGAACCAAACCTTCTGATTGTTCCTTAAATCTCAACCCATTGTTTTTCCACGTAATGGCATCCGTTCCGTTCGCATTAATGCGAAACATAAAATCACTTTTCAACATGGGCTTACCCTCCGTTGTCATTGATGTCATCATTGGGTCGAAGTAGCTTGTGATTTGAGCTGGCAAACCGTAAGCATTCAATGCAACCTCTCTACCCAAGAAGGAGATGGTTCTGCTTTTCACCGCCAGAGGAATATAGGGCGCAATTACTTCATTGTTAGCACCCAGTTGAGAATTCAGCCAAGTCAATCTGGTTTGTTTCCATGGTTCATTTACTCCTCCATCCGGCAAGACTTCGCTTCCTATTTCTAGAGTAATAGCAATCGAAACAGATGGACTACCATCGGCACTTACTGTAACAGCTCCTTTATAGGATCCGGGTTTTGTTTCAATCGGAATATTTACCAAACACCAAAGTGCCTGCACGTCTCCTTGTTTTACATTTACCACCTTATTCAACCGCTTTCCATCCCAATCAACACCAGTAGTATTAAGGCTGGACATAACAGATGAAGAAATTACATTACCTCCAGGTGATTTCAGATCAGAAAATTCTACTTTAACATTATTAACACTTTGTTTCGAGGCAAACAACCCAAGTTGATAGGAATAATTTTCACCTTGCGCAGCTTTACCCTCCAACTTATTTTGAGGCGCCTGTTTGATCCAACGATAGGGCAAATCATGCCTCATTACTATTGGATGCATCCGATCTTCAGCGAACACAATGAAATTCGAAGTATTATCTTTTTTTAATTTACTTACTTCTGCCTCCGTGGCAATTACCTCCATCGGAAAGAAACTGTTCAACTCATCAATTGCCTCGATGGAGATGGCCTCTGCCTTTCGTGCAGACCTTAACTTACCCAACCAACTTGTTGAAGCCGTAGATTCAAATGGAGGATAATTAACGGTGGGGTAATTGGAACGACCTACTGTTATATATTTTAAATAGTAAACATAATATTTTCCAGGACCTTCGGTAGGCTCAAAAAACACTTCACCGAATTCCCTATTGATTATACCTCGAGAGACGTTATTAACGATTCCTCCGTTCTCAGCATACACCAAAATATTTTTATCTTCAGGCTTCACATCTCTTCTGCGCCACGGGATCGTCACTTTGGCCACTTCACCTTTTGCTGTCACTTGCACCACTGCCCTATGGTTGCCCAATGAATCCGGATCCCAACAATTTTCACAAACAGAAAAGTCAATATCCTGACTTAACGCTTGATTCCAACTAAAAAAAACGATAGCAACAAATAGAAAGGCCTTCATAAAAAAGATCACGTATGGGTTCATTAAATTTATTTAAACTTTTGATAAATCGAGTTTATCGAAGACATTTATTCCTGTAATATTCAATCAATCTATGAACCTCGATCAGATAAGAAAAGACACACCAGGTTGTACATCCAAAATTCACTTTAACAATGCGGGCGCATCGCTTCCTCCTCTTGCCGTAACGGACGCTATTCGCGATTATATTTCTTTTGAATCCATTACAGGGGGCTATGAAACAGCCGATATAAGAAAAGAAGATATTAATGAGTTTTACAGCAGTGCAGCTCAATTGATCAACACCACATCAAACAATATTGCGTTCACCTCAAGCGCCACCAATTCCTTTGCGCTAGCACTCTCCTCCATCCCCTTCGAGCGTGGAGACAAAGTATTGATCGCTAATGAAGATTACATCTCTAATCAAATCGCTTTTCTTTCACTGCAAGAGCGATTGGGTATACAACTCTTTAGGGCCAAAAGTTTGTCTACCGGTGGTGTAGATCTAAACGATATGGAGAAATTAATCAATACGCATCATCCCAAATTAGTTTCCCTCACGCATGTTCCTACCAACACTGGATTGATTCAACCCGTAGAAAGCGTTGGCAAAATATGCAATGATAAGGGCATATTGTATTTGGTAGATGCCTGCCAATCGGTAGGGCAAATTCCTGTTGATGTAAAAAAAATAGGTTGTGATTTTCTTACCGCCACAATGAGGAAATTTCTCAGAGGCCCTAGGGGTGCCGGCTTCCTATATGTGTCTGATAACGTTCTTGATAAAAAATTAACTCCACTGTTTGTCGACATGAGAGGTGCTGAATGGACAGCCCCCGATACCTTCGAGGTAAGGATGAACGCAAAACGATTTGAAGAATGGGAATTACCTTATGCTCTAGTAACAGGAAGCAAGGAAGCCATTAAGTACGCACTGAATGTGGGCATTGAAAAAATTGCTGAAAGGAACAAAACACTTTGTGATATCTTAAGAAACAAATTAAACTCCATCGAACTGAAAGTGCTAGATCTTGGGAAAAATCAATCCAGTATTATTACTATTGAAATGCCCGGTAAACACCCCAATGAAGTACTTGACTACCTGAGGGCCATCAACATCAACACCTCAACAAGCCACCGTTCAAATGCACAAATTGATTTCGCATCAAAAAAAGTAGATTGGGCCTTGAGAATTTCGCCTCATTATTTCAATACTGAGGATGAAATTGATAGTTTGATACAATCTCTTGAGGATCTAAACGATTAAACATTCATGACGATTCGCAATGCCGTACTGATTTGTATTATAGTAGAAGTAGGTCTCGGTGCATTGGGGATTATCAATTTTGGATGGAATGCAGAAGGACTACAAGCTACCACTCGTTTTAGTGGTCGATTTTCATTGCTCCTCTTTAGTATTATTTTCCTGGCCAATCGCCCTGCTGATATTTATTCCTGGCTCTCCAAAAAACCTTTTCACATTTTTGCGCTAGCTCATGGAATCCATCTCTTAGAATTGTTATCATTTCTTTATGTATCAGGCACGGAGATCATACCTTACCGTGTAGCAGGTGGTTTTGTTGCTTACGCGCTCATTTTTCTAATGCCCCTTCTAGCCGACAGACTCGAACAAGGCCTGTTGGAAGAAAAGAAGTTCAACATCATGATCATTGTTTTCCAATACTTTGTTTGGGGTATTTTCTTCCTCACTTATTTACCTAGGGTAAGAGGGATGTTGCCTAATGTTGGCGGTAGCTACATAGAACATGTTGTGCTACTGGGTTGGGTCTCATTAATGTTGGGCATGAAGCTTCCCAGAGTGATGTTTAAGAGGAGAGTGCGGTGAGAAACCTACGTAAAACTCATACATCGTGACTGATTAGAGAATGTCATACTCTCTTACAGTTTATTCTTTATAAGGACCCAGAAATTTATCTCCATTAAAATGGACTAAGTGATCTGGATTGTCAGCAATCCAGACTTCGGTCTCCCAAGCTATATCATTCATAAATTGACGAAATTTTGATCTATTCAAAAAGGCCGACACATAGACTATCTCGGCATTACATTTTTTAGTTAGCTTCTGAAGTTGGATTAGTCTTATTTCACTAATTGGCCCTGAAGAATGAACGGCTTCAATCAGATATAGCCAATTCTTTTTCTTTGAAAAAGCAACTACATCTGGCAATTCCTCATGCGATATCTCAAAGAAGTTCAAAGCTTCCAATTTTTCTTTTTCCAAATAAAGATATTTATCAGAAGTATCCCCTACATAAAGAACTTCAGCTTCATATCCATATCGTGGTAAAAATTTCTCAATAATTGCTTTTTGTAAATCGTTATGTTCGCCTGTTGAAAACGTAAGTTTAACTCCAGATGGGAGTTTTACATTGACTTTAGAAATCGCTCGTTCTCTCTTTAATTTTTGTCTTAGGGGCTCAATATTCTTTAACTTCTCTTTTACTGATTTCTCCCAATCCTTAGAACCAAACATTCTAATAAGCTCCCCATACACGGGGTTTATTGAATAGCCTCGAGTTGAGTCATTTGTTGCTGAATTAGGATTTGACTGCAATACAACTTCAGCCACAGTAAGAAGTTTCAAATCCTTTCTTCTTATGTCATCATATGAACCCGAGCTTATATCTTCATTAAAATGCGCATTTACATAAATGATAATCTCTCTTGTTTTCAACGAATAACCAGCATTTAAATCCTTTGCTTTTTTAAAGGCACCAATATTTTTGATATCACCAGTGGCCAAAAAGGCAAGAGCCATTCTCTCCAACCTTCTGGGGGTAGAATCTAGTGGGATTCCAAAGCAATCTAAAATGTAAAGGGTGGTGTTTATGAGCTTCTTAACTCCCGAAGATTTTTCAGCGAAAGTTTTAGATTTATCGGGATTGATATATTGCTGCATCTTCGAAAAGTAAATATTGGTCGTTTTCAGTCACATTGCATTGATGAGACACTTCACCAATCAAGTGATCCTTTATGTTTGAAGCTAAATGAAAAGCAAAATTCGGAGCAACTGCATTTCCTATTTGATTAAATTGATGAGTTTCTGTTCCTGAGAATTCGAACCAATCAGGAAAACTCTGCAAACGCGCAGCTTCACGGACAGTAATTCGTCTTCTACGGCCATCTTTTAGCCTTACTCTGTGCATGTCACCCGTTGCACCCGCCAAGTTTCTACAGGTCAATGTTCTGGCTGGTCGATCTAAGTACAAATCTCGAGGATTGATACAGCTAGATGCTTTTTCATAGTTCGCCACGTATCTGTCCATTGATTCAGTAAAAAACTTAGAGTTATCGTCAAATTGAAATGGAAGATCGCCCAAGGCTTGGCCGGAAGTAACTTTACGATTCACCTTTTTTGGCAAATTGATTTTATTCTTTGATCCAATAACAATTACTCGTTCCCTATTTTGAGGAACTTCATAATCTACAGCGTTCAGTAATGAATAACTTAAATGGTAACCCAACTTTTCAAGTTCCTGAATTACTTCTTTCAAATACCATTTGTTTTTATAGAGCATTCCCCTCACATTTTCGAAAAGAAGTACTTCTGGATCTAACTGACGAACTGCTGCTAAAAAAATAGGGAACCCATCCCTTGAGTCTTTCAAACCTAGTTGCTTACCTCCAACACTAAATGGCTGACATGGCGGTCCTCCTATTACAATATCTGCTTTGGGATATCTGGAGTCTAGTGTTAGTTTTTTATTAACACATTCACCTATTAAGTTTTCATTATAGGTTTTGGAAGCGGGTTCGTCCATTTCATAGCCGATTGTCTTAAATCCATTTGCTTCAAAGCCTAGAGAGAGTCCACCACAACCCGCAAAAAGATCAACAACTGTTTTATTCAGTTCGCTGTCAATCCAAGGTTTTAGCTTCTTGTTTATCTCTTCCCAATATTCCATTCAGTAAATCTACTAATTTTCGATTTTGTTTACATCTGTAAGCCATGCTCCATAACAATAGAGCATCTTATATGTGGAATATAACGCCTATGCCTGATAATCCACAGAAATTAAATTTCAGAAATAATCATTACTTGAATCAAAAACTGATTCCTATTTATTAGGATTGAATAGCCACAACCTCCAAGATTCTAACCTACAACACCTAAATTTGAGCAAAAATACTCTGAAGTGAAGCTTTATCGAAATCTGTCAGAAGCAGTGATCACCGCGCTCAAAACAATATTTGAAGACAACAAGTATGCGGATAAAGTGATTGAAAAAACACTGAAACAAAACCCAAAATGGGGAGCTCGCGACAGGCGCTTTATTGCAGAAACTACATACGACATTGTGCGGTGGTACCGATACTTGTTAGCCGTGTCTGGTTCAAAAAATGATGATTATTGGAGCCTGCTGGGTACCTGGCTGATTTGGAAAGAAATCGAACTTCCGGACTGGGATCAGTTTAAAAATCTTAATGTCAATTCCGTAAAAGGAAAATTTCAAAAAGAATATCCTCTGTCCGTTAGAGAGTCAATACCAGATTGGTTGGATGAGTTAGGAAACTCAGAGCTTCCATCCCGATGGGCGCAAGAAGTAAAGAGCCTAAACAATGAAGCGGCAGTAGTATTGAGAGCGAATAGCCTAAAGGGAGAAGTAGGCACCATTCAGAATCAATTGATGCAAGAAGGAATCGAGACTATTGTCAATTCAAAATTTCAAAATGCTCTTATTCTTAATAAGAGAATGAATGTGTTTGGAAGTCAGGCATTCAAAAAAGGGTTGTTTGAAGTGCAGGATGCTGGCTCTCAATTGATAGCTCCGTTTTTAAAAGTAGAACCCGGCATGCGTGTAATTGATGCTTGTGCTGGAGCAGGTGGTAAAACACTACACCTCTCTGCCTTAATGCAAAACAAGGGACGCATAGTAGCCATGGATACTGAAGGCTGGAAACTGGATGAGCTCAAAAAAAGAGCAAAAAGAGCCGGAGCAAATAATATCGAATCCAAGGTGATTGAAAATTCTAAAACTTTAAAACGTCTGGCCAACTCAGCCGATCGTTTGCTATTGGATGTGCCCTGTTCAGGACTTGGCGTACTGAAAAGAAACCCTGATGCCAAGTGGAAGCTATCACCTGATTATATTTCTAAAGTTAAAATTTTGCAGCAGCAGATACTTTCTGAATATGCGACAATGGTGAAAACCGGAGGTATGCTTGTCTATTCTACTTGCAGTATCCTCCCCTCAGAAAACGAAGAGCAAGTCAAACAATTTCTAAATTCAAACCCATCCTTTGAACTCATTGACGAATACCACTGCTGGCCGTCAGATGGCTTTGACGGATTTTACATGGCCTTGATAAAAAAGAAATAGTAGCTTTGTTTGTTCCTTTTTACTCGTTAATAGGGCATTTTCACTCTAATCAAAAGTTTTTTCATTGAAGATTATTCGTAAAATATTTTTAAAAATTTACCTGGTCTGGGTGCTCATCGTGTTTTCGGTGTTTATGATCCTTTACCTGCCAGGTATTCTCCTCCCTTTTGTTTTTGGCGACAGAGCAGCCGCCATTGGTTTCAAATTTTTAAAACTTTGGTCATGGACATTTAGTAAACTTAATTTTATCCCTTATCGCATTTCAGGTTTAGAAAATGTGGATAAAAAGAGAGCATACATTTATGTTAGCAATCACACCTCCTATCTGGATATTCCTGGTCTTACCCTCACCATCCCTACTCAGTTCAGACCACTGGCAAAGAAAGAGCTCAAAAAAATTCCAGTGTTTGGTTGGATCGCCCAATCTGCTTGCATCATCGTAGACCGATCGAGTAATGAAAGCAGACGCAAGAGTATGGAGCACTTAAAAGACATTCTTGCGATGGGCATCTCTGTTTTAATTTTTCCAGAAGGTACGCAGAACAGAAGCAAAGAGCGTCTCCAACCTTTTTACGATGGTGCATTCAGGATTGCCATTGAAACAAAGCAACCTATCATTCCCGTTGTGGTATTGAACGCAGGCAAGTTGATGCCACCCAATAAAGCACACATCGAGCCTGGCACCATCAAGGTGATTGTAGGCAAAGAAATAGCTACAGACCAACTAACATTAAAGGAGACTTCTTTATTAAAAGAAAAAGTTTTTGAAACAATGGATGGGATGATTGTAGAAAACCAGTAACCTAAGAAAGATGGCACGGAAAATTAAATCCAAGGAATATTTCAAGACACTCAACATTATCTACTTCGCACAGCTTGGTGCCATGACCCTGTTGGCAGTGGTTGCTTACTTCCTCATTGAGCAAGGGAATTTAGGAAAGGAGAATAATGCACTTGCGCTTTCGTTTCAAAAAATCATCATGTTCGTCATTCCTTTAAGTTTGGCAGCCGGTTATTTCCTATTCAGAATTCTTCTCAGAGGCATCCGACCTGAATTACCCCTCATCCACAAGATGAAAAGATACTTCAGTGCTAATCTTATCCGGTCAGCATTTCTGGAAATACCGGGGCTATTTGTCTCTGTTGCCGCCATGATAACCGCTCACTTATTATTTCTGGTAATCGTTCCCCTTATTTTAGTGCTCTTTATATTATTTCGGCCCACAAAATCTGCCGTGGCGCAAGAGCTTAATCTCTCTGTCGCTGAAAGAGCAAAACTAGAGGACCCTGAGGCAATTATTTCAGAATCCATCGAATAACCTACACGTGAATTTTTTTCAGTAATCGTTTATTCTGTAGTTTTCAAATCAGAATGAACGGCAAGGTTTGAAAACTGCAATTTTAGTTTTTTTAGGGGGTGGACTGGGTAGTGTACTCCGGTATTCCATTGGAAGATGGATTGGCACCCTGCATACCCACTATTTCCCTTTTGGAACCCTGGTGGCTAACATTCTTGCCTGTTTTGCCCTTGGTCTTATTCTGGGTCTGGCTGATACCCGTCATCTGATGTCTCCATCCTCCAAAATCTTTTGGACAATTGGGTTCTGCGGTGGGTTTAGCACTTTTTCAACTTTTAGCGGGGAGACATTATCCCTGATTCAAAGCGGCTTTACCGGATCCAGCCTCCTCTACATAGGGCTGAGCCTCACCATGTGCATTGGTGCCACATTGGCGGGTCTATACCTGGGTCAAGGTACCTAATAGTACTGTTGTCTTCGTTTTTCGGGTATTTTCTCCTCAGCAGCAGCAAATCTTACACTTTATGTGGAAATTTAAGTATTTGTTGTAAGTTGCTAAGCTATAACAAGTTATGAAGTCATATTTTATCGTTCTTTTGACTGCGATCTGTCCATGGTTCAGTTATGCCCAGTTTGACACTCCGAGTGTTCCAAACGCTGTAGGGTTTGAGCTATCTATGGAAAATTCCTCTATGACCATCTCGATTGGAGAACCAGTAATCAATACACTTACATCTACCTCCACCGTAATTACCCAAGGTTATTTACAACCCATTCTCAATACACCCTGTATTGGAACACAATTCACCTACTATCCCAACCCCGCTAAAGATCATTTGATTATTGAAGCAGCAGGTTGCGATGATCAAATATCATCAGTCCAAATTATTGACTTATGGGGAAGAGTAATGAGTACGATTTCTCCCAAAGAAGATAACCGAATTGAATTGGGTGAATTAAGTCAGGGGTTATATGTGTTTAAGGTCTTCCTAAAAGGAGGTGTGTCTGGAAGTTTTAGTGCCATAAAAATTCCTAATTAAGTATGAGAACAAACTTTTTGCTCTGTCTGGTCTTTCTCTTTAATCTAAATCATCAAGTAGTTGCACAATCACCACAAGGAATAAATTACCAGGGAGTTGCCAGAAGTATGGATGGCCAACCCCTTAGCTCAAAAGAAATCTCAATACGCATCAGTATTTTAAATGGATCGGCTAGCGGAGATATGGAATACAACGAGATCCATGAAGTGAGAACCAATTCATTTGGACTTTTTACACTAGTCATTGGTCAGGGAGAACCAGGCAGTACCGCGTTTAACTTTATCAGCTGGACATCTGGAAAGAAATGGCTTCAAGTAGAACTCGATGAAAATGGAGGTAGAAGTTTTAAACTAATGGGAAGCCAGCAGCTCATGAGCGTGCCTTATGCCCTTTATGCGGAAAGGGCTGGTAACGGTTATCAGGCTGGTAACGGTATTGCCATTAACAATAACATGATCACCAACCTGGGAGACGGAGACAATGATTCCAGCAATGAGCTGATAAGCGAGGTCACTCTGGGTTCTGATAACAAGCTCCGCATAACAGATGCCGGAGGAGTAAAAGAAGCAGATCTTAGCAGTCTTGTTGGTGGCGCTCAAAACCTAAATAGTGTTCTGTCTCAGGGAAATAGCGCGGGCAATTCAACCATTACCAATTTGGGTGTACCCGTAAATGCATCCGATGCTGCCACAAAATTGTACGTTGATAATCTTGACATTACTGACGGTGATAAAAGCGCGACCAATGAGATTCAAACGCTAAGCAAGACCGGTAGTAATATTCTTCTTAGTACAGGTGGCGGTTCAGTTGTGTTGAATGACGATAGCCCCACCAATGAATTGCAAACCATATCCACACAATCGGTAGATCAAAACACCAGAAGTTTGGCGATGAGCGATGGCAATACAATAAATGTAGATGTCCGTGATGCAGATGCCAATAGTACCAACGAAGCACAAACATTAACACGAAGTGGAAGTAACCTAACGCTTACTCAGGTGGCAAGCGTTGGAGGTGGTATCGTAAGTATTGATGACGCTGACTCAAACCCAACCAACGAAGCACAAACCTTGAGCAAATCTGGCGCTACAGTTTCACTTACAAACGTAAGCGGAGCAGGAGGCGGATCCTTCATAATAAATGACGACAGTAACACCAACGAAGCGCAAACTATCTCTAGGACGGGCACTAACGTAACATTAACACAAGCCAATAGTGCTGGAGGTGGGTCTTTTTCAATCAATGACGCAGACGCTGATGCTACTAATGAGTTGCAAAACCTCAATCAGGTACTTACAAGAGGAAGCGATGCGGGGGGAAGCAGGATTACTAACCTCGCCAACCCTACTGGTTCACAAGATGCTACAACAAGGAATTATGTTGATACGCAGGACGCTATTCTATCATCCATGATATCAACCACCTACGCCTTCAAAGCCACATTTGAATATCAAAATACATCTGGAACTCTGTTAAGCGATCAAATCATGCCATTTGTTTCAGAAGATTTTGATGATTTTAATATTCTTGGGCCATCTAGTTTTACCGCAACTGAACCTGGCACTTATGTCTTTTCTGTAGAAGGTTATTACAATACTGTAAGCGCAGGCGGAACTTTAAGCCTGTTGTACAACTCAGTGAAGCATCCCATTACCATAGTCTTGCCGTTTGGCGGGACCCAGCCACGCTTTTCTGCCACATTCATGTTTAAGCTTACTACTGGCCAAACAGTAAGTCTGGTTGGAGACAACATTGCTCTGCTCGGACAGTTTAATGGAAAGTTTTTTGGATATAAACTATAAAGTGATTTCATCATTGATGTACCGGTACGTACACTACTTTCTTTGTTTCAAAAAATTCCTCCTCAAAGAAATCTGTGAGGTCAAACAATTGATAAGGTTTTTTTAGCTCATTCATTTCTTCCTCTAGATCACCACCTTTTAAATACAGAATACCATTGTCCATATCATGGACAGATTCTTTGCTCACCTTGTTATTTATCCAGCCATAAAACTCCTTCATTCGCGTTACCGCGCGGCTTACGATGAAATCGTATTTTTTATTTTTTATCTCTTCCGCTCTTATTTTTTCGCCAGTTACATTTTTCAGCCCCAACGACTTTACCACCTCATTCACCACAGTAATTTTCTTACCAATGGAGTCCACCAGATGAAAGTTGGTTTTTGGAAATAAAATGGCCAGTGGAATACCTGGGAAACCACCGCCCGTGCCTACATCCAACACATTGGCGGAAGCCTGAAAAGAGATCACCTTGGCAATCCCAAGAGAATGTAAAATATGGTTCGTGTAAAGATTATCCATATCCTTTCTGGACACCACATTGATTTTATCGTTCCACTCTTTGTAGACCAAGCCAAGCCTATCAAACTGATCAACCTGCGAGGGAGTTAATTCTGGAAAGTATTTCAATAATAGAGATGTGTCTTGCAATTCGATCGGATTTAAGCGTTATTCCTATTGGCAAAAATAAGGTGAACCGATGACAAAATTACCAATTCTAATCTTGCTGGCACTAGCTACGAGCTGTCAGGTAAAACAAGAACAAAAATCAGAAGAAAGCAGCCTGGTAGTAAAAGTTGACTCTGTTTTTACTTCTTTGCCCAACTTTAGTGGTGTCGTCCTATTTGCTGATAAGGGCGAGCCCATTTGCCATAAGGCTTTTGGCGTAAGATCTTTCGAAACGAACACACCCATTGAAACTAATGATATTTTTGAATTGGCTTCCGTTTCCAAACAATTTACCGCCATGACCATCGTGATGTTAAAGCAGGATGGAAAATTAGACTATGATGACCCGATAGAAAAGTACTTACCTGGAATTGCTTATCAAGGAATTACCATCCGCCATTTGCTCACCCATACGTCAGGGTTACCGGACTACTATGAAGTGATGGATCAACATTGGGATAAAAGCAAAGTGGCCACCAATCCAGACATCTTCGAATACCTGAAAAAGTATAATCCTCCAAAAAATTTCGAACCGGGCGAGAAATACGAGTACAGCAATACCGGATATGTATTTCTGGCCAGCATAACTGAAGCTGTTTCAGGTCAAGACTTTGTTGCGTTTTGTAAAGAAAGAATATTCGAACCGTTGGGAATGACCTCTACAGCCATTCGTAGCAACGATGAAAAAAATGAACTTTCTAATCTTGCTTACGGGCACGTCTATGTAGATGATAGAGAAATGTTCATCAGAGCGGATTCTTTTCCTTCTTCCAATTATACCATTTGGCTAGGAGGACGTAAGGGCCCCGGCAGAGTAAGTTCCACTGCAACGGATCTGTTGAAATGGGACCAGGCACTTTATACAGATCAAGTAGTAACACAGGAAACATTAAAAGAAGCGTTTGCTCCTGCCACGTTCAATGATGGAAGCAAATCCGATTATGGTTTTGGATGGGACATTATTCCAACATCAAATGCAGGAAAAGTGGTATGGCACAATGGCGACAACCCAGGATATAAAACAATTATAGTTCGTTATCTGGACGCTAATAAAACACTTATAATACTCAACAATAACTATCACCCCCAATTCGAAGAAGCACGAAAAGCAATAGACGAAATAGTTGGTGAGTTATTTATAAAAGAGAAAAGTTAAGGTTTATTCAAACTCCTCCACTCTTTAATACTCGCTTCATTCATTCTCACAAACTCGTCCTTATTTTCAAGCGCGGCCAATTCCTTGGACTTCTGAGCATGGACAATTGCCTCTGGGTAATCTTTCACCTGAGCCAAGACCAAAGACCACACCCGATGAATATAATATTTATCACCAGCCAGTTCATGCGCTTTCGCTAACCACACCAAGGCTTGTTGTTGCATTTTGTGTTCCTCCTGAAGGTACCTGGCCGATTGGTAATAAGTATCTGCGGTGGGGTTGGATGTAATTGCCGCTTCAATCTGCTCCATCATTTTCTTATCGGTGTCTACTTCAATCATAAAGCTGATCGAAGTATTCTCCCACAACCATTTCATTTTAGCACTTTTATGGGTTAGCTCGTCAAAGGTGATAAGAAATGTTTCTTGAAGAATGGGCATAATCTCAGGCTTTACTTTAAACCGAACCAAATCTTCCTTTTCATCATACTCATTTCTTCCATCGCCCCAATGTTGGATATTTTTATGAATGATTATTGTCCACTCCTTTTCATAAGGAAAAGCATATAAAGCATAAGTTCCCTTAGGCACATCATGGCCTGCTACCTTTGCATCATCAGAAAATGTAATTTTTGTGGATTCATTCGCGCCCACTCTCCATATTCTCCCATAAGGAATAAGGTTGCCCATTACCTGTCTGCCTCTTTTGCCTGGCCTCGAATAATCTACTGTAACTTCTGATAACCCAATGTGCTGTTGAATGGTGCTGCGCGGGCTCACCAGAGGTGGATTGATTTGCCCAATAGCAGTCGAAAAAGCGGTTACGCAAAATAGTACCAGTATGGCTTTCATTGAAGCGAAGTAATGTGATCAGTAAAGGACTAAAAATGTGATCAGTAAAGGACTAAATATGTTCCTTTTTATTTTTTATCAGGTCGTACATCAACTCGCGTGCGCGATGCAATTGAGCTTTCACCGTACCTAAAGGAGCTTCCAGTTCCTGCGCAATCTCCTCATAGGAAAGTTCATTGTAATATCTTAGTCTTACCAACTTTTGATACTTGGCAGGCAACATGGTAACAAAGAGTTGAATCAGTTCTACCTTTTGTGCTTTGATGGCCTCCTCCTGTGGATTGAGACTTCCGTCCTCCACTTCTATAGAAACGGATTGCCCATCGTCATCCGTGTAGGTATTACTAATACTCAGTGTATTTAACCTTTTCTTTCTGATAAAATCGATGGTGTTGTTGGTGGCAATTCTGAACAGCCAGGTACTAAAAGTGAAGTCTTTCTTAAACTTATGAAGGCTTTTAAATGCTTTCGCAAATGATTCGATGGTAAGGTCTTCTGAATCGTCAACATTCCGTACCATTTTAAGTATCATGTGGTACACTGGTCGCTTGTATCGGGCCAGGAGCTTGGCATACGCCTGCTCATCACCATCTACGGCCATGTCAATCAGCTTAAAATCCTCCAGCGCTTTCTTTGAAAATCTGCTGTTCAGGTCTTCTTCCATCTAACTTTATTAGTGAGTAACGCCACAAGGCCGATGACAAGATAATAAATGCTAAAAATAAAATCTAAAAAGGGTGCTTTCCAAGCCTCAAATGCCTCACCCAGCTTGCGCGAGGCTGTATAAGCCAATACCGCAAGTAATATTAAACGCAGCAAAATTGCCGCCAAGGGAATATAAATTAAAGAAGTATTCAATAGAGCCGGGATGATCAACAGCCAGAAACCAATCAAAGTAAGATTAAATATACCCAATCTTATTTTATCAATATTTTTGTAATGCTTGCCAACAGACAAATGTCTTAGTTTTTGAAAATAATATTCACTCCAGGTGGTCTTTGGTTTAGAATATACAATTGAATTAACCCCTACACACAGTTTTGTGTTACTGCCCTTACACACCTCGTTGATAAATAAATCATCATCACCGCCCGTTACAGACAAATGTGACCGAAACCCCTTATTATTTAAAAAAATATTTTTTCTATAGGCCAGATTCCTTCCCACTCCCATATACGGCTTACCCAACATCGCCATTGCTGCATATTGAATGGCTGTTGTCAATCCCTCATATCGAATAAAGGAATTAAGAAAACCTGAAGACTTGATATAGGGTGAATAGCCAAGCACGATATCGGTATCATTTGAAAATTGACTACTCATTTCTTTAATCCATTGGTTGCTTTGTGGCATACAGTCTGCATCTGTAAGCAGCACCCAGTCGTGTTTAGCGGCTTTAATTCCCAGCGTAAGTGCAAATTTCTTGCCATTGACATGGTCAGGTTTACTTTTAACCGGTATCATCCGCAACTGATGGTGCTGATTTGCCAAGCCATATAAATAATCAAAGCTCCCATCGTTGCTTCGGTCTTCTACAACTATTATTTCATAGTCAACATAGTCTTGTTGAAGCAACATCGGGATCAAATCACGAAGATTCTGCTCTTCATCGTGTGCGCATACGATCACCGACACGGGAACGGACAGTTCATTGCCATCCTCCTTCACTTTATTAAAGGCTTTGAGGTAGATCGCCAGATATACTATCTGTACTCCAGCAAAAACTAAGAAAGTCATTTCAATAATGTGCACCCGTTCCCATTTAAAGGGCACAAATATACAGTTTGAAATAGTCTCTTAAAGAGGCAACTCAAATAGTCAAGGTAGAATGATATGTTTTAAGACTGATTAACCTCGTCAGTACTTACGTAATTGATAAGTACAAACGTGACCAGAAGGCCTGAAAACACTCCCTCCAAGGCTACAATAAAAGCCGCGATATAGGGATTCATGTATCTGCCCATGGGCTCATTCTCGATGATGAACTGCATCATACTGGTATCCAATTTCATATAGAGAAAAAGGAAGAGTGCAAATACCAAGGAGCCCACAGCCGCAGTAGCAACACCGGTAACTAGTCCTCTGAAATAATTTAAACGATCATCATGGGTGTGTTTGAATCTTTTAAGGGCCATATAAACTCCACCAGAAAGAATAAAAAGATTGAGAAGACGTAACTCCACAACATGACTAAGACCTACCAATTTCATAATAAGAAAAAAACCGATTAGGCCAGCTGCAATTCTTAGTCCGTAACTTTCAGGAATTCTGTTGGGGTTGCTTAAAAAGCTCATTTTCAGTGGGATTAGGTTTATTAAATCTTTGCATTTTTTAAGAAAAATACAACCTTAGGTAGGTTTATATTTCTTCCAATAAACCTACAACCCCAAAATATAATCTAGTTTTAAGCCTTGTGACAAGCTAAAAATAAATGCACGACTGTGACTTGATCGAACAGACTGAAGCCAACTCGTCAGACAAAAAGAAAAGTAACTATTAACCTAGTTTCGGCAATCGAATCAATAGAGGCGGCCCTTGATTCTTCTCATTAAACCTGTTTTTAACTTTACTTTTTGGAAGAGGATGGGGTTCCTTTCGGCTCATTCTAGCACTCGTAATCCAAAGTGCTAACCCACCCATAATGGTAACGACCACAACGGTCGAAATCCAGTAGTGAGTAATAATTGAATACATGGTAATTTGATAACGGTTTAAATAAACATAGATAATAAACCATTAGAAATCAATCACTTTTACAGCAAAAATATTCCCAATGTCAAATCCAATTGCGTACCTAACTTCATATAGGACATAACAAGTTGAATAACACGAAAACTGGTAATAAGGTTACAATGGTAATTAATTACTACCATCATCTTCATGCTTTCTAGCTGGGTAATTTTGTCCCTTCCATTGTTCCAATTCTCTTTTTCTATCCTCTAACTCTTCAGCAGATGGTTTGTATTCAATCAGTTTTTTTAAGTCAGGCTGACCAGCCTCCACCCAGGCGGTGTACCAGAGGTCGCCAATCATTTTCACACTTGCTCGCATCTGCCTTTCCACCATCCCATCCAGTGCGGTATGGTATGCCTTGGCATATTGATAAGATACTACCTTTACCGTTTGTCTACCTCTTGTCTCAAAACTGTACTTTTTGTTTTTCATCTTTTCTCCTATTTGTTTTTCAAAACCTAGTACGGAGTCCAGTGCCAAATGCGCTGTTGTAACTGCCTTCCAGGCGTAATCGGGCACATTGTCGATATAGGTTGCTCTACCCACAAAAAAATCATAGTCAGTAAAAAATAATTCGGGGAGTCTCGACTCCCAAAAGCTGTGCAAACCCACCTGATTGGTAAGCTGCCCATCGTAGTTACTGGTTGTATGTAACGGCACGTTGGCATCAGCCACGTAATGACCCAACTCCGCTGATGTGCGTATTATCTTTTGTGGATCATAAAGCATCATTGCAGTTTTCAGTTGATAATACATCCGGGTAACATGCCATGGAACGATTCCTCTTTCCATTAAAGAATCCTCACCATATTGCTCAACTGCTTTTTGCCAGGTTCTGGGTAATTTAAAAATAGCACTGTCTCCAAAATCGTCCAGATCAATGTAATGACGTGGTGCTTCATCTTTCACTGCATACCTTCTTCTATCAGGCGATACGGACTCTTCAGTTAAGAACTCAATGTTCTTCTTATAAAACCCAATCATTTCTGAAGGGAGGGTAAATACCGCCAATCTGTTAATTTTTTTATGTGCAAAGAAGCCCCAAACAAACCCCAGACAGGGGATCGTCAAACAAAGCGGTAATAATTTACGTATCCGGAACACTGTATTTATATTTCCGAAAATTTATCTACATGCTGAAATTTACTACTTCACTTATCTTCTGTTTCACTTTTACCTTCCAAGTCTTTGCAACAGATCCATACCCAAGAAACTCCAACATTGACATTCAGCATTACCAATTTATGATAGATCTCAATGACTCGGATAATACCATAACAGGCACAACGGAAGTTAGCATTTTATTTAAAAATTCTGTGTCTACTTTCGAACTGGATTTAGTGGGAAAATCTCAAGATGGTAAAGGGATGACTGTAAGCTCGGTCTTACAAAATAAAAAGCCATTAAAATTTAGTCAACAAAACGATAGGCTGTCTATCACACTAAATACCCCACCTCAAGTAGGAGAAGAAATTGCTATTGCCATTAAATATTCAGGAACTCCCACAGATGGATTGGTGATCAGCACCAATAAATTTGGCGATCGCACTTTCTTCGGTGACAATTGGCCCAATCGGGCGCATCATTGGCTTCCTACTATTGACCACCCATACGACAAAGCAAGCTGCGAATTTATCATAATTGCTCCCTCACACTACCAGGCAATTGCGAACGGTATACTTGTTGAAAAAACCAATCTGCCCAACAATAAAACCCTTACCCATTGGAAAGAAACTGTGGTGCTTCCTACCAAAGTAATGGTAATCGGAGTGGCTAAATTTGCTGTTACAACAGCTGGCGTAATTAATAATATTCCTGTAGAAACATGGGTGTACCCGCAAAACAAAGAAGCGGGTTTTGGTGATTTCAAAATGGCTACTGATGTCCTCAATTACTTCATCGAGCATGTTGGTCCTTATCCTTACCAGAAGCTGGCCAATGTACAATCCACCACCCGATTTGGTGGTATGGAGAACGCCAGCAACATTTTCTATTTTGAGAATTCTGTAACCGGCAAAAATGAGCGAGAAGGATTGATTGCCCATGAAATTGCCCATCAGTGGTTTGGGGACTCTGCCTCTGAATTGGACTGGCACCATGTATGGTTAAGTGAAGGCTTCGCGACTTACTTTACCAATTTGTACTATGAAACAACTTATGGAGAGGCTGAGTTGGCCAGTAGAATGGCAACTCAAAGAACTGCAGTAGTGCAATACTATGAAGAGAATCCTGCCCCGGTAATTGATACTACTTTAGTCGATATCAATCGGGTGTTAAGCACCAATTCGTACCAAAAAGGAAGTTGGGTGCTTCACATGCTTAGAAAGGAGGTAGGCGATGAGGCCTTTTGGAAGGGAATCAGAATGTATTACCAGACTTATAAAAATTCCAACGCACTCACCTCAGATTTCAGGGCCATCATGGAGGAAGTGTCTGGGAAGGACCTCAAGCTATTTTTTAATCAATGGCTGCGTGTAGCTGGCCATCCGGTGATTTCCGCCTCCTGGACCTATAACCCAAAAAAGAAACAGGTAGACCTTGTTATCCAACAGACCCAAACGACAAAATTTACCACTCCGTTGGAGATTGGAGTAAAAACAGAAGCCTCCTCAATGGATATCCAAACCTTTCAGCTAGCTGGAAAAGAGACAAAATTCAGCTTTTCAGCAGAAAAAAAGCCTTTGGAGCTCATTCTAGACCCTCAAACATGGCTTTTGTTTGAAGGTAAAATCAATGGAAAATGAGCTAAACAGGGTTTTGTAATTATGCCGAATGATCTTACATTTGCAGTCCGTTTGTAAAAAAGACTTATGGCAAACCACAAATCAGCAGAAAAAAGAATCAGAGCTAACGAGAAAAGGCGCGTACGCAATCGTTATCAGCATAAAACTACCCGTACAGCAACTAAGAAATTGGTGGCTTTAACTTCTAAACCAGAAGCTGAAACTCTTCTTAAAGAGGTTTCTTCACTTATTGACAAGCTAGCCAAGAAAAACATCATTCATTGGAAGAAAGCTGCCAATCAGAAATCTAAGCTGACTAAGCACGTAAATAGCCTCGCCTAAAAAGCAGGAATTAAAAATACTTTTCCCTTCCTTGTTTCGAAGTTACGACACGAGGGAGGGTTTTTTATTGCCTAAAAAATCCAATATTTGGCTTTTAAATGACTCATTTTCAATGATATGAAGTCAAAGCCAAAACCCCTCGGTATCAAAAGCTGGGCAGCCGAAGATCGTCCACGAGAAAAAATGCTGCTCAAAGGCAAATCCGCACTTTCTGATGCGGAGTTGATTGCCCTACTTATTGGCTCCGGAACAGGTTCATTAAGCGCTGTAGAAGTAGCGCGCCAAGTCTTACAAACAGTTGGAAATAATTTGCACGATCTGGCTAAGCTCACCGTTAAAGACCTGATGAAAAGTAAAGGGATTGGAGAAGCGAAAGCCATTACCATTGTGGCCGCAATGGAACTGGGGCGCAGAAGAAAGGAATCAGAGACACAAGAAAAACCAAAAGTAGCCAGCTCCAAAGAAGCTTATGAGCTTGTAAAAGGCGATTTAATGGATCTGGCTCATGAAGAATTTTGGGTGCTGCTATTCAACAGGGCCAACCGATTGATAAAGAAAAAGAGAGTAAGTGAAGGAGGAGTTGCTGGTACAGTGGCTGATCCTAAAATCATCTTCAAATTAGCGCTTGAAGAATTGGCAAGTGGCATCATCGTGGTACACAACCACCCATCCGGCAATCTTACTGCAAGTCAGAGTGATATTGCACTTACTAAAAAATTGAAAGAAGCAGGTAAAGTGATGGAGGTGCAGTTATTGGATCATCTGATCGTTGCTGGCCAAAAATACTTTAGCTTTGCAGATGAGGGAATGTTATAGTTAATGATGAAGAGAATCCTCGTACTTATTACCATCACCATCACCGCATTTGTCGGCTTTGTTTTTTACACCACTCCAGAAAAGCCTTCAAAGAAGACCGTAGTCCCCAAAGAGCCCCAGGCTCCTCCTCTTCCCCCTGAATACATTGAATTACTCAGCGACTACGAGGAATATATTAATGAATCATTAAAGCTCACGGGTGTTCCTGGTGCTGCGATTGCCATCATCCACGATTCTACCATTATTTATTTAAAGGGATTTGGGGTAAGAAATGTTGATACCCAAGAACCGGTAGATACACATACTGTCTTCAGACTTGCATCCGTATCAAAACCAGTAACTTCAGTGTTGCTGGGAACAATGATGGAGGAAGGTATTTTAAATTGGGATGATCCTATCATCAAGTATCTCCCCCACTTTGAACTGAACTTCGAAGCATATACCCAACAGCTTACGATTCGTCATGTGCTCTCCCATACTTCGGGACTTCCATACCACACGTATACCAACCTTATTGAGGAAGGCACTGCTCATAATGATCTGATTGGGGAATTGAAAAATGTGAAATTGATTGGTGAACCTGGAAAGGTCTATAGTTATCAAAATGTTGCGTATAGTCTATTGGATGATGTCGTTCATTCTGCTACAGGTCAGTCATTCGAAACAGAAATAAAGGCTCGTCTTTTTGGGCCACTTAGAATGGCCAACGCGTCAGTGAGTTATGAAGAACTTCTTAACAGCCCCAATTTCGCGCAGCCCCATTTATTGCGAGGGCGTAAATGGAAAACGATCCCTGTCTCTCCTACTTATTACAACACTGCGCCTGCGGGAGGAATAAATGCAAGCATTACAGACATGGCCAAATTGATGGTAGCCCTATTAGGGAATAAAGAAAGTGTAGTAACTCAAAAAACCATTGACCAGCTATTCAATCAGGAAGTAAGGGCTACAGCCAAAAACAGAAACTTCAACAGGTGGAGCAGAATTAAAAGATCTTATTACGGTTTGGGGTGGCGAGTGCTCACCTTCAAAAATGATACACTGGCCTATCATGGTGGCTACGTGAATGGATACAGAAGCGAAATAGCAGTTCATCCAACAAAAAAAATAGCCATATGTGTGCTCGCCAATGGGCCAAGTGGTTTTTCAGATCATGCCATTCCTGCATTCTTCAACACTTATGACAAGCATTTGAAAAAAATAATAAAACAGCCCGCTGAAATTGCTCCTTAAATGAAACTCAATAAAATTATAGGTGCTATTGTCGTCATCGCTATAATCGGATTTATCTTTTATTCTCTACAGGGAGGTCAATCCAGCGAAACTTACTTTGAGGAAATAAAACAGCACCGAGAAGAGAAGGATAAACTGATGCTCGGTGAAGACGCGCCTTTTAATGGAAAAGCGGAGGAGTTTACAGGTCTCAATTACTTTGAGATCAACCCCGATTATAGAATCAGCGCAAGCCTCCAACCTATTAAAAGCAAAAAAGTAGTAAGGTTATCTACCAATGATGGCTTAGAAAATCGCTACCTGGAATACGCTTACGCGGATTTTGCAATTAATGGCGTTCAGTGCCGCTTGCTTATTTTAGAGATCATGGATGCAGGCCCGGATAGAGGGACACTGTTCCTCTCATTTGCCGATGAAACAAGTACCAAAGAAACTTATGGAGCGGGTCGATATCTCGACATCAACAAGGTGCCCGGAAGCACCTCCGTCTTACTTGACTTTAACAAGGCCTATAACCCCTATTGTGCCTATTCCGACAAATTTTCTTGTCCATTTCCTCCAAAGGAAAACATCCTTAACGTACCCATCAAAGCAGGCGAAAAAGTCTATCACTAGAGGTATCCGATCCTTTACCTCTTTAGGGTCAATTTGCCTTCATTAAACAATCCCTGTCCCATTCTTTTTCTCTATTTTTGAAGTCAATTTTTCGAGATTTCATGAAGATTTCCTACAACTGGCTCAAGCAATATATTGACATCACTGACGAACCTGAGGAATTGGGCAAAATCCTTACGGCTACCGGATTAGAGGTGGAAAGTGTAACTCCATTCGAATCCGTTTCTGGAGGGCTAAAGGGGCTTATACTAGGGGAAGTACTTACTTGTAGAAAGCACCCCAATGCCGATAAATTATCCATTACTACTGTAGATGTAGGTGACGCGGAACCTGTCCAAATTGTATGTGGAGCTGCTAATGTGGCTGCAGGCCAAAAAGTAATTGTAGCACAACCTGGTACCACACTTCATCCATTTGACGGTGAACCATTCACCATCAAAAAAGCCAAAATAAGGGGTGAACATTCTGAGGGAATGATTTGCGCAGAAGACGAAATTGGATTAGGTGAAAACCATGACGGTATTATCGTGCTGGATACGCAACTACCCAATGGCACGCCTGCCACCCAACTTTATAGTGTTGAAAATGATTCTGTTTTTGAAATTGGGCTCACACCTAATCGTGCAGACGCAACCTCGCACATTGGTGTTGCACGCGACATAAAAGCTTTCAAAAATTCTTCTTTGCAATGGCCTTCTGTTGAAAGCTTCAAAGTTGATGATACTAGTCTCACCATTCCGGTGATCGTAGAAGATAGCGTTGGCTGTCCTCGTTTTTCAGGCCTTACCATTTCCGGCATCAAGGTGTCAGAATCTCCGGATTGGTTAAAAAACAGGCTAAAGGCAATTGGACTTACACCAATTAACAACATTGTAGATATCACCAATTTCATCTGCCACGAACTGGGTCAACCTTTACATGCCTATGATGCCGATAAAATAACAGGCGGCAAGGTGATTGTGAAAACAATGCCTGCTGGAACCAAGTTTAAAACGCTAGATGAGAAAGAACGCACCCTAACCGCCAACGATTTGATGGTGTGTAATGCGGAAGAAGGAATGTGTATTGCAGGGGTTTTTGGAGGGGCCGATTCTGGAATTACTGAACAAACCAAAAACATCTTTCTGGAAGGTGCTTATTGGTCGCCCGACTACATTAGAAAAACTGGAATGCACCACCAGTTAAAAACGGACGCTTCTTTCCGATTTGAAAGAGGGACTGACCCCAACCTTAACGTCTATGCTATTAAAAGAGCAGCGCTTCTGGTGAAAGAATTGGCGGGCGGAAGAATAACATCTGAGATGGTGGATGTATTTCCGAAGAAAATCGAAAATAAAATCATCACGGTGAAATACCTCAATATTACGCGTCTTATAGGCAAGGATATACCCAAAGAAAGGATTCACAGCATTTTGAATAGCCTTGACATTACAACCACTGAGGAAACCGAAAATCAGTTTACAGCATCCGTACCACCTTATCGTGTGGATGTGGTACAAGAGGCTGACATCATTGAGGAGATACTTCGTATCTATGGCCTTGATAATATTGAATTATCAGAAAGTGCCGGAACTAGCTTTTTAGCAGACTTCCCTGAAAAGGACAAGGATGTTTATAAACGTAGTATGGGCGAAATGTTAGTTGCCAATGGATTTTATGAGATCCTCACCAACTCCCTGACCAACGAAACTTACTATAAGAAGCAAAACCTAAACTTTAAAGGAGAGCGTATTGAAATAGTAAACAAACTCAGCGAAGAACAAGGGGTGCTGAGACAAACCATGCTGTTTACAGGGCTGGAAGTATGCGCGCATAACATTAACAGAAGGCAAAAAGACCTTAAGCTTTTTGAATTTGGGAAGATTTATTGGAAAGAAGAAGGTGGGTTCAAAGAAGAGGAGCGACTTGCTCTTTACTTAAGTGGGAATCTTGATGCAGAGAACTGGAAGACCAAATCCGAGAAAGTAACCTATTTTGATTTGGCCCAGCAGGTCACCAATATTCTTCAAAAATCGAACCTCACAGATATAAAACAGGATCAACTTAATGACCCCATGTTCGATTATGGAATGGTCCTGACAAAGGGAAATTCGGAAGTAGGAAGAATTGGAAAAGTAAAATCTGCTATTGCAAAGGATTTTGGCCTCAAGCAGGAAATATTTTATACCGATCTCAATGCTGCCTTGCTTTTCAAGGCGGCAAACCCTAAGTTAGTGATAGAAGAGGTACCCAAGTATCCTGAAGTTAGACGCGATTTGTCACTCGTTCTCGACCGACAAGTAACCTTCGCAGAAATCAAGGATTTAGTCTTGGCAACAGAGAAGAAGTTAATCAAGGAGTTAATTGCGTTTGATGTTTACGAGGGTAAGAACATCCCCGAAGGTAAAAAAGCATATGCTTTAGGTTTTATCTTATTGGACGCATCCAAAACGTTAACTGACGAAGAGATTGACAAAACGATGAATAAATTAATGAGCGCCTTTGAACAAAAAATGGGGGCTCTGATTAGAAAATAAATTCTAGCGACAATAAAAGGCTATTGAAGCTTATAAAGTATTGAAATGGATCAGGAAATATTGAAGACTAACCTCCACGGGTTGGAGCGTAAAATTTTGGTTTTACTGAACGATCACAAGTCGTTAAAGGACGAAGTGAGAAGCCTTAAATTGGAGAACCATGAGCTTAAATCAAGCATCAAGGCCAGAGATGAGCAAATCTCCAATTTTAAAAATCAGATTAAAATCACTAAAATTGTTGATTATATAGACCCGGAAGACGGAAGTAATTCGGAGTTGAAAAAGAAAGTGGACGAGTATATCCGAGAAATCGATAAATGCATAGCTCATTTGAGCAGATAACCGGTAGTTAATGGAAGAACTTTCAATAAAGATCAAAATAGCGGACCGTGAGTACCCAATGAAAGTAAAATTGGCTGAAGAAGAGAAAATCAGAGCGGCTGGGAAATTGATCAATGAAAAAATAAAGCATTACCGGGGGCAGTTCGGAATAAATGATAAACAAGACTTGTTAGCAATGGTCGCGTTTGATTGTCTCGTAGATAAAATGGCCGATGAGAAGAACTTAGAAGACATCGATCATACTGTGGTAGAGAAAATTAATCACCTCAACCAACTGGTTTCACAGGGAATTTAACAACCCACCTCTTTTTCTTTCCTTTACAAGCATTCTCTGGGTGTCTTAACTCTAAACGTTAGCACCATGGAATTACCCATACTCATTGCGATAAGTGTTTCACTGATAGTTATTCTCAGCCTTCTGTTTGGCAATCTTTTTTATAAGAAAAAATTGGCCAAAAAACAGATTGACCTGGATGAGAAATACAAGTCGATGGTTCGTGAAGCTGAACTGCAAGCTGAAAACATAAAGAAAGATAAGATCATCGAAGCCAAGGAAAAGCTCCTTAAAATGAAACAGGAGTTTGAAGAGGAGGCCAATCGAAAGAAAAATCAAATCATCAGCAACGAACAAAAAATAAAACAACGGGAAGCCCAAATCTCTCGTGAACTTGAACAGTTAAAACGCAAAGAGGCTGAAGCCAACGAGGATAAGCAGAACCTTGCCGTACAACTTGAAAATGTTAGAAAGAAAAAAGAGGACTTGGACAAGTTCAATCAACAGAAAGTAGCCATACTCGAAAACATTTCTAAGCTTACTGCAGACCAGGCAAGGGATCAATTAGTAGAATCGCTAAAAGAAGAAGCCAAGACCAAGGCAAGCTCTTTTATCAAGGACATCATGGAGCAAGCCAAACTTTCCGCTACGAAAGAAGCTCGCAAAATTGTTGTAGAAACCATTCAGCGTACGGCCACAGAGCATGCCATTGAAAACTGTGTGTCTATTTTCAACATTGAAAGTGATGACATCAAAGGAAAAATTATTGGCCGCGAAGGACGAAACATTCGTGCACTTGAAGCAGCAACTGGAGTAGAGATTATTGTAGATGACACACCTGAGGCCATTATCATTTCCGGGTTTGATCCAGTAAGAAGAGAGACTGCGAGGCTAGCATTACACAGACTGGTGCAAGATGGGCGTATTCACCCAGCTCGTATCGAAGAGATAGTCGCCAAAACAGCGAAAAATATTGAAGACGAAATCATAGAGACTGGAGAGCGCACAGTAATCGACTTAGGAATACATGGCCTCCATCCCGAGTTGGTAAAAATGGTAGGAAGAATGCGTTTCCGTTCTTCGTATGGTCAAAACCTCCTTCAGCACTCACGTGAAGTAGCTAACCTCTGCGCTATCATGGCTGCAGAATTAGGACTGAACGTAAAGCAAGCAAAACGTGCCGGTTTACTTCATGACATTGGTAAAGTGTGGCCAGAGGAATTAGAAAAGCCCCATGCGATTGTTGGTATGGAGTTGGCCTTAAAACACAAAGAGCACCCTGTAGTGTGTAACGCCATTGGCGCTCACCACGATGAAATAGAAATGACAGGCATTCTTTCACCCATTGTACAAGCATGTGACGCTATAAGTGGCGCAAGACCGGGTGCAAGACGCGAGGTGATGGAACAATACATCAAACGCTTGCGTGAATTGGAGGACGTAGGATTGAGTTTTGAAGGCGTTGAGAAATGTTATGCCATACAGGCAGGTAGAGAGCTACGCGTGATTGTGGATGCAGAGAAAGCCTCTGACGAGCGCGCCAGCCAACTTAGCTTTGATATCTCCCAAAAAATAGAGCACGACATGCAATACCCTGGGCAAATTAAGGTGACTGTGATTCGCGAAATGCGAAGTGTTGCTTACGCCAAGTAATGGAGATCCTTCACAAAGAAGCGGAAACCAAAGGCTCATTTTATGTAGGTGACCCTGTGTTGGCTGAGATGACTTATTCCAAAGCTGGTGATAATCTTATTATCATCGATCACACAGAAGTAGGCGAAGCGCTGAAAGGCAAAGGATTAGGCTTACAATTTGTAAAGGCGGCTGTTGAGTTTGCACGGAATAAAAAAATTAAAATTCTTCCCTTGTGTCCTTTTGCTAAATCCGTATTCGACAAAAAAGAAGAGCTCAGAGATGTACTCTGAGCTCTTCTAAACTGTGGCAATTAATTTAATGCTCTCCCTTCCAGCCCGGCCCTCTCACTACCCTACCAGGCCTTGCGCCAGTATGTTCTCCGTCTTCCAATACTTGCTTACCATTGACAAACACATGCACCATACCTGTACTATACTGGTGTGGTTGTTCGAAGGTAGCATGATCTTGAATTTTCTCTGGGTCAAAAGCTACAACATCAGCGTAGTAACCCGGAGTAAGCGTTCCTCTCTTTTTTATCTTCAAGTTGCTTGCAGGCAATGAAGTCAGTTTCCTAATGGCTTCACGCATAGGAATCACCTTTTCATCCCTTACATACTTTCCAAGCAGTCGGGAGAAGTTACCATAAGCACGCGGGTGGTCATTGGACTTTAGAAAAACACCCTCCGTTGCAGGAGAACCCGCATCCGAACCAAAACTTAAGTAAGGCAAAGCAATTTGTCTTTTGATATTTTCCTCACTCATCATGAAGTAAGCGGTACCCACTCTTGTACTGTCTGCCATTACTAAATCCATAGCGGTTTCCTCTGGAGATTTCCCATAGATAGCAGCTACTTCTGCCAATGTTTTTCCAGTGAACTGCCTCAGCGAATCATTGGCAAACCCTAAGAGCAACACATTTTCAGCACCTCCAGACATTAACAATAAATTTTCCCATTTATCTGATGGCTTTCTCATTTCAGCCAACGCCTGCTTCCTTATTTGTGGATTTTTCATTCTCTTGATCCACTGTTGAAGTCCTCCCTCCTGCAACCACGGTGGCATTGAAGCATCCAGTCCCGTAGCACCTGCTCGATACGTATACATATCCGCAGTAATTTTCAATCCGGATTGATTAGCGGCATCAATCATTGCAAGAACTGAATCTAATTTGTTCCAGTTCTCAGAACCTGCCATCTTAAGGTGATAAATTTCTGCAGGCAATCCTGCCTCTCTGGCAATACGGATTGTTTCGTCAACGGCTCCAAAAATACCATTGCCTTCGCTACGCATATGCGTGATGTACATTCCTCCATACTCAGCAGCCACTTTGTTCAGCGCAATCAATTCTTCAGTACTGGAATAATTAGCGGGTGCATAAATCAGTGATGACCCTACACCCAGAGCTCCATCCTCCATGGCCTTGCGCACAAGATCCTGCATGCGTGCAAGCTCCTCCTCATTGGGCAGTCTATTATCATACTTCAACTCATGAATCCGCACTGTGGTGGCACCAACAAACGAAGCCACGTTGGGAGCAATTCCTCTTTTCACTAACGACTGCAAATATTCATCTAGGGTAGTCCAGTCGATGTCGTAAGCGTAATCGGGGCTACGTCTCATGTCATCCAACATTCCCTTCCGCATCTCTTCGTTGATGGGACCCATCGATCCACCTTCTCCAAACACCTCCAACGTTACGCCTTGCCTGATATCACTTTGCGAATTACCATCAATGATTAAACTCTCAACAGCCCAGCTGAGCATATTGATAAAGCCAGGTGCCACAACAAGGCCCTTGGCGTCAATTTCTTTTTTACCGACAGCTTTGGATAAATCCCCAATCACAGCAATCGTATCTGCATTAATACCTACATCAGTGACCTTGCCTTCTGCACCGGAGCCGTCATAGACAGTTCCTTGGCGGATAATAACATCGTATTCTTCTTTCTTACAAGACAGAATACTAACAACAAGCAGGAGTAGGATGGAGATTCTTTTCATGGGATTGGAAGATTTAAGAATTTAAGCTACGCAATCACCATGAAATAATGAAGAAGAATTCGATGAAGGCCAATTAGGAAACGCTGGATTACTCGAGAATTACTCTGATTGAATCATTTTGCATGCGTGCTTTAAGCCAACTTGTTATTTTTTTAACCTGAGAAGAGTTGGGCCTGCGCTTCATCTTTAAGTAAGCAGTTAAAGCGGTATCGTATTTATTCACATCTGCTTTGTAGTAGATGGAAGGAGATATAGATAGTTCTTCCACCGGACTAACCACAATACTTAATTCGTCCGTCATACTTTTAATAGGCCAAATTTCAGGCTTTACCCTCTCTAATTCTTTTTGTAAAGAGTCTATTGTCCTGTCGCGCTGACGTAATGATTGTTCTGTATTCTTATACAAATCCTCCAGTACTCCAGTTTTTATGGCGTTATAGTCGATAGGATCAGATTTATCTACGTCCTGTCTAATTTTCAGTTCCGTTTCAGTAAGTCCATAAATAGCCATTTTATCTTTAATGATGGCCAACATGTTGTCATCCAGTTTTTCCCCAAAGAGTAACAATTCTATCTTTCTCTCTTTAGCATCTATGGAACGGCTTACGATCTGCGTTTCAGGTAAGTTAAATTCTGTATTGATAAAATTAATAGCACTTTGTTCGTAAAAGGTTTTAGTCACAATCTGATAGGCCATAAAAACACTCGGCCCGATGGTTAAGATCACGACCAGTGCAATGTATCTTCTTACCCTTCTTTCTGTATGGGCATCCACAAAACTATACAGTGAAAAGCGTTGGTACTTTACCATCAAGTAAGTAGCAATCGCTATGAAAATACTATTGATGAAATAGAGGAAGAAAGCGCCAAGAAAGAAAGGCCAGTTGCCAGTTGCAATGCCATATCCAGCGGTGCAGAGCGGTGGCATCAGTGCAGTAGCAATAGCCACACCAGGAATAACATTTCCTTTTTGTTTGTTGGTATAGGCAATTATTCCTGCTAACCCGCCAAAGAAAGCAATGAACACATCCCAAATCGTGGGTGTTGTTCTGGAAAGCAATTCAGAACTGGCATCACTGAGTGGAGTCATCAAGAAATAAACAGTAGAAGCAATCAGGCTTATTACAGTAGCTACACCCAGGTTTCTTAATGCTCGTTTTATAAGCGCAAAATCATAAATTCCCACTCCTACCCCCAAGCCAATGATGGGCCCCATCAAAGGTGAAATTAACATCGCCCCAATTACAACTGCTGTAGAGTTCATATTGAGGCCGATGGAGGCTATGAAGATCGCGAAGATCAACACCCAAAGGTTCATTCCACGAAACTCAACACTCGTACGAATATCCTCTACGATTTGATCTTCCTGAGATTTGTCAAAGCCCAGATTAAACTGATAACTGAGGAGCTGACGAAGGGTTTTTCCCAACGTTTTCTTAGGTACTTTTTCCTCTTTAGTTTCCTGTTCCATACTGAAATTATTTCTTGAGTACCTAGTTCTCCCTTCTTATTGTTCTGCCCGAAAAATGATGAGTGGAACCGCTTTCATTGAGCACTTCAACGCCATTTACAATTACGCGATTTATTCCCGTAGATAATGCATGTGGCTCACTTGAAGTTGCTTTGTCCGCTACCGTAACAGGATCAAACAGCACCAGATCGGCATAATAGCCAGGCTGAATCTGTCCTATCTTTTTCAAATTTAAATTCGTAGCAGCTTGCTGTGTCATCTTATGTATTGCTTCTTTTAATGACAGCGTTTGTTCTTCATTGACATAATGCCGCAATATTTTTGTGAATGACCCATGTCCACGCGGATGCAGCCCTTCTGTGGTACCATCAGAACAAATATTAGCATAAGGCCACTTCATAATGCGTTTAATATCTTCCTCTGTCATACTGGTAGCAATGATGC
Organism: Cyclobacteriaceae bacterium; assembly: GCA_040216665.1. Classification (GTDB taxonomy): domain Bacteria; phylum Bacteroidota; class Bacteroidia; order Cytophagales; family Cyclobacteriaceae; genus ELB16-189. The sequence goes on along the minus strand of JAVJOQ010000010.1, from coordinate 802,952 downwards.
TTTCATCACCTTCTTGCTTTTCCACGATCTCAATCAAATCCATAAGCGTTTGTACCGGATCGGTCTTTCTAATGGATGACACTTCTGCTAAAGTCTTACCTATGTAATCAGGAACAGGGGAATAATCTCCAATAAGAACGCCCTCAGGAGTTGTTAACTCAGATAATGCAAAGCTTGCTGCTGCTCTATCCTTAAAATTGCGTTCCGGAAATAAAACAGTCATGGTGGATTGCCAGTAAGGATATGGATAAATATCAGCGGTAATATCTACACCTGCCTCCCTTGCTGAATCGAGTATATCAATCATTTTATCCGACTGCCCCCATAAGCTTTTCATGGCCAGTTTGGCATGCGAAATTTGAACGGGTATTCCGCTTTGCTTTCCAATATTGATTATCTCTTTCAATGCTTCCCAAAAATATCGATCCTCACTCCGCATATGACTGATGTATCGACCATCATATTGAGCTACTACACTCGCCAACTCCAACACTTCATTTTTATTGGAATAAATACCAGGATCATATTCCAAACCTGTAGACAGTCCCAAAGACCCAGACTTCAAGTCTTGCTCCAACATCTCCTTCATTTGGTTCAACTCCTCTTGCGTAGCTTCTCTTTGATATTTTTCACCCAATGCCATTCTTCTTAGTGTATTGTGGCCAGTGTAAGCCCCTACATTGATGGCTACAGGCGCGCTGTCTAACCTACTGGTCAACTTAGTTAATGGAAACTGCGATCCGCCATCTTGCCCTACAATCATTGTCGTTACGCCCTGACTGGTAAGTGCCAACATATCCCTGCTCTCAAACATTCCTCTATCATGATGGCTATGCGTGTCGATAAAACCAGGTGCTAAAACCAAACCCGATGCATCAATCTCATTTTCAGAAACAGCTTTTGATAAATCTCCAACTGCAGCAATGGTGTCGGCATTAATCCCAACATCTCCAACAAACGATGCTTTACCACTACCATCAATCACTTGAGCGTTTCTTATGATCACATCGAAACGATGTTGAGTGCATGCCCCCATTAAAAGTGAGCAAATGGTGAGGGTTAATAGTTTTTTCATGTGTTACTTATTTATGCGACCCAATCTTAAAAATACTGGAAAATAAACAGATTCCGTCTCCCTTGTCCAGAGTGGCCTAATTCCCTCCACAAACTCATCCACAGGATTGAATCCATTTTGCTTTATGAAGTGTTGAACAGCTGACCACGTAGTGATATAACCATGCAAATCCTGCAGTGACCAGTCCAGCCATATCTTGAATTCAGGAGCTTCTATTTCTTCAAAAGGAAATGAAATGGATTGATATTGATCTTCCACCACTTTTCTTTCAGCGTCCCAATAAGGATAAATGACATCATAATAAAAACGGTTGAGTGTCTCATCAAAAACCGGTGAGAAGCGAACCGGGTTATAACCAAAAGCGGCTATGGCTGCACCTTGTTTACCCACTCTCGTTACTTCTTTGTAAAATTTTTCTCTGTCAAACCAGTGAATGGCCTGCCCAATTGTGATGAGATCAAAACTATCGCTGGTTAAATCAGTTTGTTCTACACCGGATAGATGATATTTAATATTAGAAGCAGCAGCCGCATTTTCAATTTGGCGGGCGCTGATATCCGAGGCTTGTACTCTTTTAAAGGATTTTGCAAGCACTCTGGCCACTTGTCCATTTCCAGTTCCACAATCCCAGGCTTCATCAAATCGCGCAACGAATTGGTAAATAAAATCATAAAGTGTTTGAGGGTACACAGGACGAAACGCTGCGTAATCTTTTGCGTGACCAGAAAAAAGGTCTTTAGACATAAAAGCCTAATTAATTTTCCAAAAGCAGATGAAGTAACTCCTTATATAATTTAGCCGCCAACATTGCAGTAACCCCTGACTGATCACGGTTTGGATTCAGCTCAACCAAGTCTGCACCTACGATGTTTCCCTTTAGGTTTTGAATTATAGACAAAACTTCACGTGAACTCATACCTCCAGGCTCATGATGTGATATACCAGGTGCAAAAGCGGGATCAATTACATCCATATCCAAAGATATATAAACAGGCCCGTCCAACTGAAACCTGATCGCTGAGTTCCAGTCTTTCATTGCTATCACCTCTACTCCGAAACGTTTTACCTGTTCAGCCTGGTGAGTATTCATAGTACGGATACCCACCTGTACCAGTCTGCTTGCCAGACCCTCTTCCATAATTCTTGCAAACGGACAAGCATGAGAGTACTTATTACCCTCAAAGTTATCATAGAGATCTCCATGAGCATCTAGATGAAGAATAGTTAGCTTACCAAACTTCTCTGCAAAAGCTTTTACTATTGGGTAAGTAACGGAATGATCTCCGCCTAATGACAACACTTTCTCTGACTTGCTCAGAAGCTCAGAGATTGATTCTTTAATAACATTTATTGCCTCAACTCCTTCAGGCAATGTAAGATCTCCCTCATCTCTCCATCCGGGATGGTCCTTTAAATTAATTAGCCCCTCGGTAAAGTAATTGGCAGAATCAGAATGATACGCCTCCCTGATCTTTGGAGGTGCCAAAGCCGGGCCACGCATAAATGAAGAAAACTCATCGAAAGGAACACCTACTACAGAAATCATAATTGAATTTTTCTAGCAAAATCAGTTATCATATCCCAACTCTTTTTTACCTCCTCCATCGAAGTATTTGAGTTTCCGGATACAAAACGCAATGTATACTTATCATTGAGTTTGGTTTGTGTCAAAAGTATTTTACCCGTTTGATTGAGGCCTTCTAACAAGGAGGCATTAATTGTATTGAGTTCTTCTTCATCAGTAACTCCAGCAGGGTGGTACCTAAAACAGATTAAGTTCAGGGGGACTGGCGCCAATATTTCAAAATCCTTTTCTGCTTCAATCTCTTTCTTCAACCATTGCCCAATGTTTATATGGTCTTCAATTATTTTTCTGAGTCCGTCTACCCCATAGCTCCTAATCACAAACCAAAGTTTCAATGCCCTAAACCGCCTCCCTAATGGAATACTCCAATCCCGATAATTGTTTACTAAGTGATCATGGGGTGTTTTTAAATATTCTGGCAAAATACTGAAGGTGTTCACCAGTGCTTTTTTGTCTTTTACAAAATAAGCAGAACAATCAAAATTGGTAAGCATCCACTTATGTGGATTGAACACAAAACTATCTGCCAACTCTACTCCTTCGCTCATCCACCTCATAGCAGGTATCAAAAGTGCAGCCCCCGAATAGGAGGCATCGATATGATGCCAACATTTGTACTTGGTACAAATTTCACCAATCGCCTTCACGGGATCTACGGCTGTTGAGCTTGTGGTACCAATGGTAGACACAACACACAAAGGAGTATATCCAGCTTCAATGTCATTCTTAATTGCAGACTCCAATGCATCTGGTAGTAATGCAAAGCTGTCATCCACTTTTACCTTCACTAAATTCTCAATTCCAAAGCCTGCAATCTTTACACCTTTATCTACAGATGAATGTGCCTGCTCAGAAGTATACACTCTAAACTTACCTTTGCCTTCGAAACCATTTTTGTTAATGCCATAATTAGTGTGTGCCTCACGTGAGGTGAGCAACGCCACCAATGTAGATGATGAACTACTATCTTGTATTACCCCAGTAAACTCCTTAGGAAGAGCGAGCATATCCCTCACCCACTCCATCATTCGTTCTTCTAGCTCTTCAGCTGATGGAGAGGTAAGCCAAATCATACATTGCGCACCCATAGTAGATGACAACATCTCTGCTAGTACAGAAGGCCCACTGGTTCCGGAAGGGAAGTAAGCCGCAAACTGTGGGTGTTGCCAATGAGTAATGCCTGGAAGAATGATGTTATTAAAATCTGAAAAAATAGATTGAAACGCTTCACCCTGCGCTGGTGCGGAAGTAGGAAGCTGAACCTTTATATCTCCAGGCTTGATGTCCGGCTTCACTGGATAATCCCCTACGTTATCCATATAGTCGGCCATCCAATCTACCAATTCGTGCGCAGCCTTTCTAAATTCTGTTGATGTCATGTTATCAATGAGGTGTATACAATAAAAGTACAATCGCGCACGTGCTGTACCAAACCTTATAAGCAGCTATTTAAATTCGAAATTCACAAAAAGAAGCTGATGAAAATCCATTACTCAATTGTGAGGAGGGAGGCAAAACAAATAAGTAGTGACCCCGGCAGGAATCGAACCTGCATCTTCAGAATCGGAATCTGAAATTCTATCCATTGAAATACGGAGCCATGTTCAATTGGATTACAAATTTACTCCTTTATTTCAATTCAAAAATCTCCGAAACCAAGTTATTTATATCATGAAATCAGAGGCCGTATAATGATCACCTAAAGTGCCACAACTCAAAAAAAGTCATAGAATTGAGACAAAAAATGAAAAATCACGCAAATAATTATAAAAATATTTTCTGATCATTCCTCCAGTATTTTAAGATGACACTGAGTTGGGAACGACTTATTGTTTCGTGATCAAAAAAAAACAAAACAAGCAATCACTCATTCATTATTAAAAGCTATTTGTGCCTGTGTATCTCCATGAGTAAAAAAAATTCACTCAAATAGAAATTCCAAAAGCCCGTTTTTTGATTGCCTGTAGCTGTTTTACAGCTTTTCCAATCTTACACCACATTATCCATCTACTTGTAGTACTACTTGAAGTGAAACGATTTCATCATATAGTTATGTTCGATCAATTTTGAATTCACATCAGTTAAAAATATTTTTTCGGTCATTGTGAAATGTTTTTCTACTCACTTTACATTGCGATGAATTCATGTGCAGGAAAACTAAGTTGTTATTTTTTTGGTTTTTAAGTATTTAGTTACTTATTTCAAAGCGTATTTGTTAAATATGTTTAATTAAAAACACAAAAAGCTATGGCAAAGAAAGCTAAAAAGGCAGCTAAGAAAAAAGCTGCTAAGAAAAGACCAGCTAAGAAGAAAGCTGCTAAGAAGAAAGCAACCAAGAAAAAGGCTGCTAAGAAGAAGTCTGCCAAGAAGGCAACCAAGAAAAAGGCAACTAAGAAAAAAGCTGCCAAGAGAAAGAGATAGAGTTAAACTCTATCAAATAAAAAAGGTTAGCAAATTGCTAACCTTTTTTTGTGGAGCCGCAGAGAATCGAACTCTGGTCCAGAGAAGATAAACGCGTAGATTCTACATGCTTAGTTAACTTTGATTGTCGGGAGGAGCAAGGCAGTCAACAACCTCAACTTCTCCTTAGTCACTATGTCTTAGCCGTGTTTAGTAACCTCACACAGAGCAGTTCCGACAAACGACACCGCATATTCACCTCCCGCAGAACAAAGGCGGTGAGCGATGTTGACCTCTCCGATCTTATCGGAGACAAACTCATCTAACGATACGTTAGATTAAGCAGCCAAGGCGTAGTTAGACTCGCCAAGTATGGTTTTAGGACTATCTTTTAAGGCTCTCATCCCACGAGCCTGCATGCTGGCATACGCACTCACACATCCTGTCAAAACCGGTCGGCCCCATTTTATCAATGAGTATAGTTTTTATTGGATTATAAGTAACAACCAATATCAATGAACGTAATTCACATACAAAGATACGTGTAATTTAGTTCCTGCAGAAAAGACTATGAACTAACCTATTCTTCAAGTTTTTTGCCCAGTGACGATACTGCAGCTACATTGAAGAAACCAAGTACAGGTTTTCCGTTTGGATTCTCGTTAAAAATATTTGTAGAAACATTCGACAAGGGTGTGGCAAATAACTCCGAAAATCCACCTGGTCTGTTGGTTTGAATAGCCACCTCACTTAAGAAGTTGAATGCCGCCAAAGAAATTGAATGAATCTCCACATATATCGAGTCTCCTGGAACATAAGGAGAAAGAATCTCTTCGTTTTCATCTTCCTCAAATGGATTGATACCCGATCTTATGGGAGTAATGAAAGTTACTCCATCAAAATTACCTCCTGCAGAAAAACCAGCATCATAGGCGAGATTCAATTCTTCAGGCTTATTCAGCAAAACTCCGTTTTTCCAAGTTTTTATTCTGTATGTATCATTTGCTCCGGCAGGATCTGTTGCCCAAAATTCTGCGAAATAAGAATCTGGCAGAAACGAGTTTGCTTCTTCAAAAGTAAAAGTCAGGCTATCTATTACCGGAACTCTCCCCATTCTTGATGATGAAACAAACTTTTCTCCTCCATGCTCAATCATTAGTGTATAAGAACGCCCAGTGGTACCAATAACTTCACTAGCAACAGGTGCCCATACATAGTTCCCCTTCACTGTGGCATCTTCCTGAAATGAAAAAACATTTCCTAAGTTATCAACTACAGAAACTGTGGCTCCTGATACCCCTGGTGGCAACGTATTGTCAAAATAAGGCTGTGTTTCTGTAATTTTTATTACCTGATTGCCGGGTTGATCAGTAAGCCAGGCGTCAATAACCAAAATGGGATCAGCTTTCTCCAGCTCTGGCGATATTTCGTCCTCACAAGAGGAAAACAGAATACCTACAGAAAGTACCGAAACGGTCATTATAAAGAATGTATACAACTGCTTTTTCATATCAGAATCTAAAATTGTAAGAGATGGATGGCACCACAGTTCCGATAATGGACAATTGGGTTGCCTGAGAGTTGATAGGAGTACCCTGTGGGGCACGTTCGTCACGCTGAGCAAAGTATATAGAAAACGGATTCTTTCTGCCATATACATTATAAAGCGAAAACACCCAGTAGTCCGTATTTTTCCTTTCTTTTCCTTTCCGAACCTTTTTACCTTCTAGACGGAAGGAAACATCTAACCTATGATAGCTAGGCAAACGAACATTACTTCTCGACCCATTCGAATTGTAAGGAATGAGAATATCTTGCAAGACAAATCTGCTGGTAGGGAATGTTGTCGGAGTTCCGCTTACCAGTACAAAGTCTGAGGACACAGACCACCTCTCATTGATATCATAAAACGCTGCTATCTTCAGATTGTGCAATTGATCGTACCTGGTAGGATACCATTCTCCGCGGTTGATACCATTCACCTGCAACTCTGTTCTGCCCAAAGTATAACTTACCCAGCCGCTAAGCCTTCCCTTCTTCTTCTGGAAATAGGTTTCAATACCATATGCACGACCCTTTCCACTTAATAATTCTCCTTCAAGAAATTCATTGATCAATAACTCGGCTCCATCGATGTAGTCTATCTGATTTTCAGTAGCCCTATAGTATCCTTCTACTGAAATTTCGTAAGTACGATCAACTCCCAAATCTTTGAAATAACCAAGCGTAAACTGCTGACCAATCTCAGGTTTAATCATTTCTGAACTTGGTGCCCATACATCAAGTGGATTAGAGGCCGTAGTATTAGAAATTAAATGAAGGTACTGCGACATTCGGTTATAACTTCCCTTTACTGAACTTGTCGGGCTGGATTGTATTCGGAATGAGGCACGGGGCTCCCAATTATTGTAATCCGCAATAGACTCTCCTTTTTTAAATTCCTCAAAACCTATTGGGGTTTTCCGCAAGCCAGGGACAGTATCGTTGTATTGATAAGATTTGCCTGGACCATACGATTGAAAATGAGAAAAACGCAAGCCATACTCAACAGAAATCACATCATTGATTGTCTGACGGTTTCCGACATATAGTGCAGTTTCAAGATTATACTTCTTATCAAGACTTACATCAATGGCATCACCATTAGATACCCCTATTGCATTGGCTGGTTCAAAAGAATAATAAATTGCTTCTCCTCCAAAATCAAGCTCATTGTTGCTGTTGATAAAATACGTGAACTGAGGTTTTAAAATAAAATTAGAAATGGAAGAGTTCCATTTAAAACTATCTCGATCATCCTCTCCAAACTGAAGTTTATAATCATAATTGCTGTATACAAAAGTTAAGTTCGAGAATAACCTCTCATTAAATAGATGATTCCATCTTAAGGTACCTGTCGTATTCCCCCAACTAAATCCCTGATTGGCATCAAATAGAAATACATCACGCCCAAAATAGCCTGATGCATATAATTTATTCTTTCTATTAAATGTATAGTTTGACTTGAGAGTAAGATCATAGAAGTTAAGCGCTCCACCCTCCTGCAACAGTGGCACAAAAGGTCGGGCGATTACATCAATATAAGATCGTCTTGCAGCTACAATAAATGAAGATTTGTCTTTTATAATAGGTGCTTCTATGGCTAGGCGGCTAAAGAGTGAACCAATACCTCCATTCGCTTCAAATTCTTTGCTGTTACCCTCTTTCATTCGCACATCAAGAAGTGATGCAAGTCGCCCACCGTAGCGGGAAGGCACAGCTCCTTTATACAGTTTTGTGTCTTTTACTGCATCTGGGTTAAATACAGAAAAGAACCCAAAAAGATGGGAAGAGTTGTAGACAGGAGCCTCATCCAACAATACTAAGTTTTGACCAACACTCCCACCTCTCACGTTAAAGCCAGATGCTCCCTCACCTACTGTGCTTACTCCAGGCAATAACAATATACTTCTAAAAACGTCTGCCTCTCCCAAGAAGGTAGGCACTTTCAGTATGGTACGAATATCAAGTCTATTGGTACTCATTTCCATATTCTCCACATTGGCTTGCTCGCGTTCTGCGGTTACAACTACCTCATCCAATTCCTCACTCTCGGCCGCCAGATCGATATTGATCTCCTGGTTTTTGGTCAATGTCACATTTTGAGAGATAGTAGCGTAGCCAACGTAACTATAGTTAACTGTGTAATCTCCTGGTTCAAGGGTTATGGAATAAAATCCATACACATTGGTAATTACTCCATTGCTGATTTCCCTCACATAGACTGTAGCCCCTATTAAAGCCTCTCCATTGGAAGCATCCTTTACATAACCATTAATAGTAAGTTTGTTCTGCGCGTGTACTAGAGAGGTGAAAGAAATAAGAAATGAGAGAACGAGAGTGAATTGTTTCATGAATACCTGTTAATACTCCTCCATAGACGCCAAACGCGCAAAATTGTTTCAAAAAATCCTAATTAGTTATATGGCCAAATTATGATGTGACCATGAGCGGATTTTGCTCAGTATGAACCAGGTCCTTAATGCCTACTTTCTCAATTACGAGGTAATCTCGCTTTGAAAGAGACTGCATGGCTATCATTTCCGCTAAATAGCCTGTAAGGAAGAGCTGGACGCCAATAACAACGGCTACAAGAGCAAGGAAAAAGATAGGCTGTTCAGTTATATCTCTTTTTAAAGGAATTTTAGAAATAAATAAAGAGTCTATTTTATCATAAAATATTTTGGCTGTAAAGCCGAAACCAAACAAAAATGAAACAATACCAAGGCTACCAAAAAAATGCATTGGATTTCTCCTGAATTTCCCTACGAACATAATGGAGAGTAAATCAAGAAAGCCTTTTACAAAACGTTCTAGTCCAAACTTGGTAACTCCATACTTTCGCTCCCTGTGTTCCACTACCTTTTCACCTATTTTACTAAAGCCTGCCCATTTAGCAATAACCGGGATATACCGGTGCATTTCCCCATACACGCTGATATTCTTCACTACAACAGATTTATATGCCTTTAGTCCGCAATTAAAATCATGCAGCTTAATACCTGACATTACCCTGGTGATGTAATTAAAGAACTTGGAAGGAATGGTTTTTGAAATTGGGTCATGCCTTTTTTTCTTCCATCCTGAAACCAAATCATAACCGCCCTCGGTTACCATTTTATAAAGCTCAGGTATCTCGTCAGGGCTATCCTGCAGATCCGCGTCCATAGTAATCACCACATTGCCCTTAGCCGCTTTAAAGCCTGTATGTAATGCAGCAGACTTACCAAAGTTGCGATTGAACTTGATCCCTTTGAATGCAGGGTTCATCAAGTTGGCCTTTAGAATTTCCGTCCATGTGTTGTCAGAGCTACCATCGTCAATGAAAAGGACTTCAAAAGACAATTCTTCCTCATCCATTACACGAACAATCCATTGACACAATTCCGGAAGTGATTCCTCCTCGTCTTTTGCTGGAATGATAATACTTACGTCTACACCTTTCACTTTTTCTAAGATTGTTATTACCAGCTTATAACTGCTTACTTATCGAATACGGGCTCAGACTTTCTAACTATCAATCCTGTTATCAGAGCAAGTACAGCGGAGACAATAATGATAAAGCCATATCCTTTCAATTGTCCCATCAAAGTATATTGATTGGCCATTCGCTCACGCGTATCATCTATTGCTTTATCAATTTGATCCTGAGGTGCACCAAAATTATTCATCATCTCTGCAGTTTTTTCTATGGCTACCTCTGTTACTTTAACTCCTAGGTCTGAGTCTATGACCTGAAATAGAAGAACGTTAAAAACAGTTGCTACCAATCCAGAGACAGCAAAAATAACAAATCCATGCTGGTAAGCTTTACCAAATGGTAGGTAAGGTCCTGACTCTTTTCTGTAGCTTATTCCAGCATATATTGTTAAACCAATATAAATCGCAAAAAGCGATAACCCCACTTTCCAATCGGCCAACAAGGAATAATCAACTGCGTAGAGTAGGAGCGACAATATCCCACTTGTTAATCCAACAATAAGCCCCCACCTTAAAGCATGATTGAGTAATGTTGGGGGAACATTATCCTCTTGGGTCATATTTTCCATTTCCATAAAATTTAGAGTTTTGGCTGCCTCCTCAAAATTACTGATATTATTATGCTTATAAAAAAGCTAATAATAAAGGACTGTCCCAAGTATCGGATGGCCAAAAAAGAGGCATCTGCTTCTTTTAAAGAGGCAATCCCTGACTCATAGACATCCCTTCCAATTCGATCGATATCCACCTCTGAAAATGCCTGAATCTGCACCAAAGAAAGATCAATATAAGATTGAACAAATTCCTGATTATTAGCAGCAAAAAAGTATAAACAAGAACTTGCAATCAAAGCGAAAACCGTAGTAATGGATAGTGTTGCCAGCATTCCCTGCCAAAAGTGCAAAATACCTTCATAGTAATAATCCCTGAGCTCCTTTAATGCAAATACAAAAACAATAGCAAACAAGGCTATTCGGAAATCGACATAAACTGGAATGACAAAGGGATGATGGTTGGTATAATAAAGAATGAGCAGAAGAATAAATCCCAGCACACCAGACACCAAACCATATCGAATGGGCACTCTCAACAATGGAGGCCATTTAGACAAACTAGGCATCCAACCAGTGCTTTGAATTGTTAAACACTGCTTTTGCCTTCCCTACAATTTCCTTACCCAACCATGGCGAATTTTTAGATTTAGAGCGATTAGATTCTTCTGTAAAAACCCACTTTTCAGTCGGATTAAAAAGCGTGAGGTTGGCCTTCTCATCTTTTTCAATGGTAGGCATAGGCAACTTAAGCAACTTGCGGGGAGCGTTTGTCACCTTCGCTACCAAGTCATGCACATCGATATGCTTTGAAAGGCTTGCCATTTGCGAAGCAAATGTTTGCAAATTAATGATGCCGAAATCTGCATGATCAAACTCCAGTACTTTGCTTTCTGTATCCTGAGGTAGATGTCCTGAAGTTAAAACATCTATCGTCCCATCTTTTAGTCCTGCGATCAATGCTTCCAGATCAGCCTTCTCCCTAAGTGGCGGATTTACTTTATAATTTGTGTCAAAATCATCAAGTAATGAATCGTCAAGCAAAGCCTGATATGCAGCAATGTCGCAAGTCAGGTTTAACTTTTTCTTTTTTGCTGCCCGTACCAGATCCAAAGCCTTAGCGGAAGACAATCTGGCAAAGTGAAGTCTTCCTCCTGAATAGCTGAGCAGTTCAACATCACGACCTACCGCCAAATCTTCCGCAATCTTTGGCATCCCTTTTAATCCTAGAATAGTGCTGTTTTTCCCTTCATTCATTTGACCAAACATATTCAACCAAATATCTTCAGGATGATTGATCAACAGTCCATCAAATTTTTGAAGGTATTGCAACGACTTCAGTAAAATATCAGTATTCCATACCGGCTTTAAGCCATCACTAAACGCCACTGCCCCGGAAGCGTTCAGATCGATCATTTCTGTCAATTCCTCTCCGGCATTTTTCAATGTAACAGCACCAATCGGATGAATTTGCACTAAGCGGCTATCGTTTCCTTTGGTGATGTAGTTGACCTCATTTTTACTTTGAACTGTGGGCACTGTATTGGGAAGCATTACAATTTCTGTAAATCCTCCTGCCGCAGCTGCTTTACCTGCAGATTCAAGATCTTCCTTGTATTCCAATCCCGGATCTCCAACAAAGGTACCCATGTCAATCCAACCGGTGGAGAGAATCATACCTTCTGCATCAATTACTTTATCTGCATCAATTTTTTTTGCGGTGATCTCTACAATTCTTCCATTCTGAACAAGAACATTTTTCTTCTTTAAATGGTGAGTTGAGTTGGGATCACTGATCGTAGCAGACTGTATGAGTATCTTCATTCTGTGGTGGGTTCAGGAGTGATTGAGACTCTCACTAATTTTACTTTAAAAAGCGTATGAATAAAACCTCAGCCATTAGGAAGAGCAGAGCCAAAATAATCGCATACTTCCATAATGGAGTCCCCAAATATCTCTCTTTTATTTCGTTGCTGAAACTTTCAAGGCTGGTGCTTTGAAACATTGTGACATGATCACCCCCACCAAACAACTGCCTGATCTGATCCGGCCCATACTGAGTCAAATCAGACTCACTTTTATCCAGATTGACTGCTAACAGGTTGAGGGTGTCTTTTTGGTACTGAACTGTGTAAAACCCTGAATTCATTGAAAATTTGGGCATTTCCAGAAAAAAACGATCCCCAACTCTCCGCTGCGGAGGTACAATCTCCTGAGTGCCCACTAAACGAATGGGCTCCTCTCCATAAATACTGTCTGCACGTATAGTGATTAAATCATTGGCCAACGTGTAATAGAGGCTTTGTTCAGCTCGCTTAGAAGCTGCCGCAATCCGATACATCACAGGTACAAATAGCGCATGATTATAAAAATTAGTGTAATTACGTTGTAGTGGACTGGACAACACAAAAGTCTTATTACTCTGTGACAAGAAAGCCTTGCCCGTTCTAAACCTTAAAATAGCAGACCTATCAAGTCCCCAGTCTAATAAGGGTATTGCGCTCGGCATTTCCATAGCAGGAGATCGTTCTTCAAACACATTTTCAAAGAATGGATTTTGAAAATCAGGACGATCTAATTCAGCCAATTCAGTTGCAGTTGCCAAGGTTAGGTTCTGAAAAGGCAGTAAACGCTTGTAGGCATTAAGATCAGGTCTTTCTCCAGGAATGATAAGCAACGATCCAAGGTTGTCCATGTTGGATGCTATAGTAGCCGACAGTGGTGTGTCAATCACATCTAAACCATTCAGCACGATAAGATCTGCCTGAGTCAGCAAACTGTAATCAACGTTCTCAGCCAAAAAGCCTTTGTAGCTAAACAATTGACGGTTGCCAAAAACACGTTCAACAAAAGCATCATCCTTATTGCCTTTAATTTCAACTACCCTAATAGTTTCAGTAAAATTGAGCGTGAAATAAAATTCGTTATCAAAGCTGATAGGGAAATCCGTAAAACTTATTTTTGCCTGATTAAGACCTCGCATGCCAGGGGTAAGATCAAAACTTGCTTCTGAATAACTATTGGGTTCCAAATCAACTGAAACTGCTCCAGTTTGTATGTCGTTGACTACGAGTTTTACATTGAGTCCATCCATCTGTTTAGATCCCACATTTCTTAACCTTATATTCACTGTGTTTTTCTCACCACCAATTACAAATGGATTTTCCAGATACAACGTGTCTACATAGATATTTGATGATTGTCCAAAGGTTACTGGCACCAGATGCCATTGACTAGCCGAGTCTGCAAAAAAACTTCCACTCACTCCTGCTGTGGACTTTTGAAAATCTGAAATCCAAAAAATGTCAGTCCCATTTTTTTCTGATCCCATTCTTTTATCCACTTCCTCCAGAGACCGCGACACTGCTGAAAGTCGAACTTGGGTAAGCAAGTCAAGAATCTCAGTTTGAGTTTTAAAGGAATTTGAAAAAGGCGCAAAGTCGTTTGTCACTAATTTGTAGCGTGTGTCTTGTGGAAATAGATCAACGATCTCCCTTATAAAACTTGTTCCTGCATCCAAGGCACGGGTCTTCTCCCCCACCTGGGCTGACATACTAAACGAATTATCCAAATAGAGGACAATATTCCTTGCCGCACTCACCTGTTCTTTCGCTGGTAAGAAGGGCTGTGCAAATGCCAACACAAGAAACAATACGAATAGCAGTCGAGAGGCGAGCACCAGGTATTGCTTCAATTTCCTTTTCTGGGTGGTCTCCTCCTTAATTTGCTTTAGCAAACGATTGTTGGAGAAGAAAATCTTGGTAGTTCTTCTAAAATTAAAAAGATGAATAATGATGGGAATGGAAAGAGCCGTGAGCGCCCAGAGAAACTGAGGAAATGCAAAATTCATTAACGTCAAAAATAGATAAATTACTGAGGATTAACGGGGATTTTATAAATGAGTTCTAAATAACAGATGAATGGAGAAGTGACTTCCCAGAAGGGGGTATTGGACTCACAATACTTACTCGTTCCTCAAAGTATCTACAGGGTTGGCTGTTGATGCCGAATAAGTCCTCATAAGTACTACAATACAGGCTAATGCGATGACCAATATACCGGGCCATATCACAAAATTTATTATTGACTCAATTCGATAACTAAAATTTTGAAGCCACTGGTCCATCAGGTAGTAGGCTATGGGTATACTGATCAAAAAAGCTGAAAGAGTTAACCGAAAGAAATCATTCGATAATGTAACGAGTAGGCTCCCTATTGGTGCCCCAAGCACTTTCCGGATGCCTATCTCTTTGATTCTAAACTTGAGCTCCATACTTGTTATTCCAAATAGGCCCAATAGACCAATACTAATTGCAACGAGTGAGAAAATCATAAATAGCTTTCCAAATTTCTTTTCTCTTTGATAAAGCTGATTAATGTTTTCATCAGCAAACCTAAAATCGAAAGGTCGGGAGGGGAATGTTTCAAGCCATGCTGTCTTCACTATGCTGATAGATTCTTCCAAATCACCAGATAGACGAACGGATACTTTTTGAAAGAAGTAAGGCATTATGCCCATTACCAAAGGCCGCACTTGATTACGAAGGGAATTAAAGTTAAAATCTTGTGTCACCCCGATAACTTCACCAAATGTATCCCCATCACCTTCCATGTCATATCTCTTTCCAATCGCCTCCTGAGCTGTCCATCCTAGGGATTTTGCTAAGGTTTCATTGATAATAATTCGTTCTGCTGTATCCAGGGGGTAGTCTTTTGAAAAGTCTCTACCAGATAATAATTTCATTTTATAAGTATCCAAAAAACCATAATCAACTCCCGTAGTTGGATAACTTCGCACCTCACCTCCTTCAAAACTTGCTACAATACCATAAATCGGATCACCGGGGCTTAATTCTGAAATTGAATAGTTGATCACTTCAGATCGTCCAGAAATTCTTTCAAAGAAAGAATTAACATTTTGATTCACTAATGGATCCCCATGCGTTGGGATGACTATAACATGCTCAGTGCTTAACCCAAGATCTTTATTGAGCATATGTCTGACTTGATAAAAAATTAGAAAAGTGCCAGCAACGAGCACTATAGACACTATAAATTGAAACGTTACTACCAGTCTTCTTATACCAAGTTTTCCAGACAATGGAATGGCCATCTTTTTTAAACTCTTAACTGGTGAATAGTTACCAAGAATTAATGCCGGATAAAACCCACCTAATAACCCCGATATTAACACCACCAGAAAAAGACTAAAAATAACCTGTCCACTTATTACCGAAAATGAAATTTGCTTCCCTATAAAGTCATTGAAGTAAGGCAGAAATAAATCCACGAAACCAATGGCCAGAAACATAGCAAAGAGATTGAGCACAAATGATTCGCCAAGAAATTGTATCGCCATTTGAGATTTAGAAGCTCCCATTGTTTTTCTAATTCCAACCTCCATTATGCGGTGAGTAGACTGCGCCACTGAAATATTCATATAGTTGACACAACCTAAAACCATTATCAGAAAAGCTACAATAGACAACACATTAAGAATCACTCGATCGCCTTGCTCCTCTAATTCTCCCCTCAAAGGATTGAGATGAATATCAAAAAGTGGCTGTAAGAATAATCCCATATTTGTGCCAAATCGTTGATAGTAAACTGGGTCTGAATATTCCTTTGCCGCATCTCTAATATTGCGATCCACGACTTCGGGATTAGCTCCTTCTTCTAATAAGATATAATTATGGAAGTAGTGAGAATACCAGCTTTCCAATTGATAGCTACGTATGTGCTCTTGTGGATGGGTAAGCAGGCTTGAGGTTGAAGCCAGAAAATCGAAATGAAAATGGGAGTTACTAGGCGCTCTTTCTACCACTCCGGTAATCACAAAAGTCATGGACTCATCTATTTGTAACAAATTTCCAATTACCTCTTCCCCACTTGTTCCAAAATATCGCTCAGCAGTTTCTGGTGTAATCACCACAGAATACGGATTCACAAGTGCTGTACGTGCGTTACCAATAAGCAATCGATTGGAGAATACTTTGAAAAATGTCGAATCAGTAAAGAAAAAATTCTCTTCAAAAGCTGCTTGTTCACCATGCCGCACTAGGGATGGTAAATGTCTAAGTCTAACTACTTCTTCTATCCCAGCATACGATGCTTTAAGGATAAATGGCATAGCGCCAGCCGATATACTGCTACCCATGCTATTTGTAGAAATGTCACCCAATGCCAATCTATAAATTCGATCGCCATTGAAGTGATATCGATCGTAGCTATACTCATGAAGAACGTATAATGAAATCAATAAAAAACAGACAAAACCAATTACCAGCCCAACAACGTTGATGGACGAATACATTCTGAACTTTGTGATGTTCCGAATGGCGACCTTAAGGTAATGGGCTATCATAGTTCTTCATTCATGTCTCAAACTATCAATAGGATTTAGTAACGCTGACTTCGCTGCCTGAAAGCTCACTGTTAACAACGCAATCACAATGGCAATCAATCCTGACCAAACAAAATATTGGTAGTCTAATGTTGCATGATAGGCAAATCCTTGCAACCATTGGGTAATGAAATACCATGAAATAGGTATAGATATGACAAACGCAATTACCACTAACAAAATAAAACCCATGGATGCAGTAGTAAATAGTTGTGCGAGTGAGGCACCGAATACTTTGCGCACTCCAAACTCTTTTGTTCTCTGCTCAAGTGTAAACGAAGCCAAACCAAATAACCCAAGACAAGAAATTATTATCGCCAGTGCAGAGAAATATTTAAAAATTGTTCCAGTCTGTTCTTCCGCCTTATATACAGCATTAAAGTCATCGTCAAGAAAGGTATAAGCAAATTCTTCATTAGCGTTGAACTTAGCCCATGTATTTTCAATGGATGCAAGAATGCCCTGTGGATCCCCTCCCTCCATTCGAATCAATGTGCAATTATAAGATCTCATGTTGAATCCAATAAATATGGCTAGTGGTTCAATCTTTTGATGAATTGATTTAAAGTGAAAATCATTCACAACGCCTACAACTGTATAAGACTGAGGCATACCTACTTCCAATTTTTGTCCAATTGGGTTACTAAAACCCATCATCTCCACAGCTGCCTTATTAAGAATAACAGAAGAAGAATCAGTTCCGTAATCTTTGGATAAGCTTCTTCCCTTCTCCAAATTCATGCCCATAGTTTCAAGGAAATCAAAATCGGCAATAAGGGTGTGAATTAAAATATTCTCGTCTTCTCCTTTACCCTCCCATTCTATACCTGATGTTGAGTTACTAACATAGGCGGGATGTTGATCGGTAGCAGTTACATCTACGATCCCTGATTGACTCATCAATTCATTTTTAAAAGAAACATAGTCATCACTTAGTCGTGGAATCTTCACCACATTTTCTTTTGTGTATCCCAAATTTTTAGAACGGATGTATTCCAATTGCGCATAAACTACTATGGTGCCCACAATCATCACCATTGAAATACAAAACTGAGCTACCACCAAAACTTTTCTAAACAGAGACCCACCCGATTGCCTCATCACATTCGATTTCAGAACACTGGCAGGCTCAAATGAGGATAAGAAAAATGCCGGATAGCTTCCGGCCACCAAACCGGTAAGTACTGAGAATCCTAACAAATAAAATAGCAATAGGTAATTGGAAGAAAAGTCAAGCGAAAGCGTTTTGCCTGCTAATAAATTAAATTGCGGCAAAAGCAGATCAACCATTAGAATAGCCAACGCCATAGCAATCAATGCAGTAAAAACTGATTCGCTCAGGAATTGTAAAACAAGCTGATGGCGATTCGCTCCAATTGATTTTCGAAGTCCAACTTCCTTTGATCGGCTTATTGATCGAGCAGTGGCAAGGTTCATGAAGTTGATGCATGCTATTACCAAAATAAAAATAGCCACCACTAGAAAAATAGCCACATACTGCATATTACCTTTACCTCTAGCATCTGCAGTAAAATGAACAGCTCCGAGATGAATATCCGTTAATGGCTGAAGGTAAATATCCGTTGTAGAGCGCTCATTGTCCTTTTTTATTCGGTCAACGATCTGTGTATTAAGTTCCGGAATATCAACTCCATCCTGAACCAATACATAAGTATACATCGTATTGTTGCCCCAGTTGCTTCTCAATCTCTCATTTCTTAACAATGCATTCTCAATTGGAATCAAAAAATCAAATTTTATATGGGAGTTATCAGGGACATCCTTAATAACACCACTCACCTGCAACTCCTTATCACCCGTACTCAACAATTTACCAATGGGGTTTTCACCCTTAAAGTACTTCTTGGCCAATTTTTCGGTAAGCACTACGCTATTTGCTTCACTCAACATAGAAGAAGCATTGCCATCAATTATTTCAAAAGAAAAGATTTCAAAAAATGACTCATCTACATAGATTCCCGCTTCGTATAATTGTTCATCATTAACTTTAAATGAAAGGTCTGCACTCCATATCCTGGTGCCTTTTTCAATGTTAGCATATTCCTTTTCCAGGGCAGGACCCAACGGGGCTGGTGTCACCGCCACAGGAAATACTGGTTGACCAGCATAAAATTGATTTTCAACTACCCTGTAAATCCTATCTGATTTTTCATGAAATCTATCGTAGCTCAACTCATCCATGACATACAGCATGATGAGAATCACGCTGGTTAATCCAATAGTAAGTCCAAAAAGATTAACCAGTGAATAAAACTTTTGTCTTCTGAATTTCCTAAGCGCAACAATGATGTAGTTCCTAATCATAATCTGAAAGTTTTATAAGCCTCTACTCTGAATTGGCAATGCCAATGCCAAATGACAAAATGTACCTATATGACTGCATAGAACAATAAACAGGCTCAAACCCTTTCAGCAAGTGCCCAAGGATGATACCTACCTGTCCACGAATGGACAGTAGGCATTGAATTCAGTAGTACACTTCCTACTTTTGGCTGATGGCTAAATCCAACGCTAAAATATTAGTCGCAGATGATGATGAGATGGTGTTGCTCTCCATAAGGCTGCTTTTGGAGCAGAAATATAATGAAATACATACCACCAATGACCCGAAACGTATCCCTGCGCTAGCCCGTCAAAATAATTTTGATGTGGCGCTTTTGGACATGAATTTCAGACAAGGGGATACCAGCAGCACGGAAGGTCTTTTTTTGTTAAGACACATGGTAGAACACCATCCTGAAACGCAGGTGATTCTTATGACTGCTTATGGTGAAATCCAATTAGCGGTAGAAGCCATTAAAGATGGAGCGATGGATTTTATTGTGAAGCCCTGGGAGAATGAAAAGCTTCAAACCACCATAGCCAACGCTGTATCCCTGAGTACTGAGAAAAGAAAAGTACGTCAGCTCCAGTCAAAACAAAAAACCATTACAGCAGCTCTGGACAGTCAATATCCTGCCATCATTGGAAACTCTTTACCCATGAAAGAGATATTGCAAATGGTAGATAAAATAAGTGGGACGGATGCAGACATACTCTTGTTGGGTGAAAATGGTACGGGCAAAGAGGTCATTGCAAGAAATATCCACAGAAAATCAAATCGCGCTGATGAAGTATTTATTAGTGTTGATTTGGGAGCATTGAGTGAACTGCTTTTTGAAAGTGAATTATTTGGTCATAAAAAAGGTGCCTTCACCGATGCCAAGGAAGATCGCATTGGAAGAATTGAGGCTGCAAATGGGGGCACTCTATTTTTAGATGAAATAGGAAATCTTTCCCTGCCCCTTCAATCAAAATTATTGACCTTTTTACAAAGCAGACAAGTAACAAGAGTGGGAACTAATAATCCCGTTGATGTAGATGTAAGAATCATCTGTGCGACCAATTGCAATCTTTCAAATCTGGTAAAGGAAAATAAATTCAGAGAAGATTTACTGTACAGGATAAATACGGTAGAACTGATAATTCCCCCATTGAGAGAGCGACCTGAAGACATTCTATTGCTGGCAGATTATTATTTAAATTCCTTTAGTAAGAAATATCAGAAAAGCATTTCTTCCATTGCTAAACCCATAGCATCTCATCTAGGAAAGCATAACTGGCCAGGCAATGTTCGTGAGTTACAGCACGCAATTGAACGCGCTGTGATCATGAACGAAAGCGGAGCTCTAACAACAGATGATTTTCAATTTCCTTCGTCTGACAATAATAATGCTGCTTCTTTTGATAACTATAATTTGGAAGCTGTAGAAGCGTGGGCCATAAAGAATGCCATAAAGAAACATCATGGCAACATTAGTCATGCCGCCAAAGAGCTTGGGCTTTCCAGAGGCTCACTATACCGTAGAATGCAGCGCTATGGCATTTAAAAATTTCAGAATCAACATCATTTTTAGGGTATTGATTTTGATATTGATAATAGGAGTGTTAACCTATTGTTTGTACAATGAATTATTCCTTCGAAGCATTTATGTGGCCATAGCCTTGATAATAATTATCACCGAGTTCATAAGGTACGTGGAGAAGACCAACCGGGATTTTACTTCCTTTTTATCAGCGCTACTACAAAATGATTTCACTACTACGTATGCAGAAAAAGGTAAAGGAAAAACATTTAATGAGCTATATAGCGTTTTCAATCAAATCACCAATAAGTTCAGATCCATCAGTGAAGAAAAGGAAGCACAATTCATATTTCTTTCACTTTTGGTGGAGCATGTTCGGGTAGGTATTCTCAGTATTGACGACAGTAATCAAATTCACCTTATCAACCAATCGATGAGAAGTTATCTGGATAACACTACTGTGAGAAATCTCGCTGCCCTACCTCCACATGAGAGCGAAATCGCTCGTGTCTTCCGATCGATTAAAGTGGGGGAAAATCAGCTGATTAAAAAAACAGTAAAAGGAAAGGTTATTCCCCTTACGATACACGCCACAGAAATTTGGCTTCAAGGTAAATACTTCAAACTAATTTCTGCTCAGGATATTCGCAATGAACTAGAGGCCAATGAACTGGAGGCCTGGCAAAAACTAATCAGGGTGCTTACCCATGAGATCATGAATTCAGTTTCGCCTATTATTTCATTGAGTTCCACTTTGCATCATCTTGTTAACGACAAAACCAGCCAAGAACTAAATGATAATGAAAGAGCCACCTTACAAAAAGGTCTTGAGGCCATTCTGATACGAAGTCAGGGCCTTCAGCATTTTGCTAACGCTTATCGCAGTCTCACAAAAATACCACAGCCTCAATTTCGAAAAATACAGATTATCAATATCATAGAAAGATTAAATACTCTTTTCCAGGAAGAACTAAACCTAAGCGGAGTTGAACTAAAGATAGATGTTGCTGATAATAAAGAAATGCTTGGTGACCCAGAATTACTTGAACAAGTTTTGATTAATCTGATTCGAAATGCCATAGATGCTGTCTCGGGACAACCTAATCCACAAATTAAAATAAAAACAGAAACCCGTCAGCCCAATATTAACGTCATCCAGATAGAAGACAATGGCTTGGGTATTGAGCCCAGCCAGCTTGATAAAGTTTTTATTCCATTTTTTACCACTAAAAACACAGGTTCGGGAATTGGACTTGCGTTATCAAAGCAAATTATTCAAATGCATAGTGGTCAGATATCCATTACCTCTCAAGTTGGGATAGGCACAGCAGTAGAGATTAGGCTTTAAATAAAACAAAAAAGCCCGGCTCAATTGAACCAGGCTTTAGTTTTAAGTTTGAAGTAAACCCTTTATTCAGCTTGCTTTTTTCCAAGCATTACTAAATCATTCACATTGATCTCGGTAAAGAATTTCTTTTCTCCCTTCTCTGTTTCATAGACACGGTGCACCAGCTTACCTTCTACGGCTACCTCTGCACCTTTCTTTAAATACTTTTCTGCTACGCCAGCAAGCTTACCCCAGATCACTAAGTTGTGCCACTGGGTATCTTCTATTTTCTCGCCCTTGTTGTTTTTGTAGGAGTCTGTAGTGGCTATTGAAAAAGCAGCCTTCTTCTTATCACCAAACTCTTTTACTTCAGGATCTTTTCCTAAACGACCGATTAACTGCACGCTGTTTCTTAAACTTTTCATGATTGTAGAATTTAATTGTTTAACATTTTTTTTCGCTTCAACTGAAGCTTCAGTGGTTTTATTGACGACTGATGATGCAAAGGTGTGAGGAGAAAGAAACCCGAATCGTATGTTAAATGCTTACTTTCGGTTATATTCGTTAGTAAACGTTTGTAATCGGTAATAATCATTGAAAAATGGCTAAAAAAGAGGAAAAAGCCTGTTTGGAATGTGGTGAAAAAATTGTGGGCAGAGCGGATAAAAAGTTTTGCTCAGACCAATGCAGGGTGTCTTACAACAATCGTATCAACAGCGAAAGAACCAATTATGTGCGCAACGTCAATAACATTCTTGGTAAGAACCGAAGAATTCTAGAGGAGCTCAATCCTACTGGAAAGACCAAAGTCAACCGCAACAGACTAAGCGTAAAGGGGTTCGACTTTACCTATCATACGGATACCTACCGGACTAAAGAAGGCGCCTACTATCGTTACTGCTATGAACAAGGTTACTTAGAGATTGACGCCAAAACTGTACTTATTGTAAAAAAGGAAATTAAATAAAAGTATATGAGTGCATGGACACTTGCAGGTAAGAAGGCCTTAGTAACTGGTGGATCAAAAGGAATCGGCCTGGCCATTGTAGAATCGATTGTGCACCTCGGTGCCGCGGTAGTCATGGTCGCGCGTAATGAAAAAGAACTTAACAGTTGTGTTCAAATGCTGCAACAAAGAGGCTTTAAAGCCACAGGAATTGCAGGCGATATTTCCGATCGAGCTTTTCGCTCTACTTTGATTGCTGAAGTTAAAAAACGTTTCGGTAAGCTGGATATTTTAGTAAACAATGTAGGTACCAATGTGCGAAAGCAATTCGTAGAGTACTCAGAGGATGAATATCGTAAACTATTCGAAACCAATTTATTCAGCATGACTGAAATGGCACGACTGTGCTACCCTCTTCTTAAAGAATCAGGTAATGCCAGCATGATTAACATTGCATCTGTGGCTGGATCCATTGATATAGAAAGTGGGCCTCCTTACGGAATGACAAAGGCCGCAATTATCCAGCTGACAAAACACCTTGCTGTAGAATGGGCACAGGATAATATAAGAGTGAATACTGTTTCTCCGTGGTATATTGACACCCCACTCGCTCAGCCTGTTCTTACCAACCCGGAAAGACTAAAGAAAATTATTGAAAGAACTCCCATGAAACGGGTTGGCCAACCAGAAGAAATTGCAAGCCTCGTTGCCTACCTTGCCATGGACAAAGCCAGTTACATCACAGGGCAAAATATTAATGTAGATGGTGGTATGATGTCCAAAGGACTATAACCGCACCCAGCACTGATTAAATATCTGATTTTTTGAGTTTCAGATAAGCCAAGTAATTAAAGATAAAAGTCCAGGCACCTGCAATCAATACAGAAGTGAAACTGACATAATCCTGAATTTCCTGAAACACATAACGTGGAAAAGGCATTGGCACCAAATTACTTATTGACTCCATAGGAAGATAGGGAATCATCCACGGAACATAGTCATCAATGTTAGCCATAATGATAGCCTCAATCAGGCGTGACAACACTAGGATTACAATCGTTAACCCGGACCGCTGTATTAAAATACCGAGTAGAAGTGCGAACGATAAGAACGCAAATACTTCTAGGAAATAAGCAAGGAAAAATTCAAGATCAGTCAACACATCACCTACAATAATTGAAGGACTGTAAATCATTCCAGTAACCAATGCGATAACGAAAACCATGGCCGTACTCATTCCACTCAAGAGCACATTGGTAAGCACCTTCGAGATTAAGAATTGCGATCTGCTTAATCCATCAATAACATTTTGTCGCACCGTACGATAGCTGAATTCATTGGTGATACTGATCACCACCATAAAGGATAAAATAGCTTTGAAGAATCCACTAACAAATGTGATATTCTGCCACACATCAGGGAAGTGGTAAAAAGGAATTCTGGTGATATTAATCTCTGCACCAAAACTAGCCCCCATACTCACGAGCCATTTTAAAAATTCCATTCCACTGGCCGTGGTGGTACCTAAAGTAAAGAAATACAAACCACATACTACCCAGAACGTGCGGTAGCTGGTCAATTTTTTAAGATCTATTTGTAAAAGATGTAGCATTATTTCGATTCGGCCAAAATTTCCAAAAATTGCTTTTCAAGACTTCTCTTTTTCGTCAACAAGTGAGATGCCGTAATTCCATTCTCAAATAAAAATTTATTAAGGTCGTGGCTTTTGACTCCATCTTTAAGTTTTACTTCATAGTACCCATTTTCTCTATTGATGGAAGATGATCCATCAAAAGTGTTTAATACACCTGATATATCTTCCTCCGCATTCACCTCAACTATTTCGGAACCTTTACTTACATCCTCCACAGGGCCACTGTATACCATGTTCCCTTTTTTCAGCACCGCAAAATGCGTACATACTTTCTGGACTTCATCCAATAAATGACTTGCCAAAATGATCGTCCTGCCGTCAGAAGCAATTTTTTTAATAAGCTCCCTAATCTCCGCAATACCCATTGGATCTAATCCATTGGTAGGTTCGTCTAAAATCAATACCTGAGGATCGTTAAGCAATGCGGAGGCGATGGCCAACCTTTGCTTCATCCCTAATGAGTAGGTTTTGTACTTATCGTTCCTTCTATCTGTTAACTCCACCAATTTCAATACCTCGGCTATTTGATCCTTGGTAGCTCCCTTAATCATGGCAGTAAGTTCCAGATTCTTTTGACCGGTCAAATAGGGATAGAAAATAGGATGCTCCAGTACTGCTCCAATTTTCTTGCGGGTTTCATGAGTAGCCTCTTCACCAAACCATTTAAAGCTTCCGGAAGAAGGATTGATCACACTCATCAACATACCCAGTGTGGTGGTTTTACCACTGCCATTGGGGCCGAGCATACCAAATACCTGACCTGCTCCCACCTCGAGATTCATTTTGTTTACCGCACAAAGTCGGCCAAAATTCTTGGTAAGGTTCTCAATCTGTAAAACTGCCTTCAAATGAATTTTAATTTAGTTCTTCTCAACTCTTCTCAATCGATCGCGTGATTCATGATCATCAGAGAATGCCTTTATCATTTTACCAATTTCTGCACTGTTGTCTATTTCACGAAATAGCTTTGTCACTTTGTTCAACTCCACTCTACCCAGAATATCCAACACATACAAACTAGAAGAATCATTGACCAAAATCACCATCCCTTTTGTCGTTCCATTTCGCTCATTAAGCAATACATCAAAATTCTTTCCTTCAAACCTACTGGTCATGATTTCTTCATAGTCCTCACCCTTATAACCACTGGTAAGTTTTTTATAGTCAGCGGTCCCAAAACTGTCCGAAGTTTTGTCAATCACCAAAAATTTCAATTTTTCGATGTCCTTTATTAATTCGTCAAACTCTTTATTTTCAGACTGATTAAGCATTCGCAAAGTATTCTTATAAAAATACAAAGTGAGCGCATCATCAAAGCGCTCGTTTAATGCTACTGTAGTTTTCGTTTGCCCACTGGCCTTATAGCTATAACTCAATAGGCAAGCACTTATAATCAATAGAGAAACACTTCTTATCATAGCA
Source organism: Cyclobacteriaceae bacterium (assembly GCA_040216665.1). Classification (GTDB taxonomy): domain Bacteria; phylum Bacteroidota; class Bacteroidia; order Cytophagales; family Cyclobacteriaceae; genus ELB16-189. Next base: position 776,704 of record JAVJOQ010000010.1, on the reverse strand, counting down.
TTGTATTTAAAACAAAGTCAAAAGGCAAACCCCAATGGGTTCGCCTTAGATATTTGCTCCTTAATTCTTGTTTCCTTTCTTATTGTCTTTCAAACGCTCCAGATCTTTCAATCCATCTATTTCCATCTTACTCCCTATTTTAGAAATTTGTTTCAAATCAATCTCTCCAAAAATAGAAAGTAACATAAAGTCATCACTTCCACCCGCGATCATCACCAATTCGCTAATCTTACCACCTTTTTCACTGATAAAGAATCGCATGTCTTTTTCCTTATCCCTTACATACATCAGTTCCTCATACTGACCTTTTGGTAACATCTTATTGGCCTCATCATACAACCCACGTGCATCCCTGGTTTGATCTTTCGCCAACACCTTTAAACCCTTGAGTTTGCTAATGGCATCCAAGACTTCTTGATCTTCCTTATTCTCCATCTCCATGTTAGTGAACAAACCAAACATTTTGCTTGAAATAGTCACTTGACTAAAAGTATCATCAGACTGATACTTACTGAAAAAATTGGAGACCGCTTCTCCTTGTGCATAAGCACCCGCTGCCATGAGCATCATTGCTCCCAATACTATTATCTTTTTCATGTTATTAAGTTTAATGCTTTAGATTTCAATTTTCTCTTTACCTTCTTTAGTCACACCATTTTGAATGATTTCTTCCGCTTCATTAAAAACAGTGATCTTACCTGCTTCCTGTTTGGCTTTCCCGAACGTCTTCGAGATCATCATCAGTGCTTTTTTTGTTTCCTCAAAGGCCAATTGAGGATCACTATAGGTGTCTACCACCTCTTCCGGATAAGACTTCCTTATTTCTTGCCTTACCATATAAGTAGCAGCCACCAATACCAGTACCCCTGCTGCAATTTTGGCTGTAGTGAAAATCATTCTAAGCACTTTGCCCTTATCAACCGGGGTTGATATTGCTTTGACTTTATTGTCAAAATCAACCTTACTTATTTCTAAATTTTTCTGTGCTTCGAAGTATTTAAAAAGCATACCTGTCTCCTTTAAATCCTCAGACACTTCATTCTCATTGAAATAAGTTTTTAACTCTTTCTCCTCCTCTAAGGAAGTTTCACACTTCCAATACTTTTCCAGTAGCTGTTCTATTTTAGAGTCCATAAGCGTTTATCTTAATCAATTTTTCCCTTACTGCACTGCGCGCCCTGAATAAACTCACCTTCACCTGATTCATATCTATTTCCATAATCTCTACAATCTCGTTGTAGCTATACCCTTCCACATCACGCAGGTGCATCACCTGGCGTTGTTTCTCGGGTAAAGAGGCGATTAGTTTATTTACTTGTTGCATACTTTCAGTTATTTCCGTTTTCTCGTGTGGTGAAAGTCCATCCTGTTTTACTTCAAACCCAATCTCTATCGGATCAGTAGCTTTTCTCTTTTGAGCTCTCAGCCGGTCAAGAGCGAGGTTTTTTGTTAATCGCATGCACCAGGCCTCCCAATTGTTGATCTGATCCATAGCCACCCTTCCATTCCACACTTTTATCAGCACTTCCTGAACGACATCTTCCGCTTCCTCTGAATTGTTCAAAAGCCGCAAAGCAAACCTAAAAAGTTTGTTTTTGGCTGGTAAGACCCGATTTTCAAAAGCTTCAAGATTCATCGTTCAAAAGTAAGACGGTGATGGCCTGTATATGTTACTAATGAATTTAACTATTTTTTTAACGGAAAAGGAAGACTCACTTTGAGATCAACTATCTTAGGTTCACTGACACTCAAAAATAATGGAGGAGAAAGACAAGATTATCGTTTTTAAAGGGTTTGATACTGGCGTTGAGGCCAATTTAGCTAAGACTAAACTAGATGCTTATGGAATCCCCTGCTTTTTAAGCGGTGAAAACTTTATGAACATTTATCCGATAAGAAATGATATTTTCCCCGGGGTTCGTCTTCATATTTTTGAAAATGACAAACCCAGAGTAATCGAAATTCTCGAAGCTCAAATTTAAGTTTTCAGCACAGTAAACTCTACGCGTCTGTTATTAGCTCTACCCTCTTCGGTGTCGTTGGAGTCGATGGGTTTTGTTTCACCATAACCTTGTGCAGAAAGTCTGTAACTTTCAATTCCCTGACTGATCAAATAATCAACAACCGATTGTGATCGGCCTTGAGATAGATTCAAATTATAATCATCTGAACCTTTACTATCGGTATGGCCTGAGATTTCAATCTCTACCGATGGGTTGGTCTTTAGTAAATCCACAACTTTATCCAATTCAACAAACGATTCGGATTTTAGAGTGGTTTTATCAAAATCGAAATAAATATTTTTTAATCGCACAGTTACACCCACCTCAATCTTATTCAAATAAATATCTTTAATTACAGGGTTTATTTCATCATTAAAAACTTCCACACTATCGGCCGCGTTGAGGTATCCTTCTGCAGAAGCATTCAAAACATACCAACCCATGTCTACAATCTCCCTTTCATAATTTCCTTTTGGAGCATCCAGGTTCTTACTTGAGTTGTTTCCCTTATACGTTGTATTCACTTTGGCCTTGATAGGCTCATTCGTTTTAGAGTCGAATACTGTCCCTGTCAGCATAAGTTTTTTCGGAATGGGGGCCAGATAAATATCAGCAATGATTGTAGTGTCATTAAAAAGTGTGGGTATAGGAAATGTTAACTCCCTTGCAATGTATCCTTGAGCGGAAGCTGAAACTACCACCTGATCTGTTTCAGGAATGCCCGTTGCGAATTCTCCATTATTCTCCACTTCAATATTAATTGCATCCGCACTTTTGGGTTTTACCGTTACAATAGAGGCGAGTGGTTGCATCGTCTGCTCATCATAGACGATACCATTTACCTTAACTTGAATGTCTTTCGGCAAAAGAATAAACAAATCCAGGTTTCCGCCATCTACCCTACTGTTGGCTCTTGATGTAAATACATTACCACTTGCATCCATTGAAAAGTAAGCGTCTCCAGCTGCAGTATTAATGGGTGGACCTAAGTTCACTGGCTTGGACCAATTTTTCCAGGTATCATCAAGACGGGTTGCTTTGTAAATATCTGATCCTCCTTGCCGCTTCGGATCAAGTTTATCACTGGCAAAATATAAAGTCTTATCATCGGGTCCGATAAAAGGGCCAAACATATCTGAACGGTCGGTGATGTTCAATTTTTCAGGTTGCGACCACGAACCATCTGGCTGTTGATTGCTCACGTATAGATCGCTGCGGATACTTTTTGGTACTTCCGTGAAATACAAAATCATATGCTTGGCATCAGAGGAAATGGTAGCACCATTAAACCTGCCCCTCTCCATATCCTCGTATCCTTTTACTGATATTTCCTGCCAGCTTCCACCAGGACTAACAATTGAAAAACCTTTCGAGTCACGTCCTCGTCCGCCACGAACAAACAGTGAGCCATCTGGCAGTACATTAAAAACCTGATTGGATCTATGATCGTTAAAAGGAGATTTGAGATGTTCAGGAGCTGACCATTCACCATTCTCATCTTTGCGTGTCACCCATATATCCTGACTTCCTTCCTTCCCAAAAGTGTTATCTGGATGGTTTTGAACAAAAAAGTACAATGTCTTACCATCAGGCGAAATCACAGGAGCGGCCTCATGATAAAATGTATTAACCTGCTTGCCCAGATTAACTAATTCATACCTCTGACTGAATTCCTGAGCGTAGACTATAGCACCAAACTGACAAAATAAAAGGAAAAGCAATTTTCTCATATCTCAGATTTTGTTCAAATGTAAAGTTAGCAGATTATCCAACTCAATAACAGTCGAATCCTTGCAAAGGAGATGCCACTAATGGGTTTAAAACTGCTTATTTAAGGGTTCTAACCGCGAACAGGAATTATAATGCCGCGCCCACTCATAATAATACCCAGCACAATTAGCACCAGCGCAATAGTAGACATTATAAAAACCCTCTTATGTTTTGCTTTACTATCTGTGAGCTTTTTGGTAGACGTGCGGGCCAACGTAATAAAAACTATAGCAATGAGCATTATAAAAGAATGTTCAACCGTCCAATAACGGGTAATGGAGTCCTTCATGGTATTGGCCCCAAACTGAACAAATGGGCTCACAAAATAGAGGATCAAGCCTACCAGCAGTTGAATATGAGTAGCAATCATTAACCACAGGGTCAACTTCTCATCTGCTTTCTCAAATGGTTTTTTGCTGATCAATCCAACCATAGACTTCGCTACAACAATTACCAAGAGCAGTAATACAACATATCGTAAGCTGGAGTGGGTGTGAAGAAGTCCTGTGTACATGGTTTTATAATTTAGACTCAAAAATAAGCGACCAGACATAGATTATCATGGATTATGACACATATTATTGCTCAATCACATTCAGTTTCCTTATCAATTCCACGGTCGCCATTTGAAATGTTTTGATCAGGTTGGCTATATTGTCTTTTGTTATGATCCGCAAGGTTATTTTTATTACAGCTCTGGCGATTTTCGCTGGCAGTATCCAATCAAGCGCTCAGCCTGATACGGTGAAGGCTGGCTCTTATGTAATAAGTGTTCATGACATTAACTTCCACGAAAAAGAATACACTGTTAGGTTTTGGTTGTGGTTTCTTTACTCGAATCCGGAATTCGACTTCGCCACACAGCTTGATATTCCTAATGCCAAAACAATTGACCCTCCAGAAATCATTTATGATAGCCTCGATGGCAAAGCCTGGGTGATCATGAAAATGAAATGCACAATGAAGCAAAATTGGGATGTCCGAGATTTTCCCTTTGATGAACAGCGATTAAAAGTGCAGATTGAAAATACTTTGTTTGATAACAATTCTCTGATTTTCAAACCTGATATAAAAGGAAGCAACTTCGATAAAAAAGAAGCTATTGATGGGTGGACCATTACTGATTTCAGGGCTGTAAACGGAAACAATGATTATGAAACAGGATTTGGAGATCCTGAAAGTGATTATCAAGTGTTCTCTGCCCTAAAGTTAGAAATGAATATAGAAAGGGAGGCATGGGGGTTGTTTGCCAAAATATTTATCGGCATGTACATCGCCTTCCTTATCGCCATCATAAGCTTCACCCCGAAACCATCTGAACTGGAACCTAGATTCGGTCTACCTGTCGGTGGATTATTTGCAGCAGTTGGTAACAAATATATTATTGATTCACTATTACCGGAGTCTTCTGATTTTACGCTGGTAGACACATTACATGCACTTACCTACATGGCCATCTTTGGATGCTTGCTGGTTTCAGCAATCGCACTGAAGTATAATGATATGGGAAAGATTGAGTCCAGCTATAAAGTAAATACTATTGGCGGTCGTATTGTGATTGGTATTTATATACTGGCCAATATCTTCTTTGTTGTACTTGCGATTATATAAATAATCTAATTTCTATTCTTGGTGTCAATTATGATAGTCACCGGGCCATCATTGATGAGTCCCACTTTCATGTCAGCACCAAACTCTCCACTTTGGATACCTTTTTCAAAAACAACCTCCAGCTCCTTCAAAAAATTCTCGTACATGGGAATTGCGATGTCAGGCTTTGACGCTTTTAGGTATGAAGGACGATTACCTTTCTTAGTGCTGGCATGAAGGGTAAACTGACTTACCACAATAATGTCGCCTCCAACATCCTTCACACTCAGGTTCATGACACCCTGATCATCATTAAAAATGCGCAGATTAACGATCTTGCCAGTCAGCCATGTGATGTCCTCAGGGGTATCTGCATCTTCGATACCTACTAAAATTAAAAGACCCTTTTGAATTGATGATTTCGTTATCCCATTAATAGTTACCGAAGCCTCAGAAACACGTTGAATTACAGCAATCATCTAAAAACTCTGAAGTAGTTTTGATTCGTATACAGAAGTGCCTTTTTCATTCTTATTGGCAATCACCAACATGGCCTTGGCCACCTTTGCAGAATCAATCGCTTTGTATTTTCCAGGCACCAGAAATCCAAAAAATTTAAAAAATATCTTCGCTGCATCTTCACCGGAACGCTCCTCATTGCGATCACCTAAAAGAAGTGAAGGCCTAAAAATATGATACCCCTGAAATCCAACCTCTGCAATTGCCCCTTCTACTTCTCCTTTCACCTTATTGTAAAACACTGCTGAAGAAGGATCAGCGCCCATGGCTGATACGAGTAGAAATTGTTTTGCTCCACACTCTTTGGAGGTTTTTGCGAGATTAAGCGGATAATTAAAATCTACTTTTCGAAATGCCTCTTTCGATTTAGCTTTTTTGATAGTAGTTCCAAGACAACAAAACACATCATCAGCAACCAAAGAAGGAGCTAGCTCCTTAAGGTTGTCACCATTGGTCTGAATTACCTCAATCTTAGTATGGCTTACAGGCAATGTATTCCTTGATAGGCACTTGATCGAACTGTAACTATCATCTTCAACCAGCAGTTGAAGTAACTGACTACCAACCAATCCTGTTCCTCCGGCAAGTAATGCTACTTTCATTGCTGAAAGAGATTAGTTTTTTCCCACTCAAGAAATCTATTCAATTCTGATTCTAATGAATTATAAGTCCACACCAGAATACCAAAATCATCAACCAGGCCTGTGAAAGGTATAATATCTGGAATGATATCTGCTGGGTTAATAAAATAAAGCGTAGCCGCAATGATACTGATGCTCGCCTTCCATGGCAAAGCCCTATATCTTCCTGTTGCAAAAGCCTTAAGTAATCTACCGAGCACAAATATTTTTTCTTTTGCTTCAGCAGTTATCCTTTTTTTATCCTCTGCGCTACTTACTTTTTTTCCTAATTGACCCAATAGTGTCATCAATCTATACTTGTTGGAAACCAGACTTCCAGCCGTATTCTTTGCTGCATTAAAAATTGGGTTGTTGAAATGAAAGGCCGATCTCATACTGCTAAAAGATTTGTTGAATCTCTTTTTTCAATTCTGACATAGCATGATTAATTGGCTCTACCTTCTTATCAATGGCTGACTGAAATATTTGTCGCGCCAGATCAATGCCTGTTGCCTCCGCCTTCATTGCTCCGGCAGCTTCATTGATCTGAATAACAAGATCCTCTTTGGCATTTCTAATCATATCCCAAAGTTGCTCACTCATATACACCTGCTGAGATACATTATGGTTGTATTCATTTCTTATTTCATCAAGGAGTATTTTCTGAAAAACCTGCGCGGTATAAGCAGGGTTATTCAACCTAACCAAAAGATTTTGAGGAGAGATTCTCTCCAGAAATAATGTCATCCTTTCATAGGCCTGTAGCCTGGTGGGCAACACCGTCTCAATGCTTCTGCCTCTCACTTCAAGTCGCTTCATCTCCAGTTCTTTTGAAATAAAAGCTCTCACCATAAGAAACACTGCATAAAGCACCACGGATGCCGGTATCAATATTTTTCCAAACTCAATCAATGCGTTCATAGAATTATTTATCTCAATTGAATGTTTAAAATTAACCTATTTTAGTGCCCAAGTTACCGGTTAATTAGCTAAAAAATCAGCATTGCACCATTTCAAATTATGCCGAATACCATTATTCCAGTTACCCTAACGAAAAAAGCAGCAGAGGAAGTTCGCAAAATAATGAAAACGAAAAGTATTCCTGAAGAATACTGCCTGCGCATTGGTATAAGGGGAAGTGGCTGTGGTGGAGCTGCCATGATGATCGGTTTCGATAAAAAGAAAGATTCTGATCTATTGTATCAAATCGAAGACATTGAAATAGTAGTGGACAAAAAACACACTATGTACGTAATCGGCAAGGAGGTCGATTTTCATGAAGGAGCTGATGCACGCGGGTTTATGTTTGTAGATCCAACTACCTAGGCACTACCATTTCGATGTAGACCTACCGACACTTTTGCTTTTCTGCAAACCCCGCCAATTGGAGGATTAAATTTCGAAATGGTTACTTCAGCTTTACTTGCTGTACTGAAGGAGTCTAGTATTTTCTGAGCTATGGAATGGGCAACTGGCTCAAGTAATTTGGATGGCGTCTCCATTTCCTTTTTCACTATAGAATAAATTTCTTCGTAGTTAATCGTGCCAGACAAATCATCGTGAAGCGCAGATTCATCAAAAGAAGTGTCAACAGAAATATCTACCTCAAACTTATTTCCAGAAGAACGTTCTTCCGGATATATACCATGATAAGCGTGAAACTCTAAACCCTCAAGAACGACTTTACCCTTTAACTTCATATCCTAACTGCAAAATCATTGTATTTCATCGAAGAATGACTTTTGAGGTTTTGGTTCTGATGCCTCTTCAACTTTTGGCTGCCCCTCTACATCCGACTGATTGTTTTGAGGGATATTATTGTAACTAGCATTTGGGTTTGAGTTAGGATTCAATGTTTGTTTGGCTTCACGCCTCGCTAGATTCAAATGCTGATCTGGGTCGAAACCGCTAGTCGCAGTTTTCAATCTTTCTACTTTGTCCATTGTTTCACCCGCCAATCGTTTCAAATCACCTAATAAATTTCCTCTTTCTGACTCAATGCTCTTATAGTTTTGAACCAGGGTTTTCAATCGCTCCTCCATTTCTTCCACCATTTGCCTTGAGGTGGACTCCGATTGTTCAATGGTATCCTTGGCTTTTGTTTTTGCCTCATTTAAAAGTGCTTCAGCCTTCAACTGCACTTCCTTCAAATGAAGTTCCGCAGCTTTGTTGGCCTGCTCAATTACATTGGCTCCCGTATCCTCAGCCGTTTTTAAGGTCTTATACAAAGAGCTTTCTACCTCCCTAAGCTTGGTCACTTCCCGTTCTGTGGCCTCCAATTTAATTCGCATTTCCTTGGTTTCATCCTGCACACGCTCCCACTCCTGAGATAAGGAAAGTAGGAATGCCGTTACTTCATCTTTATCGTAACCTCGTAATACCTTTTCAAATGTCTTCTGTCGGATATCAAGTGGTGTGACTTTCATGTGATTGTTATTTTGCTGTGGTGATAAAAGTTTAAAAAATAATTTCCCAAATGGATAAGGTTCTGTCATCGCTGGCGCTCACCAGCTGATTATTAAACGAAGTCCAGACTAATTTATTGACTGAAGTGCCATGCCCTGCGTGACGTGCCTTGTCAATTACCTTCAATAGCTTAAACTCATTGCTATCCCACACTTTTATGGACTTGTCCATGCTACAAGTTACAAAATGTTTGCCATCTGGGCTAAATGCAATGTGATTGATCGTATACAAATGAGCCGCTATATCGTCCTTCAATTCATAAGACGCAGCAGAATCCCACACTTTCAGATGCGCATCACGTGAGCCACTTACCAAATAATTTCCATCGTTTGTAAATCGAACCGTAAAAACTGAATTGTTATGCGCCCGCCACTCTTGCTTCAGTCGGTGATCAAATAGATCAAATACCCTAATAAAGTTGTCGCTATAACCTACAACCAACTCATTCCTTTCTTCATGTATGGCCATGGTTCTGGCACTCTTTTGAGCGTACTCAATGCGATCAAGAACGATCCATTCTCCTTTATCTACAACATAAACTACTCCATCACCTCCTGCCACGAATATTTTTTTGCCAGCCAATTGCAAGTCAAAAATATATGAATCTGTAAGCTTGAGTGATTTGATCTCTTTCTTATTAGTGTAATCGAGCAAATGAATTCCTTCAAAATTTTGCGCAGCAATAAGTTGGTCTTCCTCTTGAAGATAGAGTAGCGCATAAATAGAGTTAGGTAGTTTCGCAACCAATTCACCCGTTTCAGGGGTTTTCAAATTCCAACGAACCACCATGCCATCACCACCTGCAGAAAATAGGTCTTCGAACCCTTTGCCATTCGTAATTGTATAAATACAATCTTTATGACCAGTAAGTGTGTGAAGCCTTTTTACTCCCTTAATACTCATCAAATACTAACATTACCGACCCAACCCATTTGTTCTTATTTTTGACAAAATTGGATAGATAAGCCTAATAAACCAATGCCAATAAAAGATTTGAAAGGAGTAAATACAGGTAAGATTGCGTTATGGCATATCACAGAGGATGAGAGCTTCCTAGCCGATCAACTGAAACCCTTAGCATGCCCCACAGAAATTATCAGTCCTCAAAAGAGGTTAGAATGGTTGTCAGGGCGTTTGCTCATTCGATACCTGGTAGATGCAATGGGGCTTACTTATCATGGTATTGATAAAGACAGATTTGGAAAACCTTTCCTTAAAAATATTGACCACCATATTTCACTTTCTCATTCATACCCTTATGTGGCGGCACAAATCCATCCATCACACTCTGTAGGAATTGATATTGAACAACCCAAAGAGAAGCTATTAAAAGTTGCTCCCCGTATTTTAAGCCCTACAGAATTAAAAAATGCTGGGAGCGATATCACCAAACACTGCATTTACTGGTCCGCAAAAGAAGCGTTATATAAAATCTACGGCAAAAGAGGTCTCCTTTTCACCAATAACCTTATCATTCAGCCTTTTGAGTTGAAAGAAACAGGCCATCTTAAGGGCTGCATAAAAACAGATGGTCACAGTGTATTTGCAGAACTTCAGTATATTGTTCATAAGGATTACGTGCTCGTTTATTCAAAAACCGACTGAGATGAAAAACTTTGTAATTGGCTTACTGTGTCTGATGAGCTATTCAGGTTTCACACAAAACGTTCAGGATTTTACTTTGGTCAATATTGTTGATGGCAAAAATGTTTCGCTCAATGGTTTTACCAATTGTCAGGGAATTGCCATTATTTTTACCAGCAATGAATGTCCGTACGACCAGCAATACAGACAAAGAATTAATGAACTGAATGATAAATACAAAGGGACTATCCAGTTTCTACTCATTAATTCTCATACCGAGCCAAGGGAAAACGCGAAGGCAATGGCACAGAAATATCAAGGGTGGGGATTGACCATACCCTACCTTGCTGATAAAGAACAGATAGCCATGGACTGTCTGGGAGCAAACAAAAGTCCCGAAGCATTTCTATTAAAAAAGAATGGCCCAACTTACTCCATTGCCTACCATGGATCAATTGATGATAATCCATTGGTTACTACAGATGTAGACAAAGCCTATCTAAACCTTGCTATAGAACAAATGCTTGCCAATAAAAAAATAGAAATAACTGGAAATCGAGCAGCTGGCTGTACCATAAGAAAAAAACCAAAATAATTACACGCCAAGGTCCCCACCATCTGATATTTCAACCAGCAAAACTTTTACCTCATCTGCTTTGGCGTGTTCGCCCATTTTCTCAAAAGACATCACAAGATTTCGGAGTGCTCGCCTGATAATCTCCACATTATCACAAGGCTCATAGAAAGAGGGTTGTGGTGTCAGGTGAAGCTCATTGATATAGTTTTCAATATCTTGTTTTGAAAATATCAAACCACGATTAAAAGAATTGATATAGAACTGTGTGTTCTTATCATCTTTATAAGTGAGAATAAAAAGATTAGGCAAATTCACTCCGTAAACCGGAAGCTTCAACTTCTGCGCCACCAGCATATAAATTACACTTAATGTTATCGGATTGCCCTTGCGGGTTTCCAATACTACATTAATCAAAGAGTTCCCTGGTGAATGAAAGTTTTTGCTATTCGGTCCGAATTTTAGCTTACCAAAAAGAACGCTGTTTATCACTTTAACCTGATCAAAAGGGTAAAGATCATTCCTAAACTCCAGCCAGGTTTCATAATAAATCTGCTCCAGATCTTGCTTCAGTTTCAGTAAGTCAGTGTCCGGATATTGATAAGTGGATACAATCCACATGCCGGTAAGCAAATCATGATCTTTGGAAGCATACCACTCCTTCAGTCTTTCCTTTACAAGTTCATACTGAAGAACATGAATAAGATCTTCAATTCTCTCCTGTGCTTTGGGGTTAAAGCAACTCTCCCATTCCAATTCTAAAAGAGGAATAATGGAAACACCAATAGATAGGATTTTCTCTTGAACGTGAGAAACAATCTGGTTGTCGTCATCATCAAGTAATGATACCAGTGCTTTAAGTTCCTTCTCCTCCATTTATGTTTGGATCACCCCTACATTGAATTTTTCTATTGGTGCATTGTTGGCCGCCTCAATGCCCATTGAAATCATTTTCCGTGTCTCTAAAGGATCAATCACTCCATCTACCCATAATCTTGAAGCGGCATAGTAGGGACTTAGCTGGTTGTTGTAACGATCTGTAATTTCCTTTAACAACTCCTCTTCCGCTTCTTTCGTGATGGTTTTACCCTGCCCCTTTAAAGTGTTTACAGTTATCTGCAATAGAGTTTTAGCTGCAGAGGCGCCACTCATTACGGCAATTTGAGCTGTAGGCCAAGCATAGATAAGTCGAGGATCATATGCCTTTCCGCACATTGCATAATTACCTGCTCCATAAGAATTACCCACAATCAAAGTAAATTTTGGAACTGTGGAGTTAGCCATGGCATTCACCATTTTAGCTCCATCTTTTATAATCCCTCCGTGCTCTGCTTTGCTGCCCACCATAAACCCACTTACATCTTGTATGAAAAGAAGTGGCACTTTCCTCTGGTTACAGTTCATAATAAAACGAGCTGCCTTATCTGCAGAATCTGAGTAGATTACACCACCCATTCGCATCTCACCTTTTTTGGTTTTTACAATTTTTCTTTGATTAGCCACAATACCTACTGCCCATCCATTAATACGTGCATAGCCACATAAAATTGTCATGCCATAGAGCTCCTTATACTCTTCAAATTCCGAATTATCAACCAGCCGCTTGATAATGTCCACCATGTCGTAAGGCTTCACTCTACTATTGGGTATCAATCCGTAAATTTCCTTTGGATTTTCTTTGGGCTCCTTTGGCTTTACTCTATCAAAACCTGCCTTTTCGTTATGTCCAATTTTGTCAAAAAGTTTCTTTATATAATCGAGACATGCCTGGTCATCGGGGAATTTATTATCTGTAACTCCAGAAATTTCACAATGCGTAGTTGCTCCTCCTAAAGTTTCATTATCCACATCTTCACCCACTGCTGCCTTAACTAAATAAGATCCTGCCAGAAAGATTGATCCGGTTTTGTCCACAATCATGGCCTCATCAGACATGATAGGTAAGTAAGCACCACCTGCCACACAGCTTCCCATGATTGCGGCAATTTGTACAATACCCATTGAGGACATTTTTGCGTTGTTTCTAAACTGGCGGCCAAAATGTTCTTTGTCAGGAAAAATTTCATCTTGCATGGGCAAGAAAACCCCCGCACTATCTACCAGATAGATAACTGGTAATCTGTTTTCAATTGCAATTTCCTGAGCTCTTAAGTTTTTCTTAGCAGTGATTGGAAACCATGCTCCTGCTTTTACAGTTGCATCATTGGCAACGATCATACATTGCCGTCCCATTACATAACCTATACCTGTAACAACACCACCAGAAGGACAACCTCCTTCTTCTTCGTACATTCCATCACCTGCAAAAAGACCTACCTCTAAAAATTCAGAGTCTTTGTCGATAAGATAATCTATTCGTTCACGCGCAGTGAGTTTACCCTTTTTGTGTTGGCTTTCAATTTTCTTCTCACCACCTCCTAACTTTGTGGTTTTCTCACGATGTTTCAGTTCCGTGCATAGCTGCTTGAAAAGATCTTCATTCTTATTAAACTCCAAATCCATAATCTCTAAAATCCAATGATTTAATTTTTCTCTGCTGCCTTTTTCCTATCTCTGTCTATTCTCTTCTTATTCTTACCGAGAGGAGCCAAAAAATGTTTAGGATTACTATCAAAGTGCACAGCAAGTGTATCCAGGTTAAGTAACAATCGATTCAAATTCACATACAGAGAATCGTCTGTCATTAATTTACTCACCGTATTGTCCCCGCTATTTAGCTTTGAAAGGGTACTGTTCAAATTATCAAGTGTCTGTTGTGTTTTGGCCACTGTCTTGTTCAACTCCATTTGTTTCAAAGTATCGGAGAAAGTTTTGAAGTTTCCGATCACAGGCCTTAGATCCCTCAATGTAACGGTTAGATTGTCCGAAGTAGTCTTAAAGCTTAATGACAACTCTTTCATTTTTTCATCGGTAGTAATCAGCGTACGATTAACAAGGCCGGGGGTATAGGCCAATTTCATAAATAGGGTATCCAACCGTGCTGAGTTAATGGCAAGATTGTCAAGCACAGCATTTAATTTACGCAAAGTCGTCTGCACATTGTTAGCAACTGGCTCTGCAGTTTCTGTAAACACATCAAAAATTCCCCTTGCTGCCTCCGATAGTATCGTGTCGCCAGGTGCATGCGGCTTCAACTTATTGCCAATGTTCAGTAATATGGATTTGCTCCCTAGAAAATCACTGTTGAGTATGGCTGTGGCAGAGTCACCAAGAATAATCTCTGAGTCAATCTCTAACTCAACAAGCACCTTATTTACCTTTCCTTGCACTATTCGAACGTTACTTACCCTACCTACGGCATAACCATTAACTAGGACTGGGTTTGACACTGAAAGTTGATCTACGTTATCGTATATAGCATAGTACTTATTATTCGAACTCAGAAAATCAATTCCTTTCAAATAATTGAAGCCGAAATACAACATGACCAATGCAATGGTCACAAACAAACCTACTTTTACCTCTTTATTCACAACTGCTAGTTTACGGATTCAATTTGATTTTTGTACTCTTTGAAGGCACGATATATACCTGAAGCTATATAGTCTTGTACTTTGTCGCTATTCAATTCACGCTCTTCCTTAGTATTGGACAGAAACCCAGTTTCAATAAGAATAGAGGGCATAGAAGTTTTATAGAGCACTACAAATCCCGCCTGTTTCACACCCCTACTTTTTCTGCCTGCTCGCTGACCAAATTGATCTTCCACTTTACTTGCAAGTAATAAACTAGATTCCTGATTGGCAGATTGGGTTAAACTAAATAAAATGTACGATTCAGGTGAATCCGGGTCAAAACCTTCATATTTCTCTTTATAGTTTTCTTCCAGCAAGATTACGGAGTTTTCCCTTTTAGAAACTTCAAAGTTTTCATCCGTTTTGTGAAGTCCCATTACATAGGTTTCAGTTCCATAAATCGATTGTTTTCGGGCATCAGGAGTTTTTGTGGGTAATGAATTGGCATGGATAGAAATAAACACATCCGCATGATTCCTATTGGCTATGTTGGCCCGCTCACTCAGATCGATAAACTTATCGGTTTCACGGGTATAAATTACCTTTACTCCTTGTATGTTCTCCTTGATATGAGCGCCTAGTTTCAGAGCAATTTTTAGAACGACATCTTTCTCTTTACTGCTGCTTCCTAAAGTACCTGAGTCATGGCCACCATGCCCTGCATCAATCACAACCACATCTACCTTGAAATCAGTTGGAACCGAGGATGCTGAGGAGATTAGCAAGGTTATTGCTATTAGTAAGGCTTTGAATCCGATATTCTTCACTGGCTTAACGATGTCTGAGGTATTTGCAATAACTTTACGCAAAGTTGTGAATTTTTCACTAAAAGCTAAACACCTGGAAATCAAACCAGAAGGCGTGGGGAAACATTTTTTTTTCATTTTTTCGATACTTTCGTTTCTTTCAATTTCAGGCTATGCCCAGGTAGAAAATCCGATTCAAGCCCCTGAACTTGCTATCCCCGCCAGATTAGATACCCTACCAACAGATTCCAGAAGGCTATTAAACAAAAACGATACCTTAATTAACAAAGCGGATTCACTTGGCACCAGGCTCGATTCCCTCAAAACCCCGCCTCCTAAAAGTGATATTGAGACTACCATCTTCTATTCCGCAAGAGATTCAATCAATTCCAGTTTGGAAAGTAAGATTATTAAACTGTATGGCAACGCCAAAATCAAGTATGGGGAAATTGAGTTGGAAGCAGATGAAATCATTATAGATTATGAAAACTCCACCATTACCGCACGAGGGCAACTGGACTCATTGGGGCAGCGGGTAGGATACCCTGTGTTTAAAAATGGAAACGAGGTTTACGAGACTCGTGATATCGTATACAACTTCAAATCAAAAAAAGCCAAAATATCTGAAGTAGTAACTCAGCAAGGAGACGGTATCGTTCATGGAGATGTTGTGTTTAAAAATGACAAGAATGAATTATTTACAATTGGTAATGCTTACACCACTTGCAATCTTGCTCACCCTCATTTTAGAATAGTTTCTCACAAAGCAAAGGCTATTCCTAACGACAAAATTGTTACAGGCCCGTTTTACATGGAGCTTAATGACGTTCCTCTTCCACTTGGTTTTGCTTTTGGAATGTTTCCAGCACAGAAAAAAAGTGCATCGGGTATAATGGTACCGTCATATGGTGAAGAGGCACGAAGAGGCTTCTTTCTTAAGAACGGTGGATATTATTTTGACATCAGCGATTATGTAAAAGTTGCCGTCACTGGTGACCTGTATAGCAAAGGATCTTCAGCGATGTACATTAACTCCATGTACAGAAAGCGATATGCCCATAATGGTAGTCTGAACTTCAGTATGACCAACAACCGGCTTACCCAAAACATTGAGGACAATCAGAAAATACGTGACTTTAGGCTTGCCTGGAGCCATTCCCCTCAATCAAAAGGCACAGGACGCTTCTCAGCATCTGTTAACGCAGCTACCTCAAGCTTTACCAATAACAACTTGCTGGGAATCAACACCAATCCAAACGCCACCAACATTGACAACTCCTCAAGAAAGCTGAGTTCCAACGTGTCCTATTCTAAAACCTTTAAAGGCACTCCATTTTCGATGGGTATTAACATGAGACACAATCAAGATTTGGTAACCAAAAGAGTGGATCTGCCCTTACCAGATGTAAGTTTTAACGTCAACAACATTTATCCTTTCAAAAAATCAAACAAAGAAGCTTTAGAAAACTTTGTAGTCAAGTACACCGCTAAGGGTACCAACCAAATAACAAACAGCCTTGGTCCAATCGGAGATGTAACTGATAGCATAATTCCATTCAATTTTGATAACCTCTCTACCTTTTTGCAGAACTCTAGAAAGGGTGTTCGTCACGAGATACCTATCTCCACCTCAGTAAAAGCGCTTAAGCACTTTACAGTTTCTCCCTCCATCAACTATAACGAACTATGGTATTTCGAAAAATTGACATGGGCTCTGGATGAATCAGAAACGGCAGTTGTTATCGATACCATCCAACAATTCAACAGAATATCCAATTACTCCACCAGCGTTTCGCTTAACACAAGGATTTATGGAATGTACATATCAAAAAATCCTGACAGAAAAATAAAAGCAATAAGGCACGTAGTGAACCCAAGCATCTCGTACAGTTATCAACCTGATTTCACAGATCCTAAGTTCGGCTACTTTCAAACGTTTACAACTTCCAATGGAACAGTTATTCAAAAATCCCGACATGAGGGATCACAATTTGTCTATGGCAGATCGAATCAAAGTGAGCAAAGTTCGATGGGCTTCAGTCTTGGCAACAACCTGGAAATGAAAGTACAAAACCCCACCGATTCTGTGGCGCGAAAAATCTCGTTACTGAACAATCTTTCCATATCAACCAATTACAATTTTGCCGCTGATTCTTTTAAGCTTTCCAATATTTCGTTAAGTGCCAATACCAATGTCCTAAATGATAAAATCAATATTAATATGGGCGCCAGTCTCGATCCTTATCAATACAGAATTGATAGTATCGGAAGTCTGGAAACCAATATTGGCCAGTTTTACGAAACCAAGATTAGCAAATATGCCTGGAAAGATGGTTTTGATCTTGGTCAGATTACAAGTTTCAGTCTTGCATTTAGTACCAACCTGTCACCAAAAGGAAAGGAAAAAGATGCTGACACCAGAAGTAAAATTGCGCAGTCCAACATATCACAGAGCGACAAAGAATTCCTACTTCAAAACCCTGACAGCTACATTGATTTTAGCATCCCCTGGAACTTAAGAGTCAACTATAACCTGGCGTACAGTAAACAAGGGAGACAAGAATCAAGTATTACTCAAGCCGTTAGATTCAACGGAGATTTATCTTTGACAGAAAAATGGAAAGTGGTTTTTAATTCGGGGTATGATTTAAAAAGTAAAGAGTTTACCCAAACCACAATCAATATCAATCGTGACCTCCATTGCTGGCAAGTAAGTTTAGGATGGACTCCTTTTGGCGCTTTTCAATCTTACAATTTTTCAATCGGTGTGAAATCCGGAATGCTGAGGGATCTAAAACTGGATAGAACACGAGGCTTCTTCGATATCAGATAAGCTATCGCTTATAGCTTGCTCAACCACCCTTCCACCTCTTCTAATGTTGGGTTTTTCACATCTTCCAACTTCATTTTCTTTCTTGTACCACACACATCATTAAACAACTTCGAAGCTTTCTGTTCTTTTAGTCTTGATTTGGTGGTAAGACCAAGCTTTTGAAGAATGGGTAACAGTTCTTCTCTAATACCCAACCCACTCAACTCAAGCTCGATGTTTGCTGCTTTCTTTTCTGGCTTCATTTGAGGAAAGAAGATTACATCTTGTATTGAGGCTGAGTTCGTCATTATCATAGCCAGGCGGTCGATACCAATGCCCAACCCGGCAGTTGGCGGCATACCATATTCCAACGCACGCAGATAATCTTCATCCAAAGTCATGGCTTCATCGTCTCCACGCTTGCCTAATTCCAATTGCTCTTCAAAGCGCGCCCTTTGATCTAGTGGATCATTCAATTCCGAGAAAGCATTACAAATTTCTTTTCTATTACAAATGGCTTCGAAACGTTCTACAAGGCCAGGCTTGGTTCTGTGCTTCTTGGCCAGCGGAGACATCTCAATCGGATAATCAGTAATATAGGTGGGTTGAATTAAGTTGTGCTCACATTTTTCTCCAAAAATTTCATCGATCAACTTGCCCTTACCCATACTATCGTCCACTTTCACGTTCAGTTGTTTACAAGTAGCACGAAGTTCTGCTTCACTCATTTCTGAAATGTCGATACCTGTAAAATGCGCGATCGCCTCATACATGGTAAAGCGTTTCCATGGACGCTGAAAGTCGATCACATTTTCTCCTACTTGCACTTTTGTAGTTCCGTGTAAATCGATGGCCACTTTCTCCACCATCTCCTCCACCATGTCCATCATCCAGTTATAATCCTTATAGGCCACGTACAACTCCACCTGAGTAAACTCCGGATTGTGAAAACGAGACATTCCCTCATTCCGAAAATCCTTACTGAACTCATAGACCCCTTCTATACCTCCAACAATCAATCTTTTTAGATAGAGTTCATTAGCGATACGCAAGTACAATGTCATGTCCAGCGTATTGTGATGCGTCTTAAAAGGCCTTGCGGCAGCACCGCCATATAGTGGCTGTAGGATTGGAGTTTCTACCTCCAGATAACCCTTATCATTAAGATACTCACGCATAGAGTTAACCAACTTAGTGCGCTTAACAAATGCGTCTTTTACCTGAGGGTTTACCACCAGGTCTACATAACGCATACGATACCTTTGTTCAGGATCAGTAAATGCATCGTGAAGCGTCACCTTTCCACTTTCATCAACAGTCTCCTTTACAATAGGTAAAGGACGGAGTGACTTTGATAAAATCTTAAAGCTGTTTACATGGATGGAGGTTTCTCCGGTTTTAGTAGTGAATACATAACCTTGAACACCTATAATATCTCCAATATCCAGTAATTTTTTAAAAACAGTATTGTAAAATGTTTTGTCTTCATCGGGGCAGACATCATCCCTCCTTACATAAATCTGAATTCTTCCTGTAGCATCCTGCAATTCGGCAAAAGACGCGTTGCCCATAATACGCCTAGACATAATTCTGCCTGCAATAGATACGCTTTTGTATTCGATCTTCTGTTTTGGATAGTTTTCCAAAATATCCTTTGCTGAAACATTTACCTGAAACAAATCTGCTGGATAGGGGTTGATTCCCAGTTTGACTAAGTCTTCCAGCGCTTGTCTTCTGATTATTTCCTGTTCACTTAATTGCATCGAATAGGGCTATAGATTGTGTAATAAAAGTGCGCAAAAATAATGATTTAGGAGTAGAGCCCTAAATGCTATCGCCACCTCATTTCAAATTTAACCACTCCTATTTAAAGGTTATAGACCCTATTGGGACAAG
Organism: Cyclobacteriaceae bacterium; assembly: GCA_040216665.1. Taxonomy (GTDB): domain Bacteria; phylum Bacteroidota; class Bacteroidia; order Cytophagales; family Cyclobacteriaceae; genus ELB16-189. The sequence continues at coordinate 756,609 of JAVJOQ010000010.1, read as the reverse complement.
AATAGGTTTTTGAAGCTAACCCTATAATGACTTTCTTCTTGCCAGTTCTGTCCTAATTTGTGTCAATTCACGGCTACTTTGGCCAGCCACTGAGGTGTTTTCACTTGCTCTTCTTAACAAATATGGTATCACAGCTTTTACCGGTCCATAAGGAAGGTACTTGGCTACATTGTACCCTTCCTTAGCCAAGTTGAAAGAAATTGGATCGCTCATCCCAAAAAGCTGAGCAAACCATATTCGGCTGTCGTTGTTTTTCATGCCGTGCTTCTCCATCAGCACCGTAAGGTACTGATTGCTATAATCGTTGTGAGACCCACACATTAGAGAAATACGTTGTTTATTGTCAATACAAAAAGCAAGTGCCTTGTTGAAACTTTCATCTGTTGCTTCTTTAGATGGCTGGATCGGATCTGGGTAATTCATTTTCTCAGCAAGCTCTCTCTCCTTCTCCATGTAGGCGCCACGCACCATCTTTACTCCAAGGTAGTAATTATGCATGGTGGCATCATGGTGCGCATTGCGCATATTAGTGAGCATGTCAGCTCTGTACATTTGATAAGTATTAAATACAATTGCTGATGCAGTATTGTATTTTCTCATCATCTCATAAGCCAATTGATCGATTGGATCCTGAATCCATGTTTCTTCTGCATCAATCAATACCTTGATCTGATAATCAGATGCCTTCTTACAAATTTTGTCTACACGCGTTCTCACCCGCTCAAATGCAGCCTCCTCCTCAGCAGTCAATGTTTTTTTTGAGTTTATTTTTTCAAGCAGATCAGTATCTGCAAGTCCTGTCATTTTAAATACACCGAATGGTATATTGCTGTTGGCTTTTGCTTCCTCAAAAGTTTGGAGGATTTCGGCCGTTGTTTGATCAAAACCCTTTTCAGTTTTTGCCCCTTCAACTGAATAGTCTAAAATGGCTCCGACATTATGATCACTAATTTTTTTAATAATCGGTCTACACTGCTCAATATTTTCCCCTCCACAGAAGTGGTCAAACACCGTATAGCGAATCAGTCCTTTGATGGGGAGATGAAGAAACAACCCTAATTTTACTGCACCAGTTGCCAGACTGGAAATCACAGGATTATTAACCAGAGTGAAAATAAAATTAGCCTTCTTCAGCTCAGCATCACTTTTGTATGAAAACGCAATTGCAGTGTCCTCAAATTTAACTTTTGTAACAACTTCCATGAGTCCTATTTATGAGCCTAAATATAACAGCGATGGCAATTCTTTTAGCCTATTTTTATATCTACAGTCAATAATTGAGTTATTTTGTTTGAAATACAGAGCAAGCTGAATTATGATTTTTGACGACTGGCAAAGTTGGACCCAAAACAAAAATAATGCGTTACTGATTGCCGGGCCATGCAGCGCGGAAAGCCCTGAGCAGTTGATTCAGGTGGGTACCCATCTGACCCAGTTAGGTATCGGTATAATGCGCGCAGGGGTGTGGAAACCCAGAACCCGACCCAATTCATTTGAAGGCCACGGTGTTGAAGCACTTCAATGGCTTCAAGAGTTGAAGCAACAACTTCCTCTTAAAATAGCCACAGAAGTGGCCTCCCCGCAGCATATTGACGCTGCCCTTAAATATGGTGTTGATGTATTGTGGTTAGGTGCTCGAACCACTGTTAATCCCTTTCTTGTTCAAGAAATAGCAAACGCACTCCAGGGGATTGAAATACCAATAATGATCAAAAATCCTATCAACCCTGAGTTGGCACTTTGGCAAGGGGCTATTGAGCGGATTTATAATACCGGCAATAAGAAAATAGCCGCCATTCATCGTGGGTTTTCTACGTATCAAAAATCGAAATTCAGAAACACACCCAGCTGGCAGATTGCCATTGAGCTGAAATCAAATTTTCCCTCTCTACCTCTCATCTGTGACCCTAGCCATATTGCTGGTAACCGAGAAATGATTTTTGAAGTAAGTCAAAAAGCACTGGATTTGGGTTATGATGGTTTAATGATCGAAACTCACCCTCGGCCTGAAGAGGCCCTAAGTGATGCTGATCAACAGGTAAGTCTGGAAGGATTAAGTAAAATAATAAACGAACTTAGATTTGCTAAAAAGCACTCCAGTGACGCACTCTTCATCAGTCAGCTGGAGCAACTAAGAGAGAAGATCGATCATATGGATCAGGAATTGATAGAGGTGTTGTCAATTCGAAAACAGTTAATTGAAAAAATAGGAGACTACAAGAAAGAGAATAATGTCACCGTGTTTCAATTGGAACGCTGGAATGAGATTCTCAACTCAAGAACAGCCTGGGGCAGCAGCAAAAACCTGACCTCGGATTTTATACAAGAAATATATAAGGCCATCCATGACGAATCCATTCGTATTCAAACGGAAATAATGGGACAGGAAACAGAAAAGAAAAAATAGTGCAAAGCGTAATTATTAAGAAAAAGATTGGTCAACCGCTACAAGATATACTTGGCCAAAAAAAATATAGTAAAATCGGTATTCTGGTAGATACTAACACAGAAAACCTATGCCTACCCATCATCAAAAACATCCTTCAGGATTTTGAAATTTTGAGAGCAGAGGCAGGAGAAAAATTTAAAACACTCGAGACTTGTCAGCGCATTTGGGAACAGCTCACTACTATGGGTTTCGACCGTCACTCTGTTTTGATCGTGCTGGGAGGCGGAGTACTTGGAGACATGGGCGGCTTTTGTGCCTCCACTTTTAAAAGAGGAATCGATTTTGTTTTGGTGCCTACCACGCTACTTTCTCAAGTGGACGCCAGTGTAGGTGGTAAGTTGGGCATCGACTTCATGGGTTTCAAAAATCACATAGGTCTATTTCGGGAGCCCACCGTAACCCTTATCTCCACTGATTTTCTTTCAACATTACCCGTGAGAGAGTTAAGGTCGGGGTATGCAGAGGTCATCAAGCACTGCTTGATTGCTGATCAAGGGAAATGGAATGTGCTTAATAAAAAAAGCCTTGAGCAGCAAAATTGGGAGGACCTCATCGATTTTTCCTTCCAGTTCAAATCCAGCATAGCAGAAACCGACCCTTATGAAGGGGGAGTTCGCAAGATTTTGAATTTCGGCCATACCATCGGCCATGCGGTAGAGAGTTGCTGCCTATTAACAGAGAATCCATTATTCCACGGTGAAGCCATTGCAGTAGGTATGATTACAGAATGCCACATCTCGTTCCAAAAAGGAATGCTTAAAAAGGCCGACCTGGAGGAGGTTACTAATTATCTCAAAGGCATATTTGGAAAGGAGAAACAACTGCCAGCAACTGACTCCATAATGGAGTGGGTAATTCAGGATAAGAAAAATAAAGGCAATAGAATCTTAATGGCCCTACTGGAAGGAGTAGGTCATGCGGTGTGGGATGTAGAGGTTAACGAAAATGAAATTCGTAATTCATTAGATTACTATCGGTCACTTTAAATGTAGTGAGCCTCGTTTTCATCATTAGAATCTATTTCTTTCTTTAATGTTTGTTTCAGGTCCTGCGCTTTCTTTACCAAATAGTCCTTTGTTTTCTGCCCACGCGAGCCAGAAAGCAACCAAGCGGTAAAAAGAGCAGCACCACCTGCCAACCCTAATCCAATTGCAAATTTTTTAGTTGCGCCCATGTTGTTATAAACCACAAATCAAATTAAAATGTTTCACGCCAAAGTAAAAAGAGTGACTAATATTTATTTTTTTAACTTAAGCTCCCATGCCTAACTTACTACTCAAGCACTCCCCCCAGATAAGGGGGACCATCCTGAAGCTACCATCTTCCAAAAGCATTAGTAACCGTGCCTTAATCTTAAATGCCTTGTCAGGCAATAGATCCACAATTAGCAATCTGGCCACAGCCCGTGATACCCAGCTCATGAAAAGCCTACTGGCCACACCCGATAAAACCATCGATGCCATGGATGCAGGCACCACAATGCGCTTCCTCACGGCCTATTACGCTGTTTCCGGTCAAAACAAGGTGCTTACCGGAACACCAAGAATGAAAGAAAGGCCAATAGGATTGTTGGTGAATGCACTAAGAGAAATAGGAGCAGAGATTAACTACTTAGAAAAAGAAGGGTTTCCTCCTCATGAGGTCAAAGGTTTTACTACACAAAAAACAACCGAAATATCATTACCCGGAAATGTCAGCAGTCAGTATATATCTGCGCTGATGATGATTGCCCCTACTTTGCCGGAAGGACTCACCATTCATCTTGAAGGGAAAGTAGGCAGCTGGCCTTATATAGAAATGACGGCAGCCTTGATGGCCAGTTTTGGAGGAAGGTTTTTCATGAAGAATGGAAAAATGGTGATCCTGTCTGGCGAATACCAACCAACCAACATAACCGTAGAACCCGACTGGTCTGCCCTAAGCTACTGGTACGCTATTGTCGCTTTAGCACAAAAGTCCACTATAACCCTTAGTCATGTTTCTTCACACGCTATTCAAGGAGATCGTGTAATTATGAAGATCATGGAACAGCTTGGAGTCACTACCCGATTTGAAAAGGGCAACGCCATCCTCAGCAAGACGGATCAAATCAATGACCATTTGGAGTGGGATTTTAAAGACTGTCCGGATTTGGCTCAGACCGTGCTCCCTGTATGTGCCATGAAAGGCATACGAGGAACTTTCACTGGATTGGAGAGCCTTTACATTAAAGAGACGGATAGGATTGCAGCCCTGCAAAATGAACTGAATAAGGTAGGAGCAAAATTGGAAGAAACATCAAAGGGAGTTTTTAGTCTAACCCCCGGAAAAATCCCTGAAGAAAAAATCAAAATCAATACCTATCACGACCACCGCATGGCCATGGGGTTTGCTCCGTGGGCTACGCTAATGGATTTGGAAATTGAAGCACCGGAGGTTGTTAATAAGTCTTACCCTGAGTTTTGGGATGATTTGAAAGGGATCGGATTTGGTATGGACTAGAAACTACAATTCCGCTTTCCAGGGTTTGATAAAAAATCCAGCCAATTTCCCATCAGCATTAAGGATAGTCCTGATTTCCACTTCAGCTTTAGGATTAAATTTTCCCTTAAACCGGTAAATCTCATAAAGCGACCCGTCTGTTGGCTTCATCATATGGTCAAAACTTAACCCTTGGTACGCACCGAATGCACCGTTGATCTGTTGGTATGATTTCTTTTGCAATGACTCATCTAGCCCAGAAACCATTTTTAAGTCAGCCTCATCTTCACTTAAAGGATAAAACCCACCTCGCTTTTGAGCGCTAAGAAGTTGATCGGAAATATGCATTGCAAAATCAAGTCGCTCCTGCTCAATATCAGAAGTGTCTGCTCTTTCATACTTTGAACCAGATTGGCAACTGGCCACTGAATATAAAAACAGGGTGATTCCAAGATAGGCTAGATGCTTCATAGGAGATTAGGTTAATTCCGTGTATTCAGTAATTAAATATACAAAAAAGCAGGAGCCCCTCCGGATAAGATTTTCAAGTCAATAAAGAATTGAAATAATCCGGAGCCTGTAAAAGCCTGCTGCCATACCAACTAAAAAACTGGCCGTCAACCAGTGTTAATTTTGAGTGAGGAAGGATATCCTGAAGCTCTGAAAAATGCTTCTCCTGAAAAGGGTAAGGCTCAGAAGATAAAAAGACATAATCCGGATCGAGATCTTGAATTTGTGTTTTGGTCAACACTGGATACCGTTTATTGTTGGCAAGTACATTTGTCAACCCCATGTGCTCCAACATCGTATTAATAAACGTATTCGCTCCAGCGCCCATCCATGGGCCGCGCCAAATAAGGTAAAGTACGCTGGCCTCTCTTTTTTTTATTTGAGCAAACGCGGACCCGATTTTTTTTGTTATGATTTTTCCTTGTGTGATTGTGTCGGTCAGTTCTGCTATCGAATTGATCATCCACAAAGCTTCTTGAAGAGTGACAATGTCACTCATCCACACGGGATACTTCCGTTGTAAAGTTTCAATGCTCTCTTTATCGTTTTCCTCCTTATTCCCTATGATCAAATCAGGGCGGAGGGCATCAATACTATCAATACGTAGTCTTTTGGTTCCTCCTACTTTTGTTTTGGTTTTATGCCAACTGAGTGGGAGTTCACAAAACTTTGTAATCCCCACTACCCTATCCCACAACCCCAGATCGTAAAGCAATTCAGTTTGGGAGGGCACCAGTGAAACAATCCGCTTTGGTGGGTAATCGAATTTTACTTCGTTTCCCATTTGGTCAATGACTACTTTCTTCAATCCATTCATCAAGTAAACAAAAAAGGCTTCCGAATTTACAGAAGCCTTTTCTCTAAACAATTTAAATTCTTATTTGATGTATCTGTAGTCCACCCCAGGCTTCAGATTCAACACCACTTCTTGAATTAGCTTTATTACATTTTCCACATCGTCCTTATGCACAGTTTCCACTGTGGTATGCATATATTTCAATGGAAGCGAGATCAAAGCAGAGGCAACTCCTTCCGCAGAATAAGCGAATGAATCTGTATCCGTTCCTGTTGATCGTGATACCGCTTGACGCTGAAATGGAATTTTTTTCTTGTCAGCAATTTTAATGATCGCCTTTAATACATTGTTTTGCACCGCTGGGCCATAGCACAAAACAGGTCCGTCTCCACATTTTAGATCTCCACTTTCTTTTTTGTTGTACATAGGCGAACCTGTATCATGAGTCACATCTGTACAAATGGCCAAGTCTGGCTTTAGTCTCCTTGAAATCATCTCGGCTCCACGCAAACCAATTTCCTCTTGAACCGAATTGACGATGTACAAGCAGAAGGATAGTTTCGCTTTGCTCTCGCTTAACCTTCGTGCTACTTCAGCAATCATAAAACCACCCATGCGGTTGTCCAATGCGCGCCCTGTTAAATAATTTTTATTCAACTCCATCAATTCATCTTCGAAGGTAATCACACAACCTACGTGCACTCCCATTGCTTCTACTTCCTTTTTGGATTCGCACCCAATGTCAATAAAAATGTTTTTGAGCGTAGGTGTCTCTTCTTTGGCATTATCTCGAACGTGTATTGCTGGCCATCCAAAAACTCCTTTTACAATTCCCTTTTCAGTATGAATGTTCACGCGCATAGACGGTGCAATCTGATGGTCAGAGCCACCATTTCTTCTCACGTAGATATAACCCTCTGGAGTAATATAATTGACAAACCAGGAAATTTCATCTGCATGCGCCTCGATCACTACCTTGTATTTTCCTTTCGGATTGATCACGCCCACGGCTGTACCATAAGTGTCCACCATATATTCATCTGTATAGGGCTTTATATAGTCCAGCCAAATTTGTTGACCTGTTTGTTCAAAACCGGTAGGAGATGCATTATTTAAATAATCAAATAGAAATTTTTTACTCTTCTTGTCCATAGTAAGCTGAATTAAATTATAACGGAATATTTCCGTGTTTCTTCTTAGGCAATTTTGCCACTTTATTTTCTAACATCTGAAAGGCACGAATCAATTTTTCTCGGGTTTGATCAGGATAAATCACTTCATCAATATATCCGCGATGTGCTGCACGGTAAGGGTTAGCAAACTTCCGAGTATATTCATCTACCTTCTCACTCAGCTTTGCTTCTGGATCATCTGCAGCTGCAATCTCTCTTTTGAAAATAATCTCTGCAGCTCCTTTGGCACCCATCACTGCAATTTCTGCAGTTGGCCAAGCATAGTTTAAGTCTGCGCCTATATGCTTGGAGTTCATCACATCGTATGCTCCTCCGTATGCTTTACGGGTAATCACCGTAATGCGTGGCACAGTAGCTTCTGAAAATGCGTACAATAGTTTTGCTCCATTGGTAATGATCGCATTCCATTCCTGGTCCGTACCTGGAAGAAACCCGGGAACATCTTCTAACACCAACAACGGTATATTAAAGCAGTCGCAAAAGCGAACAAACCTCGCTCCCTTTACACTGGCATCGATATCCAATACACCAGCCAATGATGCTGGTTGGTTGCCCACTATTCCAATACTTCTTCCGGCAATTCGTGCAAAACCCACAACAATATTTTCTGCAAAGTTTTTATGTGCTTCAAAGAAACTTCCCCGATCTACAATTCCGTCAATCACTTCCCGCATATCATAAGGCTGATTGGGGTTATCCGGAATAATGGTATTCAATTGTTCTCTTACTTCTTCAGATGGTGAGTACTCCAGACGAGGAGCGTCTTCCTCACAATTTTGTGGCATGTAGCTCAATAACTGCTTAATCTGATTGATACATTCCATCTCATTAGCAGAAGCAAAATGCGTCACTCCACTTTTCATACTGTGTGCACTCGCACCTCCCAATTCTTCCGCTGTTACATTCTCATGTGTTACCGTTTTCACCACATTGGGTCCCGTTACAAACATGAATGATGTATTCTCCACCATAAAGATAAAATCAGTCATGGCTGGCGAATAAACGGCACCTCCCGCACAAGGCCCCATTATAGCCGATATCTGTGGAATAACCCCAGAAGCCATCACGTTGCGATAGAAAATATCTGCATAACCACCTAGTGATACTACACCTTCCTGAATGCGCGCACCTCCAGAATCATTTAGGCCAATTAACGGAGCCCCATTTTGCATGGCCAACTCCATCACTTTGACAATTTTTTCAGCATGTGTTTCTGACAGAGATCCACCAAACACGGTAAAGTCCTGAGAGAAAATATAAACCAGCCTACCATTAACAGTTCCGTAGCCAGTTACTACACCATCTCCCAGATAATATTCTTTATCAAGACCAAAGTCTTTTGATCGGTGCATCACAAATTTGCCCAACTCTTCAAATGACCCTTCGTCCATCAATAAATGGACGCGTTCACGAGCTGTTAACTTATTTCTTGCATGCTGTTGTTCAATTCTCTTTTCGCCACCACCTAGTAGTGACTCTTGATTTTTTCTGTGCAACTCATCAAACTTTTTACTCAGTTTCTCAGAGTCAACTTTACGCTTCGCCATTGATTTTAATTTGATAGAATTCAACTCGAAATATAGGCAAAACAGTAGCCCAAGACGCTCAATTCATATAATTTCTAGGCAAAAAAAAGAAGCTGCCACATCTATGTGGCAGCTTCTGCAAAACCGGTAGAATAGCAGGTATCTACCGTTCCAGCTTTACTCATTGCACCTTAACCTAAACGCACTAGCTGGATTGTTCTACTGACGAATCAATTTTATTGGCCAATTTTTGCACTTCGCTTTTAATACTATTAAAAGTTGTTCTGGCCCCTTCACGGATATCTTCCCAGGTCTCCTCGGTAGCATCCTCTACTTCATCAATCGTTTTCTCCAGCTCTGAACGTTGTCCCGTCAAATCTTCCTTGGTCTCCATTAACTCTTCTTTGGCGTCCTCAGAGGCATCTTCAATGTCTCTAGATACTTTATCCAATTTATTATCAATGTCATCTCTCAACTCTCTAAGATTTTCCGCCAATTGCTCACGATCTTCACGCATCTCTTCTCTGAATTCCGCGGTAGTATTATCGTTTTCCTTTGGTTGTGTACACTGTGAGAATGTAAACCCCATCAGTCCAACCACCATCACTGTTATTAACTTTTTCATATCATTCATGTTTTAGGTTATGCAACAATTTTATACCTCAACAGTACTAATTACATTGCCATTAATTCCTTTTTGATTTCATCTTTTGTCTTTCCCAGTTTTTTTTGGATCCGACCAATCAACTCATCTTCTTTTCCTTCTGCAAAACTAAGATCATCATCAGTTAATTCTCCATACTTTTGCTTCAGTTTACCTTTCACTTCGTTCCAGTTTCCTTTTAATTCTAGATTATTCATAGTCATAATTTTTTTAGTTATCATTTCTACAATAACTATTAGAATAATTATGCCATTGAAGCCCTCTTACGGGTAAATTGCACTAAATCAAGGATTGCAGTGACCTGAGCAACTATATTGGTGATCGTTCTATTATTTGAGTTTACTCAGGTGAGGAAATAATTCCACAAAATGTGGAACTGAATACTATACGCATACAGCACTAAATAATCGCAGTGAATGTAATATGGAATGAAGTTCCTTTTTCTAACTCACTTTGCACTTCAATCTCAATCTTGTGGCTATTCAAAATATTCTGTGTTGACGTAAGACCTAGCCCCATACCCCCTTGTTTAGCAGAATAAAACGGATCAAATAATTTTTCAACTTCTCCATCAGGAATACCCTTTCCATTATCAGCGATGGTCAATATAACCTCATTCTCATCCTGCTCTACGGAGATTCTAAGCACGCCCGCTCCGTGCTCCATCGCCTCAATGGCATTCACCATAATGTTGACCAGCGCAATCTTTACAAGCTCCTTATCCACAAGCACATTTGGAAGAGTTGATGGTATGTCATTGATTAATTTCATTTCGTTCAAATTGATCCTGTCTCTAATAAGATCAACAGTTTCATTTAGCACTACTTCCAGAGGCGTTTCTAATAATTGAAGTTCCTTTGGGCGGGAGGATCTTAACAATTCACTGATCAACTCCTCGATTCTGTTTAAGTTCCTATCGAGGATATCAGTATAAACCTTCGTATTCTCATTGGCCGTAAATTCTTCCTTTAGTTGATCCATGGCAAGGTTTAGATTAGTAAGTGGGTTTCTTACTTCATGAGCAATGGTCCTGGCAATTTTCCCTGTCGTTGAAAGTTTTTCAGCTTGAATCAATTCTCGCTCTACTTTCTTTCGCATTGTAATGTCATGGATTATTCCTTGATAGTAAACCGGGCTGGTTGTATCATCAATACGAACACAATTGACCAAACTAATCAGTTTCTTATTGTTTTTATCTTTTAAAGTCACTTCAAAATCTCTCACGTGATTGTCCTTATCCAACTTTTCTTTGAATGAGGCAAATTCGGACTTGTCAATAAACAGTTCCTCCAAATCAAGATTACAGGCTTGCTCATAAGAATAACCAAATAAATTTTGTAACGATGAGTTGGCATCCACCATGTTAAACTTATCATCTGCAAGAAATATAGGATCTATAGATCGCTCAAATAATGATCGGTATCTTTTTTCCTTTTGATCCAATTCTTCAATCTTAATATTCAATTCTCTTTCCGTTTTTCTCCTTCGTTTCAGCTCATCAATTATCCGAACAAACAGAAAGCCCGCAACGCCTAGGACTACAAACCCCGATAACAACAGTGTAAATGGTGCGATGCTCTTCAGGTCATATTCCTGAGTTAATCTTGCCTTCAACACATCATTTTCATACTGCGTCATTCTTCCACAAATCTTTCTAATCCTATCCATGTTTTCTCGACCCACTATAAGCAAATTGATCTCGTAACGATCTATAAATCGTTTGCTTTCCTCTTCATTCTCCAGGATGGTTGTGATGATACGGTATTGCTTATCAATTAACAGTCTTAAGGAATCACCTCTCTGTTTCTGAGTGATTTCATCTAGAAAAAGGCTATCCAACTTACTTAACTCTGTATATATGGATTCAACGGAGCTTTTATACGGTCTTAGAAAAACGGTATCTCTTGTTAATTGATATCCTCTATGACCAGTCTCAGAATCTTTAACAATTGAGAGTACAATTTCTACCTGAGCAATCACCTTATTGGAGTGTCTGATCCACTTTACCTCCTCCATATAGCCGTTCACATTCCAATACGTAATCAAGCTCACGCCTGTTAAGAGCAGGAGTATTATACCAAAAACGAGATTATAATAATTTTCTCTTCTCATCCATTAAACATTCTCAGGATCATAAATTCACTAGCATAATCTACATACTGTGGAATAAAAACTACAAGTCTTATTCCAAAAACCAATTTACGAGTTAGAAATCAATCATTTTCAATGTGGCATTAATTTGAACACATCTTGAATGAACCAAAATAATTATAATATGAAAACAAATTTGAAATTAATTATTGGAACAATAACAGTGATAGTGTTATCAATTTCTGCAGTGAATGCACAGGAAGCAAGAATGGGTGTGAAAGGTGGATTGAACATTAGTAATTTGTACGTTGATGATGTGAATGATGAAAACTCGCGCATAGGACTTAATGTTGGTCTTTACGGACAGATCCTGGCCACAGATTTTTTTGCTCTTCAGCCAGAACTACTTTATACCACCAAAGGGTCGAAAAACGAGTATGATGGATTTATAGATCAGGAGGTGAAGTTCAATCTCAACTATCTCGAGGTGCCTGTATTAGCTGTGTTTAAGCTAGGAGAGGTAGCTGAACTACACGCAGGTGGCTATGGTAGTTATCTGTTAGGCGCTAACGTTTCTTATGCGGGAGATATTGTAAATGGAGGTGAAGAGTTAGACAGAGACAACTTTAAAACCTATGATTATGGTCTTGTTGGAGGACTTGGACTAAACTTTGGCGGAGTACAAATAGGGACAAGGTATAATTACGGGCTTGTGAAACTGGCTAAAACGGACAATGCAAAATCAATATTGGGAGACTCTAAAAACTCAGTCGCTCAAATCTACATTGCGTTCGATGTGAATAAATAGTTTATTAGAATTATAGAGCAAGCCATAAGACTTGCTCTATAATTTTATATCGTAAGCTTTAAGTTTGTTATAGAGCGTTTTACGATCAATCTTAAGTACTTCAGCTGCTTTACTTTTATTAAAACCAGTTTTTTCTAGTACATCAATGATTGCTTGTCGCTCAGCATTGCCCGTAACGGATTTTAGAAGATTACCTGATTCTGGTTGAACGCTTGCATCTGCAGCTGTATCCGATCGATAAGCTGATGCATTCAAAATTTCATTAGGCAAACTTTCCATAGAAATCTTATCACCAATGGTCAATAGCACTGCTCGCTTTACAACGTTGTTTAGCTCTCTTAAATTTCCGTACCACTGATAAGCAGTTAGTCGCTCTTCAACAGCTGGAGCAAACCCAGAGACATTCTTATTTAGCTGCTTATTTGCCTTATTCAAAAAATGGCCAGCAAATAAAAGAATATCCTCCTTGCGCTGCCTTAATGGTGATAGTTCAATTTTAAATTCATTCAGCCTATGGTAAAGATCCTCTCTAAACTTTCCGTCTTTCACCGCTTTGGTTAAATCTTCATTGGTTGCTGCGATAATTCGCACGTCTATATTAATATCGGTCGTTCCGCCAATTCTTCTGATCTTTCTCTCTTGAAGCACGCGCAACAGTTTTATCTGATTTTCATAAGTCAAATTCCCGATTTCATCCAGAAACAAGGTGCCTTTATCAGCTAGTTCAAAATTACCTGGTTTCTCATTCATTGCACCGGTAAAGGCACCTTTCACATGGCCAAACAACTCACTCCCTGCCAATTCTTTGGGAAGGGCCCCGCAATCAATTGCCACAAATGGTTTTTCGTTGCGATCACTTTTTTGATGAATCGCCTTAGCTACATACTCTTTGCCCGTACCTGTTTCACCTGAAATGATTACTGACATATCTGCAGGCGCAATCAATTCTATATGCCGTTGCACTACCTCTGCCTGCGGACTTACACCATCAACATAAGCATCATCTTTTGTTACCGATTTTTTACTCTTTCCTGATGCCACAGCAGATTTTACTTTGTCCTCTTTCTTTTCCAAAGCCTCTTTGATGGTGAGCAAAATCTCATCCGGATAAAGTGGCTTTACCACGTAGTCATTGGCCCCATGCTTAAATGTCTCAATAGCTGTTTTTACATCAGAATATCCTGTAATGATAATAATGGCTGCACCAGGTTGAATTAACTTGATGCGCTGAATCATCTCTACTCCATTTGTATCCGGCAATCTATAATCGCAAAGCACTAGCTCAAAATCCTTCTTTTTTAAACTGGCAATTGCCTCCTCACCATTATAGGATGAAGTCACTTCAAATCCTTTTTTGGTAAGAAAGGAGGAGACAAGGGTACAGATATCCTTATCATCATCAATAATCAGAATCGATTGCATAGTGATAAAATTAGTTAAGTAGAGATTAAGTCAAATAACTTTCAATCAATTTGTAGGTCAGCAATTGCTGAAAGGACAATATTTCGACTAAATGGCTTCTTTATTAAATAATCAGCCCCCTCTTTTGAGGCTTTAACCAGTCCCATATCATATGCACTGATCATTATTATTTTAGTGTTATTATTTTTTTCTTTAATGATTGGAATTAATTGAGAGCCAATTCCATCAGGCAAATTAAGGTCAATAAAGGCTGCCGCATATTTTTCCCGTGATAGCATGCCTTTTGCATCTTTCAAGTTTAAAGCATAAGAAGTTTTGAACCCTTCTCGTTTTAAAATACCTGAAAGCAATAGACAAATATCTTTCTCATCATCAACCAGTAAAACCTTTGACATCTTCCGTATTAAGAATTAATTAAAGCCGGGAATAGCAAAGTAGCACCCATGCGCCCATAACTATCCCATGAATTTATTAATAATAAGCATAAAAATGGTGCCATTTAACGAACTATCGATTCCGCTTCGGTTCTGCAGCAATGAGGCAATTAGGGGAAAAATATTCCTCACAGCATTGAGGAATTGGTTCTACAATTTAAAGAGGGGTAATGCCAGATCAACAGCAGAAAGGGTTTTTGTACAATGGCATGTTATTTCCTTTAACCCTGGTGAACTAAATAAAAAAATTATGAGTGAGTTATTGTATCTAGTCGCTGTCATTCTGCTTATCGGTTGGGTTCTTGGTTTTTTCGTATTCAGCCTTGGAAGTGTTATCCATTTTCTGTTGGTTTTTGCGGTCATCGCTGTACTTTTCAGGCTCATTAGAGGCAGGGGTGTTTGATTGCAATGAATGGTTGACAAATTGATGTAAAAGGTCTAAACAGTTATCTCTACAATGTATATTTGGCCCCTTAAATGGAAAGCCGAATTGCCATAGTAGATTTAGGTACTAATACTTTTCACCTGCTAATAGTAGATGTAAAGGAAAATCAATGCCATGTTGTGTACCGAGAACGTAAGGCTGTAAAGCTTGGTAAAAAAGGAATTAACAAGGGACTGATCACTGAGAAAGCCATTAGCCGGGCATTACTTGCTATTACTAGATTTCGCACTGCAATTGATAATTTCAAGGCAACAAAAATATTTGCCTATGGCACAAGTGCCTTTAGAAATGCAAGTAACCAGAAAGAAGTAATTAAAAGCATTAAGGAAAATACTGGCATTGAAGTGAAAGTTATTTCTGGTGATGAAGAGGCCAGATTAATCTATATGGGTGTTAGGTCTGCCATACCTCTAGGCAATGAAAAATCTCTGGTAATCGATATCGGTGGTGGAAGTGTAGAGTTCATCATTGGAGATGAGAATGCTATTTATTGGAAAGAAAGTTTTGAAATAGGCGCTCAACGACTTCTGGAGGAATACCATACACATGATCCAATCCGGACTGAGGATTTAAAAGCCTTACAGGAGCACTTTGACAAAACGTTAGGATCTCTTTTTAAAGCTTTGCAACAACATCGGCCTAAAACTTTAGTGGGATCTTCTGGAACATTTGATACACTCAGTGACATCTATTGTGCCAGTCAGGGTATTGAAAAGCTAAGTGGTGCAGCTGAAACACCGTTGTCCTTTCAGGGATTTCATGATACTTATAGTGAACTCATTATAAGGGACAAGGAAGCTCGCATGGAAATACCAGGAATGATCGAACTCCGTGTTGACATGATTGTGGTAGCGTGCTCACTGATAGATTATGTAATAAAGCATTACGATTTTACCAACTTGCGTGTGTCCAGTTATGCCCTTAAAGAAGGAGTACTGGCAGATATTATGAAGGTCAACCACACGATGTGATTGACCTTCTC
Source organism: Cyclobacteriaceae bacterium (assembly GCA_040216665.1). Classification (GTDB taxonomy): domain Bacteria; phylum Bacteroidota; class Bacteroidia; order Cytophagales; family Cyclobacteriaceae; genus ELB16-189. Next base: position 740,829 of record JAVJOQ010000010.1, on the reverse strand, counting down.
CCTTTTTAAAGTCCTGAGATTTGTTTGTCTTTTGGATATTTCACTTCGTAGCGATATATGATCTTTTTAGTTTCGTTAGGCTGAAGCGTTAACTTCCAAGTGAGCTTACCGGATATCAAGTCAAACTTAGCCCCTCCATTATCGAGAGCAGTCACTTCAATATCCTTATTTCTTGTTACTGGCAATTGATCCTCAACAGTAATTGTAATGGCTTCGGTTTTCGTGTTACGAATGGAAATTTCCCAACTATGTTCTTCTTTCTTATTTGTCCCGATCAACTTCTTTGAAGTAAGATCCTTTAACTCCTCTCTTTTCACTACAATACGTTTATCACGCCCCAAAGAAACAGACAATGTATCCCCGATGGAGTTGGGATCGATAAACGTCTTGCCAACAAAAGTGCCTTCAAAAAAGATATTAGCCTCTCCAGGCAATAAGCTAAAATTTTCCCAGCCTGTGGCTTTCGCTATAAGAAATGCGTCTGCGTCTAATTTGGGAACAACTGAATAGGAATATTCTGCTTTCACTTCATTATTTTGAATATCTACAAGTGTGGGTTTGGATGAAGAGGAAACAGTATATGGTATAGCAATTTGAAATTCAGTATTCAAAGAAGTTTGCACAGTACTCACCATTTCTGCCATTGATTCGGCAGGTGCGGCTGCAGCTATCTCCATGTCAAATGACATCTCTTCCGATTGAGCTTCTGACCTCATGCTTCTGCCCTCTGTTTTTTTCTTGAATTGCTGATAAGCTACTGGATTATAAAAATCCAGGTACCAAGGATAAAGTTCTGGTTTCAATCCACTCTGATTAGGATTAGCAGTAGATAGTATCAGGTTTATATTTTTCCACTCTTCTCCCGTTCTCTGAAATACATTCGCTTTATAATTGAGTTGCAGCGGTGATTTAGTGTTGATCGCTCTCAAATCATAAACTGGATACCATCCGGCATTAGCCACCACATAATTTACTTCAAGGTTAGCCGCTGTTGCTGAATTTGCAGATATGCTAATTACAATTTCACTGGTGTTTTTGTTGTACAACTCATTCTCACTGTTGATTTGTCTCTGCAAGCGCAAGATGTGTTCATTAATTGATTTCATCTTTTCATCCTGGCTCATCCTGCTGCTCACAATATCTCCTAGTCTGGATCTATAGAAATCTGCCATTGCTTTCAATTCCGCTACGGTAAGGTTTTGATTGTTCCCTCCGATTTTCTGGTTACTTAAAAGCATTTGTTCTTCTTTGTTAAGAATTTCTTTTTTGCTCTGCTCCAGGCTCAAATTCTTTTGGTAATAGGCCAATGAGTCTTTTAATGCTTTCAGTTTTGAGGGCACATTAAATTCATTGAGATAATTTTGTTGATGACGTATGCCCATGATCAAAAAATTACCCTTTCCAGCTACCTGAATACTGGCCGGATCAAGTTGGGATGTTAAACCAGAAAGCACCAGATCCATCTTTCCTGCCTCAATTCGTGTCTTCACCTCCCGAGTCACCTGTGCCTTATTCAAAAAGACAGTAACATTCGTAATTTTGGAGTCGATTGATTTCTCTGTCTGACCGTAAGAGATCAAAAAACCAAAAAACAGGGTTATTATTAAATTTATTCGTTTCATGAGTTATTATTTATTGGTAAGATGCGCTATTCGCTCAATTTCCATAATTCGAACGAAAACTTTCTACAAATAGCGTATATCGCTTATAATATTGAATTAGCTCTCAAAAAAACAATTTTGCTCCATCATGAACAATTTGTATACCGAAAAAGCACTGCGAGATTTTGCCTACAACATATTCAAGAAAATGGGATGTTCTGAGCAACACGCCCAACTTGCCTCCGATGTTCTGCTGCAGTCTGACCTGCGTGGCATCGATTCGCATGGATTGGCCAGATTGAGCGGATATGTAAGACTTTGGGAAGCAGACAGAATCAATGCAAAAGCCACTCCAAAGATTACTTATGAAACACCCAGCACAGCGGTTGTTGATGGAGACAAAGGGTTGGGTTTAGTGGTAGCTCCTTATGCAATGAATATTGCAATAGAGAAAGCAAAAACTTGTGGTACTGGATGGGTTGCTGTAAAAAACTCCAACCACTTTGGCATAGCAGGCTATCATTCTATGATGGCACTTCAACATGATATGATTGGTTTGTCAATGACCAATGCGAGCCCATTAGTTGCTCCCACATTTTCCACAGAAAGGTTGTTGGGGACAAATCCTATTTGTGTTGCAATTCCTGCCGGTGAGCAGCCTCCTTTCGTTGCTGACTTTGCCACCACCACAGCTGCCAATGGTAAGTTGGAGATTCTACAACGCAAGAATGAAGAAGCGCCAGTGGGCTGGGTACAAACCAAAGAAGGCGAGCCCACCACTAACGCAAATGGGGTGAAAGAAGGTGGCTCTCTTATTCCTCTAGGAAGTGACAGGGAACATGGCAGCCATAAAGGATTTAGTTTAGGCGCATGGGTAGATATTTTTTCTGGGGTACTCTCAGGAGCCAACTACGGCCCATGGGTTCCTCCTTTTGTGAGTTTTCTGGCACCCCCCTCCGATCCTGTAGGAGAAGGAATTGGTCACTTTGTGGGTGCCATGAGAGTAGATGCATTTCGTCCAAAGGAAGATTTTTTCAAACACATGGACAATTGGATTAATCGCTTTCGTCAGGCCCAGACTATTGTTGGGCAGCAGAAGGTTATTATTCCTGGTGACCCGGAACGCGAGCAAGAAAGAATAAGGACTAAAGAAGGAATTCCTCTTAATGAAAAAGTTGTAGAAGACTTAAAAGAGATCGCAGAAAAACTACAGGTGAAATTCTAAAGGGAGAAATAAACTCTAAATACCCAAGGTGAGGCAAAAGCTCTCTCTGCATTAGAATAAATTACATCATAAAGTGCCATCGCATTAAGAGAGCCACGCCTGCCTAATGGTTGAGAATAACCCAAACCCATTAAAAAACGATCAAAGTTTCTTCTCTCTGTATTGCTAAAAGTGGGTGTATTCAACACGTTGTATTCCATGTAGGCAAACAATTGACCAAAGTTATACCTCACAAAAGGGCTCACTCCGTATTGATCAATTTTAGTATTAAAGTCGGGGTAAGAATAATGCTGCCACTGCAAACCCAATCCACTGGATAGTTGCGGAGTAATCATGTAACCTACTATAGGATTAAGTCCTACGTAAAAGTAGCGATTGCCAAATGAGTCATTGCCTCCATTCAGGCCAAAGCCACCACCAAAATATAACCTATCTTTTAGCCCCCATCCTGCATTATCATCAACTTCACGTTGCGCAAATGCAACACTCGATAACAAAAGAGCAAAAGCGAATAGCCAAACAGTCTTCATTGAATTATTCATTAACCTGAATGATAAACAAATCCTCGGTTTCCTTTTTCATTAAGTACTTTTCACGAGCAAACTTCTCCAAAAGTTCTTTATTCGTCATTAATTCTTTTCTGTCTTTCTCTACTTCTACAATTTTAGCTTCATAGTACTCCTTCTCACCCTCTAATGCACGTAGTTTAGAACTCATATTGAAGCGGGTAATGAGGTCATTGGAGTCCACAAAAATCATCCAAACCAAAAAAAGAAAGCCTGTGAGAAAATAAAAATTTTTAAAAATAGGTGGTAGCCTTTTCAACATAGCTTAAAAAATAGTTTCACGAAGATAGGGAATTCAGTGCAAATTCACACAATACCCCAATTTACGGCTTTCAAAGAATAGCCTATAATTGAAACCATCGCTCCTCTTTTACAACTTTATCTTTCCCATCCACTTTACCAATAACTGCCAGTTTTACCCTTCCTTTTCCATGAAACCACATTCTAAACGGTAATTCTTGACCTGTTTTGGGATCTATATAAATACCAGTACTTCCCTGGACCACAGTTTTTAATACCAATTGCTTTATCATTTTAGCACCCAACATATGTTGTTGGTTGGTCTTAATTGAATTGATCCAAACCACTTCTCCTTGAAATATTGAATCAATATGATGCAGAAGGATACGCATAGTCTGCGATTCATTCACCCAGATTCCTGTAAGGCGAGACTCGAGCGTGGTTTTCGAATTAATTAACTTATAAGCAAGCAATGATGAAACTACAGCAATTGCAAAAGACACAATGAGATAAAGTATAGGATAATATGTTTCCATAATTTTAATATTTATAATTCTTTTAGAGGGAGTTTATTAATTTCCATTCCTCCTTTTTTACTAGATTTTGATTCTCCAAATAATAGACTTTTAGCCTATCACTTGCCATTAGCTTAATTTTAAAATCAAACTCCTCCATAGTATAAGGATCTATGTATTTGCCAGTGCTCCAATTCCACACAGATTTTAATTTCACCTTATCAACTACCATTTTTCCAATTACAATTTTGCTATTGTTGTCACGAACATCTGCGGATACAACGTGTCCACTCAGACAAGCATCCTGTTCATGAATCATTATTTGAAGCGTGTCGGACTGATTAGCCCAAACCCCGGAGAGTTTCCATCCTAAGTAATTAGGTGTACCTGGCAGGCCAAAAATTACCAGGAGTACAATACTCATGGTGACGATGAAAAATAGTAGCACTATCATATTCGAGCAGTTGATCTCCTAGCTACTAGTCAAAAAGTATTCTAAAGAAAATAACAAAAAGGAAAACCACTCAAAAAGTGCGTTTAACAGCTCAAATAGAGCTTTTTTAACAACTGAGCGAATCGAAGAAGAGCGAATTTTACTTAAATTCGTCCCATACTGGGAGGGTTTTTTCTATTCTGAGACGAAGAAGAGATGCCTTATGAGGCATTTCTGGTGCTTTTAAGCCAAAGTTCTAACGCAAGAACTACCTCAGGCCACACCGAAACATTTTTACGTACACCCAAAATATTCAATTCATAGTGCTCAACATGTTCCCATTGATGCTTTTCCTGAGTTATTGCAACCGACTTCCTTCTGAAGAATTCAAAATGTGAATCTACGCCAGCTACTAGTACCCTTATCCTGCCTTTTATTTTCACTAATGATAACTTTTCAATAGGGATTTTTTGCTCTTCAAGTACTTGAAGGATATCCTGATATTGCGCCTTTAGCAGTTTCAATTTATTTGAGTTGAAGTCAATGATACCCTACAATTTACTAACTAACTTCAAGTCTATCCATTACTTTTGCCCGCCATTAAGAAGAAGAAATGACCAATAACGAATTGAATAGGATAGCGCTAGATTGGTTTGAGGCGTTCAATCAACATGATCTTGAAAAGCTGTTGAATCTTTATCATGATGAGGCACATCATTACAGCCCCAAATTGAAGATCCAATATCCTGACACTTTGGGCTTAATAAAGGGGAAAGAAGCCTTGCGCAGCTGGTGGCAGGAGGCTTTTGAACGATTGCCTTCTCTTCATTACAAAGTGCTTCACCTAATCTCTCATGAAAACAGAGTATTCATGGAATACATTAGACAGGTAGAAAATGAAGCCGACCTGAGAGTGGGAGAGACACTGGAAGTGAATGACGGAGTAATCATCGCATCCAGAGTGTATCATAGCTAATCGACCTTTCACTTGTGGAGCCAATACCCCAATAATCGCCATTTTAACGCATTTCCTCTCGCACCCCATTCCAATTCGTTTCAAGATTTCGTAATTATAGCATAGGGTAGAATGAAAATACCGTGTTATAACTAATGAAGGACATTTTAAGCCTTCTTTCACTCATTTTGGCTTAAAATTTGTCTTATTTATATGGATTTTAATTTAACAACAAGAATTATGTACTCACTTAAAACCAACTTAATCAAGGGCCTGACAGTCTATTTTTTGGGATTTAGTCTCATCCTATCTTCTTGTACGGATGATGGTATTGGTACACCTCCTGGTCCAGCTCCGGAAATACCCCCCGCCACCACTTTTGAAATGGACCTGAATCAATTGCCACAGGATGATGGTGGCAGAATAGGCGGCCGCACCAATGCAAAAGGCAATTGGGGACATTCTGTAGTCAGTATCGGAGTTTGGAACCTGATATTGGGTGTAGCTACTGTTGTGCCAGTAACAGCATTCAAAGCATCCATCAATCAAACTCCTGAGTTTATTGGTAACAATACCTGGCAGTGGACATTTAATTTTACCGTAGCCAACGTGCAACATTCTGCCAAGCTCCAGGGAACTTTGGTAAGTGACGGAGTAGATTGGAAAATGCTGTTGTCGAAAGCGGGAGAGTATACAGATTACGAATGGTATACCGGTCATGCCAATTCAGAACATACGGAGGGCTATTGGACACTAAATTTTGGGCCGGATCAAAACAAGGCCTTTCTTCAGATCGACTGGACTCGAAATATTAACAACACTGTAGCTGACCTTAAATACACTAGCATCGACCCTGATGCTCCTGGCAAAGGTGGATATATCTATTTTGGAATTAATGAGGACGCTCCCTTCAATGCTTTCTACCACCTTTACGATAAGGAAAACAATAATAAAGCCGAGATAGAATGGAGCCGTGATACCAATGAAGGAAGAGTTAAAAATCCCAATCATTTTGGAGACGAAGATTTCCATTGCTGGGACAGCACATTGGAAGATGTAGCCTGTTAGCAAACACCATAGCAGCTATTGCAATTGATAATTACAATAGCTGCTATAATTTTAAAACTTCACTCCTGGAAAATAAGCAGTTTCTCCCAGCTCCTCTTCAATGCGAAGCAGCTGGTTGTATTTTGCCATACGATCAGAGCGTGAAGCTGACCCAGTTTTAATTTGGCCTGTATTTAATGCCACTGCCAAATCAGCAATGGTGCTGTCTTCAGTCTCTCCGGAGCGATGAGACATCACACTTTTGTATTTGTTTTGTTTAGCCAAGTTCACTGCATTGATGGTCTCCGTAAGTGTTCCTATCTGGTTCACTTTTACTAAAATAGAATTGGCCACCCCCTGATCGATTCCTTTCTGAAGGAAATCTACATTGGTTACGAACAAATCATCACCGACCAACTGAACACTATCTCCAATTTTATCAGTCAACTGTTTCCAGCCTTTCCAATCGTTCTCGTCCATACCATCTTCAATAGAGATAATTGGGTATTTCTTAGCCCACTTGGCCCAGTATTCTACCATCTCTTCTGATTTCAATTTCTTACCGGAAGACTTTTTGAAATGGTAGGTCTTTGATTTTTTGTCATAAAACTCTGAAGCAGCCGCATCCATGGCAATAAAAATATCCACACCTGGTTTGTACCCCGCCTTCTCAATAGCTTTCAATACAACCTCTATGGCTTCTTCATTGCTTGCAATGTTGGGTGCAAATCCACCTTCGTCTCCAACATTGGTTGACAACCCTTTATCGTGGAGTACTATTTTTAAATGGTGAAAAACTTCAGTACCCATTCTCAATGCTTCAGAAAATGTATCGGCTTTTACCGGCATCACCATGAACTCTTGAAAGTCAATGGAATTATCAGCGTGACTACCCCCATTCAAAATATTCATCATAGGAACAGGCAAAGTATTGGCATTTACTCCGCCTATGTAGCGAAATAATGACTGACCCGACTCCATTGCGGCCGCTTTGGCGACAGCAAGAGAAGTACCCAATATTGCATTGGCTCCCAATTTGCTTTTATTCTTTGTGCCGTCAACCTCCATCATGATTTTGTCGACCAGATTCTGATCCACAACATCAAATCCAACAATTTCTTCGGCAATGATTTCATTAACATTCTTCACAGCCTTGAGCACACCCTTGCCCATGAATAATTTCTTGTTACCATCTCGAAGCTCCACTGCTTCATGCATGCCGGTAGAAGCACCTGATGGAACAGCGGCCCTTCCAAAAGCACCCGATTCAGTGATCACATCAACTTCGATAGTTGGATTGCCACGGCTATCCAAAATTTGACGGGCATGGATACTCTCTATTAAACTCATTCTATCTAAAAATTTAAGATTTTGGGATTTTGAGATTTGACTTGTTCAAGGTTTTAAGTGACACTACAAAAATTGCAGTAAGTTCATCAGATTCATTTATTAGTATCGAGAGTTCATTATCTTCAATAGCCAACAATTCCACATCTTTAAATCTTAAATCCCAGAAGATACAGTTACTGAAAGTTGATTCTGTTTTATCATCTCAACAAATTGATCAAACAAATACCTTGAATCGTGTGGCCCAGGTGATGCCTCTGGGTGGTATTGAACTGAAAATGCATTTTTTGATTTCACACTCAATCCCATGATGGTTTTATCATTGAGATGAACGTGGGTCACTTCTACATTCTTATTCTTTTCGATATCTTTTTCATTCACAGCAAAACCATGGTTTTGGGATGTCATCTCACCCAGGCCCGTAATCAAATTCTTCACTGGATGGTTCAGTCCACGATGGCCGTGGTGCATTTTATATGTAGAAATGTCATTGGCCAACGCCAACAATTGATGCCCTAAACAAATTCCAAAAATTGGTTTTTCCGATCCCATCATCTCTTTCACCGTAGTGATAGCATAATCCATTGTAGCCGGGTCACCAGGTCCGTTGGATAAAAAGTACCCATCAGGATTCCACTTTTCCATTTCCGCAAAAGAAGTTTTGGCCGGAAACACTTGTAGATAGCACCCTCTTGCTGCCAGGTTAGTAAGTATGCTTTTTTTGATTCCTACATCAAGTACCGCCACTTTGTAAGGAGCGCTGGATTCACCTTCAAAGTAGGGCTTTTTAGTACTCACAACAGAGGCCAATTCCAGTCCATCCATCGATGGCACATTGGCTAACTCTTCCTTTAGCTCCTCAGGACTTAATTCTGAAGAAATAATAGCATTCATGGCACCTTTGCTTCGTATATGGCGTACCAACATGCGGGTATCTATATCTGAGATACCTACTACGTTGTGCTTCTCTAGGTATTGCTGAAGGCTCTCTGCTGCCGTTTTTCTGCTATAATCTTTCGAAAATTCATTGACCACCAATCCTTTAATCTTTGGGCCGTCAGATTCCTGTTCTTCATCCAAAGAACCATAATTGCCAATATGGGACGTAGTATTCACTACAATTTGACCATAGTAGGATGGATCAGTATAAATCTCCTGATAGCCGGTCATCCCCGTGTTAAAGCAAATTTCCCCTCCAGATGTCCCCTTCTTTCCTATTGCTTTTCCTTCGATTAAAAGTCCGTCTGCTAAAAGTAAGTACGCTTTGTTAGTAGAGCTCATTGTGTGGTTTGGTTTGACAAAAATAACCCGTTTCGAATTTGATCTTGGAATATCCGGTATAAAATTTCCCCATCAATTGACAGGGCATAAAAAAAGGGATCAGTGTTGATAACTGATCCCTTTTCGATATTGTTTGAATAAATCACTACTCCTTGTCTTTCTTTTTAGTGGTCTTCTTGGCTGCCTTTTTTGCAGCCTTCTTAGGCTTTTCTTTGGCTTCAGGAGCTTCTTCAGTAGTCGTTGCCTCTACTTCTGCCTCCGCAGTATCCTCAGATTTCTTAGATCTGCGGCTTCTACGCGTCTTGGCTTTCTTCTCAGCACCCTCTTTCTTGTAGATATCGTTAAAGTCTACCAACTCCATAAGGCACATTTCAGCATTATCACCATGACGCAAGTCACCAAATTTGATAATCCTTGTATACCCGCCTGGGCGATCAGCAATGCGCGATGCCACCTCTCCGAATAACATAGATACCGATTCCTTATTTTGAAGGTAAGAAAACACAGTTCTACGCGAATGGGTAGTATCCGTCTTTGATTTGGTAAGCAATGGCTCCACATACTTTCTCAATGCTTTTGCTTTGGCAACTGTAGTCGTAATTCTCTTATTAAGAATCAGTGACGATGCCATATTGGAAAGCAACGCATGGCGATGGGCTGCCTTACGGCCAAGGTGGTTAATTTTCTTCCCGTGTCTCATTAGTCCTCTTCTAATTTATATTTTGAAAGATCCATACCGAAAGTAAGGCTCTTCTCTGCTACCAGCTGCTCTAATTCAGCCAGTGATTTTTTTCCAAAATTTCTGAACTTCATCATGTCTGAAATCTCTAGTCTTACAAGATCACCCAATGACTTCACATCAGCTGCTTTTAAGCAGTTGTATGCACGAACTGAAAGGTCTAAATCATGTAAGGCAGTCTTCAACAATTTTCTCATGTGAAGCATCTCCTCATCCACCTGCTCAATTTCACTATCCTTACCTGTTTCCAGCTCGATAGATTTATCAGAAAACAGACGGAAATGTTGAATCAAAATGAAGGCTGCTCCTTCTAGTGCTTTTTCTGGGTGGATAGAACCATCCGTTTCGATATCAATAACCAACTTCTCATAGTCAGTCTTTTGCTCCACGCGCGTGTTCTCTACGCTGTACTTCACATTTTTCACAGGAGTGAAAATGGCATCGATCGGAATAAACCCAAACAATTGCTCCGTTGGCTTATTCTCTTCTGCCGGCAAGTATCCGCGTCCTTTTTCTATCGTCAACTCAATTTCAAATTGTGCTGACTCGTCAAGGTTACAGATTACGTGGTCCGGATTCAAAACATCAAAACCAGTAGTAAACTTGGCAATATCACCAGCGGTGAACTGCTTTTGCTTCTTGATACTAACCGTGATTTTGCTTTCGAAATTATCTGAATTCTTCTTCAATCGAACCTGCTTCAGGTTCAAAATGATTTCTGAAACATCGTCAACTACACCTTCTATAGTAGAGAACTCATGCAACACACCAGGAACCTTAATACCTGTAATGGCATATCCTTCCAATGATGAAAGAAGGATTCTTCTCAATGCATTACCAATCGTTACTCCGTATCCTCTTTCCAGTGGCTTAAATGTGAAAAGGCCGCGAAAATCATCGGACTTTTCCATTACAACCTTTTCTGGCATTTGAAATGCTAATATTGACATAGGTAATTTAATTTAATGTTAAATATTACTTGGAGTACAATTCGACAATCAACTGCTCATTGATATTCTCAGGAATATCTTCGCGAGGTGGCATGGTAATTAATTTACCTACCATATCTCCTCCATCCCACTCTAACCAGCTGTGTCTTTTAGTAGAATGAGCAGCCAGGCTATCAGTAATTGTTTCCAAAGATTTGGACTTTTCTCTTACTTCAATGGTTTCACCAGGCTTTAGTGTATAGGAAGGAATGTTTACCACATCTCCATTCACAAGGATGTGCTTATGCACCACCAATTGACGGGCAGCTCTGCGAGTAGTTGCTATTCCTAGGCGATAAACTGTGTTGTCCAATCTTGATTCTAATAATTGAAGCAACACTTCTCCTGTAACGCCTTTTTTACGCGTAGCCTTATCAAAAATGTTTTCAAACTGCTTCTCCAATACACCATAGATGTATTTGGCCTTTTGCTTTTCAGCAAGCTGAACAGCATATTCTGATAGTTTGCGTCTTTTACCTTTACCGTGTTGCCCAGGAGGATAAGCCTTCTTTTGAAGTGCTTTACTATCTCCTAGAATAGGCTCACCGAACCTTCTTGAAATCTTTGTTTTAGGACCTGTATATCTTGCCATGGCTAGATTATGCTCTATTAATTAAACTCTTCTTTTCTTTGGAGGACGACAGCCATTGTGTGGCAACGGAGTGACGTCACGAATAGTGGAAATTTCTATTCCAACACCCTGAAGCGTACGAATCGCAGACTCACGACCAGACCCAGGGCCTTTTACAAATACCTCAGCTTTGCGCATTCCCAACTCATAAGCTTTGGTACCACATTCCTGTGCTGCAGTTTGCGCTGCATAAGGAGTATTCTTTTTAGAACCTTTGAAGCCCATCTTTCCTGCAGACGCCCAGGATACTACCTGACCAGCCATATTGGTAATGGAAATGATGATGTTGTTGAACGTAGCCTGGATATGAATTTGTCCAGTAGTCTCTACGGTAACAACCCTCTTTTTACTTTTATCTTTTTTCTTTTCCTGAGCCATTTGGAAAGTGTTTTACTTATTAACCTTTAACTGCCTTCTTCTTGTTCGCTACTGTCTTACGCTTTCCTTTGCGCGTACGTGCGTTATTCTTTGTTCCTTGACCTCTTACGGGCAATCCTTTTCGGTGCCTTAGACCACGGTAACATCCTATGTCCATCAATCGCTTAATGCTCAGCTGAACCTCAGACTTAAGCACACCTTCGATTTTAAACTGTTCTGCAATAAGGGCACGAATGGTATTAGACTCATCGTCATTCCAATCCTTCACCTTTTTATCTAACTCCACGTTTGCCTGAGTAAGGATTTTTTGAGCTGATCTACGGCCAATACCATAGATATAGGTCAAACTAATCTCTCCTCTTTTGTTATCGGGAATATCTACACCAGCGATACGTGCCATAATTATCCTTGTCTTTGTTTAAATCTCGGATTCTTTTTGTTAATCACATACAATTTGCCATTGCGCCTTATCAGCTTGCAATCGGCACTGCGTTTCTTTATGGATGCTCTTACCTTCATTTTACTTATATCTAAAAGTTATCCTTCCTTTTGTTAAATCGTAAGGTGACATTTCAAGCTTCACCTTGTCTCCAGGTAGAATACGGATATAATGCATCCTCATCTTTCCTGAAATATGCGCCAGTACCTCGTGGCCGTTTTCCAATTGTACACGAAACATCGCATTGGATAACGCCTCCAAAATGGTACCGTCTTGCTCTATCGACTTTTGTTTCGCCACTTATACTTATAATTTTCTTCTATATACTTATGAGTCGTTAAGACTTCTGTTTTATCTTCTAATACCGCCACCGTATGCTCAAAATGAGCCGATGGCTTTCTGTCGGCCGTTCGTATGGTCCAACCATCATTTTCCTGAACTACACTCTTAGTCCCCAGGTTGATCATCGGTTCTATCGCGAACACCATCCCTGCTTTTATCTTCGCTCCTCTTCCTTTCTTTCCGTAGTTGGGTACTTCAGGGTCTTCATGAAGATCTTTTCCAACTCCGTGACCGACCAGTTCCCTCACCACTCCGTATCCAAATTGCTCCACATAATTCTGTATCGCAAAACTGATCTCTCCGATTCTATTTCCAACCTTAGCCTGGTCGATACCAAGATAAAGCGAGTCATAAGTTCGATCCAGTAGATCAAGTACATCCTGAGAAACGCCTTCCAACGGATAAGTATATGCTGAGTCACTGTGGAAGCCATTAAAAAAAACTCCACAATCCACAGAAATCACATCCGTCTCTTTCAATTCGTACTGACTTGGAAACCCGTGAACCACTGTCTCGTTGACAGAAATACACAAGGCAGCCGGAAAGCCATTGTAACCCTTAAAAGAAGGCGAGCCCCCATGATCCTTAATATACTCTTCAGCGATTTTATCCAGGTCTTTGGTTTTGATGCCTGGCTTTACCAGCCTGGCTACTTCTCCATGAGCTTGCCCTAAAATCTGGGCTCCCTCTTTAATTACCTGAATATCCTCTGCCGTCTTGTAATGAATCATTCAAACTCAAGCCGCAGCAAACTGAGAACGTCCTTTCACTCTCCCAGACTTCATCATTCCTTCATAATGCCTCATCAACAGATAACTCTCTATTTGCTGAAGTGTGTCTAAAACAACACCCACCAAAATCAAAAGAGAAGTACCACCGTAGAATTGAGCAAAATTTTGCGTAACGCCAGCCCTTACTGCAAACGCAGGAAGAATAGCCACTATCGCAAGAAAGATTGCGCCTGGTAAAGTAATTTTTGATAAAATACCATCTATAAACTCAGCGGTTTGTTTTCCGGGTTTTATCCCTGGAACAAATCCACCGTTGCGTTTCAAATTATCAGCAATGTCATTGCTCGGTACCGTGATTGCTGTGTAGAAAAATGTAAACAACAAAATCAGGATAGCGAATAACAAATTGTATTGCCATGATGTAAAGTCAGCGAAAGTTGATCCCACATAGGCTCCCACATCACTGTCTCTCCATATACCTGCCAACAAAGGAGGAATGAACATTAATGCTTGCGCAAAAATGATTGGCATTACTCCGGCAGAGTTTAGCTTCAAAGGAATAAAATCTCTTTTACCTCCATAAAGTTTATTGCCCACTACCTGCTTGGCGTACTGCACTGGTATGCGTCTGGTAGCTTGTGTTAGTGCGATCACTCCCACTACCACGAAGAACAAGGCCAACAATTCAATGATGAAAAGAAGAGCTCCGTTCATTCCTTTGGCATCCATCTCTTGCCAGATAGCAGCTGGGAAACGAGACACAATACCGATCATGATCAGCATACTGATACCGTTACCAATTCCTTTATCAGTAATGCGCTCTCCTAGCCACATACAGAACATAGTTCCTGAGACAAGGATAATGATTGAAGAAACCATCCAGAACATACCTGGATTAGTAAGCGCCTCATCATTTATGGTAGTTCTTAAATATCCGTAGGATTGAGCTGCCGTAATAGCAATTGTCAATACACGCGTAAATTGATTTAACTTCTTTCTTCCACTATCACCTTCCTTTTGCATTTTGGTGAAGTGGGGAACGGCCACTGTAAGTAGCTGTACCACGATAGAGGCCGATATATACGGCATGATTCCCAATGCAAATATGGAAGCACGGCTGAACGATCCTCCAAGGAAAGTATTCAACAAGTCGAAAATACCACCTTGATTACCGGCCAATAGATTAGCATCCACGCCCGGAAGCACTACATACGAACCTAACCTGAAAATAATCAGGAAGCCGATCGTATTCATGATGCGGACGCGCAGATCCTCGATCGAAAAAATGTTCTTTATGGTGGTGAAGAATTTCTTCATCGTTACACTTTAGTCGCTTTACCACCTGCAGTTTCAATCGCCTTAATAGCGGTTGCTGAAAAAGCATGTGCTTCTACATTTACCTTTGCTTTCAATTCTCCTCTTCCCAAAACTTTCACCTTATCCTTCTTACCTACCACACCATTGTCGATAAGTAACTGCATGTTGATTTCAGAAGATTTAGTTTTCTCAGCAAGACCTTCCAAAGCATCCAAGTTTACACACTTGAAGTAAACCTTGTTGTTGTTGGTAAATCCAAACTTAGGAACACGTCTCTGAAGTGGCATCTGACCACCTTCAAATCCTATCTTACGGCTATAGCCAGAGCGTGACTTCGCACCTTTATGACCACGGCCTGCTGTAGTACCGCCAGATCCTTGTCCTCTTCCTAAACGCTTATTCGTTTTGGTCGATCCTTTTGCCGGTTTTAATTCGTGTAGTTTCATCTTATATCTCGGTTACGCTAACCAAATGACTCACTTTCTTTACCATACCCTGAATCTGAGGAGTGTATTCCACTTCTACAGACTTATTCAATCTGCCTAGCCCAAGCGACTTAATAGTCAACTGTTGTGTTTCAGGCCTCTTGATCATGCTTTTTCTTTGAGTAATTCTAACTTTAGCCATATCTCTTATCCGTTGAAAACCTTTGATAAGGTAATTCCTCTATTTCTTGCGATTGTATGAGCATCTCTCATTCCGGTCAACGCTTTGAAAGTTGCTTTCACCACGTTGTGCGGGTTGGAAGATCCTTTTGATTTCGCCAATACGTTATGAACGCCTGCACTCTCAAGTACCGCACGCATCGCACCACCAGCGATAACACCCGTACCGGCAGATGCTGGCTTCAATAACACAAAACCACCACCAAACTTACCAATCGACTCATGGGGTACGGTTCCTTTGATAATAGGCACTTTCACCAGGTGTTTCTTGGCATCATCGATACCTTTGGTGATAGCATCTGTTACTTCATTGGCTTTACCCAATCCGTAGCCCACTACACCGTTTCCATCTCCTACTACTACAATGGCTGAGAAGCTGAACCTGCGTCCACCTTTCACCACTTTGGCTACACGCTGAATCGCTACGACCTTTTCTTTAAGATCGATTTCACTTGCCTTTACCGTGCTGACGTTGCTTTGTGTCATTCAATTAAAATTTTAAACCTCCTTCTCTGGCGCCTTCAGCCAAAGCTTTGATGTTACCGTGATACAAAGAACCGTTGCGATCAAAAACGATGGTGTTCACACCAGAAGCAAGTGCTTTTTCAGCTACCTTCTTTCCTACGTTTTTAGAGATCGTCAAATTCACTCCACCTTTCTTATCCAGCTCCACTGAAGATGATGATGCAAGAGTCATTCCCTTAGTATCATCTATTACCTGAGCATAGATCACTTTATTGCTTCTGAAAACGGAAAGACGAGGTCTTTCTGTGGTACCCTTCACCTTTCTGCGGATACCCATTTTCAATCTTTTCCTTCTATCTACTTTAGACTTTATGTTAGCCATACTTATAATTATTTAGAAGCAGCTTTACCAGCTTTTCTGCGTACAAACTCACCAGTGAAACGAATACCTTTTCCTTTGTAAGGCTCCACCTTGCGGAGAGATTTTATCTTGGCCGCTACGTGACCGATTAACTGCTTATCAATTCCTTCCAAAATAATTGTAGGGTTTGATCCTTTTTCTGTGATCGCCTGAACTTTCAATTCAGTAGGAACAGCCAAAAAGATATTATGCGAATACCCCACACTCAATTCAAGTACATTGCCCTGGGTAGTGGCTTTAAATCCTACACCCACCAATTCTAGTTGACGCTTATAACCTTCATTTACTCCGGTTACCATGTTAGCTATCAATGAGCGGTAAAGTCCGTGCATCGCTTTGTGTCTTTTCTGCTCAGACGGGCGCACCACCACCAACTCCGCATTCTCCTGCTGCACTTTAAAATCAGGATCAATAACCTGATGCAGTTCTCCTTTTGGTCCTTTTACGGAAACTTTGTGATCACCTTCATTGAATGTGATGGTCACACCATTTGGAATTTGTACGGGATTTCTACCTATTCGTGACATCTTAATTCTCTATTAATGAACGTAACACAATACTTCTCCACCCACATTCATTGCCTTGGCTTCCTTATCGGTAATTACACCTTTGGAAGTTGAAAGAATAGCAACACCTAAGCCATTGAGTACTTTAGGCAGCTTGCTGGCTTCTTTATATTGACGCAAACCAGGCGAACTCACGCGCTTCAGGTTTGATATCGCAGATTCTTTAGTTTCAGCATTGTATTTCAATGCAATCCTTATTAACCCCTGCTTATCGGGTGTTTCTTCGAACTTGTAGTTCAGAATGTAACCCTTATCAAAAAGCACCTTAGTTATCTCCTTTTTCAGGTTAGATGAAGGCACTTCAACCACACGGTGACGCGCCTTAATGGCGTTTCTCAACCTGGTTAAATAATCTGCTATCGGATCTGTTATATTCATATTCCATTTAAAAAAGCAAACCCGCCAAAAAACGGGGCTGCAAAGTTATTGAATCCTTTCCTTTATTCAAAAGCTGGTATTCTTATTACCAGCTAGCTTTTGTTATTCCTGGTATCAACCCGTCAGAGGCCATCTGGCGGAATTGATTACGGCAAATGCCGAATTTTCGCATATATCCTCTTGGTCTTCCAGTCAATTTGCAACGATTATGTATGCGTACTTTGGAAGAATTTCTAGGAAGCTTATCCAAACCTTCCCAATCACCAGCCTCTTTTAACGTTTTGCGCTTCGCTGCATAGCGTTTCACAAGGGCTTCCTTCTTTCTGTCTCGTGCTATAATGGATAATTTTGCCATTAGTCTTGTTTATTTTTGTTAACAAAAGGCATCCCAAATGCCTTCAACAATGCAAAGCTTTCTTCGTCAGTCTGAGCGGTAGTCACAAAAGTGATGTCCATACCGTTGATTTTGGTCACTTTATCAATGGATATCTCAGGGAAAATGATCTGCTCTTTTACACCCAGGGTATAGTTACCACGGCCATCAAAACCTTTATCACTCACTCCTTTGAAGTCACGTACACGCGGCAAAGCCACATTCATGATACGATCCATGAATTCGAACATACGATCACCTCGCAAAGTCACCTTTGCTCCGATGGGCATATCTTCACGTAGTTTAAAGTTTGAAATCGCTTTCTTTGACTTGGTAGCTACTGCTTTCTGACCTGTAATGGTCGTTAGCTCTTCCACACCAACATCAACCAATTTCTTATCAGCTACTGCTGCTCCAATACCTTTGTTGATACAAATCTTTGTCATCTTAGGTACCTGCATGATGGACTTATATTGAAACTGATCCTTCAGTGAAGGCACAATTTCATTCAAGTATTTGTCTTTTAATCGGGGCGTTGCCATTACTTAATAAATTCTCCTGTTTTCTTAGAATACCTTTGAAGCTTGCCTTTGTCATTCAGCTTTCTGCCTGTACGTGTAGTTTTTCCATCAGCTGGGTTTACCAACATCAGATTACTTACGTGCATCGCTGCTTCTGTTTTTTTAATTCCTCCTTCTGGCTTACCAGCTGAAGGCTTCTCATGCTTCGTCACCATGTTGACACCTTCAACAATAGCGCGTTGCTTCTCAAGGAATAGCTCTAACACTGTTCCTTCTTTTCCTTTATCGTTTCCAGCCAACACCTTTACAGTGTCTCCTTTGCGGATGTGCATTTTTGGCTGTTTGTTAAATCTCCTATCCATAATTAAAGTACTTCAGGGGCCAATGAAACAATCTTCATAAACTGCTTTTCTCTCAGCTCGCGTGCTACTGGCCCGAAAATACGAGTGCCACGTGGCTCGTTTTGTGCGGTCAAAAGCACAGCTGCGTTTTCTTCAAAGCGGATGTATGATCCGTCTTTTCTTCTGATTTCTTTTTTGGTTCTTACTACAACCGCTTTAGAAACAGTTCCTTTCTTTATTGCGCTAGAGGGCATTGCCGACTTTACGCTCACTACGATGGTATCCCCTACAGAAGCATAGCGTCTTTTGGTTCCTCCTAATACATGAACACACAGCACCTCTTTTGCTCCGCTGTTGTCAGCCACCTTTAATCTTGATTCGGTCTGTATCATGTTATTTCGCTTTTTCTACTATTTCTACTAATCTCCACCTTTTGTTTTTGCTCAAAGGGCGTGTTTCGCTGATGCGAACTGTATCTCCAATCCCAGCTTCACCTTTCTCATCATGCGCCATCAATTTGGTGGTCTTCTTCATGAACTTGCCATAGATAGGATGTTTCACCTTTCTGTTCACGGCTATGGTTATGGTCTTATCCATTTTGTTGCTGGTGACCGTACCTACTTTTTCTTTTCTCTGATTCCTTTCCATTGGAAATTACTTTTGAAGTTCTTTAGCTCTCAATTCAGTTTTCAACCGAGCAACCAACCTTCTGGTTTCCTGGATTTTCAAAGGGTTCTCGATAGAGGAAATCTGATGTGCAAATTTTAGTTTGCGCAACGCTTCCTGTTCGCTACCAATTTTTTCCTTGAGCTCGTCTACAGTGTATGCTTTTATCTCCGCGTTTTTCATTGCTTTATTTGCTTGCTGCAGTTTCTACGTAGTCTCTGCGTACGGTGAATTTTGTTAAAAAAGGAAGTTTACCTTCGGCCAAACGCAATGCTTCTTTTGCAGTTGCCATGTCAACGCCTCCGGCCTCTATAAGAATAGTACCAGGTTTCACTACAGCCACCCAATATTCTGGTGCTCCTTTACCCTTACCCATCCTTACCTCTGCAGGCTTTTTAGTAATCGGCTTGTCAGGGAAAATGCGGATCCACACTTGACCTTCACGCTTCATTGCGCGGGTTACGGCAATCCTTGCTGCTTCAATCTGACGTGCTGTTATCCAACCGCCTTCTAGTGACTTCAAGCCAAAAGAACCGAATGCAATCGAATGACCACGAGTCGCCAATCCTTTTACACGGCCTTTGTGCATTTTTCTATACTTGGTACGTTTCGGCTGTAACATATTTGCTACCTATTATTAATTCCTAATTAATTTTTTCTTCTTCTATCTCCACCGCGATCAGGTCTTTCACCACGACCACGACCACCTGCTCTTCTACGATCTGGAGGTCCTCCGGCTTTATTATCACCACCACCTGCATTGCTTACCATGCCCACATTAGGTGACAAATCACGCTTACCGAAAATCTCTCCTCTGAACACCCACACCTTAATTCCGATCTTTCCGTATACAGTTTGTGCTTCTGTTACTGCATAGTCGATATCTGCACGAAGTGTGTGCAAAGGAATTCTTCCTTCTTTGTACTGCTCAGTACGCGCCATCTCAGCTCCACCCAAACGACCAGACAATTTCACTTTAATACCCTCAGACCCAACACGCATTGCAGATGCAATAGCTTGTTTCATAGCCCTACGGAAAGCGATCCTTGCTTCCAATTGCTGAGCGATAGACTCACCTACCAACTTCGCATCCAACTCAGGACGTTTGATCTCAAAAATGTTGATCTGAACGTCTTTGTTAGTTAATTTTTTTAATTCTTCCTTGATCTTGTCAACCTCTGTACCTCCTTTACCAATTACAACTCCCGGACGGGCAGTATGTACGGTCAATGTAATGCGCTTCAACGTGCGCTCAATTACAACCTTAGAGATACCGCCTTTAGGAATACGAGCACTTATATACTTTCGGATTTTTTGATCTTCTACCAATTTGTCAGCAAAAGTATTGCCTCCAAACCAGCTTGAATCCCATCCGCGGATAACTCCAAGTCTAAAACCTACCGGATTAACTTTCTGTCCCATTATGCCTTTGTTTCCTTTTTAGTTGACTTCTTCTTAGCAGCCTTTTTTGCAGGCTTTTCAGTTTTTTTTGCCTCTTTCTTCGCCTCTGGCTTCTCTACAACAGGTACCATGCTGTCCACCACTAGTGTTACGTGGTTAGATCTTTTTCTGATCCTGTGTGCGCGGCCTTGAGGAGCTGGTCTCAAACGCTTCAGCTGACGACCACCATCTACAAATATTTCTTTTATAAACAGATCCGCTTCTTCAAGCTTTTGATCCGAATTTTTAACTGACCAGTTGCTGATAGCCGACAATAGCAACTTCTCTAATTTCTGGGAAGAGTACTTTGCCTCATACTTAAGCAGGTTGAGAGCGTGATTCACTCTTGTACCTCTTATCATGTCTGCAACCAACCTCATCTTTCTAGGTGAAGTAGGTACATCCTTTAAGTAAGCAGTGGCAGGTCCTGTTTTGGCAGCCTCTTTTATAGCCTCTAACTTGGCTCTCTTAACTACTGATCTTTTTGTCTTTTTTACTGTTTCTTCCATGACAGAGCGATTAATACTTATTAATCTTTTCTATTTCCTGAATGTCCTTTATATACACGCGTTGGTGAAAACTCTCCCAACTTATGCCCTACCATGTTCTCGGTAACGTACACCGGGATAAACTTATTCCCGTTATGAACTGCTAGCGTATGTCCAATTAAATCAGGTGTAATTGTTGATCTTCTAGACCAAGTCTTGATCACTGATTTTTTTCCTGACTGCTCCATTGTCTCTACTTTTTTCAAAAGACGGGCATCTAGATATGGACCTTTTTTTATTGACCTTCCCATTATTTCTTCCTTCTTACAATGATTAGACGATCTGAATACTTCTTAGGAGAACGAGTTTTCTTACCCTTAGAAGGTACTCCATTACGTGATCTTGGATGACCTCCTGTTGCTCTACCTTCACCACCACCCATAGGGTGATCTACAGGGTTCATTACTACTGGCCTTGTACGTGGACGAATACCTCTCCAACGATTACGACCTGCTTTACCCTGACTTTCGTTCATGTGCTCAGGATTTGACACCGCTCCAATAGTAGCCATGCAAGTCGTAAGCACATTTCTCATTTCACCTGATGGCATTTTCAAAGTCGCATAAGCTCCTTCACGTGCTACCAACTGAATAAATACTCCGGCACTTCTTGCGATAGCTGCTCCTTTACCAGGCTTCAACTCCACATTGTGGATAATTGTACCTACCGGAATCTTACCTAACGGAAGTGCATTACCTACTTCTGGAGGAACTGAATCTCCTGACACAATAGTTTGACCAGCCTTAAGGCCTTGAGGAGCTAGAATGTAGGTCTTGAAACCATCAGCATAATACAATAGCGCTACGCGTGCGGAGCGTGTAGGATCATACTCAATAGATTTGACAGTAGCAGGAATATCAAATTTGTTCCTCTTGAAATCGATGGTACGAAGCTTTTGCTTGTGACCTCCACCGATATAGCGCATGGTCATACGTCCTTTGCTGTTACGACCTCCGCTCTTTTTAATAGTACTTACCAATGATTTCTCAGGACGAGATGCAGTGATATCGTCAAAGCTTGGCGCCATGCGGTGCCTGCTTCCTGCTGTCATTGGTTTAAGTTTTCTTACCGCCATCGCTATTCGTTATTAAACGTTGCTATAAAAATCAATTACTTCTCCTTCAGCTACCGTAATGATTGCCTTTTTGTAACTCGGCATACGACCTGAAAGAACACCTGCTTTAGTATAACGTGATTTGTACTTACCCATCACGTTCATGGTATTCACCTTCTCTACGTTTACACCATACATCTTCTCTACGGCTTTCTTTATTTCTACTTTGTTGGCATCGTTGTCAACTAGAAAACCATATTTCCCTTTCTCATTAAGAGCAGAGACTTTTTCAGTAACCAGGGGTTTTTTTAAAATGCTCATTGGTTTACTGTTTATTTAAAATGTTGCTAATCAATTCTATACCGCTTTCTGCCAAAAGCACCTGATCTGCATTCATCAAATCGTAAGTGTTCAACTGAGACGCAGTAATCACTTTGGTGTTTTGTACGTTTCTACCTGAAAGCACAATGTTCTTCTTGTTTTCTCCCAATATCACCAAGGTCTTCTTGTCAGATACTGAAAGTGCGCTAAGCATCGACAAGTATTGCGTTGTCTTTGGTGCCTCAAAATCAAAATCTTCGAGTACAGCAATTGCATTGCCTTGTGCTTTATAAGCAAGGGCTGATCTACGTGCTAGATCTTTTACTTTCTTATTCAACTTGAAAGAATAGTCTCTGGGCTGAGGGCCGAATACACGTCCACCACCACGGAACAAAGGATTTTTGATGTTACCCGCACGAGCTCCACCAGTTCCCTTTTGCTTCTTCAATTTCTTAGAAGAACCTTTAATTTCTGCACGCTGCTTTGACTTTGCAGTACCCTGACGCTGATTGGCCAGAATGCTTTTTACATCTAAATAGATGGCGTGATCGTTAGGCTCGATTCCGAATATTTCGGAAGAAAGACTCACTTTGCGACCGGTGTCTTCACCGCTATGTTTTACAACAGCTAAGTCCATTACTTTTCAAGTATAATTGTTGAGTTCTTGGCTCCTGGGACAGGACCACTAACTAATATCAAATTTTGCTCAGGTATGATTTTCACCACTTGAAGGTTAAGCACCTTCACGCGATCACCACCTGTTTGGCCGGCCATTTTCTTACCTTTTACTACACGGGCTGCAAAAGACGCGTTACCTAATGATCCAGGCGCTCTCAATCTGTTGTGCTGTCCGTGAGTCTGACCACCAACTCCCGCAAATCCATGGCGTTTTACCACACCCTGAAATCCACGACCTTTGGAAGTACCAATAGCATCCAGCCAGTCTCCCTCTTTAAATATATCCTCAAGCTTTATTTCCTTGCCCAATTCAATCATACCGTCAAACTCGGTCCTGAAATCCCTGAATTCTGCAAGGAAACGCTTAGGAGTTGTATTCGCTTTTTTGAAGTGGCCCATCATAGGCTGAGTAGTATGTTTTTCCTTGCGCTCGCCATAAGCAAGCTGCACGGCTCTGTAGCCATCGGTCTCTACATTCTTCACCTGAGTGACAACACAAGGACCTGCCTGTATTACCGTCACTGCTATGTTTTGACCATCTTGGCCGTACACATTGGTCATTCCGACCTTTTTTCCAATTATTCCAGGCATGCCTAAAACCTATTTTGCTTGTTTCTGAGTCGTTTTGCGGGTTTCTCCACGCAAAAAGGACTGCAAAGATATGAACTATACAGTAGTTACCAAATGGGGGTTTCAAAATTTTAAATATGAATTGAAAACGCCCTTTTTTTGACTTTTTAAAGGCTAATTTGGCCTTCTGAAAATTCACCATTTCATGCTTTGCAGATGCCAGAATAGAATGGTTCGATCAAACGGTCACTTTGCCCATCAATTCCAAAAGTGGCACGCATGAATTTTAGCCTTAAATCATGGCCTGCCTACCTAATAGGAATTGGCCTACTCCTTCTATTTATTGCCAATATTTCATTGGGAAGTATCCAAATACCCTTTTTTAAAGTGCTTTCAGCTCTTTTTGGGCAAGGAGATATCCAAGACACTCATTATAGTATCATTTGGCAGTTGAGAATTCCGAAAGCTGTGACCTGCATTGTAGCTGGTGCAGCCTTATCTATAGGTGGTTTATTAATGCAAACCCTTTTTAGGAATCCATTGGCCGGCCCTGACGTGCTGGGGTTAAGTTCGGGGGCAAGCCTTATGGTAGCCTTCGTAATCCTCATTGGAGCCTCCACAGCTTCTTATCTGCCAGTAGTAAACCCATGGTCACTGGCTTTGGCGGCCAGCCTTGGAAGTGGCGCCATCTTTCTTTTAGTAATAGTGGTTGCCCAAAGGGTTAGGGATAATACTTCATTATTAATTATTGGGCTAATGATCGCAGCGGCCTCAGGCTCCTTGGTGAGTGTGCTTCAATATTTAAGTAAAGCACAGGACTTGCAAGCTTTTGTCATCTGGACCCTCGGAAGTGTTGGTGGAACCAGCTGGAATGAAATAGCAATACTTACCCTGTTGCTCATTATTGGGGGGGCGTTATCTATTACCTCCGTAAAAGCACTCAACGCATGGCTGCTGGGTGACAACTATGCCCATAGCCTGGGAATGGACATCAAAAAATCCAGACTAAAGATTGTACTGGCCACCAGTTTGCTCACTGGCGGGGTAACAGCTTTCTGCGGCCCCATCGCTTTTGTAGGCCTGGCAGTACCTCACTTGATTCGACTTTTAGTACCCACCACAAATCACAAAATATTACTACCCATGGTGATGATGGGTGGAGCTACACTCCTCCTCCTTTGTGATATTCTGGCACAGGTTCCTGGAAGCGCTAATGTATTACCATTGAATGCGATCACTTCTATGATAGGTGCTCCGGTAGTAATTTGGGTGGTGATGAGAAGTAAAGGGGTAAAAATGTAAATGATGAACGACTCACCTCTCTTTACAAAAAATATAAGTATTGGCTACCCATCCGTTCAGGATCACATTTTGTTCTCCAATCTAAACCTGTCGTTGTATAATGGTCAGTTGGTTTGTTTTATGGGACCCAACGGAATTGGCAAAAGCACATTAATTAGAACACTTGCGGGTTCGCAAAAACCAATATCAGGTGAAATTCATGGTATAGGAAATAAGAACGTAGCCGTTGTGTTGACAGAGAGAGTAAATGCTGGAATGATGACGGCAAGGGAGTTGGTAAGTTATGGGCGATACCCGTACCTCGGATGGTCTGTAAAAATGACGGAGGAAGATCAATCCAAAATCGATGAGGCTGTGCAGCGGGTGCGCATTCAAGACTTACTGGACAAACCGATTCATGAGTTGAGCGATGGCCAGATGCAGATGGTAATGATTGCCCGAGCGTTGGCACAGGACACACCCGTACTTCTGCTGGATGAACCTACTGCCCACCTTGATCTTAATAATAGAGTAGAGATCATGAACCTACTCAGAAAACTGGCGAAGGAAAACAACAAAGCCATTTTGGTATCAACACACGAACTTGACCTTGCCCTACAAACGGCCGATTTAGTTTGGCTAGCCACATCACAAAAATCCATTCGGGTAGGAATGCCCGAAGATCTGGTGTTGGATGGCACCTTCGATGAAGTATTTCAATTCAAAGGTTTTGATTTAAAAACTGGAAGGGTAAAGCAAGAGCCTTATCGCAATACGGGCATTTATTTAATCGGTGAGGGACACGCCTACCTGTGGACCAAGAATGCTCTGGAAAGGAATGGCTTTCATATTGACCCCAACTCCAGTCTTTCTCTTAAGATTGAAACGCTGCCAAATGGACTTAGCCTTTCTACCAAGCTCAATAATGAAGAGCATACTTATCAGTCAATTGCTGAGTTGCTAATCGGATTAACTAAAGCTTAATAGTCAATCTCCTCGTCACCTTCCAGATAATCGAGGTAGTATATAATAAGGTTACACATTTCGCTTGTGGAGCTCCAGCCATATCCGATGTTGCGAGCCGGCACAAAAGGGTTGGCTTTATTGTTCGAACTGTTGTCATACTGCGCCTCCACTTTTATAAAAGACCCAGCCGGAATTTTCAGCATGTGCTTGAGCTGGTAGGTAGTTTGCCAGTTGAAGTCCCACTTATCTATTTTAATCAATGGGATAATTTCACCCGAAGGTGTTTCTGCTACTGCCTTAAACCGTTTGCCTATAAAGTGCATGTGGGGCAACAATGAAATAAGTGAAATGTCATTGTCTACTTTATAATTAATGTAAAAGGTCGGTGAGGTCTCTGCGTATATATAGAATGGTTGGTTGACAATATCATTCTCGCGCAGCGTTAAGGTGTGCACCACCCTATCCACTTCAGTTTTAGCAAAGTATAAATTGACTATGGATTGATCCGTCTCCTTCTTGGATGAAGGTGAGTAGTGCATATTCAAAATCAGGTCGGTCGACTTGTAGAGCAATTTGCCTGTACCTGGAGGGAAAAATATTTTATTGTTTCCTGGAACCCATCCGTACAAAAAATCATCAGCCAAAGGAGTCTTCTGAAAAGACCTCACTCTTGGATCCAATTCCGACATGCCATCGATTCCTCTAATGTCATTGGTAGTATCCGCCATTAGTCGACTGTGGTGCACTAGTCTTCTATTCCCTGGAATAAATTCTATGGCCGACATATAAGTATCTTCCTGAAGGTTAGTAGGAATAGAAAAAAACCTGAACTCCTCCACACTCTTGTCCGATATGTCGAACGGCTTTCCCATCGTTAAACTCAAGTCGGGTGAAGTCACAGCCCTCTCTTCAACTTCGGCTACATCCTTTCTTTTTGACTTCTTTCCTTTTTTCAATCCATCTTTTACCCAATCCTGAATAGATTGAATTTCTGAGTCCGTTAAAATTTTCTCATTTCGAAAAGTCTGGAATAGCGGATCGGCTTGCCAGGGAGGCATGTATTTGGTTTTAGTAACATGTGCAATGAAATTTCCCTTATTGGCTACCTCCTCATAAGTCATCAGACTAAAAGGTCCTAGACCTCCCGGCCGGTGACAGGTCACACAATTATTAACAACGATGGGCTCAATGTCTTTATAGTAGGTAACCGACTGACCAAAGCCCAGGTTGACAAACAGAAAGCATAGTACTACAATTAGCCTCATTCCAGTCAGTGATGTTTCATCCCGTGTGGCATTTGAATAAAACACCCAATGGCTTCCGTTTGCTTCAGTGGAGGTTTTTGGTTTTGATCCAATGCACTGAGTGCATCAATCAAATATTGTTCCGTTGTGTTAAGCCTGTATTTACCCAGTTCATAAAACCAGTTGTCAATCGCTCCTCGGTACTGCAGTTCCAGTTTATTGTCCAACAAATACACCTCTGGGGTAACTGTAGCTCCAAGAAAATGGGCCATCTCCATTTTAGTATCTCTCAAAAAGTGAATCGATAATTTGTAGTCCTTTTTAAATCTTCGGATTTCTTTCATGGAAAATTGTTCAGGAAACACTCCATAGAAGTCAGTTGTCGAATCAAACCTGTCTACAATCTCCTTAATGCGTGCTATATACTTCTGTGTGATCGGGCAATCCGTACCCAGAAAAAAAACAACCGCATTTTTATCAGAGGCTGTAATGGATACCCCCCTGTTACGGATATTCTTAAGCTTAATATCAGTTATTTCCGTCAGCGACTGAGCATACCCTGAACAGAGTGCTGTCGCGATAAAAAGTAAAAGCAGCCACCTTCGCATAATCAATGAATCATTACGAAGGTAGAGAATCCCCTACTTGCAGTCAAATGACTAAAGTCAGTTAGATACGCTCTACACCCAAACCCGGCTGGTCATTGCAAGACATCACCCCGTCCTTCAAAATAAATCCGCCTTTAACTACATCGCGGCCCAAGTCAAGGCTACCATCAAGGTCGATGTATTTGGTATTGGCACAGGCAAAAGCTGCGTGAAGTCCCGCTGAGATACTCACAATGCTTTCCTCATTGCATCCCCAGAATAAATCAACTCCCTCTAGCGCAGCAATATCAGCAATCTTCAATGCCTGACTCACACCTCCACACTTCATCAGTTTGATATTAAAAATACCGGAAGCCAATGGCGGTTTAATTAACTCAATGGCATCCTTCGGTGAGATCAATGACTCATCAGCAGCAATTACTTTTCTTACTTCGTCTGGCAATTGTTTCATCTCATCAATCGCCTTGGCTTTTAGCGGCTGTTCAATCAGCTCAATATTCAACTGCTTTGTTTTATTATAAAACTCAATCGTATTCGCTGTAGTGTATCCCTGATTGGCATCAATGCGAATGGTAAACTTGTCTCCAAATTTTTCTCTGAGCTTCACCATCCGCTCAATGTCCTCTTCCAAATTGATTCCCAGCTTCACTTTAAGCACACTGAAACCACGCTTGCCATAATCCTCCGCTTCTTTCAATGTTTCCTCCACATTCATAATACCAATCGTATTACTAGTAGGAAGTGACTTTATTTTTTGGCCAAGGTATTTTACCAGAGGCACACCCAAGTGCTTGGTGAAAGCATCGTAAATCGCAATATCCAATGCAGCACGGGCGGCAGGGTTCTTAGGCATTTTCTGCCAAACCTCGTACGTCAATTGATTGATTTCCCTGATGTCTTTGCCAATCAAGAACTGAATGTTCTTTTCTTCCAACGCACTCATGCAGGCGTCTAAAGTTTCTCCCGTCACATAGTCGCTTGGATTTCCGGCACCAATACCCGTTGTTCCATTTTCAAGGGTAATTTCCACAAAACTGCTTTCCACCTTATCGGTAGTTTTATACGCAATTGTATAAGGCTTGGTGTTGTCTAAATTTTCTTTCCAAACTTTAATGTCTTTGATACGGGTCATTCGTTCGTGTTTTTATTTGATGAAAATTATTTTGTGGTCTTTGATGCTTCAATCATTTTCTTAAAGATGGGGATAAGTTGGTCTACACCATCTTCCAAGGGAAGAATACAAGGTATACCTAAATCCTTTTCATATTTAGCTGCATAATCGCGGGCATCCTTTTGATCCATCTTGGCCGTATTGATAGTAAGTGCCACTGTTTCGGCTCCATACATTTTTATCAATGCAATTTCATCCTTGGGGTCAGCAATGTAAGCAGGATAATATTCCATGTCCTTGTATTGCTTCCGCGCTGGGTTGTGTTGCAAAACCACAGCCGTGGCGTCAGCTGAGACAATCCATTCTGCACCTGCTGGTCCACTAGGGTTGCGAAGCGATGATTGTCCTTCTATAAACATAATATCCGGTTTCTCATTCTCCCAGCAGCTAACGATAGCATGCTCCATTTCACCAGATATAAAATCATTTAACGTTGAATCGAAGACCATACCATATTTTGCCCCTTGCATCCAGCCTGTTTGGCCGGTGTATATCATTTCGGCTTTAAACCCAGCTGCTCTCATGGCCTGCACAAGGAACCTTGAGGTGGTTCTCTTACCCAATGCACAGTCCGTTCCCAGCACCGCTACCTTAGGGCAAGGCACTGTTTTAATTTTCCCAGACCAAAAGTGCAGGTCTTTAAATTTCTTTGGCTTGCGAACGTCTATTATTTCCAATCCCTTTTGTTTGGCAAGATCAGCAAGTTCAGGAATATCAGAAATGTACTCATGCAAACCGTTGATTAGGCCATAGCCATTGTCAAGTCCCTCCTTAAGCATAACCCTGAGCGTCTCCGGTATTACTCCACCTTTTGTGGCAACACCTATGATGCAATAGACTGCTTTCTCTTTGCTGTTGGCAGCAAAGTCTGCGATGGAAGCATAGACGGGTATATTGCGCTTTTTTCCATCCAACACTTCTCCGGCATCTTTGCCCGCGCTTTTACTATCGATCACACCTACTATCGAAAACCTTTCCGTTCCTCGGATCAAACCATGTGCAGTCTTTCCACTTGTAGAATCGAGGTAGCCGGCTGTAATAATTATGGCATTCTTTTTTTCCATTGTTCAAATTTTGAAAGTCGAAAGTCGGGAATAATAATTGAATTCATAAACCAATATATATTTTTTTTAAAGCCCTGGTTTTAACCAACCAGCCGTTAGGATAACCTAGTATTCAACGGAGTATTTTTATCAACACTTTACAACACATATATTATCATTCCAGTCTTTAAAGAGCCCATTTGACTCTGGCCAGCTTTTTGCAACCATTCCAAGACGATACTTGCTGAGAACAATTAATGTAACTTTGCAGCATCGATTTAAACCCAACGTTTATGAGATATTTCATCATTATGATTTTCGCGAATTTGGTCATCATGGCCAATGGTCAATCCATTGTCGGCACCTGGCAGCTTACTGAAGAAAAACCGTGCATTGAACAACAAATGGAGCTGAGTGAAACAGAAAAAGAATTACTTCCCAGTTTTGGCTCTTCCAACAGTGCCGTAGCTAAAATCATCCGTTTCGACCCTAAAGGAAAGGGAGAAGAAGGTATTTTTACAACCGGAAAGAAAAAGGGTACAGACAAAGAGCCGTTTCGCTATCAGCTCTCTGGTGATGAATTACAATTTCTGGATAAAAAATCCGGAATTATTAAAGAGCGATTCATCATTGATGAACTAACTTCTGTGACTCTGCGGTTTCACAAAGTGGGCAGAGATTGCGAAATGCGCACGCTTAGAAGAGTAGAGTAAACCATGACTGAGACGATAAAGACCAAAAGAGACATCCGTAAACTTAAGCTTGACGAGCTTAAAGCATTTTTCGTTGAGAATGGCGATAAGTCTTTTCGTGCACAACAAGTATACGAATGGTTATGGCAAAAATCCTGCAAGGATTTTGACCAAATGACCAATATCTCTCTTCCTACGAGAGAACTCCTGAAGGATAACTTTGTCATCAACCACATTCATGTGGATAATATGCAACGCAGTGAAGATGGCACCATAAAAAATGCCGTTAAGCTGCATGACGGACTTATCGTTGAGTCCGTACTCATCCCCACGGAAAAAAGAATTACGGCTTGTGTTTCGTCTCAAGTAGGTTGCAGCCTTGATTGCAAGTTTTGCGCAACAGCCAGACTCAAGCGCATGCGCAACCTCAATGCGGACGAGATCTACGATCAGGTAGCTGCCATCAAGGAGCAAAGTGAGCTTTTCTTTGGTAGGCCTCTAACCAATATTGTATTTATGGGCATGGGTGAACCATTGCTCAATTACAACAACGTGGTGGCCGCTATAGATAAGATTACTTCCCCAAAGGGACTCAACATGGCGCCAAGACGGCTCACAGTTTCCACGGTGGGTGTAGCTAAAATGATTAAGAAAATGGCTGACGATGAAGTAAAATTCAATCTGGCCGTATCGCTACATGCAGCGATTAATAAGACCCGTTCCTCTATTATGCCCATCAATGACACTAACTCTTTGGAAGAATTAGGTGAGGCCATCAAATACTGGTATAATAAGCGCAAGAAAAAAGTTACCTACGAGTACGTAGTTTGGAAAGGAATCAATGATGACATGGAGCACGCTCAGGCTTTGCTTAAATTCTGTAAGATTGTTCCCTCCAAGGTAAACCTGATTGAATACAACTCTATTGAAGACGATGGGTTTAAGCAGGCAGATGATGACGCCCTAAGGATGTATCAGGAACTTTTGGAAAGTAATGGGATTACTGCCAGAGTGCGCAAAAGCAGAGGCAAAGACATCGATGCGGCTTGTGGCCAGTTGGCCAATAAAAGCTAAACTGGATTCTGGATGCAGGATTTTGGCACAATCCAATTTCAAATGTTCCAATGGAAGTGAGGCTTATCATTTTTTATTGCCAATCCTTTTGACACTTTTAGGCTCCAAACTTGATTCAAAATTATTATGAGCAACAGAAAATTCCATCCCGAAACCCTCATGATGTCTTATGGCTACAAGCCCGAACTTTCTGAGGGAGCTGTAAAATGTCCTATTTTTCAAACATCCACTTTTGTGTTTAAAAATGCTGAAGAGGGGAAGGCTTTTTTTGAAGTTGCTTATGGCCTTCGCGATAAAGGCCCGACAGAGGAAATGGGATTAATTTATAGCCGAATCAATAATCCCGATTTAGAAATTCTCGAAAATCGTTTGTCGCTCTGGGATGAAGCAGAAGAATGTGCAGTGTTTGAGAGTGGCATGTCAGCCATTACTACGGTGCTGCTGGAGTTCCTTAAACCTGGTGACTTATTGCTTCACAGCGGTCCGCTTTATGGAGGCACCGATCATTTCATCCAGCATTTTCTTAAAAAAATTGGTGTGACCACGTTGGAGTTCCACGCAGGGCAACCACGCGAAGAGGTCATTCAACTGATAAAAAATAGTGGCAAGGCAGATCAGTTAAGCTTCATCTACATCGAAACGCCTGCCAACCCTACCAATGCCCTTATTGATATTGGCTGTTGCAGAGAAATTGCCAATCAATTCAGCACCAAAGACAAACCTGTTTTTATTGCTGTTGACAACACGTACATGGGACCACTGTGGCAGCACCCTCTTCAACTAGGTGCTGATCTTTCCTTATACTCAGCCACCAAATACATTGGAGGTCACAGTGATGTGATTGCGGGAGCCGTGTGCGGATCCAAATCGGTGATCACGCGTGTAAAAACTTTGCGCACCTTTTTGGGCAATATGGCTGGACCATGGACAGGTTGGTTGCTGCTTCGAAGCCTCGAGACATTGAAAGTAAGGATGGAAAAGCAAGCTGCCAATGCTAAAGTTGTAGCTGATCACCTATTGACTCACCCCAAAGTAGAAAAAGTGTATTACCTGGGGCACATCTCGCCAGAGGATACCATGCAGTATGCTATCTACAAAAAACAATATACCTCCGCTGGCGCTATGCTTTCTTTTGATGTAAAAGGAGGAGAAAAAGAAGCGTTCCGTTTTTTAAATGCTTTGCGCCTCGTCAAACTTGCGGTGAGTTTAGGAAGTACTGAATCACTGGCAGAGCATCCTGCTTCTATGACTCATGCAGGTGTTGACCCTGCTTACCGTAAAAAAATGGCGATCTCTGAGAAGATGGTTAGGGTTTCGATAGGTGTTGAACATATAGATGACCTGCTCTGGGATATCGACCAGGCCCTTGAGAAGGTCTGATCTACTTCTTGCTGGCGTTGAAAAGTTTTTCCTTTTCGTCTGCGGATAAACTTTCGTAACCCCGATCAGAAATTTTATCAAGAATGGCATCAATCTCTTCCTGACTGGCTTTTGTTCCAGGCTTCCCTTTGGAAGCGGGCCTCGTATTAGCTTTGGGTTCGCTTTTTCGGTAGGTGACTTTCACTTTCGGTCTTGGCTCGAACAAGCCTTTGATCCAATCCAAAATAGAAGTAACCCAGCCTCCCCAATCTACACCTACTTGCAATTGCTTGATATAGATGAACCCTATTAAAGCTCCGCCCAGATGAGCAATATTGCCTCCAGCATTTGTTCCCACTGAACCCAGAAATGACATGATGATATAAAATGCAGCGATGTATTTAATTTTAATAGGTCCTAGAAACAAAAGATAAAAAGTATAGTTCGGGAGTAGAACAGCAGCCCCTGTAACAATGGCGAATACGGCTGCAGATGCGCCTACCATACCCAGGAATTCGGAGCGTTCCATGAAATAAGGAACCAAGTTGTACACCATTAAGTAAACTACACCTCCCGTAATTGCACCCAAGACGTACAATGCGATCAGCTTGTCATTGCCCAGATATTCAATAAAAATTCTTCCAAACCAATAGAAGACCAACATGTTAAATAGAATATGAAAAATGTCCGTGAGGCTATGTGCAAAAGCATAGGTAAAAATTGTCCACGGCCTCATGAGAAATTCTCCAAATTTTGGAGGAATAGTAAACTGCTTACTAATTAAGGCATACACCCAATCTGCTCCACCCACAGTGCTGAATACATAAATGGCGCCCATCACCAAAAAGACGGCCACGTTGATCACGATCAACTGAACATGAGCGTTGTTGGGTTTTTGAAAAACAGATTTAAACTCGTCAAACACAGATCCTCCTTTATAATTTAATAACCTCTTTCCGACCCGCCACTTCTCCAGGCAGTGATAATCAGGAAAGCAATAAATGCTCCACCAAAGTGCGCCAGGTGAGCTACAGAACCACTCCTATCCATGGCATACGTTAGAATGCCTATCAAAAATACCATGTATTTTGCCTTTATGGGAATAGGAGGAAATAATAACATGATTTCCAGGTTGGGGAATAACATTCCAAACGCCATCAATATACCATAAAGCGCACCGGAAGCCCCTAACATAATGCCCCCTGCTCCTGGATAAAAGTAGTAATTGACCAGCGCGTAAATGACGGCCGCTCCAATTCCAGTAGCCAGATAGAATATTAAAAACTTTTTATCCCCCCAGTGATTCTCAAGAATGGGCGCAAAAGAGGCCAGTGCAAACATGTTGAAGAAAATATGCCCGATGCCCCCGTGTGCAAACATGTAGGTAAAAAACTGATAAGGAGCAAAAGCTCCTGACCCGATTGGCCATAGTGAAATGTAGGGTGTAAGGCCTACAAATTGCTGCAACAGAAAAACCACTACATTGATAATGATGAGCGTACGTACGAGAGGAGTTAGTCTAAACATTCGGATGCAAATTTATCGGTTAAAGCAGTTTTCAATTTTAGCAGCATCAAAAATAAAAAAGGTAGGCGAGCCACCGGGAGAAAAATTGGGGTTATTACAAGCAAAAAGTCCCTCTACCAAAGCCTCCATCTCTTCTTTTTGCAATTTCTGACCTGACTTAATAGAAGCTCTTTTTGCGAGGGATCGTGCCAGATTTTCTTTTAATGGAATCGAAAGCTCCGATTGATAGATCTTAAACTGCTCAATCAGCCCTTCAAAAAGCTCTTTTTCTCCACCCGAAATATCAGCCGGGGTACCCGATACGAGCACAGCATTTTTACCAAAAATTTCGAACCTGAACCCTAGCGCTTTGATCTCTTCTTCTGCTTCCATCACAAGAGCAAAGTCAGCAGGGGCCAACTCCACAGTCTGAGGGAACAAGCTTTGCTGACTATTTCCAGCCACTCCCTTCAAATGCAGTAGAAACTTTTCGTAAAGTACCCTTTCGTGTACCGCTTCCTGATCCATGATCATAAGCCCAGCCCTTACCGCGCGCACCACATATTTATTGTGAAGCTGAAAAACAGTGCGTTCTTCAAAATGATGAGGTTCATCCTCTTTATTCAGTGCACTTTCAAAACGAATAAAAGGCTTGTGCTCATTGCCCTGCCGTAAAGCAGAAGGCTCGTCCTGATTAAATAATTTTTCCCAATTATCGAGATTAGCTCTGTTCAATGAATTACTGAATTGTTCATTGCGATAGGCTTCCTGAAAATTACCATCGCTTCCACTTAATTTATTGATCACATTCACATCTGACGAAAAGTCAATGGCTGGCGAAAGGTTATGGGCACCCAAAGCTTGCCTTACTGCCGACCTGACTACGGCATAGACTGCGCGTTCATCATCAAACTTAATTTCTGTTTTAGTGGGATGAACATTGACATCAATATGTTTCGGATCGATCTCCATAAAAAGTACGTAAAAAGGATAAGTCCCTTCCGGTAACAAACCTTCAAACGCAGTAGACACCGCATGGTTGAGATAATTGCTCCTTATAAAGCGATTGTTGACAAAAAAGAATTGTTCACCTCTTGTACGTTTCGCAGATTCCGGCCGGCCTATATACCCTGTCACCTTGATAAGCGAAGTCTCTTCAGTGCACGCGGCCAGTTGTTGTTGGTAATTTTTACCAAACAAAGACACAATGCGCTGACTCAACTTGCCCGGTTGCAAATGGTGGATCGACTGATCACCATGTATTAACTCAAACGATTTCTCCGGATAAGCCAGTGCCAGGCGCTGAAACTCATCAATAATGTGTTTCATTTCCACAGGTGTGGATTTTAAAAAATTTCTTCTGGCAGGGATATTATAGAATAAGTTTTTTACGCTGATACTCGTGCCTGAATCAAAAGCTGTTTGCTCTTGTTTCTTCACATCTGACCCCTCTATCAAAAGCAAAGTTCCCAACTCCCGTGCTGGCATCCTGGTTTTCATTTCCACATGAGCAATGGCTGCAATAGAGGCCAGTGCCTCACCACGAAAGCCCATGGTGCGCAACTCAAACAGGTCTTCCGCCTTTTTTATTTTTGAAGTAGCATGTCTTTCAAAACTCAGACGTGCATCTGTCTCACTCATGCCCGAGCCATTGTCTATCACCTGCACAAGACTTTTTCCGGCATCCTTCACAATTACAGTGATGTCATCTGCCCCTGCATCAATGGCATTTTCCATTAATTCTTTCACAACACTAGCCGGTCTTTGTACTACTTCTCCAGCCGCAATTTGGTTGGCAATAGAGTCTGGAAGAAGTTGAATAATGTCGGCCATGAATGTTTAAAAAAAGACTATTGCTTTTTGAATTTCATATAAAGGTAGAAAGGGATAAACAGAGCAAACCCATAAAATGCCACCTGCCCCCATTGAATGTATGCAATTATGAAAAGCACAAGAAATAGGATAATACCAAAACGCAGCAAATTAGCCCCCAGGGAATCACTGGATTGTTTGGAGCGCTTACGGGCCGCATGAAATGACCCTGAGATCCTAGAGCGATAGTCCCCAGCGCCCTCTCCTTCTTCTCTCTCTAATTTCAATTCCCTTTTTATCCGCGCTTCGCGCTCCTTCATTTCTTCCTTTTGAGGGTCGTAATACCTCGGAGTATAATTAAATCGCTGATGCGAAGGTGTCTTATTGAATAATGACAAAAACTTCATGGCTAGTGCTTTGTTAAAATGACTGTCCTTCTGACAGTCGTGGAACACCAATTCTTATTTTCCTCGTTCCAGCTGGTAAGATAGACGAATGACACTCCATTACTTGCTATTTTTACGTTTGCGGTGAGGATGGCAAGCCCAACTGTGGCTACCTTCATGTCTCACAAAAATGAAGTTAATCGCTTGTAATTACAAAAACCTAACGGCTCTATGCTAAAAAAAGTTTTGATTGTTTTGCTGATGTGGACGGGGATTTCCAAGGTTTTGGCGCAGGATAAAAAAAACCAGTGGATTGACAGCGTTTTTCAAACTTTGAATGTGGAGGAAAAAATAGGTCAATTGTTTGTTATCCCTGTTTCCTCTTATAACAAGAAAAATGAAATCGAAAATCTTTTTAGTGACGTCAACCGCCACCATCCAGGAGGAATAATAGTTACCGGTGGCGGCCCTGTTGGCACTGTAAAGCTCATCAACCGATTACAGCAACAATCAAAAATTCCAATATTGGTTTTGATCGATGCGGAAAATGGCCCAGGCAATGTGTTGGATAGCCTTATACAATTTCCAAAACCGTTGGCACTTGGTGCAATCGCCAACGATTCGCTGATTTTCTCTCTGGGGAAAGAAATTGCAAGACAAATGAAATTGCTTGGCATCAACATAAATCTGGCACCCAATGCAGATATAGATTTAATCACCAGATACCCTTTTAATTTTTATGGCACTGACAAGTTGGCTGTCTCATCAAAAACAATTTCACTTGTAAACGGATTACAACAAAACGGAGTGATTGCTGTAGCAAAGCATGCATCAGCATCCTCTGGAGAAAGTGACAGTAAAGAAGAAAGTTATGACTTCACCAACAATCAATTGGACACACTGACTTTCTATCCATTTGATCAATTGATCAAATCAGGAATCAAAGGAATCAATACTTCCCATTTACATTTCTCAACACTCGATAAAAAGAAAGCAATTCCTGCATCAGTGTCTCAGTTATTCGTAAGTGATGTTTTAAAAAAACAATTGGGCTTCAAGGGGCTCACCATCACTGAAATTCCATATATCCAAAGCATCTCTGGTAAGGCAAAAACCGAAAGTGAAAAATTGGCTTTTGAAGTTGGTAATGACTTGCTCATCAACCCTACGGATTTAGGTGATGCGGTTAAGAAGATTCAGTCCGCGCTAAAGCGCAATGCAGCCCTGCAGCTTCAACTTGACAATAGTGTCAAAAGAATTCTAGCAGCAAAGTATGACGTGGGGCTTAATCATAGCAAAGCACTAAATACAGACAACCTTATTGATCGCATTAACACCGCTAAAGCCAGAACATTTGATTATGACTTAACCACAGCTTCCATCACCGTGGCTAGAAATCAATCTGAATTGATCCCAATCAAAACGCTTGACAGTAAAAGATTTGCATCTCTCAGCATTGGACAGGGAGATAAAGCCACTTTTCAGGAATACCTTAATAATTACACTCATTTTGATTTGTTCGATGTGCTCGATCAAAGTGAGGCCAATTCGATTGAAAAGCAGCTTAGTAATTATGATGTTCTGGTAGTTAGCCTTTACTCTTTAAAACCTGCCGAGATAAATAGCTGGATACAATGGCTGAATAAAATCATTGGTCAGCAAACCACAATTGTAGTTTCATTTGGAAATCCTTATGATCTCGAAGGACTTGAAAAACCGGAAGCCTTACTCCTATCCTACACTGACATGGAGCCTGTCCCAATGCTTACTGCTCAGGTAATTTTTGGCTCACAACAAGCCAAGGGAGTTACTCCTATCGCTATTGAAAACTTATTCGACCGAATAGAAGGAGCCCCTAACAAAAAACTCAACAGGCTCGCCTATGGCATCCCTGAGCAGGTGAGGATGGACAGTCGTACACTACAAAAAATTGATGCTGTAATAAAACAAGCCATCGATTCAGCAGCCACACCCGGGTGCAATGTTATTGTGGCGCGAAACGGAAAAATAATTTTCAATAAAGCATATGGATGGAAGACGTACGATAGTCTTGACCCTACCACTCCACAAACTATCTATGACCTGGCTTCCATTACCAAAGTAGCAGCCACACTTCAAACGGTGATGTTTATGCATGAAAAGAAGATCATTGATGTCAACAAAAAATTATCAGTTTATCTTCCTGAACTAAAAAACACCAGTAAAAAGGACTTCATCATCAAAGACATCCTTACGCATCAAGCGGGACTGTGGCCCTACCTTCCTTACTGGCTTCAAACCATGGAAGATTCAACCCTTCTGCCCAACTACTACAGCCGCAATCAAAATGAGGGGTATCCTTTTCCTGTGGCAAAAGATCTATTTGCCACCAAGGTGATGAAGGATAGTTTGTGGCACTGGATCATCAATGCAAAAATCAGGGAAAAGAAAATCAAAACTCCATACGATTATACCTATAGCGATATGGGTTTTTATATGATGCAACGATTGGCAGAAAGAATGCTGAATCAACCCATGCAAGATTTCCTATCTCAAAACATTTATGAACCAATGGGCGCCTCTACTACTGGTTTTTTGCCCCTGGAAAGATTTCCTGAAACGCAGATTGCACCCACTGAAGTAGACGAACAATTCAGGGGGAGTATGTTAGTGGGGTATGTACACGATCAGGGCGCAGCGATGCATGGTGGCGTAGCTGGCCATGCAGGGTTATTTAGCAACGCCAATGACCTGGCCAAGCTCGGTCAAATGTGGCTTCAAAAGGGAAGCTATGGTGGTCAGCAATTCTTTAAACCAGAAACCATCGAGTTGTTTACGCAAAAGCAGTATGACAGCAACAGACGAGGATTAGGCTGGGACAAACCCACTGTAAGTGAATGGAACGGTCCCACCTCACTATATGCCTCTCCAAAGACTTTCGGTCATACAGGATTTACGGGGACGGCCGTGTGGGTAGATCCAGAATTCGACCTGGTTTTTGTCTTTTTATCGAATAGAGTATACCCTGACATGCTCAATACTAAACTATTAACGGGCAATATCCGTCCTAGAATACAGGATATCATCTATCAGTCCATTTTTGACTTTGCGAAGTATCAAAATTGATGCTAGGACGAAACTAAACACCTAAAAAACGGGTTAATGACAAGAAATATGGAGGCAGGAAAAATGAAAATAGGAATTGTATGTTACCCCACCTTTGGAGGAAGCGGGGTTGTGGCCACAGAATTAGGAAAGGCCCTGGCCAAAGGAGGACATGAAATTCACTTTATTACCTATTCTCAGCCCAGCCGTCTCGATTTCCTGAATGAAAATTTATTCTACCACGAAGTAGATATTCGCACCTATCCATTGTTTGAATACCCTCCTTATGAATTGGCTTTAGCAAGCAAAATGGTAAGTGTGGTAAAAAATGAAAAACTTGATCTCCTTCATGTTCATTATGCCATACCTCATGCCTCTGCCGCCTACATGGCCAAGCAGATATTAAAAACGCAAGGAATCTTTATCCCTGTTGTCACTACACTTCATGGTACAGACATTACTTTGGTTGGCAAAGATGCATCGTACGAACCTGTAGTAACCTTTAGCATTAATGAATCGGATGGAGTCACTGCAGTTTCCAAAGATCTCAGGTATCAAACTTTTGAGTTCTTCGACATCACAAAGGATATAGAGGTAATCCCCAATTTTATCGATCTGGGGAAATTTAAAAAGCAGAAAAAGGATCACTTTAAAAAGGCGATATGCCCTAATGATGAAGTTCTTATCGTTCATATTTCCAATTTCAGAAAAGTGAAACGGATTGGAGACGTAGTGAAGATATTTAACAACATCAGAAGAGAAATACCTGCCAAATTATTAATGATTGGCGATGGCCCTGAGCGTTCAGGCGCAGAAGATTTGTCTAAAAAATTAGGGATTGAAGACGACATCCGTTTTTTAGGAAAACTAGAAGCTATTGAAGAAGTTCTCTCTGTAGCCGACTTGTTCCTAATGCCTTCTGAAAAGGAAAGTTTTGGGCTAGCCGCGCTAGAGGCCATGGCCTGTGAGGTACCTGTAATCTCTTCTAATGCCGGAGGTATACCAGAGCTTAATATTGATGGAGTTACCGGCTTTTTAAGCGAGGTGGGGGACGTGGAGAGCATGTCTAAGAATGCACTGTATATTCTAAATAAGGAAAATCTTCATACCTTTAAAGAGAACGCATTGAAGAGGGCGCAGGAATTTGATATCTCAAATATTCTGCCACTCTATGAAAATTATTATAGGAAGGTAATTGATAAATCAGCTGAAAGAGTGGCCATCTGATTAGCGTCTTAGGCTGAGTTTTGTAGTAGTCTGATAGTTGGGAGTTGAAAACGTGATACTATGAAAAATGAAATGAGACCGCAAAGCAAGGGAAGCAAGCAGCTTTTCAAAAATCCAATTTTAGAAAAGCTTTCCCGCACACATATCGCTGTGCCATTGATTATTTTTTTCATTTACTCCTCCACACTACTTTATTGGAATGTCACCCATACCTCGTTGACGTTGGGGCTCTCCATCCTGATGTTTATCGCAGGGTTACTTTCGTTTACCTGGGTGGAGTATCTGGTGCACCGCCATCTGTTCCATATGAAGACTTACACTGCTCTCAGAGAAAAATTGCAATATACCATGCACGGAGTGCATCACGAGT
The DNA here is from genome assembly GCA_040216665.1 of Cyclobacteriaceae bacterium. Classification (GTDB taxonomy): domain Bacteria; phylum Bacteroidota; class Bacteroidia; order Cytophagales; family Cyclobacteriaceae; genus ELB16-189. Next base: position 699,223 of record JAVJOQ010000010.1, on the reverse strand, counting down.
TTCCAAAAGATAAGAGTCGGTTGGCAATGCCTCCACTGCTCAGCATAACCATATCAACATTACTCTTATTTTTTTTTCAGATTGTTTTTAGGAGACTTGGTTTTCTCTTTTTTACCCGGATTTCTAGTAGGGTATGCTCTTTATCTTGCGATCCACTATATGGTACACGCCTATCAGCCACCAAAAAACGTGTTGAAGTTCCTTTGGATAAACCACAGCATTCACCACTATAAAGATGGCGATGGTGCCTATGGCGTATCTTCTCCGTTGTGGGATTATGTGTACGGAACAAGGACTCCCTTAAGTCATAAAGAAAAGGATCGAGCTCCTGTCCGTTCTTAAACGAATTATATCTTGCTCTCTGCCCAGTGCTTGGGAGTTGGCGTTTTGGCGTAGGTAGGGCAAGTATAACTAGAACATGAGGATACCAACAACATCCCCATTCCAATAAATAGCAAGACAATAGTTCTCATTTTTAGACACAGATTAAATTAGACATTCCACAAAATTACAATTGCAGGGCTAAAGAAATTTTAGCGACATGTTACATTTATTACATGGGTTCTTTAACCAGTGCATCTCTTAATGATAATTCTTGCCACAAATGAGGTGGAGTCATGAACACAAAGCCCAATTTTTTGGTTTAATTAAAGTTAAATTGCTACGAAGCAACTTATTATGCTAGGATATAGATTTTCAAAGTATACACCGCCCCCAGACAGCGAAAAAAGTGATTTTGACAGACTGCTTAAGATCTTTATGCAATTGGTCCTAATCACCTCTGGTAATGCAGGAGAAGCTTTGCAATGGCTTACAGAGGTTGATCGTCAATACAAACTGACCAACGATCAGTATGGAATGGGAGATTTTATTGAAGATCTAAAGAAAAAAGGAATTGTTAGTGAAGAAGGCCCTGATGGCGAATTTAAACTTAACCCAAAAGGGGAACAGGATTTAAGAAAATCAGCTTTAGAGGAGATTTTTGGTAAACTTAAAAAATCGAAAGGAGGAGAACACAAAACCAATCATAGTGGGCAGGGTGATGAAGCCACCACAGACAGGAGAGATTATGAATTTGGAGATACGCTTGAGCAAATTTCGATCACTGACTCGCTGAGGAACGCACAGATCAATCATGGCCTGGATAATTTTCAAATGACTGAAAATGATCTAGAAGTGATGGAGAGTGAGTTTAAGACTCAGACCTCAACGGTACTAATGATTGATATTTCCCACTCCATGATTCTTTATGGAGAAGATCGGATTACCCCAGCTAAAAAAGTAGCCATGGCTTTGGCAGAGTTGATCACCAAAAAGTATCCAAAAGACACATTGGATATTTTAGTTTTTGGAAATGATGCCTGGCAGATCGAAATCAAAGACCTCCCCTATTTGAATGTCGGCCCTTATCACACCAATACAGTAGCAGGATTGGAACTGGCCATGGATATTCTTCGAAGAAGAAAAAATTCCAATAAGCAGATTTTTATGATTACTGACGGCAAGCCGACCTGTATAAAGCAAGGAATCAAATATTACAAAAATAGTTTTGGGTTGGATCCGAAAATATTGAAGCAGACACTTAATCTGGCGGGGCAATTGCGTAAAATAAAAATACCTGTTACGACATTTATGATTGCCACAGATCCCTACCTAAAAGCCTTTGTAAGAGAGTTTACCAAAGCCAATAATGGCAATGCCTATTACAGTAGCCTGCAAGGGTTGGGGAATCTGGTGTTTGAAGATTTTAGAAAAAATAGAAGGAAAAATTTATAAGAGAGCATTGAGAACATGATCGATACAAACAAAATAAAAACACTAGGACAACTTAAAAAAGAAGGCTATCACGCTAAGCGTATCAAGGATGAGCTTAGAGACAACCTGATTACTAAGCTCCGCCAAAAGGAAAATGTATTTGAGGGAATATGGGGATATGAGGAAACGGTAATTCCCGATATTGAACGTGCTCTGCTCGCTGGTCACGACATTAACTTACTAGGGCTACGAGGACAAGCCAAAACTAAAATAGCCAGGCTGATGATTCAGCTTCTTGATGAATACATTCCAGCAATTGAAGGCTCTGAATTAAATGATGATCCTTTCAAACCCATATCAAGGTATGGTAAAGATAAGTTGAATGAACTGGGTGATGAAATGCCCATCACATGGATTCATCGCGATGAAAGATATACTGAAAAGCTCGCAACACCGGATGTCTCCATTGCAGATCTTATTGGAGATGTAGACCCTATTAAAGCTGCATCGCTAAAACTTCCTTACTCTGACGAGCGCGTAATTCATTTCGGACTCATACCACGATCTCACAGAGGCATCTTTGTCATTAATGAGTTACCGGATTTGCAGGCAAGAATCCAAGTTGCTCTTTTTAATATTCTTCAAGAGGGCGACATTCAGATCAGGGGTTTTAAACTAAGGTTGCCTTTACAAATTCAATTTGTTTTTACTGCTAATCCCGAAGACTACACCAATCGTGGAAGTATTGTGACACCATTAAAAGACAGAATTGATAGTCAGATTATTACTCACTATCCAAAGTCGATTGAGATTGGTAAAAAAATCACACAGCAAGAGGCAGAAATAAAAGAAGCCCAACGACAGATCGTTACCTCCTCAGAAATTGTAAAAGACCTTGTAGAACAGATTGCCGTGGAAGCACGCAAGAGTGAATTTGTAGATGCCAAAAGTGGCGTTTCTGCTCGTCTCACTATCTCGGCCTTTGAAAGTTTGGTTGCTGCCGCAGAGCGCAGAAGCATTATCAATGGAGAAGGATCAGCTAATATTAGACTCACGGATTTCATAGGAGTAATTCCTTCAATAACAGGTAAAGTAGAATTAGTCTATGAGGGAGAACAAGAGGGACCGGGTATTGTAGCTCAAAATCTTATTGGTAAAGCAGTCCGGTCACAATTCACCAATTATTTTCCTGACCCCGATAAATTCAGAAAACAAAAAGAAAAAAGCCCCTATAAAAAGATATCTGAATGGTTTGGAGATGGCAATACCATAGACCTTCTGCATGACATGTCCGAAACTGAATACAGGAAAATACTTGATGGTATCCCTGGACTGAAGGAACTTGTAAACGAACACCATAGCAAAGAGGATAAAACCACAAAATTACTGCTAATGGAGTTTGCCCTGCATGGCCTCGCAGAATACAGCCAAATCAGTAAGAATAACCTCGTTAGCGGTTTACAGTTTAAAGATTTACTAAGTGGAATGTTTAACCTGCCTACTGAAGAAGAAAATGATGAGGAGGAAGAAGATGGATCGCTGGGGGGCATGATAAATTAGTATTAAAAGATTAATCAAACTGATTGCAATAATCCCACACCTTTTGTTAGCTTTATTTAACGAAAGAGATTTTGCGAAGATACGTTTCATACTTACAAGGCCGTTTATAAACCCATTGTAAGAGACGTATCTTCGCATTTTTTTTGACTGGACCTTAAAAGTTTTTTGAGTATGGCAAAAAGCAAGAAAGAGAATAAAATCTTTGTCCTTGACACTTCGGTTATCATCTACGAACACAACAGCATTTTAAATTTTGACGAGCACGACATCGGTATCCCCATTACTGTGCTGGAGGAACTGGATAACTTTAAAAAAGGAAACGATACCAAAAATTTTGAGGCCAGAGAATTTATTCGCCTGATTGACAAACTGGCCAAAGACCAGATGTTGCACCAATGGAATCCCCTCAATGGGAAAGGTAAGGGCAAATTCAAGGTACTTATGGATACCGGTAGTAACGGTACGTTAGATGCCAACAAGGTTTTTGATGAAGACAAACCAGATCATCGCATTCTCAACTCTGCGTTGCATCTTCAAAAAGATGAAAAAGGAAAAAAGGTAATCCTGGTTTCCAAAGATGTAAACCTACGACTCAAAGCTAAAGCCTTGGGCCTTCAAGCTGAAGATTATACCACCGGAAAAATTCAAAACATAAGTTCTCTCTACACCGGAAAAACCGTGGTAGAAGATGTTGACCCAAATGTAATCAACCTGCTATATGATAAAGGGTATTGTCCTCCAGAAGATATTCTGGGAAGGCAAACACCTATGAAAAACCACTATTACATTTTTAAAAGTGGTAAGAAATCTGTGCTGGCTTTTTACAATTCTGCCAACGGCATGGTAGAGCAGGTGGAAAAAAGAAACGCTTATGGCATAAAGCCAAGAAATGCAGAACAAGCTTTTGCTATTCACGCAGTCCTTAAACCAGAGGTCAAACTGGTTTCTATTCAGGGTGTTGCAGGCACGGGCAAAACCCTGATTGCGCTTGCTGCCGCTCTTGAACAGAAAAAGGAATACAAACAAATTTACCTCGCGAGACCAATTGTTCCTTTAAGTAATAAGGACATTGGGTTTCTTCCAGGTGACATCAAGTCAAAGATCAACCCCTACATGGAACCGCTTTGGGATAACTTAAAGTTTATTCAAAATCAATATGGGGAAGGAGATAAAGAGTACAGTAAAATCTCCGAAATGATCAATTTTGAAAAGCTGGTCATCACACCCCTGGCCTATATCCGAGGGAGGAGTCTTTCCAATATTTGTTTTATCGTTGATGAGGCTCAGAACCTAACTCCTCATGAAGTGAAAACCATTATCACTCGTGCAGGAGAAAACACAAAAATCATTTTCACTGGTGATATCTATCAAATTGATACCCCTTATTTGGATTCACAAAGTAACGGATTATCCAATCTGATTGATCGGCTAAAAGATCATGAGTTATACGCCCACATTACCCTTGAAAAAGGAGAGCGTTCTGAACTGGCCAATTTGGCCAACGAACTCTTATAGTTGAAGTCTTATTTACCCAGGGCCTTCAGCATGGTTTCGCCAATCAAAGCGGGCGACTCCACCACGTGAATACCGCATTCGCGCATGATTTTCATCTTAGCTTCAGCCGTATCTTCGGCTCCACCTATTATAGCTCCGGCATGTCCCATTCTCCGTCCCGGAGGTGCAGTTTGACCTGCAATAAATCCGACAACCGGCTTATTGATTCCACTTTCTTTGATCCAACGTGCAGCCTCTGCTTCATAGTTTCCTCCAATCTCTCCGATCATCACAACTGCATCCGTTTCAGGATCCTTCATTAACATTTCTACTGCATCTTTTGTAGGGGTTCCAATAATAGGATCTCCGCCTATTCCAATGGCTGTTGATATTCCCAACCCTGCCTTTACAATTTGATCTGCCGCCTCGTAGGTAAGGGTTCCTGATTTCGAAACCACGCCTATTCTTCCCTTCTTAAATACAAAGCCAGGCATGATACCCACCTTGGCCTCACCAGGGGTAATTACACCTGGACAATTAGGACCTATAAGCGTTACTCCCTTCTCTTTTACAAATTTCTTCACATTCATCATGTCCTTTACCGGGATACCCTCGGTAATGGCTACTATCACCTTAATTCCTCCTTCAGCCGCCTCCAAAATTGAGTCTGCCGCAAATGCCGGAGGCACAAAAATGATCGAAACATCAGCTCCGGTTTTTTGAACTGCTTCTTTCACGGTATTGAAAACTGGACGACCTAAGTGCTCCTGTCCCCCTTTGCCCGGTGTTACGCCACCTACAACATTAGTTCCATATTCAATCATTTGTCCGGCATGGAATGACCCTTCCGAACCTGTGAATCCCTGGACAATTATTCTGGAGTTTTTGTTTACCAATACGCTCATGATAGTACTTAGGTTAGGGTCACAAAATTAGGATAATAATGGCGCCATACAAGCCAAAAAAACCATGGCTGGCGCAAAACTAAAAAACCCCATCCTTTGTCAGAATGGGGTTTTAATGCTATAAAAAATTTCTCTTATTTCTGTTCTTTTAACTTGTTCCTCAAAAGGAACTCTTCATAGGCCTCCTTGTAAGTAGTTACATCAGGAGCCATCTTAATTGCCTCTTCATATGCGGTTATTGCATCCACATACAATTTGTTCTCTTCATAGAATCCAGCCATTATAAACTTGTTAAGCGCTGTCTCCTCATCTACCACTCCCTTTATTTCAGCCAGTGCTTTAGTAACACGCTCCTGCTCGGCAGCAGACAGTTTTTTGATGAGATGTTGTTCCGATTTTACGTTAGGGTCAGTTTTTGACTTCACCTCGATCAAAATGGCCGATTCATTGGCCAATTTCGGATCTGAAAGATTTACTTCTATGGAATTTTCAGGAGTTTCTACCTTCATCAACTCATCATCAAACATATTCTTGAAGGTTACGATATAAGGTGCTCCACCCTTTTCAGCACTCCAGTTGATCACAGCTTTTTTACTGAATACACCAGAGTATTGATTTTCAGGTAAGTAAACTTTAATGTCCTCCAATCCGCGGTGAACAGCCCCTGTAGCACTTAGCCTGTTTTTCTTGGCCTCAGCTGAGTTGCTGCTTAGAATAAAATCCGTGTACTTATTCAACACACTGGTGCCTCCACCCTGTACCTGGGCTGCCAAATCGGCCACTTTGTAGGGCCCTGCCTTTTTTACCTCAAGGGGTTTACCTGTTTTATGAATAAGGCCCAAATAGGCATTTTCAGAAAGCCTTACCTCATCGGCTGTATTCAAGCTGGCACCGGTTTTAATAGCCTGCCAGGAATCGCCACTTTTTACCTCATTGGTTCCTTTATTAGCGAGAACCTTGAAGGCATAATCCTGTCCAAATGCCGCAGTAATTGCAAAAATAAAGCCTAAGACTAGAATTAACTTGCTGTTTTTCATGGTGTTATCAACTATTTAGAATACTAAGTTACTAATTTTTATCCATTATTCGGAGGTTAATACCCTCTGTCTGCGTTTGGTAAGTCTGTTTTTAGCCCACTCAAACACCTTCAAAATCGCACTTTGGTAGAGCTCAAAACACGTACCAACAACTGCCAAAGCACCTAATGAAATTGTTAGATCCAATTTAAAACTATACCAGTTAAAGAAGTATATCATTAAAAATGAGAGCAAAACAATCTGTACCAACTGTATGATCACGCTTACACCGTCAAACCAGTCGGGTGATGTTCTATATATAAACCAAAATAATGCCACGTTTAACATACAGATGATAATTGCAATTGACCACTCCTGCCAGGCGGCCATTACTTCAATATAATCTTCGGCTAAAATCATTGAAACAATATTGGCGTGTACCACCAGCCCATACATATCAGGGTTGGCCTTACCGGCATATTGTTTGTTCAGTGGGGTAAAGAATTTATCATCCCATGATGTATCAGAAAAATCATCACCCATATACCCCATAAGCACAATCTTATCTGTGATCAGTCCAGGAAAAAACTCCTCATTCAATACCTGGTACCAATCCAGCGCATAATATCTTCCTGCAAAAGAGGAGGCTCCATAAAAATCCAAAATGTTCCCACGGTAATTAATTACCTCCTCGTAATTGTCTCTATCTAAAAACCGATTTGTTTTTTCCGGAGCATAAATACGGGCCACCTCTACTCCAAACGCATTAAGTGTATCTTCGCCTACCTCCAACCTTGGCATGAAAGTTCTACAAGCTTTAAATGATTCTTGATTATCGGCATCCGTTGGTAGATTGGCATATCCTTCAAATGCATTGCCCCTTATGTCAGCATCAGTACGTTCTAACGAATCGTACTGATCATAAATACCTGTATTAAAAAGTGAATCCGTTTGAGTAACTCTAGTTACCATTACTACGTTTCTCGCTTCGGCAATTTGATTGCCTAACATGGCATTGCCCATCACATCAATCAACTGAGGACAGTTAACGGTATCGCGCAAACCATTTTTACAATCAAAAAAACTATCGATGCCAATTACCTTAGGGTTATACTTGTTTAGTATTCGTATTTGTTCAGCCACGCCTCGCCTTGGCAAGGCACCAATATTCACAATTACAATATTCGTATCGATTGTAGGATCACTCCTCAACTGGGAGAAAGCTATGTCCGAGAGTTCCATATCTCCCAAAGCCTGACCAAGGGGGTCAAATGCACTAAAAATTCTCAGATCTGTTATCTGAACAATACCTCCCAAAGTGACGAACACAAAGAGAGTGGTAAAGATTACATCAGTGAAGAATTTCCGCATGAAAAGATTTAAAGCTTGCCTGCAATCAGTAAATTTAACCCAGATTATTGATTAGTCCCAAATAATCAATGCTTTACTGATGGATGCTCATTGGAGCAACAAGGGGTAAACTTTGACAATGAAATCACCAAATACTGACTTGAATCAAATGTTTATTGATTTTCATTCGTCAACAGCAAAAAACTAACAATGGGAAGTCCTACTCGTAAGCCTGCTCCATCCACCTCAAGACTTACCGCTGATGCCTACGCTAAAGGTATCCTCAACCATGACAGGGTGCTACTCAGCAGGGCAATCACCTTAGTAGAAAGTAGGCTTTCATCCGACCAGTTATTATCAGAAGAACTAATTCAAAAAATTTTACCTCATAGCGGACAATCGATTCGAATAGGGATAACCGGAATACCTGGTGTCGGTAAAAGTACTTTCATAGAAGCCTTAGGGAAATACCTGACCTCCATTGGAAAGAAACTAGCAGTGCTGGCCATAGACCCAAGCAGCCAACGAACAAAAGGGAGTATACTGGGCGACAAAACAAGAATGGATGAACTATCCCGTGATGATAACGCCTTCATCAGACCCACTTCTGCTGCCAGTACTTTAGGTGGCGTTGCGCAAAATACAAGGGAAGCGATTCTTTTATGTGAAGCCGCAGGATTTGATGTGATCATTATAGAAACGGTAGGTGTAGGACAATCGGAAATTGCGGTCAGAAGCATGGTGGATTTTTTCCTCTTACTATTAATAGGAGGAGCCGGAGACGAATTGCAAGGGATAAAAAAAGGAATAATGGAAATGGCTGATGGTGTGGTGATCACCAAAGCTGATGGAGATCTTAAAAAGCAAGCGAATCAAGCCAAAGCAGATTATCAGCACGCTCTTCATCTTTTCCCTCCCACTGAATCTGGTTGGACGCCCAAAGTGTTGGTTTCGTCAGCTGTCGAAAAAACAGGTTTAAAGGAAACCTGGGAAATGATTGAGGACTACAAAACATTTGCCACCGCAAACGGTTTCCTAGCGCTGCAACGCACCACTCAGAACAAGAACTGGTTTCACTCTTCGATTGAACAAAGAGTTAAAGAGGAAATTATGAAGCATAAAATCCTCATCAAAAAAATAAATCAAGCAGAACTTCAAATTGAGAGAGGTACAATAAGTCCTGGAGCCGCTTCAAGAGAAATTGTTGAGAGTTTTATTCAACTCATTGGCAAACAATAATTATTACACATCATTGCCACGATAAGGGCAATGCCTGCAACCACTATTACAACAGTATCCTCGCTTAATATGGTACCACTTTGTAAAAACATACATACCGGACTCCATATAAAAATCAATTCCCTCAACAAGTTGTGAGGTTTGATATCTTGTGAAATCCGGACGTGCTGTTTTTCCAGTATCAATATCATTGAGCAACTGATCAATCTGCTTATTGATTTGCTTGATCAAACAGGATTTACACCAGCAATCCTTTAAGCCAATCTCTACAATATTCGGTAGTGACGCACACCAACAACTATTTCCTTCAGCAGAACGCCCACACGAAAACTGAGCATTACATTCGCTACAGGTTTTAGTGTGGGCTGTATTCATCTTCGAAGCAGGTTAAAACCTAAAATTCAAGCCTGTATTTAGATTGACACCCATCGTGTTATATCCATATACCTCAGTATAGTCCTGATCAAGAATATTTCTAAGATCTACGAAAAGCTTAAGTCTATCTGTTACCATTTTGTATTCTACATAAATATCAATTAGGATATAGGAATCAAGTGTTACTTGCTCTGCAGTGAAAAAATTATCTGGATTGAAAAATAAATCTTTTCTTTCACTGAATGTTTTGCCATTGAGGCTCATGTAAAGTTGAGGAGTTACCTGCACCCCGACATTTAACCCTATGGTGTGTTTAGGTCTTCGCAATAGATTAAAATACGTTGAGTCCTTACCATTCTCCTTGGTAGTTACTTCGCCATCAACAAGTGAATAGTAAGCTCTGATGGTCACTTTTTCACTTACTTTATAGGTTGGCTCCACTTCAAATCCAAAATCATCCTGCTGATCAAGATTGATATTACCATTGGTAAAAGTATACACGATTACGTCATCAACGCTGCGGCTAAAAAATGTCAGCCTTGTTCCAAGTTTATTATTTGGGATAAAGTCTAGGCCAACTTCAAGGCTTGAACTTTTTTCTGGTTTCAAGTCTTCATTGGCTCCAAATGCACCATACAGTTGTTGCAGTGTTGGCGCTTTAAACCCTGTAGAATAATTGAAAAACAATTTCGAACTCTGATTAATTTTATAAGTAGGATTAAAGCTGAAAGTAGTATTACTTCCATACTTACTGTGATGGTTATATCTTCCTCCCAATTCCAGCGAAAAACCATTAACATTATTTAAAAACAATGAAACATATGGGCTTACCAATTGCGCATCGGGCTGCTCAATTGCCAATGAAGCATCAATCATTTTTTGGTTTTGATAATTGACCCCACTCAGTAATTGAATCCTGTCGTTTAAGTCATAGTTAAAAAACAAATCCGCGTTATCAAACCGCCCTTTGTACTCAGTAGGCCCAAAGGGTCCATCAAATTTTCTGTCTGTGCTATTATGACCGTACAGAAGATGAATAGCCCCATTACTGAATTTGTATTGCGAGCTTACACCAGGATTAATGAGAGTAGAGTTGTATGTAGAATTATCATCAGTAAATGATCCACCGTCAAATTCACCGTCATAATCAGTGAACCTGAAAAATGGTGTCACTGTCAGTGAAGGAATCAATTTGAGTCCAGCACTTACATTTAAAGCATTTTGTTCGAAACCATCCCTATCAAAACCTCCCACACCATCTAAGTCCTTAGCTTCACTTATACCTGTAGCACTCGTGTGTCCAAATCCAATATTGTAATCTGCAAGGGATGTCGTGCCTTGCACGCTTCCATTAGCCTTCAGCATATCAAAACTACCATAACCCACAGTGGCACTTCCACCAAAAGGCTGATCACCACCTTTTTTTGTAATAAGATTAATTACTCCAGCTATTGCATCACTTCCATATAGTGTGGATTGGCTACCCTTTAATATTTCGATTCGCTCAAGTTGGTCTAACGAAAACATACGCGGATCAAATGCGCCCCCAGCACCCGAAGGATCACTGACAGGAATACCATCGATAAGGAAAACTGTGTACTCACTTTTGGCACCACGCAGATACACCGATTTGTCCTTTCCAGGATTGGAGTTGGCTCCGTTGATCACCAAACCCACCTGCTCATTTAATAACTGAGACAGATCTTTACCGGCACTTCGCTGCAATACTTCTGAGTCAATAACAGTAATCACCTTACCGGTTTCACTTCTGCTTTTAGGGAATTTAGTAGCTGTAATTACAACTTCATTCAAATCAAATGATTGTAAAGAATCTTGCTGTGCGTTAGTGAGATTGGGGGCCAGCGACCCCAGGGCAATTAGTACAATTGCCCAAACTCTTTTCTCCTTTTTCATAGAATAGTTTTTTAATAGTTTGAAAAAAGGAGTAAAAAGAAAGGGAACGGAAATGGAGATCATTTGCCATTCTCTGCTTTTTACCCGAAGCATTGAATTATATTGCAAATGGCAGGTCTCCTGACTCACCCAACTTTTGCTGCCTTCTCATCCGCCAGTTGGCGGACAATGACATGAGTAGTAAAAGTTCACTCCGCTATTTTGGAGTTGGGCTTACAGTTGCGGGAACAGCTCCGGACTTTTCGTCTAAATGACAAATCACCGAATTCCCTTTTAATTTGACTGTGTAGTCTACACAATCAAAACCAAGTGCATTGCAAATGTAATTAATTTATCAAACTTGCAATCGTGTTCAGAAACTCACTTATCGTCATCTTTATTTCATTTCTTGTCTTTGCTTGTTCTAATAAAAACGAGAGCAAGGAAGATTTGTCCTCTATTGAGTCAACGGAATTCGCAAAAGGCTTCACCATTAAAAAAATTGGAGCCAGCACTGAAGTCACACTCCTGGAACCTTACCCTAACTCATCAACAGTTATAACCTATTTATTGGTACCAAAGGATGAAGAAATCCCTCCCCATGGTACAGATGTCTCCGTGATTCGAACACCCATTGAAAGTATTGTGTGCACTTCAACTTCACACATTGCTTTACTCGATCACTTGAATGCACTGGATAAGCTTGTAGGATTTCCATCCACAGATTTAATCAGTTCTTCAAAGGCACGTCAGCGGATTGACTCCGGGTATGTAACGGATCTGGGGATAGACAATGCCATGAACATTGAGAGTTTGGTAGGACTTCAACCTGATTTAGTAATGGGTTATTCCATAGCGGGTGACATGAGCAAGCTTGACAAAATAAAGTCATTCGGTATACCCGTTGTTATTAATGCAGAATTCCTCGAAAACCACCCTTTAGGCCGGGCAGAATGGATTAAGTACATGGCGCTATTTCTAGGAAAGGAAGATAAAGCTGACTCCATCTTTGCAGCGATAAAAAATGAGTACCTAAGCAATCTACGGGTCGTTGAAAACATTAACACTAAACCAACTGTAATAAGTGGCATCCTATATGGAGATGCATGGTTTCTCCCAGGTGGTCAAAATTACGGGGCTAAAATCTTTAGTGATGCTGGCTATCGCTATTTGTGGGATGACGATACAAGTAATGGTTTTTTAAAACTCAGCTTCGAAACCGTGCTTTCCATAGGCAAAGAAGCAGACTATTGGATTGGTGTTGGAAATTTTAAATCTAAAGAAGAGATGAAGAGCTCAGAAGGGCGCTACACCTTATTCAAGTCATTTGAAAGATCTTCTGTTTATACCTATGATGCCAGGGTTGGGGCAATGGGTGGAAGTGAATATCTCGAACTTGGGTATTCAAGACCAGATATCATCCTGAAAGACCTCATTAAGATTGCCCACCCTGAGTTGCTACCCGACTACACACTTTACTTCCATAAGAAACTGGACTAATCTCTCTATCTAATAGGAACAAAAAAAGCCCCACCTTCAAAAGGCAGGGCTTTTTCACTCAAATCTTTATTACTATACTTTAATTTCCACGTCAACTCCACTAGGTAGCTCCAGCTTCATCAATGCATCTACAGTTTTCGCGCTGTTGGAATAAATGTCCACCAAACGCTTGTAGGTACACAATTGAAACTGCTCACGAGATTTCTTATTCACGTGTGGTGACCTTAGCACGGTAAATTTCTCCTTAATGGTGGGTAGTGGAATTGGACCACTCACCACAGCTCCTGTTGCCTTTACAGCCCTAACAATCTTCTCCGAAGACTTGTCGACCAAGTTGTGGTCGTAGGACTTTAATTTGATTCTAATTTTCTGATTCATCGTATCTAATTATTTAAGGACAGCAGCTCCTTTTGTTTCTTCTATTACTTTTTCTGCAAGATTCTTAGGTACTGGCGCATAGTGGGCGAAAGTCAACGATGCTGCAGCACGACCTGAAGTGATGGTACGTAAATCTGTTACATAACCAAACAATTCAGACAATGGCACATCAGCTTTAACAACCTGAGCTCCTGCGCGCGTATCCATTCCCTTCATGATACCTCTTCTTCTGTTAAGGTCTCCTGTAACAGAACCTGTAAATTCATCTGGTGTCAAAACCTCAACAGCCATAATTGGCTCGAGGATCTGAGGACCAGCTTTCTTAGCAGACTCTCTAAATCCAATTCTAGCAGCTAATTCAAATGACAATGAGTCGGAGTCAACATCGTGGAATGAACCATGATACAACCTTACCTTCATTGAATCAATTGGGTATCCAGCCAAAGGACCATTTACCATTGCTTGCTCAAATCCCTTCTGGATAGCAGGAATAAATTCTCTAGGAATAACTCCACCCACAATTTCATTGGCAAACTCAAGGCCTTCCTTACCATCATCACGTGGTCCGATCTCAAACATGATATCGGCAAATTTACCACGACCACCAGTTTGCTTCTTGTATACCTCTTTGTGCTCAATAGCTTTAGTCAATGCCTCTTTATAAGCAACCTGAGGAGCACCCTGATTGATCTCTACTTTAAACTCTCGCTTAAGGCGATCAATAATGATCTCAAGGTGAAGTTCACCCATTCCTCTAAGTATAGTTTGACCAGTCTCCTGATCAGTATGAACGCGAAGAGTAGGATCTTCTTCCACTAACTTAGAAATAGCCATTCCCAACTTATCCGCATCTACCTGCTTCTTAGGCTCGATAGCATATCCGATTACCGGCTCAGGGAACACCATTGATTCGAGAACTACTTTTCGCTTCTCATTACAAAGTGTATCACCCGTTTTAATATCCTTAAAACCTACTACGGCACCAATATCACCGGCAGGTAATCTGTCAATTTGATTTTGCTTATTGGCATGCATTTGGAAAATACGGGATATCCTCTCCTTATTTCCAGAACGTGTATTGTACACATAAGAACCAGAATCCAATACACCTGAATAAGCTCTTACAAAACAAAGACGACCTACAAAAGGGTCAGTGGCGATTTTAAAGGCCAATGCAGCAAAAGGCTCCTCTTCAGTTGGTCTGATGATCACCTCAGCCTCAGTATCCGGATTAGTACCTATAATATTATCCTTGTCCATTGGTGAAGGCAATAATTCCATCACCAAGTCAAGCATTGTTTGTACTCCTTTGTTCTTAAATGAAGATCCGCAAACCATAGGAACGATCTTCATATCTATAGTCGCCTTACGAAGAGCAGTCAGAATTTCTTCTTCAGTAATAGAGCTTGGGTCCTCAAAGAACTTCTCCAACAATGACTCATCATAATCAGCAACCGCCTCAAGCAATTTCTCTCTGTATTCTTGGGTCTCCGCTAGCATATCTTCCGGAATAGGTATCTCCTGGAAAGTCATTCCAAAATCCTCCTCGTTCCAAACGATTGCACGATTGTTAATCAAGTCAACAACTCCCTTAAAAGAATCTTCTGCACCTATCGGCAACTGTAATGCAACCGCATTACTTCCTAATTTTTCCTTAACCTGCTTACAAACATTCAAGAAATCAGCTCCTGAACGATCCATTTTGTTCACGAACCCAATACGAGCTACTTTATAATTGTCGGCAAGGCGCCAGTTGGTTTCAGATTGAGGTTCAACACCATCAACAGCTGAAAACAAAAACACAAGACCATCCAATACACGAAGAGAACGGTTTACCTCTACGGTAAAGTCAACGTGACCAGGTGTATCAATTATGTTAACATGATATTTTTGATCTCTGTAATTCCAAAATACAGTAGTTGCAGCAGAAGTAATAGTGATACCTCTTTCCTGCTCCTGTGCCATCCAGTCCATGGTAGCAGCCCCATCGTGAACCTCACCAATTTTGTGGCTTACCCCTGAATAAAACAGGATGCGCTCTGTAGTCGTGGTTTTACCCGCATCGATATGCGCAGCTATACCTATATTTCTTGTGTATTTTAAATCTCTAGCCATTTCGGGGTTCTAATTAGAATCGGAAGTGAGAGAAAGCCTTGTTGGCATCGGCCATTCTATGCGTATCGTCTTTTTTCTTGATAGCAGCGCCTTCTCCTTTTGATGCAGCCAAAATCTCTGCAGCAAGCTTGTCAGTCATGGTTTTTTCACCACGAGCACGAGCGTAATCGATCATCCACTTTATAGTAAGATTCGTTTTGCGCTCAGGACGCACTTCTATTGGCACTTGAAAAGTTGCACCACCTACCCTGCGACTCTTCACCTCTACAGATGGAGCTACGTTGCTCATCGCACGTTTCCATACTTCAAGGCCATTTTCACCACCACTTTTCTTTTCTACCTGCTCGATGGCATCGTAGAAAATGCTGTAGGCTACACTTTTCTTGCCTTGTTCCATCATATAGTTTACAAACTTTGTAACCATAGGATCCTGAAACTTAGGATCAGGAAGTAGGTATCTCTTTTTAGGTTTTGATTTCCTCATATCTCAATCAATTATTTAGCAGCACCTGCTTTAGGTCGTTTCGCTCCGTATTTTGATCTGCTCTGGGTTCTACCACTCACTCCGGCAGTATCTAAAGCTCCACGGATAATGTGGTAACGAACACCTGGAAGATCTTTCACCCTACCACCCCTTATCAATACGATAGAGTGTTCCTGTAGATTGTGTCCTTCTCCTGGGATGTAGGCGTTTACCTCTTTGCTATTGGTTAACCTCACACGAGCTACTTTACGAAGCGCTGAATTTGGCTTCTTAGGTGTGGTGGTATACACGCGTGTGCATACACCTCTTCGCTGAGGGCATGAATCAAGGGCAGGGGATTTTGACTTAAACGTCAATTTTTTCCGTCCTTTCCTTACAAGCTGTTGAATGGTAGGCATTTATATTTAGTTTAAAAACCTTCAAAAAATTCGGACTGCAAAGGTATCTAAAGTAGAACAGGATGCAAACCCTTGTTTAAAGATTTTTATGGCCTATTTAAGGCCAAAAAGCCGTTTTTAGGCCTCTCCAACGGTTCCACCAAAATTCATAGGAAATTTTGGCATTTCGTCTGTCCTTTTGATTGGACCAAAAGTGGCTTCGTACTTATCGATATTGTCTTTTAGGGCAGCCAGAAGTCTTTTGGCGTGTTCTGGGGTAATGATAATCCTTGATTTGACCCGGGCTTTAGGCACTCCAGGCATTAAACGGATAAAGTCAACCACAAATTCACTGTTGGAGTGAGCAATCATAGCCAGATTGGAGTAGATCCCCTCTGCTATTTCCTCAGATAACTCAATGTTAATTTGATTTTGCTGGTTTTTCTTCTCTTCCGCCATGGTATTATAAAACCAACCCTCCGAGAGGAGGGTTGGTTATTTTGGTTATTAGTCTTGTAGTTCCTTTTCAATAGGCTCCGATAAGGTGCGCTGTTGCATCATGCGATCGTATTCTTCTTTGGAAGAGACAATCACATCATTCAGTCTACGCTGACCTGTACCAGCAGGGATCAAGTGACCCACAATCACGTTCTCCTTCAATCCCATCAACTTATCTACTTTACCTCTTATAGCGGCCTCACTAAGCACCTTAGTAGTTTCCTGGAAGGATGCAGCAGAAAGCCAGCTTTCAGTTTTCAAAGAAGCTTGAGTAATACCCTGAAGTGTAGGTCTGGAAACGGCAGGCATTGCATCGCGTACTTCCACCAATTTCTGATCTTTACGCTTCAACGCTGAATTTTCATCACGAACCTCCCTTGAAGTTACAATCTGACCAGGTTTGAGTCGCTGTGAATCCCCTCCTTCAACCACAAACTTCTTATCAAGAATCACATCGTTGTCTTCTCTAAATTCGAATTTGTCTACATATTCTCCCACAAGGAAACTAGTATCTCCAGAGTCAATGATCTCTACTTTCTGCATCATCTGGCTCACTATAGCCTCAATGTGCTTATCGTTGATCTTCACACCCTGTAGACGATATACTTCCTGAATCTCATTCACCAAGTACTCCTGAACTGCAGTTGGTCCTTTGATAGAAAGAATATCCGAAGGTGTAATCGCACCATCAGACAATGGCTGTCCTGCTCTTACAAAGTCATTGTCTTGAACCAAGATGTGCTTTGAAAGAGATACCAGATAACGCTTCTGAATACCATCTCTGGATTCAATAAAGATTTCTCTGTTACCACGCTTAATTCCACCATATGTAACCACACCATCGATCTCACTTACTACAGCCGGGTTGGAAGGATTTCTCGCTTCGAACAATTCTGTAACTCGTGGAAGACCTCCTGTAATGTCACGAGATTTACCCATAGTACGTGGAATCTTAGCCAGTACCTGACCCGCTTTGGTCTTCTGACCAATGTCTACTGCCAAGTGAGCACCCACAGGAATGTTATATCCTTTGGTCTCATCTTTACCGTTTACAATGATTGCAGGGTTCTTTGTTTTATCTCTAGTATCAGTAATTACTTTCTCTCTGTGACCAGTTTGCTCATCTGACTCCTCTTTGTAGGTAACTCCCTCGATAATGGATTCAAACTCGATCTCACCATCAAACTCAGATAAGATAACAGCATTGTAAGGATCCCAGTAACAAAGCGTCTCTCCTTTTTCTACTTTCTGGCCATCTTTGGCTGTTAAGAAAGAACCATAAGGAACGTGATTGGAAATCAAAACTCTTCCTTTTTCCTTGTCTGTGATTTTCACCTCACCCGTTCTTCCCATCACCACCTTCACCTTATTTCCTTCTTTGTCAAGGGTATCTACAGTACGAATTCCTTCGAACTCAACTACACCTGGGAATTTTGACTTAATGTTGGCATCAACAGCAATGTTAGATGCTGTACCACCCACGTGGAAGGTACGTAGTGTAAGCTGAGTTCCTGGCTCACCAATAGACTGAGCTGCAATTACACCCACAGCTTCACCCGCTTGTACCATCTTACCGGTAGCCAGGTTTCTTCCGTAGCATTTTGCACATCCTCCTACTTTGGTTTCGCAAGTAAGTACCGAGCGTATTTCTACTTCCTCTATACTAGAGTCCTCAATTGTCTGGGCAATTTCCTGAGTAATTTCCTCATTGGCTCCACAAATCAAATCTTCAGAAATAGGATCGTAGATATCATGCACAGTTACACGACCAAGGATACGTTCAGACAATGGCTCAACAACATCTTCGTTGTCTTTTAGTGCAGTTACTTTCAATCCACGCAACGTACCACAATCTTCTTCGGTAATAACCAAGTCTTGCGCTACGTCTACTAGCCTACGTGTCAGGTATCCCGCATCAGCTGTTTTCAAAGCTGTATCGGCAAGACCCTTACGCGCACCGTGTGTAGAAATAAAGTACTCCAATACATCCAGACCTTCTTTAAAGTTGGATAGAATCGGGTTTTCAATGATGGACCCTACAGAACCAGCAAGGTTCTTTTGAGGCTTGGCCATCAATCCACGCATACCTCCCAGCTGACGAATCTGCTCTCTGGAACCACGGGCTCCGGAGTGCATCATCATATAGATAGAGTTAAATCCTTGCTGATCGTCTTCCAGCTGATGCATCAATGTGCTTGTCAACATGGTATTGGTACGTGTCCAAATATCAATTACCTGATTGTAACGCTCGTTGTCAGTAATAAGACCCATCATGTAGTTGTTCCAAACGGCATCAACTTCAGCCTGCGCATTATCAACAAGCACCTTCTTCTCATCAGGAACTTTAACATCTCCAAGACCCATTGACAAACCACCTTTGTAGGCCATTTGGAATCCAAGGTCTTTTATATCATCCAAGAACTTGGCTGTCTTTGCCTGACCTGCATGCTTGAATACATCAGAGATGATTCCCTGAAGTTTCTTCTTAGTAAGCAACTCATCTACATATCCAGCCTCTGTTGGCACAACCTCATTGAATATTACCCTTCCGGTAACTGTTTCAATGATTTTTCTTGAAATTTTATCTGTTTTAGGATCTTTAACATCCACCTTCACTTTAATGATGGCATGCTTTGAAAGCTTACCTTCATTGTGTGCGATAATTACTTCTTCTGGTGAATAGAAAATCTTACCCTCACCCTTCTCACCTTTTCTTCCCTTGGTCAGGTAATACAATCCCAATACCATGTCCTGAGAAGGCACTGTAATAGGAGCACCGTTTGCAGGATTAAGAATATTATGAGAAGACAACATCAACATAGAGGCTTCCAAAATAGCTTCTTGTCCTAAAGGAACGTGAACAGCCATTTGGTCACCGTCAAAGTCAGCGTTGAAGGCAGTACAAACCAAAGGATGCAATTGAATTGCTTTTCCTTCAATCAACTTAGGTTGGAATGCCTGAATACCTAATCTGTGAAGTGTTGGAGCACGGTTAAGAAGAACTGGATGTCCTTTCAACACATTCTCCAAAATATCCCACACAACAGGATCCTTTCTATCCACTATTTTCTTGGCAGACTTTACAGTCTTTACAATACCTCTTTCAATCAACTTGCGAATAATGAACGGCTTGAAAAGCTCGGCTGCCATGTCTTTAGGAAGACCACACTCGTGCAATTTCAAAGCTGGTCCTACCACGATCACAGAACGACCAGAGTAGTCAACACGCTTACCCAACAAGTTTTGACGGAAACGTCCTTGCTTACCTTTAAGCATATCACTCAAAGACTTCAATGCACGATTTCCATCTGAACGCACTGCATTTACTTTTCTTGAGTTATCGAAAAGTGAATCCACCGCCTCTTGAAGCATACGCTTCTCATTACGAAGAATTACTTCTGGTGCTTTGATATCGATCAATCTTTTCAAACGGTTGTTACGAATAATAACACGTCTGTATAAATCATTCAAATCTGATGTTGCAAAACGTCCACCATCCAAAGGCACAAGAGGACGCAATTCTGGAGGAATAACGGGAACCATCTTAATTGCCATCCACTCGGGACGGTTTTCAATACGCGTATTGGCATCACGGAAAGCTTCCACTACTTTCAAACGCTTAAGCGCCTCCGCCTTACGTTGCTGAGAAGTATCAGTAGCTGCCTGATGACGTAACTGATAAGAAAGTTCATCAAGATTTACACGGCCCAAAAGCATCTCTAATGCTTCTGCTCCCATCTTGGCGATAAATTTCTTAGGATCGTTATCATCCAACATTTGATTCTCACGAGGAAGTTTATCCAGGATATCCAGGTATTCTTCTTCTGTTAAGAAATCAAGTCTGTTAATACCGTCTTCTTCCTTAGTACCAGGTTGAATAACAGCGTAACGCTCGTAGTAGATGATCTGATCCAGTTTCTTAGTTGGCAAGCCAAGCAAGTAACCTATTTTGTTAGGCAAAGATCTGAAGTACCAGATATGGGCAACAGGCACCACCAACTCGATGTGTCCCATGCGCTCTCTTCTTACCTTCTTCTCAGTAACCTCTACACCACAACGGTCGCAAATAATACCCTTGTAGCGAATCCTTTTATATTTTCCACAATGACACTCCCAGTCTTTAACTGGTCCAAATATTCTCTCACAGAACAAACCACCCATTTCAGGTTTGTAGGTTCTGTAATTGATTGTTTCAGGTTGTGTCACTTCACCGTTAGAGCTCTCCAGAATTGATTCAGGAGAGGCAAGACTGATGGTGATGGTTGAAAAATCAGTATTTATTTTTTTGTTTTTTCTGAACGACATGGTCTTTGTTTAGTCTGTATCGAAAAACTTAATTATCCATTGTGATTTCAAGGGCCAAGCCTCTAAGCTCATGTACAAGTACATTGAAGGACTCAGGTATGTTTGGCTTCCTCATGTTTTCACCCTTAACGATAGACTCGTATGCTTTCGCTCTACCAATCACATCATCTGACTTAATAGTGTCGATCTCCTGAAGTATATGTGCTGCACCGAATGCCTCCAATGCCCACATCTCCATTTCACCGAAACGCTGACCTCCAAACTGTGCCTTACCACCCAATGGTTGCTGAGTAATAAGTGAGTAAGGTCCGATTGAACGAGCATGCATCTTGTCATCAACAAGGTGACCTAACTTCAACATGTAGGCTATACCTACTGTTACCGGTTGATCAAACATGTCACCTGTAAGTCCGTCATACAAATAAGTACGTCCAAACTCTGGAAGACCTGCCTCTTTCAATTCAGCAGAAACCTCTTCCAAAGAAGCCCCGTCAAATATTGGAGTTGCGTATTTTCTATTGAGCTTCTTACCCGCCCATGCCAACACGGTCTCATAAATCTGACCCAAGTTCATACGTGATGGTACACCCAGCGGATTCAAACAAATATCTACAGGGGTTCCGTCTTCAAGGAATGGCATATCTTCTTCACGAACAATCCGTGCTACTACACCTTTGTTTCCGTGACGACCCGCCATCTTATCTCCTACTTTCAACTTGCGCTTCTTGGCTACATATACTTTAGCCAATTGCACAATTCCTGCAGGAAGTTCATCACCAACTTCTAAGGTGAATCTTTCGCGCTTGAACTCACCCGCTATTACGTTTCGCTTATTGAGGTAATTCTTAACCACGGTTGAAATCAGATCATTCGAATGATCATCAGTAGTCCAGTTTTCCAGACTTACATCTGCAATCAGGTTTACCTCTTCCGGAACGTTATAGTTACTCTCATCACGATAGATGTTCTTATCTGGGAACAAGTTGCTCTCGATAACTTTTGCGCTGAACTTCACACCTTTTGTGATCAGTTCATCACCAAATTTATGCTTCACACCCTGACTTGTCTTACCAGTTAAAATACTGGTAAGTTTCTTCACCATATCCACACGCAATTCAGCAAGTTCTTTACTGTAGCGGCTCTTTAATGCATCCAAATCTTTCTTAGACTTCGCGCGAAGGTCTTTATCGCGTTTAGGTCTTGAGAAAAGTTTAGTATCGATAACTACACCTCTTAATGATGGAGGCGCCTTCAAAGATGCATCTTTCACATCACCAGCCTTATCACCAAAGATGGCTCTCAAAAGTTTTTCTTCAGGAGTAGGATCAGACTCTCCTTTCGGAGTAATCTTTCCAATAAGAATATCACCTTCTTTCACTTCTGCACCCATACGAATGATACCATGCTCATCCAAATGCTTCACTGCCTCCTCACTTACGTTTGGAATCTCAGAAGTTAATTCCTCTTCTCCACGCTTTGTATCTCTTACCTCTAGTTCAAATTCTTCGATGTGAATAGAAGTATAAACATCATCGCGAACTACACGCTCAGAAATTACAATCGCATCCTCAAAGTTATATCCCTGCCAAGGCATGTAAGCCACCAATAGGTTTCTACCCAAGGCTAGCTCTCCATTTGCTGTCGCATATCCCTGACATAAAGGTTGCCCTTTTGCCACTTTATCCCCTTTGTGAACAATAGGAGTAAGGTTAATACAAGTATCCTGATTAGTTCTTCTGAACTTAATCAAATCATACGTCTTGTATTCGTCATCAAAACGAACCAGACCTTCTTCTTCAGATACATCGTATTTTACTACGATTTTGGTTGCATCCACATAATCGATTACACCAGATCCTTCGGCCATTACTAATGCCCTGGAGTCAAGCGCAATTTTTGCTTCCAATCCGGTTCCAACAATAGGTGCTTCAGGGCGCACCAATGGCACTGCCTGACGCTGCATGTTAGATCCCATCAAAGCACGGTTAGCATCATCATGTTCAAGGAACGGAATCATAGATGCCGCAATTGATACAATCTGATTAGGTGCTACGTCCATGTAACGAATCTCGCTAGGCTCTACTACAGGGAAGTCACCCTCAAAACGCGCCTTTATTTTTTCGTCCTTAATCTCTCCAGAGCTAGACATCTTCACATTGGCTTGCGCAATGTTGAAAGTATCTTCTTCTTCAGCTGTAAGGAAAATAACATCCTCTTTCAACTTCACCTTACCATTTTCAACTTTACGATATGGCGTCTCAATGAATCCCATCTTGTTCACTTTAGCGTGAACACAAAGTGAAGATATCAAACCAATGTTTGGACCTTCAGGAGTTTCAATAGTACAAAGGCGTCCGTAGTGCGTATAGTGAACGTCACGCACCTCAAAACCAGCGCGCTCACGTGAGAGACCACCGGGACCGAGTGCAGACATTCTTCTCTTATGTGTAATCTCAGCCAATGGATTCGTTTGATCCATGAACTGAGAAAGCTGATTGGTACCAAAGAAGGAATTGATCACCGAAGAAAGCGTTCTCGCATTGATCAAATCAACTGGCTTGAAATCTTCGTTGTCGCGAACGTTCATTCTTTCTTTGATCGTTCTTGCCATACGGGCAAGACCTACACCAAATTGAGAATACAACTGCTCACCGACTGTTCTCACCCTTCTGTTGCTCAAGTGGTCGATATCATCGACTACGGCTTTCGAGTTGATCAAACCGATCAGGTATTTCACAATCAGGATAATATCCTCAGTGGTCAATACGCGCTGATCAAAGCTTAAATCAAGGCCAAGCTTTTTATTTATTCTATAACGTCCAACTTCACCTAGATCATAACGCTTCTCACTAAAGAACAAGCTCTGGATAATATCACGAGCAGTTTGTTCATCAGGAGCTTCGGTATTTCTAAGCTGGCGATAGATTTGCTCTACCGCTTCTTTTTCTGAGTTAGAGTTGTCTTTTGCTAATGTATTGAAGATGATATTGTAATCGGTAATGTTCACATCATCCCTGTGAAGGATGATTGATTTTGCACCAGACTCAACAATAGTATCTACATCTTCTTCCTCGATGATGTGATCACGCTCCAGCAAAACTTCATTTCTATCGATAGATACCACTTCACCAGTATCTTCATCAACGAAATCTTCAGTCCAGGTTTTTAAAACCCTTGCTGCCAGCTTGCGGCCAATTACCTTCTTAAGAGGGGCTTTAGCGGCCTCCACTTCTTCAGACAATCCAAATAAATCGAGTATATCTTTATCTGTACCATAACCAATTGCACGAAGCAATGTAGTTACCGGGAATTTTTTCTTACGGTCGATGTAGGCATACATGACGGCATTTACGTCAGTAGCAAACTCTATCCACGATCCTTTAAAAGGAATGATACGTGCAGAGTACAACTTCGTACCATTGGTATGCTTGCTCATGGCAAAGAATACACCTGGCGAACGGTGAAGCTGTGATACAATCACGCGTTCAGCTCCATTGATTACAAAGGAGCCTTTTTCTGTCATGTATGGAATATTCCCAAGGAACACTTCCTGCTCGATAGTCTCAAAATCTTCGTTGTCCTCATCATTACAAGTGAGGCGAAGTTTTGCTTTCAATGGAACAGAGTAAGTCAATCCACGATCAATACCTTCGTCCACAGAATACTTTGGTGGGTCGATGGTATAGTCTACAAACTCAAGCACGAAATTTTCACGCGAGTCTGAGATGGGGAAGTTTTCTGCAAACACCTTAAAAAGACCTTCATTTTGACGTCTTTCGGCAGCTGTTTCTATTTGCAAGAAATCTCTGAATGACTGTAGTTGAACATCCAGAAAATCCGGATACTCCAATACTTTATCAATAGATGAAAAGTCAATCCTGTCGTTACTGTTTTTCTTTGCCAAGGTAATATTGGTTTTAAATTTCCAGGACTCTAAAAATGTGAATGGGTACAAATAGGTGTAGACCCCAAGTCCTTATTCAGGATTTGGGGTCTTCATTCCTTATTATAAGACGGTACCCTTCGTCTTCAAGAAAATTATTTCAACTCAACTTCGGCTCCTGCCTCGATAAGTTGTTTCTTGAGGCTCTCAGCTTCGTCTTTTGGTAAACCTTCTTTGATTGTTTTAGGAGCAGAGTCAACTACTTCTTTAGCTTCTTTCAAGCCAAGTCCTGTAAGTTCCTTCACTAATTTAACTATCTGAAGTTTGTTAGCACCAGGAGCTTTCAATACTACATCGAAATTGGTTTTCTCAGCAGCAGCATCTCCACCTCCAGCGGCAGGTCCAGCAGCAACAGCTACTGCAGCAGCAGCAGGCTCAATGCCATGAGTTTCTTTAAGATAAGAAGCAAGTTCGTTTACTTCTTTTACAGTAAGTTCAACTAATTGGTCGCCTAACGATTTTATGTCAGCCATTTTTGTAAGTGTTTAAAAGTTCAATTCAATAATTCTAGTTCGCCCTGTTTTCCAAAGTCTTCACCAATCCAGCCAATGTGTTCTTTCCGCTTTGTAGAGCAGAAACCACATTCTTAGCAGGTGATTGAAGTAAGGAAATAATTTCGCCAATGAGTTCGTTTTTAGACTTCAACTCAGCCAGCATAACCAAACTCTCCTCTCCAAAAAATAGAGAGGAATCAATGGAAGCTGCTTTCAGAAGTGGCTTGCCTTCTTTCCCCTTTCTGTAATCGCGAATTACTTTGGCAGGGGCATTACCAATCTCCTTCGAAAAAAGTACTCCTGAAAAACCTTGTAACACTTTGAATAGTTCTTCATTAGCACCTCCCTGCTTCTCTAAGGCCTTGCGAATAAGTGTGTTTTTGTAAACACCGTACTCTATACCCGCATGGAAACATAGCCTGCGAAAAGCATTTATCTGCGCAACAGAAAGCCCTGAGGCGTCTGTAATATAGAAATGTTCGTTCTGACTGAATTTTTCAGATAACGCTTCTATGATGTTTGATTTTTCTTCTCTGGTCATTGTCGTATTCTATTATAGACCTTCAATAGTCGTCTTGTCAATTTGAATTCCAGGGCTCATCGTTGATGATAAGGTGATGCTCTGAAAATATGTTCCTTTTGAAGAGGATGGCTTCAGCTTTGAAATGGTCTGAATCAACTCTGTCGCATTTTCTTGAATTTTCTCTGGCGTAAAGGATACTTTACCGATGCTCGCATGGATGATTCCCTGCTTGTCTACTTTAAAGTCTACTTTACCGGCCTTAACTTCGGTAACAGCCTTGCCCACTTCCAATGTCACTGTTCCAGACTTTGGATTTGGCATCAAACCGCGTGGACCAAGTACCTTACCCAGTCTACCTACTTTTGCCATTACGGTAGGCATAGTGATGATTACATCTATGTCAGTCCAGCCGCCTTCAATTTTCTTAATGTATTCATCCAGACCAACGTGATCTGCTCCGGCATCTTTAGCTTCCTGTTCTTTATCAGGAGAACACAATACGAGCACGCGAACCGCCTTACCCAAACCATGTGGCAGTGTAACTACACCTCTTACCATCTGATCTGATTTCTTAGGATCTACACCTAAACGAACATCGACATCTACAGATGAATCGAATTTCGTAAAAGTGATCTCCTTTACCAGACTTGCTGCGTCAGACAAAGAGTATACTGTGTCTGCGTTGTATTTAGCCGCTATGGCCTTTCTATTTTTCGTTAACCTTGCCATGATCTCTTAATTGTTATTCCAAGGTGGGTTTCCACTTACCGTAACACCCATGCTTCTTGCAGTACCTGCAACCATTTTCATGGCTGATTCTACTTTGAATGCATTAAGGTCAGGCATCTTTGTTTCAGCTATTTTTTGTACCTGATCCCAGCTGATAGACCCTACCTTAGCACGGTTGGGTTCTGCCGAGCCTTTCGGCTTTTTCATTGCCTCGAGAATCAATACAGCCGCTGGCGGAGTTTTGATTACAAAGTCAAACGACTTGTCATTATATATACTGATCAGTACGGGAAGTACTTGTCCTTGCTTATCCTGGGTTCTTGCATTGAACTGCTTGCAGAAGTCCATGATGTTCAAACCCTTACTACCAAGGGCTGGACCGATTGGAGGTGCCGGGTTGGCCTGACCTCCCTTTACCTGCAATTTCAAATAACCTATAATTTCCTTTGCCATATTATGATATACTCAATGTCTTTCTTAATCCAATTTCTCAACCTGCATATAATTAAGCTCAACAGGAGTATTTCGTCCAAAGATCTTAACCATCACATTTAGCTTTTTCTTCTCCTCAAAAATCTCCTCCACCGAGCCCGTAAATCCACTAAACGGACCATCCATTACTTTCACAGATTCTCCCTTAATAAATGGAGTTTCCAGTTTTTCTTCAAACTCATCAATCTCACCTACCTTACCCAATATCCTGTTCACCTCACTTTGGCGAAGAGCAACTGGCTCTTTTGAAGCATCTGATCCATTGCCTCCCAAAAACCCGATCACTCCAGGAATGCTGTTTACCATATGGT
Source organism: Cyclobacteriaceae bacterium (assembly GCA_040216665.1). Classification (GTDB taxonomy): domain Bacteria; phylum Bacteroidota; class Bacteroidia; order Cytophagales; family Cyclobacteriaceae; genus ELB16-189. The sequence goes on along the minus strand of JAVJOQ010000010.1, from coordinate 671,487 downwards.
AAGCCTCTCCGTTGGTTAAATCAGCAGAAACAAGTACGTATCCAGGAAAGAAATTACGCTCTCTTACTCGCTTTTTCCCGTTTCTCATCTCATACACCTTCTCTGAAGGGATAAGAATCTGTGGAATAAAGTCAGTAAGTTTCGAACGCTCCACCTCTGTCTCCAGATAAGTTTTTACTTTCTTTTCCTTTCCGCTGATAACACGAAGCACAAACCATTTTAGTTCACCCATCACTCCAGCGCTTAAAATTCTTTATAGAAAAACTCTAAGGCATTTTTGAAGCCTAAGTCTATAAAACCGATTACTAAGGCAAAGATCAAAGAAGCTACCAATACCAGGATAGCACTACTTTGGAGTTCAGCGAATTTTGGCCACGACACCTTGTTGCGAATCTCGTCTATCGAATCAAGAATGTAGTTTTTTACCTTTTCCATCACTTCTTTTAGATCGGCTCGTTTTCTGATTGCTCAGATTCAAACCTTTTATTTTTTTTACTTGTCCTTAATGAAAAGGACTTTAATCTTACTTTTTGCACGGGTGGAGAGACTCGAACTCCCAGCCAATGGTTTTGGAGACCACTACTCTACCAATTGAGCTACACCCGTTTTTTACTCCAAATTGGGCTTATTGAACCTTATCCTTTAGCGGAAACCACTCAACCTATTGAGCTGCACCCGCGTACTCAGCCCAAAAGGACTGCAAAGGTAGAACAAAACCAACTAAAATAAAAACGTTCCTGAGAAAATTCTCAGGAACGCTTCTTACTGATTATCAGTGAATTAATCTAAGATCTCAGTTACCTGACCAGACCCTACAGTACGACCACCTTCGCGAATCGCGAAACGAAGTCCCTTCTCCATAGCAATCTTGTTGATCAATGTTACTTCGATAGATACGTTGTCACCAGGCATTACCATTTCAACCCCTGTAGGAAGCATGATCTCACCAGTAACATCAGTAGTACGGAAGTAGAACTGAGGACGGTATTTGTTAAAGAATGGAGTATGACGTCCACCTTCTTCTTTGCTCAATACGTAAACCTCAGCTTTGAACTTAGCGTGAGGAGTTACAGAGTTCGGCTTACAGATTACCATACCGCGAGCGATTTGGTCTTTCTCAATACCACGTAGCAAAAGACCCACGTTATCACCAGCTTCACCTCTGTCAAGGATCTTACGGAACATCTCCACACCAGTGATAGTAGAAGACAAACCTTCTGCAGCACCCATTCCAAGAATTTGAACTGGATCACCTGTGTTGATAACACCACGCTCGATACGGCCAGTAGCCACTGTACCACGACCTGTAATAGAGAACACGTCCTCTACCGGCATCAAGAAATCTTTGTCAATCAAACGCTCAGGCAATGGAATGAAATCATCAACTGCTTGCATCAACTCATTGATTTTATCAACCCACTTAGGCTCATCATTAAGTCCACCTAAAGCAGACCCTTGGATGATAGGCGTATCATCACCTGGGAAGTTGTAGTAGGAAAGAAGTTCTCTGATCTCCATTTCAACTAATTCCAACAATTCTGGATCATCCACCAAGTCTACCTTGTTCATGAAAACAACAAGGGCAGGCACACCTACCTGGCGAGCCAAAAGAATATGCTCACGAGTTTGTGGCATAGGCCCATCAGTAGCAGCTACCACAAGGATTGCACCGTCCATCTGAGCAGCTCCAGTAACCATGTTCTTTACATAGTCAGCGTGACCTGGACAGTCAACGTGTGCATAGTGACGATTGTCAGTTGAGTATTCAACGTGTGAAGTATTAATAGTAATACCTCTTTCTTTTTCTTCAGGAGCATTGTCAATTGAAGAGAAATCTCTCATTGATGCAAGTCCTCTACCCGCCAAAACCTTTGTAATCGCTGCAGTGAGCGTAGTCTTACCGTGGTCAACGTGACCAATGGTACCAATATTTACGTGAGGTTTTGAACGATCAAATTTTTCTTTAGCCATATTTGAAAATCCCAGTTAAAATTTAAAAAAGTATATTTAGTTTAAAGTGTTCTATATGTTCATCTTCCCCGTCTGAGAAGATTACACCCTAAACATGATAAGCCTGTCGAAAAAGGGTTTTCACCTGCCAAAAGCAGGTTATGATTCCTGATGATATCTTGATGTTCGCTACACACCTATCAGCAGTTACTCACAATATGCGCTTCGTTTGGATCGATTACCAAACTGTTCTAGTCCGTGCTCAACGTCTTTGACAACGTTGAATTTGAGCTGTTGATGAGAATTGAACTCACGACCTCTTCCTTACCAAGGAAGTGCTCTACCCCTGAGCTACAACAGCTTTTATCCTCCTGCCTGTTGAGCCCTTTTTGGGACCTCTTCTCCGCCAGCTGGCGGATGCTCTACCCTGCCTTCGCTAAGCTTCGGCAGGCAGACCCTGAGCTACAACAGCTTAATAGTTCAAGGTTCCAAATTCTTATTCAAAATTCAGCCCTAAATTTTGAACTTTAAACAAAGAGCGGGAGACGTCCCGATAGCTATCGGGACGAACCCGCGAACTATCAAAATATCTCATTCTCAGCAAAAAGAGCGGGAGACGAGGTTCGAACCCGCGACCTACAGCTTGGAAGGCTGTCGCTCTACCAACTGAGCTACTCCCGCTTGTTACTTTAGTGGGGAGAGAAGGATTCGAACCTTCGAAGGAATACACCAACAGATTTACAGTCTGTCCTCGTTGGCCGCTTGAGTATCTCCCCTACTTCTTTCCTCACATTAATAAAGAACGTTATAAAGCCTTTCCTTAAAGTCTTCATACCTATCTCAAGGGCGTTCCCGAAAAATAGGAGTGCAAAATTATACGGTTTTTCGGTTTAGACAAACGAAGACTTGAGATTTGTATCAAATCAAATAATCAAGAATAAGGGGCTTCCTGCCACCAAGAGCCATTTGTTACATCAGAACGATCTCCCGCACCACATCAGCCCCAAATTCCTTCTGAAAAATATCCAGGATTTGCCCTTTGTGGAGGCTAATGTCATGTTTCATAGCTGCCGACTCAATTTGCACAAATAGCACTCTGTCCTTAATAAATACCTTTTTTGTACGTTTTGCGATAGGCTTACCCACCAGTCGCTCCCAGGAACCAACAATATTGGCAGCATCGAACTTGCTCTTTATATGGTAAGAACTCAGTAGCTTATTAATAGCCTGACCAATGTGCTCTGCGTCTCCCGAACCTGAATTGAATCTATTTGCCATTATACCTCAACTAACTTACCCCCATTAATATAGAACAATTCTGCCTCCACATTGGCTTCCTTCAACAAGGCCTTACTTCGGTCTGGCCTTGCATCTGTAATAAATAACTGCCCAAAAGTACCATCTACCACCAGCGTCACTAATTTATGAATGCGTTCATCGTCCAGTTTATCAAAAATATCATCCAGTAGCAGCAACGGCTTCACTTTCTTAATATTTTCAATGCTTTGAAATTCCGCTAATTTCAAACCAATTAAAAATGACTTCTGCTGACCCTGTGAGCCAATTCGCTTCAATTCAAACCCTCCCAGGGTAAACACGAAATCATCCCTATGAATTCCAACACTGGTGCGCTGGATAATCAAATCTTTCCTTAATGACTTCTTTAAAATGGTTCCAAAATCCTGGCCAGTACAATCAGACCTATATTGAATGTCTACCACTTCCTCCGCATCTCCAGACAGAAAGGCATAATGGCTTTTAAAAAGGGGCAAAAATGAGCTTATGAATTCTGCCCTTTTCCGATGAATATAATTTCCAGACAGGATAATTCTTTGGTCATACGTATCCAGCAGATCATGATCAATTCCACGCTCAGCCGAAAGTCTGAGCAGACTGTTCCTTTGCTTTAACTGATTGGTATAAGTAATGAGGTACTCCAAATAGTTTTTATCGAGTTGAGCAATCAAGCTGTCGAAAAACTTCCTTCTCAGCTCACTTCCACCCCACACCAACTCTATATCATTGGGAGCTACAAGTACGATGGGATATCGACCGATATGATCTGAAAGCCTCTTCGTGTCATTTCCGTCCTCGCGAATAAATTTTTTAGATCCTATGGCATATGCGCAAATCACCTCCGCGCTCTGATTGCCTTGGTTAAAATGGCCTTTTACAATAAACTGGTTTTTGCCATGCTTTACATTTTGAGCATCTACCCCGTTCAGAGCACTTTTGGTAAACCCCAGATAATATATGGCATCCAGGATATTTGTTTTACCCACCCCGTTTTTACCCAGAAAGCAGTTTACCTTATTATCAAAAGCAAAATGGGCCTCCTCGTAATTTTTAAAGTCGTATAAAGCGAGCTTTTTAAGGTGCACAGTGAATTTTTTAAGGGGTTTGGCTATTGAGGCGTACTGCCGTATTTTCGCAGTTCACGATCCATAAAATTAGTTAATTAAATGGCCACCAGTACAAAGTCCAAAAGCAAATCAGCCAAAAAGAGCTCCAAGGGCTCAAAAACTGAGTTCTCAAAGGAAACCTACATGCAATGGTATGAGAGCATCCTTCTGATGAGAAAGTTTGAAGAAAAAGCGGGGCAATTGTATGGCCAGCAGAAAATCCGTGGCTTTTGTCATCTCTACATTGGACAGGAAGCATGTGCTGCCGGAGCTTTTACAGCTTTGGAAAAGGATGATAAATGGATCACTGCTTACAGAGATCACGCGCACCCTCTTGTACTTGGTTCTCACCCCAATGCTATTATGGCAGAACTCTATGCTAAGGAGACCGGTATCTCCAAAGGAAAAGGTGGCTCCATGCACATGTTTGATAAAGAGCATAATTTCTTTGGAGGACATGGAATTGTCGGAGGACAGATTCCGTTAGGCGCAGGAATTGCCTTTGCCGAAAAATATAAAGGCACCAAAAATTTGTGCATCTGCTATATGGGGGATGGTGCGGTAAGACAAGGGGCTTTTCACGAAGCGCTAAACATGGCAATGGTATGGAAATTACCGGTCATCTTTGTAATAGAAAATAATGGCTACGCTATGGGAACCTCTGTAAAGAGGACTTCCAATGTAACAGAGCTGTATACTTTGGCCGATTCTTATGATATGCCAGCAGAACCGGTAGATGGGATGAGTGTGGAAGCAGTGCATGAGGCAGTAGCCCGTTCGGCAGAACGAGCAAGAAAAGGTGATGGTCCGACACTTTTGGAATTCAGAACCTATCGATACAAAGGACACTCCATGTCGGATCCTGCTAAATACAGATCTAAAGAAGAGGTGAAGGAATATAAATCAAAGGATCCTCTTGAAGTGGTGAAGAAAACCATCCTTAACGGGAAAATGGCAACCCAAAAAGATATTGATGCCATTGACGACAAGGTAGCCGCCCAGGTAGAAGAAAGCGTAAAGTTTGCTGAAGAGTCTAATTACCCCGATCCAAGCGAGGCAATGAAAGATGTGTATGCCCAAACTGATTATCCTTATATCACTGACTAATAAGCCTTTTGTTTGTATTTGCTAATTCTTAGTTTTGCAGCCCTGTCTTAACATCAGGGTAAGCTGACAGCTATTATTATTAATCATGGCAAAAAAAGAAGAAAATAAAGACCTGCTCGAAAATCCAGAGGCAATCGCTGAAAAAGTAGAAGGCATCGAGCATTGGGTAGAAGATAACCCAAAAATTGTATTTGGTGTGCTTGGTGCATTGATACTTGCAGTGGGAGGCTTTTTTGGTTTCCGATACTACGTAGGTACCCAGGAGGAAGTTGCACAAAAAGAAATGTTTCAAGCAGTGCACTACTTTGAGGCTGATAGCTTGAATCTCGCCTTAAAGGGAGATGGCAACAATCTTGGCTTTGAGCAAATCATAGACGATTTTGGGATGACAGATGCGGCTAACCTGGCGAATTATTATGCCGGAGCCATTTCTTTAAAGCAAGGAAAGTTTCAGTTGGCGATCTTCTACTTTGAAGACTTTAGCACAAACGATATCCTAATCCAACCAAGAGCTTATAGCCTCATGGGCGATGCTTACATGGAATTGAAAGAGTATGAGTCTGCTGCCAAGTATTACAACAAGGCATCCAACTATAAGCCCAACAAGTTCTTTACTCCTACCTATTTGATGAAAGAAGCTTTGGCGTATGAGAAGCTTGATCAAAAGGATAAGGCGGTATCGGTTTATCAAAAAATAATCGATGAGTTTTGGGATTCTGGAGAGTACCAGAATGCACGCAAGTTCAAAGCGAAGCTGGAGACCAATTCTTAATAAAAAACTTTAGATAACTTTGAAGGGATAGTTTACTATCCCTTTTTTTATTTCTTGTTCATCAAATATCAAATATTATGGCAGGTCCACTAAAGACAACATCCGGAAAAAGTAAAGTAAAACTCGCCAATAAGAAGTTTGCCATTGTGGTGGCAGAGTGGAATGAGGAAATCACCGAAGCACTTTATGAAGGTGCTTACTCTGCTCTACTGGAAATGGGTGCCAAGAAAACTAATATTTATAGAACCAATGTGCCCGGAAGCTATGAGCTGCCCCTGGCGGCTCAGCGAATGGCCAAGAAAAAAGATATCGCTGCGGTGATTTGTTTAGGCTGCGTGATACAAGGCGAGACACCGCACTTCGATTACATCTGCAATGCGGTAGCCAACGGTATCATGAGAGTAAATCTAGACACAGGAAAACCCGTAGCTTTTGGTGTACTTACTACGCTTGACAAGAAGCAAGCACTGGAAAGGGCCGGAGGCAAACATGGCAACAAAGGTGAAGAGGCTGCCGTGACTGTGGTGGGGATGTTGGGGTAGAAGGTGTTTATCGCTTCATCAACTCGATCACTTTTTCTATCGGTAACGGCTTCACTTCTTCCCCATTCCTCAATTTCCCTACTGAAGTGGCTGCAAACAAAGAATTAATAATTGCCTCCTCAGTAGCCTCGATGGTGGCCATGAAAAGGGGGCTCATATAATCGTTGTTGAGATAGGCGTAAGCTTTTGTTGGCTCTGATTGGTAAGGAACTCTGATTGATTCATTGGTTGAAAAAGCGATCACATAATCTCCACTTCCGTTAGAGGCAATTCCTCCTGTTTTGGCCAAACCCATGATCGCCCTTTTAGCAAGGCGTTTCAAATTCCTTGCATCCAGTGGAGCATCCGTAGCTACTATCATCATACAAGAGCCATCCACTGAACCTTCGATGGCATTTTTGTAGGCATACTTCCCGAGCTCTTCACCTACAGGGACGCCATCAATTTGAAGTACACCTCCGAAATTAGTTTGCGTCAAAACACCTACGGTATAACCGCCTAGCTCTTTGGGCAAAACGCGCGATGATGTGCCAATCCCTCCCTTAAAACCAAAACATATAGTGCCGGTACCGGCTCCCACTGATCCTTCTTCTACCTTTCCACTTTTGGCTTTCTCAATTGCCTCTACAACATGTTCCTTTTTTACATGTCGTACTTGAATGTCGTTTAGTCCACCATCATTAGTTTCCCCAACCACACCATTAACAGATCTCACGTCTTTGTTTCCATTAAAAGACAAAGTATAATCGATAAGTCCTTCCAAACCCTGAGCTACACTTAGTGTATTAGTAAGAATAATTGGTGTTTCAATATTGCCTAGTTCTTCCACCTGTGAGAAGCCAGCAAGCTTACCAAAGCCATTACCAATGTAAATGGCGCCAGGTACTTTGTTTTGAAAAACATTTTTGTCATGTGGTACAATGGCTGTCACTCCGGTTCTTACTTTTTCACCTTCTATTAAAGTAACATGGCCAACCAAAACTCCTTTTACATCAGTGATCGCATTGTGAGTTCCTGGTGAAAGTACTCCTATTTCAATTCCGTAATCTCTCACTCTCTTTTGTGCGAGTGCATTATTAAAGACTAAGACTGTAAAAGCAATAAATAAGAATCGCATCGTTTTGGAATTATTTCAGATAGGGAAATTAGGGATATATAAAACAAAAAACCCCAGCAGTGCCGGGGTTTTATTATCAGTTCATGATCTGAATTACATATTCTTCACAACTTCCTCACCAAACTCAGAGCACTTCAATAAAGTAGCTCCATCCATCTGACGATGGAAATCGTAGGTTACTCTTTTCGCATCGATAGAAGCTTCAAGACCTTTAACAATCATATCAGCGGCTTCTTGCCAGCCCATATGCTCCAGCATCATTACACCCGACAGGATTACTGATCCAGGGTTTACTTTGTCCTGGCCAGCATACTTAGGAGCAGTACCATGTGTTGCTTCAAAGATCGCATGACCTGTCACGTAATTGATATTAGCACCTGGTGCAATTCCTATTCCACCTACAATTGCAGCTAATGCATCAGACACATAGTCACCATTCAAATTCAAAGTAGCCACCACTGAATACTCATCCGGACGTAAAAGTATCTGCTGAAGGAAGGCATCAGCGATCACATCTTTGACCACAATTTTGCGACCGTCTTTATTGATCTCCATCCATGGGCCACCATCTAAGAGGGTAGCTCCAAATTCATTCTTTGCCAAGGCGTATCCCCAATCGCGGAACGCACCTTCCGTAAACTTCATGATGTTGCCCTTGTGTACTAATGTTACACTTGGCTTCTTATTAATAATTGCATATTCAATTGCAGCGCGCACGAGTCTCTCCGTTCCTTCTTTTGAAACAGGCTTAATACCAATACCAGCTGTTTTCGGGAATCTGATTTTTTCAAATCGCTTGCCAAAATTATCCTGAAACAACTTCATGAATTTTGCATTGTCTTCCGTTCCCTCCTGAAATTCAATACCAGCATAGATATCTTCCGTGTTTTCCCTGAAAATAACCATGTCGGTTTTTTGAGGTTCTTTCACTGGAGATGGAACTCCTGTAAACCAACGCACTGGTCTCACACAGGCATACAAATCCAATTCCTGACGAAGAGCAACATTCAGCGAGCGCATTCCTCCACCTACTGGTGTAGTAAGGGGGCCCTTGATCCCCACCAACAAATCCTTGAAGGCATCCAAAGTTTCTTCTGGCAACCAACTTCCTGTTTTGTTAAATGCTTTTTCACCGGCAAGTACTTCTTTCCACTCTATTTTTTTCTTTCCACCATATGCTTTCTCTACTGCTGAGTCGAGAACATGCTTTGCTGCAGGCCATATGTCTACACCTGTACCATCACCTTCGATAAAGGGTACAATAGGGTTATCTGGAACATTTAGTTTACCATTGCTGATCGTAATTTTTGCGCTCATTTTATACTTGTTAGACTAATTCAATAATTTTTTGAAATCGGTAAGAAGAGAAATCAAGTCTCCACCACCTTGCGCCCGTTGTAAAGTGGGCTTGGCGAAATTATAAAAAATCGATTAATAAAGTAGCGACAGGCACCAATCTGGCATGTTAATCGTTAGAAAAAAGTAAATTCAATTCATATGAGACTATTCGGCATTATTTGCGGGTTCCTTTTACTCACATCTTTCACAAAAACACCGCCTGCTATCGAAGAAGAAGTCTGCCTTTCACAGGAGGAAAGGAAGCTTTTTGATCTCATTATGGACTATCGCAAATCGAAAAAGCTCAAACCCATCCCCTATTCAGCCAAACTCACCAAGGTAGCGCAGACCCATGTGAAAGACTTGATGGAAAACTATGCCTATACCAGTCGTAATGAGTGCAATCCACACAGCTGGTCAAATAAAGGCAATTGGAGTTCTTGCTGCTATACTTCAGACCACGCACAAGCAAGCTGCATGTGGGATAAGCCCAAAGAGATATCAGGGTATGAAGGAAATGGATTTGAAATCGCCTACTACAGTTCTGGGGGCGCCAATGCAGTAGAAGGGATTGAAGGTTGGAAAAAAAGTCCAGGCCACAATCCGTTGCTGATCAATTCAGGAACCTGGAGTAAGTTAGAATGGAAAGGGATAGGTATTGGTATTTACGGACAATATGGAGTGGTATGGTTTAGCGATGGAGAAGAGGAATCTTCTAAAATCGTCACTTGTAAATAAAAATCAATACATCTCTTTTTCATTAGGAAAAGTATTGGCCTTCACATCAGCCACATAATCATTGACTGCCCTATTGATTACAGTTTGTAAATCGGCATACCTTCTTAGAAAGCGTGGTTTGAATTCCATTGTAATACCCAGCATGTCCTGCATCACCAGCACTTGTCCGTCTGCATCTGGCCCAGCTCCAATTCCAATTGTGGGGATTTGAATGGACTCTGAAACTATTTTTGCCAACGTAGCGGGAATTTTCTCAAGCACGATCGCAAAGCACCCACACTTTTCCAGCAGTTTGGCATCTTCAATAAGTTTTTCCGCTTCCTCCTCTTCCTTGGCACGCACAGAATAAGTACCAAACTTATAAATCGACTGAGGAGTTAGTCCTAAATGTCCCATGACTGGAACACCAGCACTAAGAATGCGAAGCACAGAATCTTTTATTTCCTTACCTCCCTCCAATTTTACAGCATGGGCTCCACTTTCTTTCATTATCCTAATGGAAGACCGCAACGCTTCTCCGGAACTTCCCTGGTAATAACCGAAGGGAATATCTACTACAACCAAAGCTCTTTTCACCGCCTTCACTACCGATGAAGCATGATAGATCATTTGATCGAGCGTAATAGGCAATGTTGTTTCATTACCTGCCATCACATTAGATGCGGAATCACCCACAAGTATTACATCAATTCCGGCACCATCAATAATTTTAGCCATGCTATAATCATAGGCTGTTAGCATTGCAATTTTCTCACCACGGCTCTTCATTTCCTGAAGCTGATGAGTAGTGATTTTTTTTACTTCCTGTTTGTGAATTGACACAGTAAATGTTTTGAGGAATTTAAAATTTTTAATGCAAATAGACTGCTGCCTTTTTTCCTAATACTACTTCCACTCTTTCGTTGAGGGTGGTTGATAACTCAAAGCCCGTATAGGTCGGCAAAATTGGAAAGAGGGTGTGACTGCGGTTGACCAAAACGGCTACTTCAATCTTCTTTACTTCTACATTAAGAAATGGCTTCATACCAAAAGCGATCGTCTTTCCCGTGTTTAAGACATCATCCACTACTATAATGCACTTCTTACGAAATTCTTTTTCCTCACAGTCCACCTTTACCTCACTTTGTTGAGGCGCCAGTTTATCTAGTGTGACTTTAACAATCTTAACAACAATCGGAGAAATGGATTCCAATTCTTCACTTATCAATTTTGCGAAAGTGTATCCTTGACCATCTATACCCGCCAACACAATGTTCTTTTCTTTAAAATTGTCCTCATAAATCTCAAAGGCAATTCTTCTTATTTTTTGCTCTACCTCAGATTTGGTGAGCACCAGACTTTTATCTACTTCAGTCATGGAATTGGTACCACTTTAGTGTCCTTGAAGGTAGACAAAATCACCATAGATTGCATAGTATCTACCATATCAAAATTGGAGACTTTTTCTAGCATTAACGTTTGATAGGATGGGATGTCAGAACTCACCACTTTAAGGATAAAATCGGCTTGCCCCGTCAGATGATGACATTCTATCACCTCCTCAATGTTTTTTATTGCCTCCACAAAATTTTGAATGTTTTCCTTGTTATGCCCTTTTAACGTAACCATAACAAATGTACTTACCCCCAATCCCACCTTACCCTGATCCACAGAAGCATGATAGCTCCTGATGATCTTATTATTTTCAAGTTTCTTCACCCTTTCCAGTGTAGGAGCTGGGGAAAGCCCTATTTCCTGTGCCAACTGGGCATTGGTGATATTGGAATCAGTCTGCAAAATTTTCAAAATTTTACGGTCAGTAACATCCAATTTTATCTTCATCTTCGCTTAGTTTAATAAATCCTTGCTCTTGTCTTACAACGGATAAAAATAGGAAGAATACGATGAATCCTTTGACCGGATATGTATATTTTGAGGCTATTATCTCCTTACAACAAAAGGGAAACTTCTACGAACGTCCCCTGAAACAAAAAATACGTAATACATACCTGGATTCAGTAGGCCTACTGAAATCGTGGCATGATTTAGTCCTGGATCCAGATCAAAAAACATATTCTCATATACTTTCCTTCCGGTTGGGTCAAAAATGTGGATTTCTGCGCTTGTAGCTGCTGTAGAAATCCATTCCAGGTTAAGATTATCAGATCCTGGGTTCGGGTAAGGCGCCATTACAACTGTAGCCGCATCATTGTTTAAGCATTTTTTATTGTTCAGGGTATTTGCATCTCCATCTACTACAAGTTCTACACACAAGTAATTTGCGCCACTTTTGGAACCAATTATCCCAACCGACAATAGCTGAGAATAAACTTCATTCGGTTGAATAGTTGCAGTAATAGTTTCACTTATCAGTGCTTCTCCGGAAATATCAATGACGGCCTTGATATTATTTACTGGAAAATTACTCTTATTGATAAGCGACAATAGAATATTAGACTCCCCAGTTGCAGAGGGCACTAAAGTAAGTTGGGTAAGCTCAATGTCGAGTGTAGGAATTATTACTGAAATTATTTTACTGCTCACAGAAGTACAGCCTGACTCATCTTCAATGGTGAGGTCAACAACATATTCGCCCAACTTATCAAATGTAAACGTGGTTGTTTTTTCCGTACTTATAGCGTTGGTTGGGTCATTGGCAGTCCACAACTGAGAAACCGAACTAGCCGAAGTATTATTGAGTTGCACGGTCAATGGTGCTGTTCCAGTCTGAGGAGTAGCGGTAAACGTAGCAACTGGAGATTGAGCAACGTTCACAATTTTGGTGGTGGAGTAACTACATCCTGATTGGTTCGTCACTGTTAATTTTGTTGGGTATGAACCTGCAGTAGGAAATGAAAACGAGGGAGTAGCTCCATTGGCTGAACCCAATGAACCAAACTGCCACAGTCGAGCACTCACAGGATCGGACCCGGCATTAGTAAGGTCTGTAAATTGGGTATCCTGATTGGTACAATTATTTTCAAAACTAAAATCAACAGTACTTGGCACCGGCACATTGATAGTTTGTGATTTCACCCCTATGCATCCATTCGCCCCATTGGCGGTTAACTGCACATTGTAATTAGATGGAGTACTAAAGACATGGGTTGGGTTTTGTTGATTATAGGTACTTACCCCCACTTTCCATTGCCACGAATCTATGCCAGCTATTGATAGAGGTGTAAATGACGTAGCCTGATTAATGCATGCCGCATTAAAACTAAAATTCGCATCGGGAGTTTGGGATATAGTCACCATTTTTTGAATGGAGGCGGTACATCCAAAATTGGTAGTCACATCTAAATTGACATTGTATTGTCCTGCATCCCCATATATATATTGAGGATTTCTGTCCAGAGAGGATCCACTTTGAGGGTCACCAAAACTCCAGACCCAACTGTCCAAATTACTATCTGCAGGGTTTGGGGTAAGATCATTAAACTGTGAAGGTGATCCATTACAAGAGAATGGTGGCAGATCAAGTGAAAAATCGGGTTGCGGTTTTGAGTAGATGGTTATCTCCTGAACGGAAGTATTGATACACCCAGCAGCGTTAGTCGCCTCAAGTGTTACATCATAAGTGCCAAAATCATCAAATGTGTTTGTCCCATTTGTTAGACCTGAGGTATTTCCATCCCCAAAATCCCACGAATATCCAGTCACTGCCCCTACTGTAGTATTTGTAAAAGTGATGGACTTGTCCTCACAATCATTTACGAAAGAGAAATCTGCTAGTGGTCCATCTTCAACCGTATTGATAGTTTTCGTTATTTCACTTGAGCAACCGGGAATAGATGCTATCAATTTAATGTCTTGCATAGTAGCTGTTGGAATCTGATAGGTAAGACCCTCAACTGTAGAAGTTGGAGTTCCATTTACCTCCCATTGCCAGGTGGGATTAGATCCTGGATCAAATGATGTAGTATTATCAAAAATATATTCTTGATTGGTGCAAATGGGTGAAGCCGAAGGCAAATCGAAATTGGCAACGGGCTCGTTATAAATGGTAACTGTTTCACTTGCCAGATTATTGCAACCATTTGAGGCTGTTACTTGCAGCTTCACCTCATAGTCACCTGCAGCGGCAAATTGATGAATAGGATCTTGAGCCATAGAAGTATTGGTGTCGTCAAAGTCCCAATTGTAGTCTGTGATGTCTCCGGAGGTATTTTCGGAAGTGAAGTTTACATCGTTGTTAGCGCAGATGTTTTGGGAGGTGAAGGAGATGTCAGGGGCGGTGAGACTAGAAACTGTTATTTGCCGTGCCGCTATGGACTGTTCAAGAGAGGTAGAATTAAATACTTTAAGTTCAATTTTTTTTACCCCAGCTGTTGCATAGCTTACCGGATTTGGGCTCACTTGTTGAGAAAAACTAACGCTTGCACCGCAAGTAGCTTCAAAAAGTAGCTGGCTTAATTTATTGTTAAGGTTACCAACGCCTTGAACAACACTTTTACCTTTGTACCTAATGATGTCTAATCCCAAGAGCTGGGGCAAACCACTGAATGTAATTTCGTCTGGAGGATTGGCGACATTTAGATCCTTTAAGTCTATAATGTCAAGCACGGCAGTTTGATTGGTTACAACAGCAAAATAATTATCTCCTTCCTGCGCAATTTTTATCCTGAATGGATTGTTGAGGCTAGGAAGGCTATAAGTGGCATCCACAGTTGGCGTTCCCAAAATGTCAGCACCAAAACTTATTTGATAAATTTGATTGGAGCTTGAAGTGAGGAATACAAACCAATTGGATCCTTTCATCGCTACGTCTAGACCGGGAGTCAATGCTGCCCCGGGTATTGGCCCTGTGTTGAATACGTGTGTAGGAATCGTAACAGCATTGAGGAAGGAATCCCTATAATTTACCCTTACAATAGAGCCGGTGTTCCGTTCTATTACCACTAATATTAAGTCCGCAGCTTGCCTGATGATTCTCAAATCCCAAAACCGACCGGTTACACCAAAGTTCCCGATATTCAAACTTGTAGGTATATTGGTCAAACTCCCACCAAAATTTAATCTGACCAATCCATAGTTGTTGTCATTGTGACCAACAAATGCGAACCAAGTTCCATTGTTCTTATACAATTCAATTCCTTGTGGAAAGAGTAATGAATTTTCAGGGTTACCAAGATTTACGATAGCGGGTGTATTGTTTGGACTATCTCCAAAATCCAATCTAATAATCGAGTGAGTGGATTGGCTAACCACAAAACCATACCATAAACCACTGTCCTCAACAATCTTGTAACCATACCCACCATTTAACCCCGTGACAGTTCCTAGATCAAGAATGCTGGTCAAAGTTCTGAAGTCATCAAGACAAAAATCCCATTCAAATGAATCAGCATTCACCGAATTGTTGACAACATCTATATTTTGCTCCAAACATGGTAAAAGACCGACTGTAAAGTCGGCAACGGGCGATTGTCCGATCGACTCGAAAGTTGCAAATAACAGTAATATCACTATCTTATACTTGCTCAAAGTATTATTGACTTGTGCTAACATTTATATACTTGTCGCGCCTAATTAGTAACAGCAAATGTATTTCAAAACGAAGGTAAGTCCTTATCAGCAAACAGGCTCGCATACACTTTCTCCACCAACGCTAATCGCCTGTGCTTATAGGCCAATTGTGAAATTTGCTCAGCAAGTTTTTCCCTTCCGGTTTCAACTAGGTTTCGCATAGCCGCAAAAGCCGTATCCCGATTATCCATGTCAAGTATCACACCACCGCCCTCATCAGCGATAATATCAGAATCATCTCCAATGCCTTTTTCAGTGAGTATTGGCAATCCGTTCGCCCAATATTCTCCATTCTTTATAGGCGAGCAATAGAGCCTGGATGGCACAGGCTTAATTGTGCTAAATGCAAAATCCGCAGCTGATAAATACTCAGGAACATCTGCATGTGCCACAGAATCAAAAAAAATGCGATCCAATGGAAGCTTATTTCTTACCAATCTGGACATGATTTTCACACGATCGTCAGCTGAGAGGATCATTAGTTTAAATGTACTTCCAAAAAAATCAAACGCGCTTCTAAACAACTTAAAGGCTTCACCATCATAATAAATGCCTCCAAACTTTCCAACGTAGATACCTACAGTCTCGTGCTCCTTAATACCAAGATGTGCTCGTTTGGTTACCCTTGCACTTCCCTTAAATTCAAATTTCCTTATAGGAACACAGCAGGGCATTGTAATAAGCCTACTTGGATCGATACCTTCCTTCCGAAGTGCAGAACAATAATGATTGGAGACAGGTAAGATTTTATCTGCTGTTTTTTTTTGCCTAGTCTCAAAATATTTCTGAATCCACAGTCTTGGATCAAACCACTTCCACACACCAGATTCATACATGGAAACTGCGTGTGGCTCAAATGACTCTACTATATATGGCATTTTTATTTTTTGCCACACCAGATACCCAATAGCGCCTGCCATTGGTGATCTGCATATTATAACATCAACTCTAAATTCCTTGCAAAGCCCTACAATTATTTTAGGAAAGGTAGTGAAATCAGCAAACTTGGTCAACAACAATGAATTCGTCCTCCGAGAGAACAGCGGAAAATGTTTTACCTTTTCAATTTCAAGAGAGTTAATATCTTGAGCTTCACGTTCTATCGAACAAAAAATAATTTGCTCAACCGAACTTAGCCCCGATAATATTCTTAAGTGTGGTATTACTGTTGCTGAAGTAAGCCCTTCCCCAACGCCCCAATAACTTAGAAATAATAATTTCATGGATTACACACGGCCAGATGCCATGTAGTTAATAGCTTTGAAATAATTCCTCCTGTTCCAAAATGTTAGGAACATTATTTTTCGTGATCTGGCTAAAATCAAAAATCTGTCGATCATGTTTGTTTCAGCCCGATAGTTATTTCGTACTATTGAGCAAAGATAACTATATCCTCTTGCAAGACCGTCAATATTATTCATAGTCGAGTTCATATTTTTTCGATAGTACAAAATACAATCGTCAGTATAGTTGTAGATACCTTGGTTGGCTATTGATATATAAAGAAGTAAATCCTCACCATGAGAAAGGTCCTCATCAAAGGACAGTTTAATATCCTCACCAAGTCTAATCATCCATGTGGGTCCAAAGAAGCACCGTCCACTCAGCCTAACAAGTTGATGAAAGGGCCTTCCTTTAAAAGAAGGTGACCATTTAGACAATTGGCTCCTAAGGATAGAATCATAAACGTACACTGTTCCGTCAACAAATCTTGCCATCACATCACTCTCAAATACTTTTAGTCGGCTGGCAAGAGAATTTGGTGGCAAAACATCATCAGCATCGAGGCAACAGAAATACCGACCTCTGATCTCTTTAATTCCATAATTCCTCGCAGCGGAAGTACCTCGATTTGATTGCTCAAAATATCTTATTCTTTCATCTGAAATACCGAGAATAATATCTTTTGTGTTGTCAGTACTGCCATCATTCACTATGATCAATTCCCAGAACGTATGTTGTTGATGAATTACAGACCTGATGGCTTCACCAATGTACTTTTCACCATTGTACACTGGCATTACTATAGAAACAAGATCAGTCATGCCCGTAGCTTGAAATTCTTAAATAAATTTTTTCAACTCCAATGGAACAAGTAAGTAGTTACTGTCTTCAATTTCACTGTGTATCCCAATCTCGTCAATCTCAAATAGAGTGCCATCGATCTCAATTCTGTAAATCAGGTATTTCAATTCCTTAATAATTTTTATCAAAGCGTTTTGACGATCCAATCGAAAGGCGTTATCTATGTTGTAAACTGGTAATATCTCACAAATGATAATGGGGCGATCTTTATTAATAAAGGATTTAAGATTGCCAACAACTTCCAGTTCCGCACCCTCAACGTCAATTTTCACTACCCCCAGAACATGGTCTTGCAAAAAGGAAAGGCGGTCTTCTGAAAATGTAATTATAATCTTTTGACCCAAATTGGAAACATCCCTAAACTCTTTAATAATAGAGGCACTACTATCCTCTAGTTTATCCGATGCATGGTATAGAACTGCATGCCCGTCATTGTCGCTGATTCCTACCGGAAAAATCTGGACAGATCCGAGGCCATTTCTGCTTATGAGTTTATTGACATAGGCCACACACGTCATGTTGGGCTCAAAACCAATATACTGGATGTTCAAGTTGGTGCTTTTAACTTTAAGCAGCGTTTGACCAAGATTTACGCCAACGTCAACAAAGGCCTCATTGGGTTTCAATGCCAGAACCTTTTTCAAAACAACAGTCATCCAAATTTCCTTCTCAAATAAATGATCAAACCCAATACCAGCTTGAAGCGGTATTGAAAAAGTCATTCCATTTAATTGATATGGAACGTTGAGATTTAAGAATCGTAGGATACCGAATTTATTGAGTAGCCTGATGAGCAACCGGAACATTGGAGATAATTTTTGCTAATATATCATCAATATGAATAACATGATTAAAATATGAATTCGATTCGGCAAAGGCTATTCTTTTAGCTCTCACCTCAATTCCATTAAAATCTTCAAGTCGATGAATAACCTGATTGAACAACAACGGTAATTCACGATTATCATCAGACATAATCACCAAATCGCGCTTATCCTTATACTCGTCTGTAAAATTCATGACAACCGGCTTGCCCGTAGCAAGATACTCTATGATCTTATGATGATTTGAGTTTACTTTTTGGTTGCTACCATCGTAGCACATTAGAAAAATGTCGCATTTGTTCAAATACTCAGGCAAAGCTGAAGATGCCACCTTCCCAATTAGCCGAGCATTAGTTGATTTTTTAAGGTTCGACCCCAGCTCTGAATCACTCTTGAATGGACCTATGAAATTAAAATCAACTTCTGGATGGCTATTAACAATTGTAAGCAATGTTATCTTATCAAGACACCAATTGTCAAGGTTTCCTACATACCCAACCTGTCGTCTTTTAGACTGAATAGTAATATATTCTGTTCTAATTTCTGACAGAAAATGTGACGCCAGTCCATGATTTATTTTAACTCTAGGCTTATTCAGGTGGTTAAACCTCTCCAGTATCATGTCCGAAACTGATAAAATTACATGGCAAGAATTAGCTAGCTGCTCTTCTAGTGGACTTATGTGAATATCAACAGCATGGTAAATTTTTGCCGATGTCTTGAATAAATTTAAGTCCTGAAACCGGAACGGATCAAAGGTCCATACAACATCAAACTCCCCACTACTAAGTTTGAATATGCGCCTCAACAACATTCTATTCAAAAAAAACCTAAGCTTAGCCGGTATTTGATTTAAGCCAGAAATTCCATTGTAGTTAATAATTTTTATATTTTTATTATCTGGCGCAGCGGCAATATTGTTTTGATGCGAAGGCGGATTCAGAAAATATATCTCATTTCCCAAATTGGCCAATTCCATACTGTAGTGATGTTTAGAAACCGGTATATGATCCCAAGGCTCTGGTGAGATAACCAGAATTCTTTTTCTAACTAAAAACTGAAGCTTCATGATTAATCGATGATTTTTTCCCTGATCGACTTAAAAAGCCTCCATATCGGTCCAAATAACCTCAGAATAGTAAATCGGTCATAGATAGGTGTATCAATTGGGTACTCTTCGTGCTTTTTTATAGGTGTTTCCATCAAGTGCTCAAATTGCTCCTGAGTGAGATTAAGCTTCTTTAAAACAAACTCATAGTCCTCCCTAAATAAATGGGATGGATAAGGTGGGTTCTTTAGTTCAACAATAGCAGCTTCCCTTGACATTTGTTTTGAACATATTAGATTCGACAAATGTGCCTTCCGCTTATCAATTCCAAATTTCTTCGGCAGAATGTACCCCTGATAAAATCTTGTAAAGATAGATTCGTAGTGTTTGCCCCCATAGTCTCGCCAACCCAGTTTTTCAATAATTATGCGTTTAACCGCCTCTTTGTTGTAGTCTATATAATTTAGAAGAGCAATACTTTTAATACGCCTCCATTCAACACTGAACTTTAGCCAAGAAGTTAACAATGGATAGGTTTTTAACGGGATACTTCCAAATCGCTGGTTGATCGCACGAATATGGATATGATCTCGTTTGTTAAAGTACCAATGTTTTGGAAGAACTTGCTCTGAAACGACATTATGGCCACTTAGGATATATCTTATCTTTTTGTCCAAAGCAATTTGATACAAAGTGGCGAGCATGGCATGATCCGTAGCCAATTCTATATCAACTACTGACGCTTTAAGAAGAGCCAATTGTAAGTCCTTGAACTCATCCCAGTCAACAACAAATGTAAAAAGATCAATATCAAGCTTGGCCAGGGCACTCTCAATATTTTTAACTGCCAATTCAGAATTCCAACCGTTGTCAAAATGAACTGCTAAGACCCTAAGGCCCAATTCTTTTGCCTCTAAGGCAAGGTAACTGCTATCAACCCCTCCGCTGACTCCTAAAATACAGTCATATGAGTTACCCGCTCCTGCCTTTTTAATCTCAGCAATCAGCCCATCTAAGTCCCTTTTCGCTAATTCGCCTTTCCTAATGTAGTGCCTTTCAGCAACATCATACTCTCTGCAATGATTGCAAATCCCTTTTGGATCGAATTCAATTTCAGGGTCATCCGAATTATCCAGCACACATCTTTTGCATTGCACGTAAGTTCCGCCTTCACCCAAAACCGCTATTCTTTAATTTCAATCAATTTATTTACAAAGGACTCATAGTTTTTGTTCGCATCAAAGTGTGATTGAAAAAAACTGCGGATGACATCTCTATCAAAATTGTCGCCAGATAACATCTGATACATTAAATTACTGATTTCTTTAACGCTTTCGCCCTTGTCAACCAATTCTCCAGTTTTCACAGTTACGATTTCAGGAACCCCATTAACTGATGTTGCCAGTATAGGTATCCCAAAACTGATAGCTTCCATCATTGACACAGGTAGCCCCTCGGATTCGCTCATCGAAATAAACAAATCAACAAAATTTGTTGAATAAAACTCGAGAACTTTGGAGTTGTCCACATTCCCATAGAACGATACCCGAATATTTTCTGGTAATTCAAGGCAATCTTTTTCCAAGCTTTCCCTTTGAGGCCCATCACCAAAATGAATCCAATTAATTTTAAGCTCCATTAGTTTTAGTATCCTAATTATTCGGTCGACTCTCTTGAGGGGAATCAATGATGAACATGATACTATAGTAAATAGGTTTGGCTCATTTTTCTTAGGCTCCGTTATAAATCTGGAAGTAATACCCAAGTAGCTTAAGTCTATTTTTCTAGCTGTCGTTGGTCGCAGACGACTTTTCAGGTAGCTAAACCCATGCTCGCTAATTGCAAACACTTTATCCATCGAATCAGTTCTATATTCAACAAACGGAACCCTGCCCTCAAATTGCCGCTCATCATACAAATCAAACCCATGCGCACGTGCAACAATGGTATTTATCTTTTTTCTTCTTTTGAGATCAGACAAGGCCAAGGTCGAATCTACCAGCCAATAGTCATAAAAAATAGCTTGATCCAATTTCCTTTCGATAATGTATTGCTCAAGTGGCTTCACTCGTTCCGCCTCAATCAACAGATAGCCAATGAAACTCCTGTAATGCTTTAAGTAAATTAAAAAATTACCCGTTTGTAATAGCGTGTATAAATATACCCTGGCTACGAATCTAAAATGTTTCAATAATAATTTGAACGTCTTGGGAAAATCAGGACTGGGGAAAAGTTGAATTGATTCAACGTTTCCAAAGTGAGGGGTACTGTCCTGTGATTGCGAGTGGCTGGCGTGAATAACATACACCTTATCAAACGCCCTAGATAAAAAAGGAATTTCCTTATCCAATAGCGGCTCTGGATATTCAATTGTAAGAACAACAAGGGTCTTGCTCACTCCATTAATGAGTTAAAAAACGATGCGTACTTTTTTGCCTTAACCTGATAGTGAATACTTTTCATTGCCAGATTCCTCATATTCACAGAAAAAGACGTGACTCCATATATTTTATTAGCAAATACGATGACATCTTCTATTTTAAAGTGGTTGTCATTTTCAATATTTAGGCGAAGGTAAAAAGATTTCATATCATCATTTCCAACCAAATCAACATCGAGGTAACCAACAACAAATGGAAGTCCTCGTGACCAATATTCCCTTGTTTTCAAAGGGCAAGCTTCTTTCAAAAAGTTGGCCATGCCAAGTGAACCAATTCCAATATGGCATTTGTCAAATAAATCATCCAATTCTTTACCTTCTTGGTTCGGTAGCAAAGTAAAACGTTGATTGGCCTGAATTTTTGACTTGCTTTTAGTATCAATGTTGCCTGCTACATAACAGTGAACATCGCAATCACCGGTATAGCGGTTTACACTGTTTATTAATTTGTCAATCCCATGCCAGGGAGATTCCGATCCTGCCAAAAAAAGTAAATTCAATGATGATCCATCAAAAGGATTATTCGCCCTCACCCTCAGCCGATTGACGTCAATTCCATTGCTAATCGTAACAGTACGTGTAGTTCCCTTGATTTTATTGGCCTGCCATCTTGTTATCTCATGAGTAACTCCAACTAATCCCTTAGCCAATCTCCGTACGGAAGACCCAAACCACATTTCACTATAATAGAAATACTTGAACCACAAGGAGTCGGTCTTTCGAAGTCCTATTTCCTCAATTTCAATGGTATTGTGCTCATAAACTATTTTATTTCGGTAGGTAATCGAGAGTCTCCATAAAAAAAAATCCGCCACTGGATACCTGAACAAAATTATTTCGAATTTCCTCTTTTTTAAAAATCTATTTATCGCACGATAAATTTCCCACTGTTGGACAAATACAGACAGTCTCCACCAAATACGTTTTCCCCCTAAAAACACCGAGATCCTGTTATCCACCGGGATGTTGATATACCCATCACTCTTTCGAACCAGTGGACCAGAGACGGTGCATGCCAGTTCAATGTCAATACCTTCGGCTTTTATAAATTTAATTTTGTCAGCCAGTTTTTTCGTTACACCAACTGAAGACCCATCAATTACCAAATAAATAATCTGCATATGCCACCTAATTGACGAACAGTATCTTGATGCCGTAGAGTGCCCCGAAAGTCATTATTACTAAAGTGACAATGTTCAACAAGTATTTCCACCATTTCAACCCCAAAAGTCGTAAAATATAAGATAGTTGTGATCCATAGAGCACAGCATTTACAACTACAAGGCACAGGACACTCTTTTCCAAAGTAAACGAGCCGACAAATGCAATTGATAGGACGGAAAATCTGGCGGTAAAAGTCGCCAACTGAAAAAAGAACATCTTTTTCTCTTCTCGGAGTACGTAGTAAATTGAATCCAGGGAGATGTATAACAATTCCAATATTGAATAAATGGCAATGTACTGAGCCAATGTTCCACTTAAAGTCCAATCAGGGCCAAAAACAAATGAAAAGAGTTCCGGGCCGAAGACAACCACCAGCGCATATGGCACCAAACTCAAGGCAAGAAATGAGTACAACATCTGGCTAACAAATTGTTGAAGCTCACCCTTGGATTTTTCTTTCAACTCAACCGCTTTTTTATAAAAAATGGAAGATACCGAGTATGCTAACAATCGTTTCGGCAAATCCAGCATACTGGTTGCAAGTGCTAGTAATCCGATCGTTTTGAGCCCAAAAAGATGCGAGAAGAAAAAAACAGGTAACTGATCAGAAACCATATTGATCCAAACACCCGGTAAATTATAAATTGGATATTGCCTATATTCTTTCAGTGTCTTCTTTAACTGATCATTTGGGATGCTTTGGAACAGATGTTTGATTCTCTGTTTAATTATAAATTTCCAACTGAGGACACTTCCGATCGTTTTGCCCAACATATCGCCAGCAACAAGACCAATTGAAAAACCATTTGATAACCAACCAAACGTTAGGTTAAATATTCTTACTCCAACAAGAACACCTGTATCAATTGTAACCGACTTCTTGAATGCATTCAGTCGGTATTGCCACTGCCCTAATACCTGATTAAGAGATATCAAGAACACCATAATGGGAATCAGATAATAGAACTCAATGAGGCCATCTGCCTGAAAAAAGCTCAACACATGTGACCCAAAAACATATAATACAAAAAACAACAACACACTCACAATCAAAGCACTCAACAACGAGAGTCGCATCAATGCACTGAAATCATTTTCTAGCTTTGGCAGTAAAATAGCTTGCGGTAAACGCATAGTAGCCAATAAGGCGAGGTTGGTACATAGGGCATTGAAAATTGAAAAAATACCATATGCTTCCGGCCCGTAAATTCTGGTGAGAATTGGTGAAACAAGGATTTGTATCGCAATGTTAAGCCCCGTACCTGATAAGACCACAGCATAGTTTTGAATAAACGAATCTTTTATTCGAACACCCTGAAGCGCTTTATTGATAAACTCTTTAATCAAGATTATTGTATAGATGGGTAATCAATGTCTTTTGATCTGGGTAACTTACTAGAACTGCGTCAAAACTACCTTTAAAAAAAAACATCGCACCAGCAGCCACCCCGGAGGCCTTACCTACATTAGCTGCCTGCACAAAATCAGAAATATTAGCGGCACCTCCACATGCAATCAACGGGACATTAATGCACTTTGTCATTCTCTCGATTAATCGGACATCATATCCATCAAGCGATCCGTCTTGGTCCATTGAATTGACCAAAATTTCCCCAACCCCTAGTTGAGTTATCGATTTCAATATAAGTTCAATATTCGTTCCCACCTTATGGCTCCCATTTTTGGTCCTGACACTGTAAGTACCTAAAAGATTTTTCTTGATGTCAATTGAAGCAAGAGTGCTTTGGCTTCCAAATTTTCCAGAAAATTCCCTCACCATTTCTGGGTTAGTGAAAAGAGCGGTATTATAACTTATCTTTTCAATGCCACATTTGATAATCCGCTCTGCATCGGCAATCGTAATTACATGACCTCCATAAGCAAGAGGCATAAAACTCTCTGATGCCATTTTTGCAATCAGGTCAAAATTCGGAGTATTTCTTTTTCTTTTATTGGTTATGTCAAGAATGATCAGCTCATCAACCTCTTTATCATTAAGAATCTTGATCGCATTAATAGGATCTCCCACGTAAATAGGATTGCCGAATTTTCTGGTTATCACCGCCCTGCCTTCATCAAGCATGATCACAGGAATGACCCTTATCCTCCTCATAGGGTAATAAAATTTTTGAATAGCCTCATCCCATATTTATGGCTTTTTTCTGGATGAAACTGTACTCCAAAAATATTGTCACGCTGAAAAGCACACACAAACTTATAACCAAAAGTTGCTGTCCCTAAAATCTGGGACTCGTCTTCAAAAACAAAATGGTAGGAATGAACAAAATAAAATCGAGCATCCCCATCAAAGTTTTTCGTAAGGCCGGATTGACTAAAGGTGACATCAGTCCATCCCATATGTGGTATAACTGGAACATGCTGCCTATCAAATTGCCTTGTCGATGCATTTACCCAACCCAATCCTGGAAAATTACCCTCCTCACTGGACTTTGTCATCAATTGAGCTCCCACACAAAGTCCAAGGATTGTTTTCTTATTGACAAAAACCTCTTTCTCAAGGGTAGCTATTAAATTGCGTTGGCGCAATTGTCTTGCGCAATAATCAAATGAGCCCACACCTGGTAGTATCAATTTTTCAGCGGATTTTATTGCTTGGATATCTGAAGAGATAATAGAATTGCCACCCACTTTTTTTATAATGTTCTGGATCGCCATTAAATTACCTACGCCATAATCTACAATAACTACCATCGCGTATTTATCTTAACAGGACTATGCAGTATCTTCAAAAATCGCAGTATTCGAACAGGCACATACATTACCGATCGAAATAGAAGATAGAAAAATTTATATTTTCGAGATTTTTCGGTTTCAAAATTCTCGTGAGGAACTTTTGGAGAATTCATGATTTGCTCCCATTCATCGGGAGTGAATCCCAATTTTTTAACTACATATTCCTTATCATTAGCTTGCTCTGTTGGTGAATAAGGTGGCTCTTGCAACTCACGTAAGGCAGCCTCTCTTGTCATTTGGCCAGATAATATCAGATTTGATAAGTGCGCTTTTCTTTTATCAATGCCATACTTTACTGGAAGGTAATACCCCTGATAAAAACGCGTAAAGACAGATTCATAATGCTTGCCTCCATAATCCTTCCACTTCAATTTCTCCTGAACGATTTCTTTGACTTCCGCCTTGTTGTAGTTAATTAAGTCAAGAATATTTACGAGTTGTATTCCCACTATCGCTTCATAAAAATATCTTTCATATAGTCCTAATTTTGGAAGTTTTTTAAGCTTTTTGATTCCAAATGACTGATGGATTGATTTCAGATTTACTAAGTCTAACTTATCTTTATAAACCCAGCCAGCCGGATTGATGGATTCTGTTGCTACATTATTACCCGCCAAAATAAACTTGATTTTGTATTTAAAAGCTATTCTACTTAGTGCAGCAAAAATTAGTTGATCCGTTGGCACTTCAACATCTACAACTGAGGCTTTAAAATATGAGCGTTGCAAATCCCTGAACTCTTCCCAATCCATCACGTATGTATGAAGATTGTAACCTAGTGTATTAACAATATTCTCAATGTTTTTTACTGCTAGCTCAGAATTCCATCCATTATCAAAATGCACTAACAATGGCCTTAAGCCTTGTTCTCGTGATAGCAGAGAAAGGTAGGTACTGTCCAATCCTCCGCTTACACCTAGGACGCAATCATATTTTTTACCTTTACCACTCTTCTTAATAATATTTACTACTTTCTCGAATTCCGTTGCCCTTACTTTAGCATCTCGATTGATGGTTCTATCAGCTAGCGTTTTGTAATAGTCGCAAAAATGGCACTCCCCTGTCTCATTAAATGAAATACCTGGAACGGTCGTATCCAACACCGTCTTTGAACACATTTTATATTTTGCATCACTGCTCATTTGCGCAAAAATTGCTTCAAAATTATAGACAAGGTTACAAATGTATGTCAAATACTATATCCTACGATATATTAAGTAGCTCGATTGGTAAAATTTTCTGGAGGAACTCACTCCATAATCACCTTTTTATCACGGAATGAAGAAAATAAGTGTCAAGTAACGCAAAACCAGCAGAAATGAATATATAATATGCGCTTATCCATAATGGCAAGTAAGAATTCGTAAATACTGTCAGGCAAATTGAAAATACTCCTCCTAACAAGTGAAAAATGACTCTGAAAAAATTTGTCTGGCGATTGAAGTTAATAAGGTTTTTTGAATCCATATAAGTGATCAGTCGAAACACAACGTAGTGCACAAATATTGGCCCCAGCAAATTGACATTTGTCATATCAACAAGGATAATGATAGGGGAGAAGAATCGTGCAAAGGCCAAATAGGAAAATGTAATAACCTTTAGACCATTTTGTTTTAAAACGTTATGAATCAAAAAAACCGCGAGCAGGACAGAGTACCAAAGCCACCATTGGCTGGTCCCAGACTTTGTTAAGTTGGTCATCAGAAGAAACGTAGCAATTCGAATTGCCGCAAAAACAATTATTTCTAACCTGTTAAAAATTTTTGCTCTCCTTCGCTCTCCCTCGCGGTGATTGGCCATCTGATCATTGAGTAAATAACCCAATTCATAAACAGAAATGAATGCCAAGTAGAAGGCCAGCCATTCAGGAAAAAAGGAAAAAGAAAGCGAACCGCAAAAGACCATCAAAATTGCAGGCATCCACTCAAAAAAGAATTGAAATACAACTGCCTTTAAATTATTAAGACGGGTTTTAAGAAAGTATACAAAAGGGATAAATAACATCAAACTTAATTTCTCGCGAAAAGTTACTTATTAGGAAATCATGATAAAATTAGTATCGATACCTTTCCAAAAATTTTTGTCACTTTCTTTTTTGACTACAATAAAGCTTTCGTTGGACATTTTAACCAAGGCCTTATCCGATTTATTATCCGTTATCACGATCAGTTCATTAGCGCCTTCCCTATCCATTAACTCGCGAATAAACGACTGTTTCCTTCCGGTGAGATCTTGTGTCAGGGCTCCAGTATATTTTCCCTGTTTGGATTCCATGGTTGACGCGATGAAATCATCAAAGTCATTTTCAGTTGCAATTACCTGAACAACCGGATGAATACTTGACGAGGCAAGGATTAGTTTGGCACTATTTCGATATCGTGCTAAAAGATCAAATATTTTTTCATTCTTTCTCAGCGCAAGGAAATCACTATAGAATTTCTCTGATGCTATTGCGAGTTGCTGTTCACCAAATCCAGAAAAAAATTTTAAAGCTAATTTTCTATTATAATCCATGCCCTTAAGTCTACCAAGTATCACCAAAGCCAGGAAAATAGGAGACCATTTTTGAGTGAGTAAATTAAAGACAAACAGTCTGAATATTGACCCCTCGTTTGCAATGAACCTGATAAAATCAAATGTGGTGTTTGACCTATAAAGCGTATCGCAAACATCGCACACTACTAGTTTCTTACTGTACATAGTGTTTTTTGTCCCTCTTGCTATATTCCCACATCAGAATCAATGCAACAACATAAAACGGCATCATTGGTATTTTATATCGAGACAGGGAACCAAAGTTGTAAGTTGAAATACCCACAGCAAAGGCAAAAATAATTGAGAATATAAAACAGAATAGGACTTCTGGCTTAAGTAGATATTTGAAAAACCTGTATTTTATTTTGACCAAAGTAAACAATGTTAGTATCAATAATGCAAAACCTTCCATTGCCGAAAGGAGCATTAATGGATTTGAAACCTCCCAAAAGTATGGACGAAACAGCGAGACGTTAATGGCCTTAGGAGCTAATCTCAGCATACTTTGCCACGTACCATCCAATTCGCCTAAGGTATAACCCGACCCATCCCCGGTTCTGGCACCCCAACCATATCGAATATCATAGGCAGTTATCTTTACTGTCTGAGCAAGGTTTGAAACGTTATAACGCGGATCATCCTCCCCTACTTTCAACACAGCAAAGTAGCCTAAAGAAATTACCAACAAAATCACAACCGGCAATAATAACACCTTGGCGATTATAGATTTGATCCTAAACATATTGCGGCTGAAGAACCAAATCAACAGTGCAGGCAGAAAACTCAATAGAACATACTTCTTAATTGCATTTATAACTAGGAGACTAAGAATAAATAAAATTAAATATTGAATGGCGGGTTTTTCTCTTAAAAAAAGCGCATGAAACGAATATGTCGTAAAGCCTAGAGCGGCCAAGGTAACTGTATCCTTAAATATCCCTGATCCCCAAAAAACTACTGAGGGGATAAATAAACATGCAACGGCCAGTTTAAAATGCAGGTTGGGATACATTTTATAAAAGGTCAAAAAAAACATCCACATACCCGCAAAACTTACTGCTGCAAACATTGATGCCGTAGCAGTATAAGTCGAAAAAGTGATTAAATCGAAAAGTGTGGCTATTCGAACGATTAGGAACGAACTAGAGTCCCTGTAAAACAAAATTTGCGAACTATATTCAAATAAACCTCCGATGTGCTGTCCGTTTGAAAATAAAAGCTGCAGACCCTTCATTGGATTTTCAACAAATGTGCTCCAAATTATCCTAGACCCAACGGTATGAAAATTAAAAGTATCCCCTCCGTCATAATAAAATTGGTAAACAAAGCCAACCAGAATGGCACCAACAATTTTTACCGTGAGTCCAGGAAAAAAATATTTTCTATTTAATGAATTCGATACGAAGGGCCTGATGAAGTAAGCTCCAATATAAATTAATATGACAACCAACGGTGTAACTATGAAATCTCGGAGTCCCAAATCTTGAACATTTGATCAAAAATAGTCCAATAATGTTAATATGAGAACATTATATTGCCGCGTAATTATGTTATTCAATTCATTTCAATTCCTTCTATACTTTCCCACGGTAACACTTATTTACTTTTTGTTACCACACAAGTACAGGTGGGCACATTTACTTTTATCAAGTTGTATTTTCTATTGCTCATTCATTCCCGTTTATATCTTTATTTTATTATTAACAATTATAATCGATTATACCGCTGGTATATTGATTGAACAATCAAGTGGCAAAAAACGCAGGCTATATTTGACCATAAGCTTAATTGCCAATCTGGGAGTCTTAGGTTTTTTCAAGTATTACAATTTCTTCATTGAGAATATTAATCTTTTATTTACAAGCCTTGGAATTGAGATTCAATCTCTTCCCTACCTTGGAATAATACTACCCATTGGGCTCTCTTTTCATACTTTTCAGGCGATGAGTTACACTATAGAGGTGTACAAAGGCAATCAAAAAGCGGAGAGTCATTTTGGTATTTACAGCTTATATGTAATGTTTTATCCACAATTAGTTGCGGGGCCAATAGAAAGGCCACAAAACATAATTCCACAATTTAGAGAGAAAAAAAAATTTAGTTTCCCTGAATTCATCTCAGGCTTACAACAAATGGCCTGGGGGCTTTTCAAAAAAGTTGTTGTCGCTGATCAATTGTCTATTTATGTGAATTCAATTTACAATAACTGGGAAGTTAACTCTGGACTTACCCTAATCGTTGCCACCTATGCTTTTGCTTTTCAAATTTATTGTGATTTTTCGGGATATTCTGATATTGCCCAGGGCGCAGCCCGCACGATGGGCTTCAAGTTGATGGACAATTTTAACCTACCATATTTCTCAAAAAGTATATCAGAATTTTGGAGACGATGGCACATTTCCCTTTCAAGTTGGCTAAAAGACTATTTATATATCTCACTCGGTGGTAACAGGATCAGTAATAGTCGAACCTATACTAATCTATTTATTACAATGCTTCTTGGAGGCCTTTGGCATGGGGCAAGTTGGAATTTCATTATCTGGGGTTTCTTAAATGGGCTTTACTTGAGCATTGAGAAGTATTTTCAAACACTAAAGTTGAAAATTTCATTTCCAGGCAACAGGTTCCTAAAAATGTTCATCACATTTAATTTAATTTCCTTCACTTGGATTTTTTTTAGAGCTGAATCTTTTAGGCAAGCGATTGAAATTATTTGTAATATTATTTCACCAACTTCATTCTGGAACTTAAGAATTCAAGATACTGGTATTTTTGCTGGGATGACACTCAGCCTATTAATTTTACTTTTAATAGAATTATTCTTTTTTAGAGGAAAGAAAACTGTAGAAATTTATAAAATGAGGTCATTGTTAAGTGCAGTTTTGTATTTTTCATTGATATTTCTTTTGATCATCTTATTTGGTGTGGCCGAAGGTGATCAATTTATTTATTTTCAGTTCTAACAATGATCAATTTTCTAAAATTCTCAGCACTAATTTTTATTTTTATGTTGGGCATTGACCGTGGTTTTAACTATTTGTTAGATCAACTTTATAATGAAACAATGACAGGGCAAACTGGTGGCAAAATTAACCACTACCTTTCTTTAAAAAACTCTCCAGAGATCCTTATAATGGGAAACTCAAGGTCGCTTTATCAGGTCATTCCCGAAAGTATTAACCCCAATTCATACAACCTAAGTCATGCTGGAATGGGACTAGCTTTTCAGTCAGGACTGTTAAGTATTTTGAGTGAAAAGGAGAAAATGCCATCCATCATTCTGCTGCATCTTGATCCTGATGATTTTACGTCTGATCAACGAAACAGTGATATACGAAATCTTAAATATTACTATGGTAGGAACGCGGTAATCACAAATTCAATCAATAATCTTTCCAGGGCAGAGAAATTTAAATATCTATTCAAATTATACAGGCATAATGGAAGGCTCATACCATTGCTAAAAAATTATATACAAACACTAAATACAACTACATTTAGTAATGGATACGAGTCGTTGATGCCCAAGCCTCAAGATAGTATTAATACAATTTACTCTTCTATGGCTCAAAAAAAATTACCTGAGAAGAAATTTGATAAAAATCAACTTAAGCTTCTTAATGATTTCATTTTGCTTTGCCAGCAAAGCGATACAAAATTGATTTGTTTTACTTCCCCTGTATACTTTAATCCTGGCAACCGTTACCAAATTACCTTATACAACATTGAATCATTTTTGGCTTCTCAAGAGATACCGTATATTAATTACTTGACAAATCCAATACAACCTCTACAAAATCGACCCTCACTGTGGAGAGATGCCTTTCATTTGAATGATTCAGGGGCTAAAATTGAAAGTAAGTCATTGAAGGAATCAATTGATTTAATAAATACTAATTACAAACTCATCAATTAAATCAATCTCCCTTCTCCAACGCCTTCAACCTCTTTTTTGCATCCTTCCAGGCCTCGTCTTTGCGGTTGGACTTCTTTTTTACTTCTGTAAAATACCTTTTTGCAGTTTCTTTATCACCTTCCTTCTGACTGATCTCGCCTAATGCTATCAGTGAAAAAAGATAATATCCTGAATCGTTAGCATCAATTTCTGTTGCATACTTTACCACCATCTCATAGTATTTTTTTGCTTCATCCAGTTGCTTTTGGCGCTCGTACATCTGACCTAGAAAAAATGCTGCATACCTGCCACTCGTGGCCTCATATCCCACCATTCCACTATCGATGCGCTGAATGATTTGTTTGCTCTGGCTCTCCATCTCCGCTGAAAAACCTCCTCTTCCGTAGAGCATCCGTGCATAATACCGATGAAAGTACGGGTTGTCCGGATAGGTTTGGTGAAGGTACTCGGCCAGTTGAAATGCCCTGGTGGGTTTATTCTCGTAAGTATTAAGTATCCTCATCAGCCATACCATCGCCTCCGTGCGTGTATAAAAAGCGTTATAAGACACTTCTGTCAATTGATCCAACCCTAATTGTTTATCCCCTTTTTTAAAAAACCAAAGCAAAGGTTTTAGTGCAGGGTAATTCTCGGGCACCCAGACTGAAAAATAATTGTAGAGGGCGTCCCCAAACAACAACTCCACACTCAGGTCCTGTTTCTCTTTACTCTCTTCCATGTAGTTCAAGGCAGTTTTCCCTGCTACAGCGGCTTTTCGCCAATCTTTTCGCTCTTCATCTGAATACAAGCGCCCTTTAAAACCATAGGCCGCAGAAAGAAAAAACGCTGCTTCTATCCGATATTCGGGCGATTTTTTATGAAGGTTTTCAGCCACCAAAATAGTACTGTCCATGTAGGCCAAAAATCTCTCATCATGTTCCTTATTCTTGGTGTTAGGCATAATTTTCCACCACTCACTTAGGCCCATCAAAAAATAAGGAAGTGGATGCCATGCATGTTTCTGCTTAAACCATCGAAACTGCTGCTCCGCTTTTTCAAACTTAAAATTGTACAAATCGTTGAGCGCCTCTGTAACTTCTATCTGAATACGTATGTCATTGATTAGGATGAGGGTGGTATCCTTTTTTTCCTGAGCGGAAACAGATACCCAGACAAAAAGAAATAACAGAAGAATATATGTTTTAAGAATACTCACTATAGCTTTGAACACTTAAAAACGGCTCCAAATAAACAAAATATTAACACCTAAACAGTAAAAACCATTCATGGAAACGGCCGAAGAACCCAATTCGTTATACGAAACTGACAAACGGTTAGCTTTCCTGCTGTTGTGTCTTCTCACTTTCCTCCTTTTGTATACAAAAAAATCCTTCATTGAAAGCGAAACTGCCGTATTTGAATTTTTGCAGGATCGCCCCGAGGGGAGTTTTCTGCAAATTTTTACAACTATCCAATACCTCACCATTCCACTTGTTTACTTGTGGAAGTTCACCATCATTGCATTTGTTATCTGGGTAGGGTGCTTCATGTTTGGTTACAAAGTAACCTATAGCAATTGTTGGTCCATTGTACTTATTTCTGAATTCATTTTCATTATCCCTGAATTCATTAAAATTATTTGGTTCATGTTTATCGATACCGATCCCGATTATAATACTGTCCTCAACTTCTATCCATTAGCAGTCATCAATTTATTTGATGTAGAACAACTTCAAAAAAGGTTTGTTTATCCCCTCAAGGCTTTAAATCTGTTTGAGGTCGTTTACTGGATTGCACTCGTGTATGGAGTACAAACATTCGCTAAGAAGAAAAAAACTACCGCTGCGTTTATTGTGTCCTCCTCGTATGTGTTCCTATTTCTACTATGGCTGGTCTTCTACTCCATCGTTTACAATTAACCACCCTTTCCTTCAAAGAATTCTTTCACCTGTTTTACTACCCATTCAATTTGCTCATTGTCCAATCCTGGCCACATGGGTAAACTCAATACCGATTCAGCCAATTTTTCACTGACAGGAAAATCCCCTTTCTTAAAACCCATCGAATCATAAGCACCTTGTAAATGAGGCGGGGTGGGGTAATGAACTGTTGTCCCTATTCCTTTTTGAAAAAGAAACGATCTCAACTCTTCCCGATACTTTGTGCGAATGACAAACAGATGATATACGCTGGCATAACTTGCTGTGGGGAGTATAATGTCGCCCACTCCTTTTAATTGTTTTAAGTAGGTTTGAGCAACTGCTCTCCTTAACTCGTTCCATTCGTTAAGGTATTTCAGTTTTACGCGAAGCACTGCAGCCTGCAACTCATCCAGCCGCGAATTGATTCCTACAACTGGATTGGTGAATCGGTCGGTAGAGCCATAATTTCTCAGACTAATTGCACCTTCAGCCAAGTCCTTGCTATCCGTTGTTATTGCTCCGCCATCTCCTAGCGCTCCCAAATTTTTTGTCGGGTAAAAACTGGTAGCATTACAGTCTCCGAAGCTTCCCGTTTTCTTTTCCTTCCAGGTAGCCCCGTGAGCTTGGGCATTATCTTCAACGATATAAAGGTTATTTTTCTTCGCAATTGCTGTCAACTGAGACATATCGCAAGCTGCTCCATAGAGATGCACGGGCATTATAGCTTTCGTATTTTCAGTTATCGCTGATTTTACAAGCGAAGTGTCCATCAACATATTGCCAGAATCAGCATCCACAGGAACCACCTTTGCACCAGTACGCGTAATGGCCAACCAGCTGGCGATATAAGTGTGTGCCGGTACGATTACCTCGTCCCCAGGCCCAATTTCCAAAAGATGTAAGGAAAGGTATAGCGCATCGAGACCGCTGGCCACTCCCACACAATATCGGGCGCCACAGAAAGCGGCAAACTCATGTTCAAATGCCTCAACGTCAGCCCCTAAGATAAACTGACCTCTCCGATACACGCCTTCCATAGCCTTCTCCACCTCATATTTGACCTGATCATGGGCGTATTTTAAAGAGCAGAAGGGAACAGACATCATATTTTTCTCGTACTAAAGGGTAATTTATTGACGCCAAGCTACATAAACCACAAAATGGGCTCAAAAGACTGTGAACAATATTCCTTATTTTCGCCACTTCAAAAGAATTTCTGATAGCACTACATGAATTTTCAAAGAACGAATAACGTCACCGGCTGGATCACATTTGCAATAGCACTTATAACCTATTGGCTCACTTTTGAAGAAACAGCCAGTTATTGGGATGTTGGAGAATTCATTGCCGTGGCTTACAAACTGGAAGTTCCACACCCTCCCGGAGCTCCTCTTTTCTTGCTTCTGGGGCGCCTTTTCTCATTTCTGGCGCTGGGAGACGTTAGCAAAGTTGCTTATTGGATCAACTTTATGAGTGTGGTGGCCTCGGCCTTCACCATTCTATTCCTATTCTGGTCGATTACTCTTTTTGGCAGAAAGATGGTCAACATCGACAAATCTGATTCATCCACTTCAGCCAAAACGCTTCTTTTGATGGGAGCAGGATTAATTGGTGCGCTTGCCTATACCTTCTCCGATTCATTCTGGTTTTCTGCTGTAGAAGCAGAAGTATATGCCATGTCGTCTTTTTTCACCGCTTTTGTGGTTTGGGGCATTCTGAAATGGGACGTAATTGAAGATGAAAGCAAAGCCAACAGATGGCTTATTCTGATCGCCTACATGATGGGTCTTTCCATTGGTGTGCATATGCTCAACCTTGTCACCATTCCTGCCCTTGGGTTAATCTATTATTTCAAAAAATATAAACCATCTCGCTGGGGTATTGCAGGAGCATTGGTTTTGAGTTTCGCCATCATCATTTTTATCAATGATTTTATCGTTCCTGGGCTACCTACCCTTGCGGGAAACTTTGAAGTATTCTTTGTAAATACCATAGGATTGCCTTTCGGGTCTGGCGTTATCGTATTCTCTTTGATAATCATCGGAAGCCTTGTATTTGGAATTCGCTACAGCCAGATCAACAATAAGCCAATTCTTAACACCTTTTTGCTTTCGACTACATTTATTTTGATTGGATATTGTTCGTACGCCACTATTGTCATCCGATCCAATTTCAATCCGCCCATTAATGAGAATGCACCTCGCGATGTAATGACGTTTGTGAGCTACTTGAAGCGTGAGCAATATGGCAGTCGTCCACTTATGTTTGGCCCCACTTTTACTTCTCAGCCAATTGACATCAAGTACGGTGCTCCAGTTTATAAAAAAGGAAAAGACAAATACGAAATAGCGGACAGGAAATTTGAGTATGTATATGACCAAGAGACTTTCTTTCCTCGAGCCTGGAGCTCTGATTATGCTGATTCATACAAAAACATCATTGGTTTGAAGGAAGGGCAACAACCCAGCTTCTCGCAAAATGTTTATTTCATGTTCAAGCATCAGATTGGGTATATGTTCATGCGCTATTTTATGTGGAACTATGCTGGAAGAGAAAGTGATGAACAGGGAGCCGATTGGCTCGGGCCTAATGGTTGGTTTGAAAAAGTACCAACAGCGCTGGCAGAGAATGGTGGTCGAAACAATTTCTTCATGATTCCATTTGTTTTGGGATTGATTGGAATG
This sequence comes from Cyclobacteriaceae bacterium, assembly GCA_040216665.1. Taxonomy (GTDB): domain Bacteria; phylum Bacteroidota; class Bacteroidia; order Cytophagales; family Cyclobacteriaceae; genus ELB16-189. The sequence continues at coordinate 634,662 of JAVJOQ010000010.1, read as the reverse complement.
TTCTTCCAGTTTTCGAGGGACACAAAGAATTTTGCAGTTGTTGGTCTCCTGTTTGTAATGCTGGGTGTAGCCATTGTTGTTTATCTTAATTCGCCCCCGGTTGAACCACGAGAGAGAGATTATATTTATGCCGGATCCACTTATGCATTTGCATTCTGGATTGGATTTTCGGTCATCGCGATAGGCGAAACATTGGGCAGGTATCTCAAAAATCTAAGAGCATCTGCCATTGCCGCTATTCTTATTGGCGCTTCTGCTCCCGCTATTATGGCGGCCGAAGGTTGGGACGACCATAACAGATCGGATCGTTTCTTCTCTGTTGATTCTGGCAAGAACTACCTCGCATCTTGCGCAGAGGATGCTATCCTTTATACGGGTGGTGATAATGACACCTTCATGCTTTGGTATGCTCAGGAAGTTGAAGAGTTCAGGCAGGATATGCGTGTAATTGTATTGAGCTACTTTAATACTGATTGGTACATAGAGCAATCAATGCGCAAAATGAATGAAAGCGAGCCTTTAAAATATACCCTCACACTTAATGATTATCGCCAGGGTGGGCCCAATGATTATCTGCCATTCATGGATCTAAAGCTAAACGCAATTGATCTTAAACAATACCTGGATTTACTAAGCAAGAATCACCCGCAATTGCGCAGTGATGACAGAAATATAGTACCAAGCAAATTACTCACCCTTAAAGTAGATAAAGCCAAAGTATTAGCATCTGGAATTATCCCAGAAGGGATGGATAGCCTTGTAGTAGATCAAATGCAATTCAGGCTGACTGGGGGTGGTCTGGAGAAAAAAGATTTGGCGATGCTTGATGTATTGGCAACTAATAACTGGGAAAGACCAATTTATGTCAACCATACTTCTCTTTCTCAATTCAAAGTAGATCTGACTCCTTATGCGATTCAAGAAGGCAATACCAGCAGAATACTTCCACTAAGGAATCCGAATCCAAGAAAAGAATTTGTCAACGCTGATCTCAGTTATGACAATTTGGTTAATAAATGCTCATATCGTGGTCTGGATGACCCTGATATTTATTACTCTGAAGATTACAGAAATTTCGTATTGAACCACCGCAGTGCCTTCAACTCAGTAGCACAAGCTCTGATCGACAAGGGCGATCTGGATAAAGCAAGGAAAGCTTTGTTATTCAGCATTGAGAAAATGGCTGACGTAGCAGTTCCTTATGATCATACGGCTGCTGAAACTGTTAACCTATTGTTCCAAGTAGGTGAAAAAGAAAAAGCACTGGAGATTGCCAATATCATTGGCGAACGTGCTGATGAGATGGCATCCTATCTAATCAGAAAAGGCGGTGGTCTTACCATCGATTTGAGAAAGAACATCTACATCATCGGAGAGCTACAAAGCACACTGCTCGAAAATGGAGAAAGTGAATTGGCTACAAAGTTTGAAGAGATGTATGATCGCCATGTTCGCAATCTTCAAATCAACGAGACTGTACCGCAGGATTATTAGTGTTTAATATTTCTCACGGATAACGCAGATACGCACAGAGAAACTTTGAATTGATGGAGCTCAACGACCAGACAATATCAAGGTAGCATCTGTATGAACTGTGTGCCCTGACTTATTTCTGCACGAACAGAAACAAATCCAGAGCTTTGGAAGCCTCATCTGTCACCGGGTAATTTTCATGGGTGATAGTGCTCACCAGCTCATCATCCGCATCTCTTAATTTGTTTCTGTTCCACCGGTTCAAAAGTTCGTATGGAATTTTATACAACTCCGTAGGCAATCGTTGCTGAAGGTTTAAAAAATCAAGCCGAGCAATTCTCTCCACCGATTTTTTATTCCTCACGTAATAGGCCATTACTTTTTCATCCCCGGTAATCCCTTTCATACTGGCCTCCTTAAAATACTTTTGAGCCAAGGACAACAGTTCGTCTGATGTATACTCTCTGATATGCCAGGGGTTACGCGTGAGTGACATCACTCTATTTGGAGTTGTCAGGTAGGCTTTCCCTCCCGGCTTCAATACCCTGTTTATTTCTTTCAGGAAAAATGCATCATCCTGAATATGCTCAATCACCTGAAAACTTATTATCGTATCAAAGCTATTGCTCTCCAATCCCTCGAAGGGCGGTATGTTGCCACTTAAAAATTTCCCGTCAGGATATTTTATTTTCAGCTTATCAATTATCTCCTCGATTTTATCAATGGCAGTATAACTTTTGGCTTTCTTCATCACCAGCTCCACTCCCCTTCCTTCCCCGCACCCTACTTCAAGGACATCACCAATTATGTATTCTTCTACTGCAACATAAGCCTTCAGCAATCGTTGATGAAGCGGATTGTCCGATGGAAGTTGATCAGATGTAATCTCCGTAGTAAATACCTTGCTCATTTAGATTATTTATGACCAAAATTAAGCCAATCCATTAGATTTATCGTTGTAATTTTAAATTCGAACAAATCATTAACATGAAATTTAGCTTTGCTTTTTTTCTTCTCTTCATCAATTTCATTGCAGGAGCGCAGTCTCTTGCCAATGAAAATCTTAATCATCTCTATGACCCTAATGACGAAATTGATTTAGAATGGAAAATGGTGAAGCAAAATGGTGAAATGAACATCCATTATTCACTTGCTATTGCCGCCAAAGGTTCTTCTCCCGAAATGTATCAAATGCAATGGGAAGAAAGAGATTCTTACTCGCAAAGAAATGGCAACGTAATGAAGTCAGATTCACTGTTACTTTCTCCCGGATCTACAAAAACGGGCGCGTTTGCAGTCGGCCTAAAAGATGACCCATGGATGCTGCTGTTAACCATAACCAAAGTCACTACCTCCACTACCTGGTCTTATCCTTTTCTGATCGAAAAAAACTATCCTGTAAACGGATTTATAAAAAATGCAGAGCGAATCGTATTAAAACCCTACTTGGATTTAGGAAAAGAATATGTCCTTCAAGGCCCTTCAACAGCAAGTAATCTTTACGTATTCAGATACAGTCAAAGTTTTGGCTCTGCCTTTCCTCCCTTTTCAAAAACTACCGCTGGTGCTGATCCCATTTTATTACCCGATTCCAGCTTCACGATCTCCAATGGACAAAGTTTGTCTTTTTCGAAGGAAGGAATGTATTTAGTGCAAGCTGACACCAACTCCGCTGAAGGATTTGCTTTCAGGGTACACCCATCAACCTTTCCGAGGTATACACGGATTCAAGACCTTGTTGACCCTATGGTATTCGTATCCACGCAAGAAGAGTTTACACAGCTGCAACAATCCAATGGTGACAAGGTGGTATTTGATAAAACTGTCATTGGCATTACGCGAGACAGGGACAGAGCAAAACGATTTATGAAAAGTTACTATACACGGGTGGAGCTTGCCAACCAATATTTCACCTCCTATAAAGAAGGATGGAAAACGGACCAGGGTATGACATTTATAATTTTTGGGCTACCTGATGAAATTCGCATGACTAGTCAAAATGAAATATGGTATTACAAGGATTCCAGAACAAAATTCGTTTTCATTAAAAAGGGTAGTATCTATTCACCTCACTATTACTCCCTTATGAGAGATGATCGATTTACCCAATTATGGTACAACACCATTGATCTTTGGAGAAAGAGTAGATTTTAGATCTGCATGAGGATTTGTTTTAACCTGTCCTTTTAGGAACTTGCTGCCCAATGAAGAAAGCAGAAATGATCTTTGGCACTCGTGCCGTAATGGAGGCCGTTAGGGCAGGCCGGGAAATTGAAAAAATTTTTATTCAGGCGGGCCTGAACAACGATTTGGTTAAAGAACTCATCGTAGTGGCGAAGGAGCACGATGTGCCTTTATCGTTTACACCGCAACAAAAGCTGAACAAGCTATCTACCAAAAATCATCAGGGAGTAATCTGTCTGCTTTCAGCAGTAAAATATGCTGTTGTTGAAGACCTTATAGACCATGCCTATACCAATGGGAAAGAGCCCTTTTTTCTCATCTTGGATAGAATAACTGATGTTAGAAATTTTGGCGCAATTGTACGTACTGCAGAATGCGCTGGTCTTACGGGTGTAATCATTCCTGATAAAGGAAACGCGCCCCTTACCGCTGATGCAATGAAAACTTCGGCCGGAGCGCTCAGCTTCCTTCCTATTTGCAGAGTCCGCGACCTTAAAAAAACCATTCAGACCCTAAAAGAAAATGGGATTCAAATTTTGGCCTGTACGGAGAAAGCAACACAACCGCTGTACGAGGTAGACATGAAGTCTCCTATTGCTTTGTTACTGGGTTCAGAAGAAGATGGTATTACACCTATGCTACTCAGAGATGTGGATCATCTTGTTAAAATTCCAATGTTTGGGAATATTGGTTCTTTAAATGTTTCTGTGTCTGCCGGAATTGCACTGTATGAAGTGATCAGGCAAAAGAACTACAAGTAGTCATTGCTATTTGGTTTTGCCTTCAGGTCGTTAACAAACCTTCTAAATAGGTCTTCCTGGTCTTTCTGACATACGATAATGACGTTATCAAACTCTCCAACCAGGTAACCATCCAAACCCTGTACAACGATTAGTTTGTCTTTTGATCCCTTAATGACAGAGTTCCGAGTTTCATAGACCATCGCATTGGCATCAACTACATTCTTATTTTCGTCTTTCTTATTGAGCTCATGCATTGAACTCCATGAACCAAGATCAGACCACGCAAAGTCACTGAGCCAAACGTACACATTGTCGGCTTTTTCCATCACACCATAATCAATGGATATATTCTTACTTTGAACATAGGCTGTATTGACCGCCCGCTGCTCCTGATCGGTATAAAATTTGGAAGAAGCTTCTTCGAACACCTCAGCTATCTCCGGTTGGTATTTCTCCATGGCATCCATAATTGCCTTCACCCCCCAAACAAAAATCCCGGAATTCCATACGAAGTCCCCGCTATCAACAAACTTCTTTGCTAGGGCAAGCGCTGGCTTCTCTGTAAACGTTTTTACTTTCTTGATAGGGCTTTTGCTGCTTAAGTACTGGATGTAGCCATATCCCGTCTCAGGGCGCACTGGGTTGATGCCCATTGTGATGAGTTTATCCTGATCCTTTGCATAAGCAACAGAGTTATTTACTGTTTCCTGAAAAGCGACTTCATTGAGTATTAAATGATCCGCGGGGCTTACCACCACTACTGCATCAGGCGTCTTCATGGCAATGCGGTAGCTCGCGTAGGCAATACAAGGGGCAGTATTTTTTCTCATTGGTTCTACCAAAACCTGAGCATCGCCTACGCCCAATTGTTCCTTAGTAATATCCGCTAAGTCCTCGTTGGTTACAATAAAAATATTCTCTTTAGGGCAAAGTGGAAGAAACCGCTCATACGTAGATTGAATCAGTGTTTTGCCAGTGCCCAATACATCCAAAAATTGCTTAGGTTTTGCATTGCGACTGTAAGGCCAAAATCTTGTACCTACTCCTCCGGCCATCAACACCACAAAAAGTTTTTTATCCATTATTTATAAATCAGAAAATCAATAGAATTTAAACGATCCCCTCTTTCAACAGATCATGTAAATGGATAAAGCCATGTACCTTACCCTCCTTAACAACTACCAACTGGGTAATACTATTTTGCTGCATTATTTGAAGTGCTTTTACGGCCAGCTCTCCAGACTCAATTGTTTTCGGATTTTTGGAAAAAACATCAGCAGCTTTGGCGCTTTCAATTTGTACTCCCTTCTGTAACATCCTTCTTAAGTCACCATCTGTAATAATCCCTAATAGCGACTTGTTTTGATCAACAACAGCAGCTGCCCCCAGTCTCTTAGAAGAGATTTCAAGAATAACCTCTTTTAGTGGGGTGTTTTCCTCCACCAGAGGAATTTCCTTGCCGACCATCACATCATCTACCCGCAGGTAAAGTTGCTTTCCAAGTGCACCACCCGGATGAAACTGCGCAAAGTCTTCACTTGAGAAATTTCTAAGGTTAAGCAGGCAAACCGCAAGGGCATCGCCCATGGCAAGGTGAGCGGTGGTACTGGTGGTCGGGGCCAGGTTATTAGGGCAAGCCTCTTCACCAATGGTCGCATTGAGTACATAGTCGGCTTGTTGTGCCAGATAGGAATCAATGTTGCTTACCAATGCAACAAGTTTAAATCCTCTTCGTTTCACAAGTGGCACTAACACTTTGATTTCGGGAGTATTGCCGCTCTTTGATAAACAGATTACAATATCATCATTCTGAATCATGCCCAGATCGCCATGGATGGCATCTGCCGCATGCATAAACAGAGAAGGAGTTCCAGTGGAATTAAGTGTTGCCACAATTTTGTTTGCTATTATGGCACTTTTACCAATACCTGTTATAACAACTCGACCCTTGGATTGGATGATTTCCTTGACGCAAGCCTCAAAATCATCATCAATAAATTGGACTAGATTTTCGATAGCCCGGGCTTCATTTAATAATACCTCGGTAGCTACTTTCTTAATATTTTTTGTTAAATTCAATGCTCTTACCTAGTTAGAAAACAATGGATGCAAAGATAAGTATTTCATTCGTTATTATGTTTTGTTATTTATGATTGTCGCAGAAGAGAAAGACACTTTACGGGAGAAACTCAAAGAATTATTTGGATACACTACATTCAGAGGAAATCAGGAAGTTGTCATCAAAAACATCCTTGAAGGAAAAAATACGTTTGTGATCATGCCCACCGGGGCAGGCAAGTCACTTTGCTATCAATTACCCGCAATGATTAAAGATGGAATGGCTATTGTCATTTCCCCACTCATTGCCTTAATGAAAAATCAGGTCGATCAGCTTAATGCCTATGGCATAAATGCACGTTTCTTAAATTCTACACTTAGCAAGTCTGAAATCACCCGACTCAAAAAGGATTGTATCAATGGAGAAATAAAGCTGCTTTACGTAGCCCCCGAATCGCTGAACAAAGAAGAGTACATTGAGTTCCTTCTTAAAACCAATGTCTCATTTGTTGCCATTGATGAAGCGCATTGTATCTCAGAATGGGGCCATGATTTCAGGCCTGAGTACAGAAAAATAAAAACAATGATTGCGCAGTTGGGAAGCATGCCTGTAATTGCACTAACTGCTACCGCAACTCCAAAAGTTCAAATCGACATTCAGAAGAACTTACAAATGGAGGACGCTGATATTTTTCTGTCCTCATTTAATAGAAAAAACTTATATTATGAAGTCCGACCTAAAAAGGAAACCAAAAAGCAACTCATTAAGTTTTTAAAAGAAAACAAAGGAAAGTCAGGCATTATCTATTGCTTGAGTAGAAAGAAAGTAGAAGAAATTGCCCAACTCCTTAATGTAAACGGATTTAGTGCAGCCCCTTATCATGCAGGTCTTGATCCAGATGTACGCGTAAGAAACCAGGACAACTTCCTCAATGAAGAAGTTGACATTGTTGTTGCTACCATTGCATTCGGTATGGGTATCGACAAACCAGACGTAAGGTTTGTCATTCACTATGATGTGCCTAAATCTCTTGAAGGATACTATCAGGAAACAGGCCGCGCAGGAAGGGACGGACTCGAAGGCATTTGCCTTATGTTCTACAGCCACAATGACCTGAGTAAACTTGAAAAGTTTAATAAAGACAAACCCGTTCAGGAAAGGGAAAACTCCCGTATTCTTTTACAAGAGATGGAGTTTTATGCTGAGTCTCCCATTTGCAGAAGAAAACAATTGCTTCATTACTTCGGGGAAGAGTTTAAAGTGGAAAACTGTGGTGCGTGCGATAACTGTGTGCATCCTCGCGAACGTTTTGACGGAACCGATGCTGTAAAATTAGTTTTGGAAGCAGTCAAAGAAACAAATGAGCGCTTTGGCTTAAGCCACCTTGTCAATGTGATACGAGGAGTGGATGATGAGTATGTAAAAAGCTATAGCCACGAAAAACTTCCTGTATACGGCAAAGGAGCTGATGAAGATGCTGACTTCTGGAAATCAGTTATACGGCAAACACTTATTTATCAATTTCTTGAAAAAGACATCGATAGCGTAGGTGTGCTTAAGATTAAAGAAAAAGGCATTAAGTATTTGAAAAAGCCAGAGCCCATCGAGCTGGCAAGAGATCATGATTTCACCTCTGAGGGAGAAGAAGAAGAATCAGCAGAGAGAGCTCCTATCAATTCAAAAGCTTATGATACAAGACTTTTTGAAATGCTTAAGGCACTCAGAAAGCAGATTGCCAAAGAAAAAGACTTACCTCCGTATGTCATTTTTCAGGATCCTTCTTTAGAAGAGATGGCCACCACCTACCCTACTTCAAAAGAAGAGTTAGCTTCTGTCAACGGAGTGGGTATGGGCAAGGTGCAGAAGTTTGGCAAAAGCTTCCTTGAACTCATTAAAGATTATGTAGAAGATAATGAAATTGAAACTGCGGCAGATGTTGTAGTTAAATCCTCAGTTAATAAATCCAAAATCAAAATATTCATCATCCAGCAGGTTGATCGCAAAGTTGATCTGGAAGAGATTGCTGATTCAAAAGGAATAACTTTTGAAGACCTACTTACTGAAATCGAGAATATTTGTTATTCCGGCACAAAGCTCAATCTCGATTATTACATTGATGATATGCTGGATGACAGCAAGCAAGAACAAATTTTTGACTATTTCCTCAACTCTGAAACCGACAGCCTGGATGAAGCATTGGATGATGAAGACATGACAGACTTTTCAGAGGAAGAAATTCGACTGATGCGTATTAAATTCCTGTCGGAGTACGCCAACTGATTTTCAAGTGATTACATTCTAAATTACCTCAAAGAGCCTATCTTTGAGGTTTTTACTTTTAGGCTACATTGATTTATTGAAATGAACATATTGATAATTGGAAGTGGTGGACGGGAGCACGCGCTGGCATGGAAAATAAAGCAAAGCAAACATTGTGGTGATTTGTATGTAGCGCCTGGGAATGCAGGAAGTGCAGGCATTGCTCAAAATGTGGCCATAGATGTTGAAGACTTTGATAAGCTGGGGCAATTCGCAAAAGATAAACATATTGACCTCATCGTAGTAGGCCCTGAGGCTGCACTCGTAAAAGGAATCCGCGATTACTTTGAAGCAGATTCTACTTTAGATAAAATCCTTATGGTTGGCCCAGGTAAAAGTGGAGCAAGGTTGGAGGGGAGTAAAGATTTTTCAAAACAATTCATGGTGAGGAATGGCATTCCTACAGGAAAAGCAAAAACCTTTGTGGCCAGTCAATTGACTGAAGCTTACAGCTATATTGATAAGATCAAACCTCCAATAGTGCTTAAGGCCGATGGATTGGCCGCAGGCAAAGGCGTAGTGATTAGCCCTACAGTAGCAGACGCTAAAAATGTAATTCGGGAAATGCTCGAAGATAAAAAATTTGGAGATGCTAGCTCCAAAGTACTTATTGAGGAATTTCTAGACGGAATAGAACTTTCTGTTTTCGTAATGACCGATGGAAAGAATTACGCCATTCTTCCTGAAGCAAAAGATTATAAAAGAATTGGAGAAAAAGATACCGGGCCTAATACCGGTGGAATGGGCGCTGTCTCTCCAGTGGTCTTTGCTGATGCAGCCTTTATGAAAAAAGTAGAAGAAAAAGTGATTAAGCCTACGATCGCTGGCCTTAGCAAAGAGAATATTCCCTATAAGGGTTTTGTTTTCATCGGGTTGATGAATATCGATGGAGAGCCATTTGTAATAGAATATAATGCACGCATGGGTGACCCTGAGACTCAAGTGGTATTACCCAGAATCGACACGGACTTTGTGGAACTTTTAGTAGCAACCGCGAAAGGCGAGCTCACCTCAAAACCAGTACCTCAGAAAAAAGAGGTCGCGATGACAATAGTTATGGTCGCGGAAGGCTACCCAGGTAGTTATGGAAAAGGTAAAGTGATTGATGGACTGGATAAAACCGAAGGAGGTTTAGTATTCCATGCCGGCACAAAAGACAATGGAAATGATGTAGTGACCAATGGAGGAAGGGTGCTTGCAGTAACCGGAACCGGAGCCACTTTAAATGAAGCCTCAGAGGAAGCATATAAGGCCGTTTCGCGTATCCAATGGGATGGATTATATTTCAGGAAAGATATTGGAGAAGATTTGAAAAAGTGGGCAGGCTCACTTTCATAAAAATATAACTATGGGTTGTGCATGTGGAACAGAGAAGGACGGTAAAGTAGGCGGCTGTAATAATAATGGTGCCTGCCAAACAGGCGGTTGCAACAAAATGAATGTCTTTGACTGGCTGTCCAATATGGATATGCCAACCAAAGACAAAATGGATGTTGTAGAGGTACGATTCAAGGGAGGTCAAAAAGACTTTTTCAGAAACGCAGACCTCCTCGATCTGACCACAGGAGATGCTGTTATTGTAGAAGTACCCAACGGCCATCACCTGGGGCATGTGGCCATGCAAGGCGAACTGGTGCGGCTGCAGATGCAAAAAAAGAAGATCCCCAATGATAAGTCAATTAAAAAAGTCTACAGAATTGCTCATCAAAAGGACCTTGAAAAATATGAAGAGGTAAAAAAGAGAGAACACCCTACCCTTTACCGTACCAGAGAAATTATACGTCAGACGAAGCTTAACATGAAGCTATCTGATATTGAATATCAAGCTGACAATACCAAAGCCACCTTCTTCTACTCTGCTGAGGATCGCGTAGATTTTAGAGAACTCATTAAAATACTCGCAACAGAGTTTAAGATCAGGGTGGAGATGCGTCAAATCAGTCTTAGACAAGAAGCTGGAAGGCTTGGTGGCATCGGGGTGTGTGGAAGAGAGCTATGTTGCTCTACCTGGTTGAGTGAGTTTAAGAATGTAGCCACTAGCGCTGCACGTTATCAAAACCTTTCTCTTAATCCTAGTAAGCTGTCAGGGCAGTGTGGGCGACTTAAATGCTGCCTTAACTACGAACTGGAGACCTATATGGATGCCTTGAAAGGTATCCCTAAAGTAGAAGTTCCCTTAAAAACTGATCAGGGGGAAGCCACACTTCAAAAAACAGATATTTTCAGAAGGATAATGTGGTTTGGTTATAATAGAGAAAACACGTGGTTTCCTATTAATGTTGATCGGGTAAATGAAATTCTCCGAATGAATAAGGAAGGAGAAAAACCCGCAAGTCTTGAAGAGAATGCAGTAGCTGAAAAAATTCCTATTTCATCACTCAATAGTGATCTTGAGAATATGGATAAAAAGTATACCACCAAGAACAAAAAGAAGAAAAGGAAGAATAAAAAAAGAAGACCAAGACCTGGAAACAATCCTTCAAATCAAAAAAAGGAATGAGAAGATTTTTAGTATTGATGCCCTTGCTGGTTATATTTTCCTGCGATCTGTCGCGGATTTACGAACAACAAGTTGACTTCTCTGAAAAAGCGTGGATGGTTGACGAGAAACCGCACTTTGAATTTGACATAAAAGATCATACGCAGAATTATAACCTTTACTATACTGTTCGCAATTCCTTGGATTTCCCTTTCTCAAGAATTTTTGTTAATTATTCATTAGAAGATTCAACTAACACTCAGCTTCGAAAAGATCTTCTTTCTGCCTATCTGTTTGACCAAAAAAGCGGTGAACCATTTGGGAATAGTAGTATTGGGGATTTGTTCGATCATCGCTTTCCTATTGTTACCAATTATCATTTTGACAAGCCTGGCAAGTATACCATTACCCTGGAGCAATTCAATCGGTTGGATACCCTACGAGGAGTCCTCGCAGTGGGTATTCGCGTGGAAACCGCAAGCAACAACTAAGTGCATGGATTAGCACAAATAAAAACGGCCTACTGAGTAGGCCGTTTTTTTATCTATGTTCCTGAGCTTCTTAGGCCAAACTTGGATTTACTGAGTGCTTCTTATCCAAATCGTACACCACTGGTGCGGCAACGAAGATGGAAGAGAAGGTTCCCACTAATATACCCACAAACAAAGCGAAAGAGAATCCTCTTAAAACTTCACCTCCGAAGAACAACAACACCAACACAACAATCATTGTAGTACCTGATGTAATCAAAGTTCTGCTTAGTGTACTGTTGATCGCATCGTTAAACACCTTAAGCCTATCATGGGTTGTTCCCAATCCAGTGTATTCTCTGATCCTGTCAAAGATGATTACCGTATCGTTAATGGAATATCCGATAATGGAAAGAAGGGCGGCAATAAACACCTGGTCAATTTCAAACGCGAACCCAAACGCCCCTGCAATTCCAAATATAGCTACTACGAAAAGTGCATCGTGAGCAGTCGCCACAATTGCACCCGTACTGAATTGCCATTTTTTGAATCGAATAAGGATAAACAAGAAAATAGCTACGAGAGAATAAAGCCCCGCCTCAAAAGCCGAGTCCTTAATATCATCTGCAATAGTAGCCCCTACTTTCGAAGAGGATAAAATGGAGAAGTGTGCCTCATCAACTTTAGCATCATTATCAATGAATTTGAGTCCGGTGAATTTCTCAAGACCATCTACAAGTGCCTTCTTAACATTGGTATCTGCCTCATCAGACTCATCCTCCACCAGATAAGACGTAGTCACCTTCACCACATTGCTACTTCCATAAGTTTTCACCTCTGTTCCTTTATTATCAAAACCCTCGGAAAGAGCAAGCTTCATATCTGTAGCCACAACGGGTGAGTTAAACGCTACAACGTATGATCTACCTCCTTTGAAATCAACACCCAGGTTCAATCCATTAATACCAATAAGAATAAAACCAACCAGAGTGATTGCACCGGAGATAGTATAAGCTAATCTCCTATACCCAATGAAGTTATAGTATTTGCGCTCACGGATACTTTTAGCAATTGCTGAGTCAAACGAAACCTTGGCTGTATCCCCTTTTCTCGTCATCCACTCAACAACCACTCTTGAAATATAAACTGCCGAGAAGAATGAAGTAGCGATACCAATCATCAATACAATGGCAAAACCTTTAAGCGGGCCTTGTCCAAATACAAAAAGGAAAATAGCCGTAAGCATAGTAGTTACGTTGGAGTCAAAAATGGTATCGAATGCTCGGCTGTAACCTTTCTTAATAGCTTCCTTGAGCATACTGCCCATTTTCAATTCTTCCTTAATACGCTCGTAAATAAGCACGTTGGCATCCACAGCCATACCCATAGTAAGTACAATACCTGCAATACCCGGAAGGGTCAGGGCAGCATTCAACTGCGCTAAAATCCCAAGGATGAAAAAGATATTGAACAACAATGCAAGGTTGGCAACCCAACCACCTTTAGAGTAATAGGCAATCATAAACAAAGCAACGATTGCCAATCCGCTGATCATTGATATCACTCCCTGGCTCTGCGCTACTTTACCTAGTGTGGGACCAATAATAGCCTCTTCCACAATTCTTGTAGGTGCTGGCAATGATCCTGCTTTCAATACATTGGCAAGGTCTTTAGCTTCCTCTAATTCAAAGCTTCCAGTAATCTGGGAGTTCCCATTTGGAATTTCACCCTGAACGGTAGGTGCCGTATACACGTAGTTATCAAGAACAATGGCAATTCTTCCTGGAGGCGATTTTGCTGCAGCTGCGGCTGTAATTTTTGACCACGCACGTGAGCCGGCTGCATTCATTTGCATGCTTACAGCAGGTCTTGCAAATTGATCATAGTCAAGTCGGGCATCATTGATTACTTCGCCAGTTAAAAGTGGCTTCCCATTTCTTGACACATTGACAAAGTTCAAACGTAAGTCGTCAATTTCAGGTGTAATTTCCGGTTCTGCCTTTACATCCCAGCGATAAGCAATGTTGCGTGGCAGCAAAGCTCTGATATCAGGGCGCGAAAGAATTCTGTTAATGGTTGCCGTATCCTTTACATCATATAAAAAAGGAATACCTGGATTGCTCAATGAAAATAGAGGTGAAAGATTGGAGTTGGTAATAGAATCCAATGGATTGCTGGCGCTATCCTGTACCTGGCTCAATTGCTCTTCTAATAATGACTTTGTGCTATCGGCTGTATCAACCAATGCATCTTTAAGTTCATCTGAGGTATTTGTAGTCTCAAGCGCCTTGGAAGCGTTTTTCTCCTTTACCAATTTCTCATTGATAGCAAATAACGACTGATTCAGTTGCTCATCATTATATTCGATAATTTCCCAAAACTCAAGCTGGGCTACACCTTGCAATAATTTTCTTACCCTTGCAGGATTGTCAGCGCCCGGAATTTCAATTTGAATTCTTCCGGTACCCTGAAGCCTTTGAATATTAGGCTGAGAGGTACCAAACTGATCGATACGGGTTTTAAGAATAGTGTATGAACGATCAATTGCACTTTCAATCTCCTCATTGAGAAAAGCCATCACCTTGCTATCATCATCCGATAAGCTCACACGGTCCTTATTGGCAGCAGAAGCAAAAAGGCTTGCCAGGTTCTGATTGGGGTTAGCTGTTTTAAAAGCCTCCAGAAAAAGTGAGCTGAACCTCTCCTGACTAGACTTTTGCATTTCAGCCGCACGCTGAAGGGCAGCAATAAAAGCTGGATCCTGGTTATTGCCACTCAATCCCCTAATAATATCCACCGGAGAAATCTCCAATGTTACGTGCATTCCTCCTTGTAAGTCAAGTCCCAGACTCAACTCGTTTTCCTTTACTTCTTTAAAAGTGTATTCGGCTCCAAAAAGATTGTACACCGGCTTGCTCCACAACGAATCCATGTAGGATTGCTTTCTTGACAAATCCACAGACCCGTTTGAATTGGTGGCATACTCGATTGCGTCTTCCTGCACCTTCCTAGAAACGAAAGTGAATGACAGGTAATAAAGACACAACGCAGTTATAATTATAGTAAGGACTACTACTACTCCTTTGTTACGCATTGTATATAAAATTTAAAAAATGAAATGTTTAATGTACTACTGATCAAAAAGAAGGATGGCCTACGCCACCCAAGGGGGATGATTTATGGGGCGTTGGGCGAAATGATAGCCCTGAAGAGTACGGTCAAATACGCTGACAGAATGTGATCATCACATTCAAATGCAAGAATTTTAGGTTCTTCGTTAATGAAAATCTCCAATAAGGACCGCTCTGCATCATTTACCTGAACAATCCCACCTGGAACTACATCAGAAGGAGCAGGAAGTATTTTTACATCGGTATCCCTATCCGTTTGCTCCGTTTTCGCTTTTTCAGGAGCCTGCTCAGGAAGGGCCTGAGACAGCACTATGGCAATAGTGGCCATAATGCCCACTACAATCATAATAACCCTGAAAAAAGATCTATTTCGCATAAGGGGTACAAAAGTATATAATCGCCATCAATTTGCAATACCTCTTAATTTAAGCTTCATAAAACCTGCTAACACATCAATAGCCGCCATGAAATCGCTATTGTTGGGTATCAACAAATCTGCACTGTGCTTTAAAGGTTCGATGAGTTCATCATAAACAGGTTTTGCATGGTACTCGTACCTATACAAAACGTCATCCAGATCATATCCACGCTCCTCCTTATCCCGCTTGATTCTCCGCTCTAGTTTTATTTGGTCCTTCGCTTCAATGAAAATTTTCAGATCCAGCTCTTTTTCGATCTCTTCAAAATATTGAACAAAAAGTCCCTCCACCAGAAGGATGGGCGCAGGTGTAAAGGTCAATTGATTGGGCTTTGCTTGTGGGTTATTAAAAGTATACTCCTCTTTAATTACTATTTGCCCCTGCTTCAATTTTAAAATATCCTTTCTTAAAGCATCATGATCAATAGATTTGGGCAAGTCGAAATTTTCGATTCCTTTTTTATCCAGCGGCTGCTGATCGAGTGGTTTATAATAATGATCCATCGAAACAAGGCAAATCTGATCGGAAGTGAAATGGCCAGCGAGATCGCCAATGAATTTTGTTTTACCAGCTCCGCTACCGCCAGTAATGCCAATAGTAAAAGTCTGCATCAGCGTTGCTTTAAAAAAGCCACCAATTTTCTAACTGCTTCTCCGCGATGGCTTATTGCATTCTTCTCTGAAGCGGTAAGTTCGGCCATCGATTTGTTCATGCCTTCCGGCAAAAACAATGGGTCATAACCAAAACCCTTTTCACCTCTTTTACTTTCTAATATTTCACCCTTTGCAATACCTTCAAATTGATGGGTTTGACCATCCATTATCAAAGTAATAACTGTTCTAAATCTTGCCTTGCGATTTGATTGACGGCCCAAGTTCTCCAAAAGCAAGTTCATGTTGTCTTCGCTGTTGCGTTGCTCACCAGCATACCGGGCAGAGTAAACACCTGGTGCTCCACCAAGTGTTTCTACTTCGAGACCAGTATCATCCGCAAAACAATTGATGCTGAATTTGTCATTGACATATTTTGCCTTTTGCAATGAATTGCCCTCTAACGTATCTTGCTCTTCTGGAAGTTCCTCAGTACAACCAATTGCCTCAAGGCTCATCACTTTGAATGAATCACCCAACAACTGACTTACTTCGTCCAGCTTGTGTTGATTATTGGTAGCAAAACATAATTCCATTGCTGTCTTTCAATAACTACCTCACATTGGTAAGATCCACATCAAAGATAAGATTTGCATTTTCAGGAATCCGTGGAGGAAAGCCACCTGGGCCGTAACCGTAGCCAGATGGAATAAAAATCTTTACACTCGTGCCTTTCGTAAAGGTTGGGAACGTAAGCTGCCAACCCAATATCAAATTTCCGAGAGGAAAAGTAACTCCTGAAAGATTACTATCAAAGGTGCTACCGTCACTGAGTAGTTTCCCCTTGTAGGTAACTACCACATCATTCTCCAAACATGGAGTGACTCCACTTCCTTCCTGAGTAATAACATATTTAATTCCATTTACTTCTTGCACCGGGCCCAAAGTACTTTCAATATCATTGGCTATGATATAATCATCAATGATCTTCTTGTCTATTTCCAACTGAGCTGCATTCACTGCATCCAATTTGGATTGCTGCACTACTTTAGTACAATCTTCTGCACCACTACAAGAGGCTATAATTATTGCTATGAGCACAATTGCTCCCTTCGCCATTCTAGTCATCACTTATTTTTTTACTTTATGTCAATCATTTCCATATCAAACACCAGCACCGAGTTAGCCTTAATCTCCTCACTTCTCTGTCTTGGACCGTAAGCCAATGTAGAAGGGATCCAAACTCTCATTTTTGAACCCTTATTCATCAAAAGAATCGCTTCTTCCCATCCTGGAATCACCTGGCCACTGCCAGCCTGTAATGTAAGAGGCTCATAAGGTCTACTCGGAGTGTATTTGTTATTTGCTTTTGCAATAGCTTCAATGCTGCTGTCAAACAATGTACCATCAAGCAAATAACCAGCATAATGAATTGAAACTTCATTTCCAGGGGCTGCATTGGCACCAGTTCCTTCTTTGGTAAATGTGTACCGCAAACCAGATTCTGTTGTCTGTACTTCAGTATTGCTTTCAGCTAGATAGCCGTCAATTAACGCTAAGTCCACTGCAAGTTGCTCTGATGTCAGCTTTCCCATGATCTCCTGCTCTAGTGCTTGCACTTGCGCTTCATCCAAAATATCCTTTACACCTAAATAGAAAGTAAAAATACTTGCTGTATCCATATTGCTTGGCACTCTTCCTCCTTGTTTTTCAAACAAAGTTTTGGCTTTGATTGGGAAATGAATACTGTCTCCTTTTTTTAATAAAGAAAATACCTCCTCAATACCTTCATCAGTTGGGTTAGGTTCTGAAATTGGCAAAATCATAGGCAGTTTCTGCTCCTTTGTATCATTCCACACAGAGTCTTTGGCATCTTTTATCATCATGTTAATCAAAAGAAACTCACCCACCTTACCTACTTCGCCCTCACCTTCTTTCACCACGGTATACTTATAACCCTTTGGTGTTTCTTTAGTGGTGGTAGAGCAAGCAACACCTATCAACAACAGACCAATTAAAAAATTATTTAATTTCATACGTTCTTATTTTACAAATTATGTGTTTTTAAATTTTGGTTTTTTGCAATCTGACCTAATTATTAATCGTCCACTTCCAGTTGAGATTTGTAATCAGGCAATATGGATAGAAATTTTTTCAGCGTTTCTTCTAAAGAAAGTTTTGAGGACCCTCCTGCCGCATTCCTGTGACCTCCTCCTTCAAAGTATTTTCTTGCAATTTCGTTGGCAGGAAAACTACCTAATGATCTAAATGAAAGTTTTATTTCTTCCTTTCTATCGTACATTAAAACCGAAAGCCTGATGCCCTCAATCGAAAGTCCATAGTTCACCAATCCTTCAGTATCTCCTGTTTTAGTATCGAACTGTTTCAACTCATCTGTATCCAAACAGATATACACTGTCTTGTATTCAGGAATGACAATCAATTTTTGACTGAGCACGAAGCCAGTCAACTTCATCCGCGCAAGGGTATTGGTGTCGTATATCTTTTTGGAAACCCATGATGGATTGGCTCCCGCACCTACCAACTCAGAAGCGATCAAAAACTCCTTTTGTGTGGTGTTAGAGTGTCTGAATCCCCCAGTATCGGTAAGTAATCCTGCATAAAGGCAATTGGCAATATTCTTATCAATGCTTGATTTTTCTCCTAACATATTAATAAGGTCAAAAATCAAACCAGCTGTAGATGCAGCTTTCGGATCCCAATGTTCAAAATCAGCAAATTGTTCAGGCTCCAGGTGATGGTCCACTAATATCTTAGTCGCTTTGGCTTCCCTCACCATATCGCCTAAAGCATTAATTCGATTCAGATTAGAAAAATCAAGACAAAAGATTATTTCAGCGCTTGAAACAAATTTTTGCGCTTTTTCTTCAGCTGAAGGGTTGTTCTTTTCAATAGCTAAAACCTCTTCATTTCCAGGCATCCAGGCCAGAAAACTGGGATAATCACTTGGTGTGATCACCTGAACGATGTGCCCCTTCTTCTTCAGAAACCCAGCTAAACCCAGTGATGAACCCAATGCATCGGCATCAGGCTTAAAATGGGTAACGATTACCACGTTTTTTGGCTCGCTAATAAGGGATTTGAATCCTTCTAGATCTTTCATGAGAGGGGCAAAAATGAGTATAAATGACAGGAATACAAACTGCTAATTTTAACGCCAAGTGGAACCACCATAGATATCTTTAATAGGGCGGTTAGCATTTTAGCCTGATACCTACAGTTTCTTTGATTTTTGGTACTGGCATCCCGAATTCTAATCACTATTTTTGCGCCTTGCCTGCGTAAGCAGGATTAAACTCAATCAACTAACTCAAGTAAAAACAAACAAAATGGCAGGGAACAGAACTTTTACCATGATCAAACCTGACGCGGTAGGTGCAGGAAATACAGGAGCAATTATTAAAATGATTCAGGAGGCCGGATTCAGATTGGTTGCCATGAAAAAAACACATCTGACACCTGAATTAGCAGGTAACTTTTATGCAGTGCATAAAGAAAGGCCTTTCTATGCTGATTTGTGTAAATACATGTCATCAGGTGCCATTGTGCCTATGATTTTAGAAAAAGATAATGCCATTGAAGATTTTAGAAAATTGATTGGTGCTACAGACCCTCAAAAAGCAGAAGCTGGAACCATCCGCGCATTGTTTGCCAAATCTATCGATGCCAATGCCATTCACGGATCGGATTCAGATGAAAATGCAGAAATTGAAGGCAGCTTCTTCTTTTCACAATTCGAACGCTTTTAAAAAATTAATTGTCTCATAGACATCATTTGTCACTTATTCGAAAAGATTGTATGAACACACTCCCTCATTATTCAGAAAAATTCGAGTCCAGACACAACGCTCCCGATCAGGAACAAATCAACGAGATGTTGAAAACAGTGAAGGCCAAGTCGGTGGATGAACTTATCGACCAAACTATTCCCGCCAACATCAGATTGAAAAAAAATCTGAACCTTCCTGCAGCCAAATCTGAATTTGAGTTTTTGAATGAATTCAAATCTATCTTTTCGAAAAATAAAATTTACAAATCGTATCAGGGTACAGGCTATTATAACACCATTACTCCTGGCGTCATTCTCCGCAACATCATGGAGAATCCGGGATGGTATACCGCCTACACTCCTTATCAGGCTGAAATTGCCCAAGGAAGATTAGAGGCATTGATCAATTTTCAAACTGTGGTTATTGACCTCACAGGAATGGAAATTGCCAACGCTTCGTTACTGGATGAAGGAACTGCTGCTGCTGAAGCCATGCACTTGTTGTATGCTTCCAGAAAAGGAGCAAAGAAAGAGGCTGCCAAATTTTTTGTTGATGCCAATACCTTTCCTCAAACCATTGACATACTAAAAACCAGATCAGCTCCATTGGGCATTGAGTTGGTAATTGGTGACCTGAACAAATTTGACATCACCGACTCCAGTTTATTTGGAGTTTACCTTCAATATCCTGATAACAATGGAGCAATCGCTGACCATAGCGCATTTATTGCTGCAGCGCACGAAAAAGAAGTAGCCGTAGTAATGGGAACTGACTTGATGAGTTTGTTGCTCCTCAAATCTCCAGGTGAAATGGGTGCTGACATTGTAGTCGGTAACAGTCAGCGGTTTGGAGTGCCGATGGGCTTTGGCGGACCTCATGCTGGATTTTTTGCTACTAAGGAAGAGTACAAGCGACTCATCCCAGGTAGAATCATTGGTGCCTCAATAGATGCTGAAGGAAAGCCAGGGTACCGCATGGCTTTGCAAACTCGAGAACAACACATTCGCAGAGAAAAAGCGACTTCCAATATTTGTACAGCGCAAGTATTGTTATCCGTAATGGCAGGCATGTATGCCGTGTATCACGGACCAGATGGCTTAAAGAAAATCGCATTGCGTATACATGGCTTGGCCAAATCTTTGGAGACTGGACTTACTTCACTTGGCCTTAAGCAAACAAACAAACATTACTTCGACACCCTTAAAGTTGAAGTAGTCGATAAAAAAGCAATTGAAGCCGAAGCCACAAAGCAAGAAGTCAATTTCAGGTATTTTGAAGATAACCATGTTGGAATTTCAATTAACGAAACAACTTCAGCCGGAGACATCGAGCAGATTGTTTCCATTTTTGCTAATGCATTAAATAAAAAGGCTTCGATAACGATTGAAGAGCAATCCATTAGCTGGCCTTCTACTTTGGTAAGAACTTCTGCCTATTTGACGCATCCCATCTTCCGTTCCAATGGTTCGGAGCATCAAATGCTACGCTATATTAAAAAACTAGAGAACAAAGATCTTTCCATGGTGCACTCCATGATTTCTTTGGGTTCATGTACCATGAAACTGAATGCGACAGCAGAAATGATTCCTGTTACCTGGCCAGAATTGGGTAGCATGCATCCTTTTGCTCCTTCCAGCCAAACGCAAGGATATCAGACCATGATTAAAAACCTTGAAGACTGGCTGATGGAGATCACTGGTTTTACCGGAGTATCGCTTCAACCTAACAGTGGTGCACAAGGTGAGTATGCAGGACTGATGGTTATCCGCGCTTATCATTTGAATAACAATGATGGTCACAGAAATATAGCGCTCATTCCAGCTTCTGCACATGGTACCAATCCTGCCAGTGCAGTGATGGCCGGCATGAACGTGGTGGTGGTGAAGTCAGATGCAGAAGGAAAGATCGATGTGGCGGATCTGAAAGCAAAAGCAGCTCAGCACAAAGACAATCTCTCCTGCTTAATGGTAACTTACCCATCTACACACGGTGTGTTTGAAGAATCGATTATTGAAATCTGTGAAACCATTCACAATAATGGTGGCATGGTGTACATGGATGGAGCCAACATGAACGCACAGGTGGGACTTACTTCACCTGCTAACATTGGCGCTGATGTTTGTCACCTTAATCTTCATAAAACATTTTGTATTCCTCACGGTGGCGGTGGCCCAGGTATGGGACCCATTTGTTGTAATGACAAACTGAAACCATTCCTACCTGGTCATGCAGTAGTAAAAACAGGAGGAGACAAAGCCATTTCAGCCATCTCAGCTGCTCCTTGGGGAAGCTCTAGTATTTTGGCGATTTCTTATGCTTATATCGCCATGATGGGCGCTGAAGGATTGACCAATGCTACCAAGCTGGCTATTCTTAATGCTAACTATATCAAGGAGCGCCTCAGTGAACACTATAAGATTTTGTACACAGGAGCAAACGGACGTTGTGCCCACGAAATGATTGTAGACTGTCGTGATTTCAAAAAAGCAGGAATTGAAGTAGAGGACATCGCAAAGCGATTGATGGACTATGGTTTCCATGCGCCAACCGTTTCCTTCCCGGTGGCTGGTACGCTAATGATTGAACCAACAGAAAGCGAGCCTAAAGAAGAGTTGGATCGCTTTGTTGAGGCATTGATCGAGATCAGAAAGGAAGTACGTGAAGTAGAAGAAGGAAAAGCCGATAAAGAAAATAACGTACTCACCCGTGCACCACATACAGCTGGGGTAATCACTGCCGACAATTGGGACAGACCTTATAGTCGCCAAAAGGCCGCTTATCCTTTACCATTTGTGAATAGCGCCAAATTCTGGCCAGCCGTTAGCCGCATCGACAATGCCTACGGGGATCGCAATTTGGTATGTAGCTGTTTGCCTATTGAAGAATACGCGAGTTAATTCAAATAAATAATTAAAAGCAAAAGCCCTGAATCACTTCAGGGCTTTGTTTTTACAAGGCTTTTCAAATTCTACTTCAACCCATCCTGATCAATCAGATAGGTGAGTGCTGCCATAGAAGCTGCACCTAACTCCAATTCACGTTTGTCCACTTTATCAAAAGTGTCCTCCTCCGTGTGGTGATAATTGAAATAGCGTTGTGAATCAGGTAAGAAGCCAAACAAAGCAACCCCTTGTGGACCTAAAGGACCAATATCAGCGCCTCCACCGTCTTTGCTAAAATCAGTAAGGCCGTAAGGCGCCAGCATGGGTGCCCAACCCCTCACTTTACTTTTTATTTTATCCGTGGCCGTCATGGTAAATCCTCTTGGTGTAAACCCACCACGATCAGACTCTATAGCTCCGATATGTTTTTCCTTATTGGCTTTCGCTAACTCTGCATACTTTGTTCCTCCACGAAGTCCATTCTCTTCATTCATAAACATCACCGCACGGATGGAACGCTTAGGCTTATACCCGATCTCTTTAAATATCCTCAACACTTCTATGCTTTGCACACATCCTGCCCCATCATCATGAGCGCCTTGTGCCAGATCCCACGAATCCAAATGACCACCTACCACGATTATTTCCTCAGGATTTTCAGTTCCCCTTAATTCACCCACCACGTTAAAAGACGGAACATCTTCCAAAATTTGACTGTGCGTTTCGATATACAGCCGTAACTCTTTATCCTCCTTCAAAAGCGAGCTCAATAAATCACCATGGGCTGTGCTAATGGCTACGCCTGGAATTTTAGTTACCCCATCTGCATAGCGCATGCCGCCTGTATGTGGATACTCTTCAATGTTCGATCCCATTGAACGCACCACTGCTGCCACGGCTCCATATTTAGCCGCCTCAGCCGCTCCCGATCCTCTTTGATTGGATGCACCACCGTAGGCTTCAAAAGTATCAAAGTGGGTAGGGTCCATCGGCCGACTGAAATACACAATCTTACCCTGTACATTCTTTGCTCCTAGCTGCTTCAGCTCTTCAAAATTTTTCACCTCCACTACCTGAGCGCTAATTCCTCCATTTCCTGTGCCTACGCTTCCTCCTAGTGCACAAATGTTCACATCTATGTTTCCTTGCTTTTTAGAATTGACAATTCGGCCTATTTCTTTTTTACCACGCACCCAATGTGGAACCATTACCGGCTGCAACCACACAGAATCAAAACCATAGGCAGTCATTACCTCACGACTCCATTCCACTGCAGCCGCAGCGCCCGGAGAACCAGAAAGTCTCGGGCCAATTTGTGTAGCCAAATGCTCCAACATCTCATAGGATTGCCCTTGGCTAAGGGCTGCATCAAATATTTTTTTTATTTGCGGCTCATCTTTATTCTGGCCAGCTACCAGCAAAGAAATGAGAGACACCAAAGACGCGAAGAACAATTTTTTCATAGCTACAAAATTTTTTCAATAAGCTTCAAGATAGTTGATTTTCCTCATTGCCATTGAATTGAAACTCAAATTACCATCCTGAGTTTCGTGGTATTCGCTTGAATACCAACATTAAAACCCTCAACTTTGATTACTAATTCAGAAAATTATGGGCTTTTTATTTGATTCATTCGAGGGGTGGAAAAAATACTGTGACACTAATGATGTTTCGTTGGTAAAGGCAGTGATAGAATATGAAATTGAGCAAAAAGGAAGAACGGAAGAAAGAATCTGGGAAGGTCTCGGGCAGGCATGGGAGGTGATGAAAGATGCAGTGCATACCGGATTGACCGAAGACATGACTTCACGGTCGGGAATGATCAACAATGGAGCAAAAAAAGTATACAATCACAAAGTCACCGTACTCTCTAAAGAATTTCAAAATCTCATTTCTCGGGCTTTAGCAGCCAAAGAAGTGAATTCTTGCATGGGCAGAATTGTAGCAGCCCCAACTGCAGGAGCAAGTGGCATCATGCCGGGCGTTTTATTCACGTTGCAAGAAATTCATGATGTGCCTGACAAGAAAATTTTAGAAGCCATGTTATTGGCCGCGGGCATTGCATTGATCATGGAACAAAAAGCTTCTATTGCAGGAGCAGTAGGAGGTTGTCAGGCTGAAACAGGAACCGCTGCAGCCATGGGAGCAGGCGCCATCGTTTATTGCTTGGATGGCGATACGAATCAAATATTCAATGCGGTGGCGATCACTGTGCAATGTATGCTTGGGTTGGTTTGCGACCCTGTTGCAGGACTTGTCGAAATTCCATGCGTTGTACGCAATGCCAGTGCTGCAGCTATCGCCAATAGTTCTGCACAAATTGGATTGGCCAATGTGAGTAGCGTAATACCTGTAGACGAAGTAATTGAAGCGATGGGTGAAATTGGATCAAGTATGGAAACGCGCTATAAAGAAACTGCATTAGGCGGACTGGCTGCGACCAAAACAGGACAAGCCATTTCCAAAAGAGTCTTGATCAGCGATATTGAAATTTTACCAGATGAAACTGAATCTTAGGGTTTCACAAAATCTGGAAGCACTGCCTTACCAAATTCGTATATAGCAAACGTAAAGATGATGGCCCATGCTGAGGCGCTGATAAACATGTAAAAAATTATTTTACTGCGAGGAGCCCCAAAACCCACAGCGAGTATAGTCCCTCCTATTGGTGTAAGCAAAATCGGCATTAATGTTGCCACGCCCACTATTCCATATTTCCTCCATATGGTTACAAACTTGCGACTGTTGGACGTAAACTTTTTTTTCTTCCCTCCAAACCTATTCAGTACTCTGGTTTTTAACCACTCGCCAAAAAATGTGAAAGCAAGAACAGTCGTCATACTACCTAATACAGTAGACAGAATAGTTGTTATGGGATTGAGACCGGCCGCAAAACCTCCAATAGGCCCCAAAACAAATTTTAGCATACTAGAAAGTAAAACCGGTATTGCCTTTAACAACTCCTCCAACATAGATCAATTCTTATTTTTCACTAAAACTCAAATTTACTGTATCTGCCCTCAGGAATGATATAAAGTTTTTATTTAAAGGCAGTTTGACTTTTCTTTACCATCATTTTATTACTCCTCTGTTCTTATGAAAATTCTAAGAGAATTATGTCACGTTCATGCGCCATCCGGATTTGAAGCTCCCATGAAAACGCATTTATTGAAATACATCAAGCAGAATGCTAAAAAGTGGAAGACCCAACCTGAAATAATTGATGGGGAAGAATTCCAGGATTGCTTCATGCTCAAATTTGGAACACCAAGAACAGCCATTTTTGCTCACATGGATTCCATTGGATTCAGTGTGAGGTATTTCAATCAGTTGCTACCCATTGGAAGTCCTCATGCTGACGCGGGCACTCAACTGGTGGGCCGCGACAGTAAAGGTGAGATAGAATGTGAATTAGAGTACGATAAAGACCATCGTGCTTTTTACAAATTTGGCAGAGCTATTGACAGAGGAACAAGCCTCATCTATAAACCCAATTTTAAAAACACTAAGAACTTTATTCAATCTCCTTATTTAGACAATCGATTGGGTATTTATAATGCGCTTAAAGTAGCTGAGAAATTAAAAGATGGAGTAATCGTTTTTAGCTGTTGGGAAGAACATGGTGGGGGCGCTGTTGGATATCTTGCCAATCACATGTTCAATGCCTGGGGAGTGAGACAAGCACTAATTTCTGATATCACCTGGGCAACCGATGGAGTGGAGCTTGGTAAAGGCGTTGCCATTTCAATTCGCGACAAAAATATTCCACGCAGGTCATTTGTCGACCACATTATTGCGTTAGCCAAAAAAAGTAAAGCAGATTATCAACTTGAAGTAGAGGGTGCAGGATCAAGTGATGGAGGAGAACTGCAACGCGCACCCTATCCCATTGATTGGTGTTTTGTAGGTGCTCCTTCACAAGACCCTCATACACCTCATGAAAAAGTACATAAAAATGATATATCAGCCATGATTAAGTTATACGAATACCTCATGAAAGCGCTTTAGCGCTTACAAAAGCTGTAATTTTTCTTTTTCTACGGGTATTGAGGAAAAAACATAATTTTGCAATAACAATCGTCAGTGGAGTTGGATGAAAATTAAAGACATTGAATTTCGCAAATTCATTTCAAGCGAAAAAATAACTAATAAGGTAGCACTGCTTGCCAAGCAGATTGATGAAGACTACAAAGACAAGAGTCCTCTTTTTTTACCTATACTGAATGGCTCATTCATGTTTGCTGCGGATCTCACCCGCAATATTAAAACCCCCTGCAGAGTATCTTTTGTAAAACACAGTTCCATGCAAGGCGCCACAAGTTCTGGTCATTTAAAAACTCTCATCGGTTTGCAGGAAAGTTTATTTAATCAGGATTTGATTTTGGTGGAAGATGTAATGGACACAGGTCTGACTTTAACCAAAGTGGTGGATGAACTACAAAGCCTCGGCACCAAATCTGTGGAGATTGTCACATTATTTCGCAAAGCCAAAGCACGTGATCAAGCCGTGCAGCCCAGGTACATCGGATTTGAAATTGAAGAGGAGTTTATCTTAGGCTATGGCCTTGATTATGACGGCTGGGGCAGAAATCTACAGGACATCTACAAGCGTGTGGGCCAGGACCCTCCATCCGTAGATTAGTAATTAGAACACCGAATCTTTATATTCGTCCCCCTTTTATTATATAACCGTTTTAAAATCTTTAGATGATCAATCTTGTACTTTTTGGACCTCCCGGAGCAGGTAAAGGAACCCAAAGCGAAAAGCTGATTAAAAAATATGGCTTTGTTCATATCTCCACCGGTGACATGTTCAGGTGGCACACTAAAAACGATACGCCACTTGGAAAAAAGGTGAAAGAGATAATGAACAGTGGAGCGCTGGTGCCTGACGAGATCACAATAGCTATGCTTAAGGAAAAGCTGGATGAGAATCCGGATGCAAATGGCTTTCTTTTTGATGGGTTTCCTCGCACAGTAGCTCAGGCTGAAGCCCTCGATAAATTTATGGCCAACAATGACACCGCCATTCATTTTGTTGTTGCATTGGATGTGAACGAAAGAGAATTGCGTGAGCGGATTGAGAAAAGAAGATCAATCGAAAACAGAGCGGATGACGAAGAGGATAAGCTCAATAAACGCATCACTGAATATTTCAGCAAAACCATTCATGTACTCCCTTTTTATGAGAAGCAAGGAAGACTAAATACAATCAACGGTATTGGTAACATTGAAAATATTTTCAATGAGATCGCTTCAGTGATTGATAAAAAATAAACTAACGCACTCAACACACAAGCGTGGCCTCACCCAACTTTATTGATTATATCAAATTCAATTCTCGTTCCGGAAAAGGAGGCGCTGGATTTTTGCATTTTCACCGGGATAAACTTACCAACAAAGGTGGCCCTGACGGAGGTGCCGGAGGAAGAGGCGGACATATCATCCTGCGTGGTAATGCACAGCTCTGGACATTGCTCCATTTAAAATTCAGGAAGCACGTAATAGCAGCTGATGGCAACGGTGGCGAAGAACAAAATCGAACTGGAGCAGACGGCAAAGATGAAATTATTGAAGTGCCTTTGGGTACTGTAGCCAAAAGAGCAGAAACCGATGAGTTTCTTTTCGAAATCAATGAAGATGGGCAGGAAGTAATCTTAACACCGGGAGGAAGAGGCGGTAAAGGCAACGCATATTTTGCAACGTCCACCAATCAAACACCTTCACATGCTCAGCCTGGGGAACCAGGAATAGAAGAGTGGATTATTTTAGAATTAAAAATACTGGCGGACGTAGGACTGGTTGGTTTTCCCAATGCAGGCAAATCCACTTTACTTTCAGTAGTCTCTGCTGCCAAACCAAAAATTGCAGACTACGCATTTACAACACTCACCCCTAACCTGGGTGTGGTTGCTTATCGCGGCAACAAATCATTTGTGATGGCGGACATTCCTGGGATTATTGAGGGTGCATCAGAAGGTCGCGGACTGGGAATTAGATTTTTAAAACATATTGAAAGAAACTCTTTGTTGCTATTCATGGTACCCGCGGACGCCAACGATATCAAGAAGGAATTTGCCATCCTGTTGGATGAAATAAAAAAATACAATCCGGAGCTACTCGACAAAAAAAGAATACTCGCCATTTCAAAATCAGACATGCTTGATGCCGAACTCAGAGAGGCGATGGCAAAAGAAATTCCAACCGAACTACCCACAGTTTTTATCAGCGCGGTTGCCAATCAGGGGATTACAGAGTTGAAAGACTTGATCTGGAAGAATCTCCATTAGAACAATTCTACTACCGTGTCATATTGACACAATTCTGATTATTGGCAAAATTGTTGTCTTTTTGCCTGCTTTGACGCAATCAGGACATGGAAAAGAATACACAACCAGAAGAGCAAATTGATAAAAAGGAAGAACTAGTGGAGGAATCCACATCTTCAGAGGATAAAAACGGTGATTCTGAGCAACCGGAAGAAGGGCATGAAAAGGAACATGTTGATCCGTTTAAGAAACTTCAGGACGATTTGTCAGAAGCAAAAGACAAATATGTGCGCCTGTATGCCGAATTTGACAATCACAGAAGAAGAACTTCCAAGGAAAAATTGGAGCTCATCCAAAATGCAAATGAGGAACTCATTGTAGCATTGCTCCCCATTATGGACGATTTCGAAAGGGCTGAAAAAGCAAGTAGGGATGCCGAAAAAGCCGGAGCTGAAGGTTTTCTTCTGATTAAGAACAAATTGGAGAAAGTGATAGATCAGTATGGAGTTAAGATAATGGAGGTAGCTGCTGGTTCCGACTTTGACCCAGATTTTCATGAAGCCATTACTCAGGTGCCTTCACCAGAGGAAAACATGAAAGGTAAAATTGTGGACGTTATCGAGAAAGGATATTTATTAAATGAAAAGGTAATTCGCTTTGCCAAAGTCGTTATTGGAAGTTAGAAGCATTGATTAGCTAACATCCACCACACAACCTCTAACAGATGTCAACAAAACGAGATTACTACGAAATACTAGGCGTAACCAAGAGCGCTTCTGGAGATGAAATAAAAAAGGCCTACCGCAAAGTAGCCATTCAATTTCATCCGGATAAAAATCCGGGTGATAAGGCTTCCGAAGAAAAATTCAAAGAAGCAGCAGAGGCTTATGAGGTATTGAGAAATGCGGACAAGCGCGCCCAGTATGACAGGTTTGGTCACTCACGTCCGGGCAGAGGTGGCTTCCAGGGTGGTGAGATGAACATGGACGATATCTTCAGCCAATTTGGAGATATCTTTGGTGGAGGGGGCGGCAGCCCGTTTGATAGTTTTTTTGGAGGTGGTGGTGGTTCACGATCGCGCCAACGCAAAGGCTCTAACCTTAGGATAAAACTCAAACTTACTTTGGAGGAGATTGCCAACGGAGTAGAGAAAAAAATAAAAGTAAACCGTTTGGTAAAAGCAGATGGAGTTACTTTCAAAAATTGTCAAACGTGCGGTGGCACAGGTCAAGTGCGTAAAGTGGTCAACACAATGCTTGGGCAGATGGTGTCCACATCAGCTTGTCCAAGTTGTGGTGGTGCAGGACAATTGGTAGATAAAAGACCTCCTGGAATTGATAGCTCAGGACTTCAATCTAAAGAAGAACTGATTACCATAAAAATTCCTGCCGGAGTAAGCGAAGGCATGCAGCTTTCTATGTCAGGTAAAGGGAATGACGCTCCCGGTGGTGGCCCCGCTGGAGATCTGCTCATTCTCGTAGAAGAGCAAGAGGATAAGGTGTTGAAACGGGATGGCAACAATGTGATCTATGATCTCTACCTCAATTTCGTTGATGCTGCCCTCGGTACCTCAGTTGAAATCCCATCTATTGGCGGAAAGGTTCGGATAAAGATTGAACCCGGCACGCAAAGTGGCAAAATGCTTAGACTTAGAGGAAAAGGAGTAAAAGATATCAATGGATATGGTTCTGGCGATCAGCTAATCTATATCAACGTATGGGTGCCTAAAAAGCTCAATGCAGAGGAAAAAGAAAAACTGGAGAGCCTCCGCGAATCTTCTAATTTTCAGCCTCAGGCCGATAGCAGCGATAAAGGCTTCTTTGAACGAATGAAGGAGTACTTTTCGTAAATAATTCTAACCCTAGCACTACTTCTTCCGTATACTCTCTTCTATAGGTTATTTTTTCTCAGGTTTCACACCCAAAATGCCGTGAAACTTGAAGAGAGGTGATTTCGTAAACTTAAACTATGTGGAAGTATTTTTTAATAGCTTCTGTTGGCAGTGCAGTTGTAAGTAACAGTTTTGGTCAAATTAAGAAGCAGTTTTCTGTTGAAGACAGAGAACAGGTGGAGAAAATTGAGTTAAGACTAAGTACCAAAACGGGTAATTGCTTCATTCGGCCAAGCCAAAATTCCGATCTGCTTAATATCTACAGCAATCAGGATATGGGCGACTATGGCCACGCTTTCCGGAATGATATTCAGGGAAATACTGCTGTAGTGAGCCTATCGCTGGAACAAGAGGGCAGAAAAGGAGTCGGCCAAAAAATATCGTATCAGGTTTTTGGCGGAGATGAGCGCCCTTCAGAAAAATTCTGGAAAGTATACCTCACGGAAAACAAGCCCTATACCCTTGCACTAGATTATGGACTGGGCAATGCCAATATTGACCTCTCAGGTCTCTCCATTCAGCAACTTAAGATCAAAACAGGTAGTGCTGATGTAAATGTTTTTTACGGATCTGGCGCTGAGAACAAGATTGAAATGGATACTTTTTTCGTAAAGGTAGATATGGGCTCATTAACTGCCAGACAGCTTAATTTGGCCAGATCACGGGTAGTAATGGCCGATGTAGGCTTTGGAAACATTATGCTTGACTTTAGCGACAAACCCACCAATAGCAACCATGTGAAAGGAAGTGTTGGCGCGGGTAATCTGGTGGTCCTTCTTCCAGGAGTAGATACTCCAGTAATGGTTAAAATCAACAATTCCTGGCTTTGTAGCCTTGAGCTTTGCAAAAGCCTCAAACGCGTAAGCGAAAATACGTTTGTGAATAGCGCTTACACAGAAGGTGGTAAGAATACCCTCACCTTCGATCTGGATGTCTCCTTGGGAAAGATTGTCTTTAAGGACAAATCGGAATAAGCCTATTATTTTTTAGCTGATTACAGTTTCCACTGTAATTCTATCCCTATTTTTGATACTAATCCATAAAATGGATTTGACATAGCCTGTGAACCAACTCGTAGTTGAAAATGTAACCAAGCGATACGCTAACCACACTGCGTTAGATAATGTAAGTCTTTCCGTCCCGGATCAAAGTATTTACGGTTTGCTTGGGCCTAACGGAGCAGGCAAGACAACATTGATCAGAATCATCAATCAAATCATAGATGCCAACGAGGGAACCATCCTGATCAATGGAGAAAAATTATCACCTCACCACGTTGGACTGATTGGATATCTACCCGAGGAACGTGGACTCTACAAAAAACTTAAAGTTGGCGAACAGCTCATCTACTTCGCACGCCTGAGAGGACTGAGCAAAAGTGATGCGATGGTGAGAATAAAGCATTGGATAGAGAAATTTGAAATTAAAGATTGGTGGAATAAAAAAATTGAAGACCTCTCCAAAGGCATGGCCCAAAAAATTCAGTTCATTAGCACAGTCCTTCACGAACCTAAACTCATCATACTGGACGAGCCTTTCTCAGGATTTGATCCTGTTAATGCCAACTTGATCAGAGATGAAATTCTTGAATTAAGAAAAAAAGGCAGCACTATTATTTTTTCTACGCATAGAATGGAAACTGTGGAAGAACTTTGCGACCATATCGCTCTTATTAACAAATCAAGAAAAATACTGGAAGGCGCCAAAAAGGAAGTAAAAGCAAAGTACAGAACCAACACGTACATCGTAGAGCACAAAGGAATCTTCTCACTAGAGAGCGAACATTATGAGCACAATGGACATCGCGACCTTGACGATGGCTATATGGAGACCCAAGTCAGAATTAAGTCAGACAGAAACGCTAACCAACTCATTCAGGATCTTGTAGGGGCAACAGAAATTCACGGGTTCAAAGAAAAGATACCTTCTATGAACGAAATATTTATTCAATTGGTAAACGGTGGAAGCGATGAATAAAATATTTCTAATTATCCAGCGGGAATTCTTAAACCGTGTTCAGAAAAAATCTTTTTTGATAGCCACCATTTTATTGCCACTTATATTCCCCACCATTATAGCTATCATGGTGTATGTGGCAAAAGAACAGGATAAGGGCGCCAAAAGTGAAGTCATTCATTTTGTAGATGAAAGCGGACTGTTCAATCCTGATGATATAAAAAGGTATGAGCTAAGGCGATTCAACGGAAATATAGAAGACGCAAAAACCGCTTTTAGCAGCAGTGATGATTTTGGCTTGCTCCATATACCCAAAATCAATTTGTCTAACCCATCAGGTATCACACTTTATACTAAAGTGAACCCAAGCCCCAATGACATCAATGATCTTGAATCAAAAATTGAATTGCAGATCAGAGAAGCTAAAATGATCAAATTCAATATTGATCAAAAAATATTGGACAGTCTCAAAACCAACATTTCAATACGATCAGTAAGCCTCAGCGAATCGGGTCAGGAAAAATCGAGTGACTCCAAAGTACTTTTTGGCATAGGTATGATCGGAGGCATTCTTATCTACATATTCATTTTTGTTTATGGCGCACAGATTATGCAAGGTGTGATTGAAGAAAAGACCAGTAAAGTGGTGGAGGTAATTGTTTCTTCTGTTCGACCTTTTCAATTGATGCTGGGTAAAATATTAGGGTTGGCATCGGTAGGCTTGTTGCAATTTCTAATATGGATCATTTTGATCACTACTGTTTCTTCTTTCGTTCTTGGCTATCTCGGATTTGATATGCCTCAGCAGGAAATGATGAATCAAGTTGCCGCACAGCCAGAATATAATTCTGACTTTATGGATGTAATGCAAACAGTGAACGAAATACCCGTATTCTACATCGTATCGATTTTCTTATTTTATTTTCTTGGGGGTTATCTTTTATATGGCGCCCTCTTTGCAGCGGTTGGTTCGGCAGTGGACAGTCCTGCGGAAGCACAGCAGTTTATTTTCCCAATCACCATCCCAATGCTCATCTCTTACTTTGCTTTGTTCACTTTCATTCTGGACAATCCGCACAGCACGATAAGCATTTGGCTTTCCATCATTCCATTTACCTCACCCATTGCGATGATGGGAAGAGTTGGATTTGGTGTGCCTACCATTCAGTTAATTGCCTCGATGGTTTGTCTCATCGGAGGTTTTATTTTCACTACCTGGGTGGCTTCACGCATTTACCGTATAGGAATACTAATGCATGGGTCAAAAGTTAACTACAAGGTATTGTTCAAATGGTTTATGATGAAAAGCTAATCCCCTCATTTGCGTTATTGATAAAGTAACCTTATCTCTCCCCATTCTCTCCTAGTCACTTACACCTTTTTTACTTAACTTCATTAGTTATGACGCGCAAGAGCACATTGCCAACTATGGAGTTTTACCAAGACAACGCCACATTGAAATGGATCATTCTTGCTGTGTCCGTCATCATTAGTATTGGCTCCATCTATTACACCAACATTTTAGTAGACCAGCTCAAAGAAAGAGAAACGCGACAAGTGAGGTTGTATGCGCGCGCGCTAGAGTATACACTTAACGACACTGAAAATAATATACTTTTTATTACAGAAGAGATCATTTATAAAAACAGTAGCATCCCTACTATACTGGTGGATGAAGAAGGAGAGTTTGTTTATTCCGGAAACTTAGACATTGATCCATCGTGGACGCCCAAAAAGAAAGACGAAATGCTGGAGCAGGAGCTCAAGGAAATGAAGGCTACCTACCCACCAATTGATATTGTTCTCAAAGACCCAAATACGGGAGAGGTTTTCGGAAGGCAATATGTATACTACAAAAATTCTTTTTTGCTTACTCAGCTGGTGGCCTATCCCTACATTCAACTTTCAGTGATTGCTATTTTTGGGTTCATCTCCTATTTGGCCTTCAATTACTCTAAGGCTGCCGAACAAAACAGAGTATGGGTAGGGCTAGCGAAAGAAACTGCCCATCAGTTGGGCACTCCCCTTTCTTCCTTAATGGCCTGGATTGAAGTACTCAGGGATGATCCGGAGATTAAGAATAAGGGCATTGTAGACGAACTGGATAAGGACATTAGAAAACTCACCATGGTCACAGAGAGGTTTTCAAGCATTGGCTCCGCCCCTACACTGAAAGATGAAAACATCTACAATTTAATCACTAATGTGGTGAGTTATTTAGAGCCCCGTGTATCCTCCAAAATAAAAATTGAGCTTTACACCCTGTCCGAATCAATCATTGCGAGAGCACATGCACCCCTTTTGGAGTGGGTCATTGAAAATCTTTGTAAAAATGCCGTAGATGCCATTGGCAGCTCCGGCACCATTGCCATAAAAATTTTAAGAGGAAGTGACGGCAAAGTATTCATTGACATTTCGGATACTGGCAAGGGCATACCAAAAGCAAACATCGGCAACGTGTTTAAGGCAGGTTTTACAACCAAAAAAAGAGGCTGGGGACTTGGTCTTACATTGGCCAAAAGGATAGTGGAACTGTACCATGGAGGAAGAATATTTGTGAAAGCGTCCGATGAAAATCAAGGTACGACCTTCAGAATTGAGCTTATCAGCGCATAACTCCAATACCCCTCAAAATCATTGTAAATAAGCCATCTTTCAGTCTGAGTTTTTTTGCCTTTGAAGCTGAAACCACTACTTTTGCGGTCGGATTTTAACACCCCTATAATAAACTAATATCGATGGCAAATACCGGAAGAATTACTCAAGTAATCGGACCAGTAGTGGACGTAGCTTTTGACGGAGCTGACGCTAAACTCCCTAACATCCTTGACTCCCTAGAAGTGACCAAAACTGATGGCACCAGAATCGTGCTTGAAGTTCAGCAGCACCTTGGAGAAGATAGGGTAAGAGCGGTTGCCATGGATGGTACTGAGGGATTGGTACGCGGATCTGTTGTTACGGATAGTGGCGCTCCTATTCAAATGCCAATTGGTGAGGAAATCAAAGGAAGGCTATTTAATGTGATTGGTGAAGTTATCGATGGTATTCCAAAGCCGAAAACTACAAGTTCACTTCCCATTCACCGTTCGGCTCCTCTTTATGAAAATTTATCAACCTCTTCTGAGGTATTGTATACAGGTATCAAAGTAATTGACCTTATCGAGCCTTACGTAAAAGGGGGTAAGATTGGACTTTTCGGTGGTGCTGGTGTGGGTAAAACTGTATTGATTCAGGAATTGATCAACAACATTGCGAAAGCATACTCTGGTCTTTCTGTATTTGCTGGTGTGGGTGAGCGTACACGTGAGGGTAATGACCTGTTGCGCGAGATGATTGAGGCCGGTATCATAAACTACGGAGAAGAGTTTGTAAAATCATTGCATGCAGGAGGATGGGATTTATCCAAAGTAGACATTGAGAAATTAAAAGACTCAAAGGCAACCTTCGTATTTGGTCAGATGAATGAGCCTCCTGGAGCCCGTGCTCGTGTGGCGTTGTCTGGTTTGACAGTAGCTGAATACTTCCGTGATGGTGATGGAACAGGAAAGGGAAGAGATATCCTTTTCTTTATTGATAATATCTTCCGCTTTACACAAGCTGGTTCAGAGGTGTCTGCCCTTTTGGGGCGTATGCCATCAGCTGTGGGATACCAACCTACATTGGCTACAGAAATGGGTGCCATGCAGGAGCGTATTACCTCTACTAAGAATGGTTCAATTACATCTGTTCAGGCCGTTTACGTACCTGCCGATGACTTGACTGACCCTGCTCCAGCAACAACTTTCTCTCACTTAGATGCTACTACGGTATTGTCTCGTAAGATTGCCGAATTGGGTATTTATCCTGCTGTGGATCCTTTGGACTCTACTTCAAGGATTTTGCGTGCAGATATTGTGGGTGAAGAGCATTACAATTGTGCACAGCGTGTTAAAGAAACATTGCAGCGTTATAAAGAACTTCAGGATATCATTGCCATCCTTGGTATGGACGAACTTTCTGACGAAGATAAATTGGTTGTTCACCGCGCTAGAAGGGTACAGCGTTTCTTGTCACAACCTTTCCACGTGGCGGAAGCCTTTACAGGATTAAAAGGTGTGTTGGTTGATATTAAAGATACCATCAAAGGATTCAACATGATCATGGATGGTGAAATGGATCAATACCCTGAAGCAGCATTTAACTTGGTAGGAAGCATTGAGCAAGCAGCTGAAAAAGGTGAGCGCCTGATGAAAGAAGCTAAAGCATAAAACATGCACTTAGAAATAATTACACCAGAAAAAAAAGTATTTAAAGGAGAAGTGCACATAGCTACATTCCCTGGAATAGACGGGTCATTTCAGATATTGAATGGTCACGCTCCCCTCGTAAGCTTGCTAAAAGAAGGTGAAGTAGTCTATAAATCAAAAGAGGCCACCAATCAGTTGAGAATAACCGGGGGCGTTGTGGAGGTAATGAAGAACAATGTGATTCTTCTCGCTGACGGATTAGCTGAATAACCTTGATTGTTAATTTAACAAAAAAGAGGCCTTCAAGGCCTCTTTTTTTTGTCGTTTACCTTAGCAATTATATAACTATTATGAAGTTTGCTTACTGGCGCACGAGCCACTTTACAAAGAATACTACTCCAATAATCATTGCAATACCTCCCAAAATGTAGAAAACATCACCACTGATTATTAAAGCCACCAAACCAACTGCACCAAATATGGCAGCAAGTTTCAGATCATTATCCATGGCATTGGCTTTTTTGGCCGCCTTAATACTCTCCTTCTTCTCTTTTAGATATTTTTTTACATCAGATCTTAATTCCTTGCGTTCAGATTTTGACATCTGTGCATAAGTCTTTCTTACTTCTGTAGAGTTCGTCACCATTACATCATCAACAGGAGATATCTTCTCAATCAAAAATGTGTTATCGGTGCTCGCTAGCAATTGTTGACTTTCAAAAGGAGCTACTTCATTTTCTGGATTTACTGCTGTTACGCTGCTTGATTTTTTACCAGAGTTATAATCATAGCGATCAAAGTGGTAAGCATATTTTGGAGCTGAGCATGATGCAAAAAGCACTATAGCCAGCAGATAATACAGTTTGGTTTTCATAGCAATACTTATTAGGGTTTTGTTTTTTTAAATATAGA
Source organism: Cyclobacteriaceae bacterium (assembly GCA_040216665.1). GTDB lineage: Bacteria > Bacteroidota > Bacteroidia > Cytophagales > Cyclobacteriaceae > ELB16-189. The sequence continues at coordinate 596,868 of JAVJOQ010000010.1, read as the reverse complement.
AAATACTCGATGAAAGAACCGCTTTTCAAAAGACCAAAAAAATCGGAATTGCCCAAAAATTACCCCATAGAAAAGAAGCAACACATTGTATACCGGCAAAATCAATATATAATAAAGCACGGAAGCCCACATTGGCATTTCACCTTTGCCTCCAAAAAAATGCAGCACCGGTTCTTTAATGAACAAAACAGTAAATCCCGTACAGGCAAAAACGATCAAAATGATGACTACCTGAAATGCACTCTCCACTTTCCACCGTTCTCTAAGTTTATGTATCCAATTCACTTTCAATTAATTTGTAGAGCCTGGCGGCCAAGTTATGGAAAGGCAACAAAGATTTATAGCCGCAGAAGTAATGAGATTAACAAAACATATTCCATGCACCATTTTCTGGAATTTCAGCTTCGATCCTTAGTGCAACTTTTGTGACCGGGTGAATAAACTCCAGCATTCTGGCATGCAAGCAAATACTACTGTCATCGTTTGGGGCTTGGCCTCCATATTTTAGATCGCCAACTATAGAACAACCCATGCTGGCCAACTGTACGCGAATCTGATGTCCTCTACCCGTTATCGGGTTAACCTGAATCAGGTAATAAGGCCCTTGTCGATCGATTACTTTATAATCTAATTCTGATCTCTTCCCCTCTCCGTGTTCTTTACTATAAGCTGTTGTTTTATTCCTTTTCTCGTCTTTTAACAGCCAGTGTACAAGTCGGCCTGAATTAGAGGGAGGCTTATGGCTCACAATTGCCCAGTACGTTTTCTTTGTTTTCCTATCCTTAAAGAGGGCATTCATCCGTGTCAATGCTTTTGATGTACGGGCAAAAACCACTACACCACTCACCGGGCGATCCAATCGGTGAACAACTCCAAGAAATACCGCTCCCGGTTTATTATATTTCTTCTTTATATATTTTTTACCAATCTCTACTAGCGGTTCATCTCCGGTTTCATCCCCTTGCACTAAAATTCCAGCAGGCTTATTAATTACCAGCAGATGGTTGTCCTCATACAAAACTTCGATATGGCTGAAACCAGGCATGCTTAGCGGATCCCGTGATTAGGATACTGCATTTTCGTTTTCCTTAAACTCAGAAGTAAAATGAAAATCTATTTCTGGAAAATTGTCCTGAACCATTTGTAACCAGGCTTTGGATTCCGCCATAAAAACCAATTTATCATCCTTATCGCGTGCGATGTGCCGCTGCTTGGATTCCAAGAATTCTTCCATTTTCCTGGGGTCTTTACTGCTGATCCAGCAAGCTTTATAAATATTCTGAGCAGCAAACTCAACGGTAGCATTGTATTCATTTTTCAAACGAAACTGAATAACTTCAAATTGAAGCACTCCTACCGTACCGATTACTTTCCTATTGCCCAATTGATAAGTAAACAACTGCGCCACTCCCTCCTCCATCAATTGCAACAGACCTTTCTCCAGTTGTTTGGTCTTCATGGCGTCTTTATTGATCACCTCTTTAAATATCTCCGGAGAGAAACTTGGAATACCTGTATAAGTTACTTTTTCACCTTCTGTTAGGGTGTCACCAATCTTAAGGTTTCCAGTATCATACAAACCTACAATATCTCCAGGCCAGGCTTCCTCTACGGTCTCTCTATCTTGTGCCATAAAAGCTGTAGCATTAGAGAAACGAATATTCTTGTCCTGCCTTACATGCAAGTAGTTGGTGCCCCTTTCAAACTTCCCAGAACACACCCTCAAAAAGGCTATTCGATTTCTATGCTTGGGGTCCATGTTGGCGTGGATTTTAAAAATAAATCCGGTGAATTTTTTTTCATCCGGAGCTATCTCTCGCTCTGTTGTCGCTCTGGGCATCGGGTTGGGTGCAATCTTAATGAAAGTATCCAGTAGTTCTTTCACCCCAAAGTTATTAACGGCACTTCCAAAAAACACTGGAGCCACTTCACCAGATCTATATTCGTTGATATCAAAATCCGAATAAACACCTTCAATTAACTCCACATCAGCACGCAACTGCTTCGCATTGTTTTCACCTACGTATTTATCAATTGCCGGGTCATTAATGTCAGCAATCTCTATCGCCTCTTCCACTTTCGTTTTACTTGGTGTAAAAAGCTTCAAGCTTTTCTCATAAAGTGAATAAACCCCTTTAAAAGTTTTACCCATGCTGATGGGCCAACTCAGAGGCCTTACTTTGATGTTGAGCTTTTCTTCAATTTCATCTAGAAGATCAAACGGATCCTGCCCTTCACGGTCCAGTTTGTTAATAAAGCAAATCACGGGCGTATTGCGCATCCGACACACCTCCATCAACTTTTCCGTTTGCATCTCTACCCCTTTCACACAGTCGATCACCATGATTACACTATCTACAGCCGTAAGCGTGCGATAGGTATCTTCCGCAAAATCCTGGTGACCAGGTGTATCCAGTAGGTTGATCTTTATTCCTTCATAATTGAAACCCATTACAGAAGTAGCTACAGAAATACCCCGCTGTTTCTCTATCTCCATCCAGTCGCTGCGAGCATGATCCTTGATTTTGCTAGATTTTACAGCTCCAGCCTTTTGAATTGCCCCTCCAAAGAGAAGCAACTTCTCTGTAAGCGTGGTTTTTCCGGCATCGGGGTGACTGATGATACCGAAAGTTCTGCGTTTTGATATTTCTTGTTCGAGCGTCATAAATAAGGAGGCGCAAAAGTAAGAAAATCTATACAGTTCGCCCGATGAGTAGTCTGTTACTTGGAACGGTCAATGCACTGCGGCAAGGATAGTAAGGGTGCGTAGCAGCCCGAAGAATGAGGGCCAAGCCCTGGATAGCCTGACCTGCTGCGGCACAATGCAGGGCCGCCAATAGACAAAATGATCAAAATAAATGAATCTGACCCCAAATCTCTCTGTCAATGTGTCACTTTTTGGTCAAAATACCCCCTTGGCACAACCATTGATAATTGGTTCTTACTTTATAAGAAGAATTGAATAAACTGATCATATCATGGGAAAAATTATAGGAATAGACTTAGGAACAACCAACTCCTGCGTAGCCGTAATGGAGGGAAATGAACCTGTAGTTATCGCCAACAGCGAAGGCCGCAGAACCACTCCTTCTATCGTAGGTTTTTTGGATAATGGGAAAGGCGAACGAAAAGTAGGCGATCCTGCAAAAAGACAAGCAATTACCAACCCTGGAAATACTGTTACTTCCATCAAGCGCTTCATGGGAAAGAAATTCGATGAAGTATCTGGTGAAAAGAAGATGGTATCGTACACCGTTGAGAAAGGAAACAATGACACCATTAGGGTAAAGATTGGGGACCGTCCTTATACTCCACAGGAGATTTCTGCTATGATTCTTCAGAAAATGAAGAGTACGGCAGAGGATTACCTGGGTACGACTGTAACTGAAGCGGTAATTACCGTTCCGGCTTACTTCAACGATGCGGAGCGTCAGGCTACCAAAGAGGCAGGTCAAATAGCAGGCCTTGATGTAAAGCGAATCATTAACGAACCTACCGCAGCAGCCCTTGCCTACGGAATGGACAAGAAAAACAAAGACATGAAAATTGCAGTGTACGACCTTGGTGGTGGTACATTCGATGTTTCTATTCTTGAATTAGGTGATGGTGTGTTTGAAGTAAAATCAACCAATGGTGATGTACATTTAGGTGGTGATGATTTTGACCAAAAAATTATCAACTGGTTGGCTGATGAGTTCAAGGCAGATGAGAACATAGATCTTCGTAAAGATCCAATGGCATTGCAACGCTTAAAGGAAGCTGCTGAAAAAGCAAAGATTGAATTATCAAGTTCTCAGGAAAGTGAAATCAACCTTCCTTATGTTACTTCGGTTGACGGAGTGCCAAAGCACCTTGTAAAAAAACTAACAAGAGCCAAGTTTGAGCAACTGGTAGATGACCTGGTACGCAGAACATTAGAGCCTTGTAAAAAGGCCATGGAAGATGCTGGCATGAGCACATCGGATATTGATGAAGTAATACTAGTAGGTGGATCAACACGTATTCCTCGTATACAGGAAGAGGTCGAGAAGTTTTTTGGCAAGAAGCCATCAAAAGGTGTAAACCCTGACGAAGTGGTAGCCATTGGTGCAGCCATTCAAGGCGGTGTGTTGACTGGAGAGGTGAAGGATGTATTGCTACTGGATGTTACTCCGCTGTCATTGGGTATTGAAACAATGGGTGGTGTAATGACCAAACTGATTGAGTCCAACACAACGATACCTTCTAAAAAATCTGAAGTATTTTCTACTGCGTCTGACAGTCAGCCGTCAGTGGAGATACATGTTCTTCAAGGTGAGCGCCCGATGGCGAAAGACAACCGCACCATTGGTAGGTTCCATTTAGATGGAATTCCACCAGCTCCTCGCGGTGTACCTCAAGTTGAAGTAACATTTGATATTGATGCTAACGGTATTCTTCATGTGTCCGCTAAAGACAAAGGAACTGGTAAGGAGCAGAAGATCAGAATTGAAGCGTCATCCGGACTTACTGAAGAGGAGATTAAGAAAATGAAAGAAGAGGCTCAGGCAAATGCTGAGACCGATAAGGCAGAGAAAGAGCGCATTGAAAAAATCAATCAAGCAGACTCGCTGATCTTCCAAACTGAAAAGCAGTTGAAGGAATTTGGAGACAAGCTTTCTGACGGCAATAAAACTGCGATCAATGGTGCTCTTGAGAAATTGAAAGAAGCCCATAAATCACAGGATGCAGCCGCCATTGATGGAGCGTTGGCAGCACTGAATACTGCATGGGAAGCAGCATCACAAGAGATGTATGCGGCAGGCGCAGCAGCTGGTGCACAACCTGGACCTGATGCTGGAGCAGCATCCAACGGTGCCGAAGGTGAAACTGCAGAAAATGTTTCTGACGTAGAATATGAAGAAGTAGATGATAAAGACAAGAAATAAGTCAATATCAGCGTATTGAATAAATTACAAAACCCCCATTTTTCGGGGGTTTTGTCGTTTTAAAGCCAATTTCATCCACTCAGCGATACAAGGCCATTATTAAGGTTACCCAGCGTCATCTTCATCTATAGATGGTTGATGGAAAAGATTAAAATGATATTGGTTGGGTTGGTTTTAGCCTTGGTAACACTTGGCTGTGGTGAAGAAGGGGGCCTAAAGGGCACTCTTAAAATCTCTATCACCGATGCTCCCATTGATGCCGATCAAGTAAAGGCAGTGAATTTAACAATCACTAATGTACAGGGTCTTCAAAACGGAAACTGGAAAGCCTTCAAAAATTTTGAACAACCAGTAGGTGTAAACCTTTTGGCATATACTGGTGGCAAGTCTATCCTTCTTATCGACCAGTTTGCAACACCAGGTGAGTTCTCTTCTATAAAGCTAACCTTAAACATGGCGAACAGAAATAGCAGTTTAATCATTAGTCCGCAGTCCAATGTTGTTTTTAAAAATGGAACCTCAGCGCCTATTTATATGCCAGAAGGAAAAGCACCCGAGGTTATTTTGGAAAAAAGTGTAGGCGTTCATTCCAGAGGTGTAACGGACATTACTCTTGATTTCGATTTGCGCAAATCCATTCGTATTAATGAAACTGGTGAATACATTTTTGATCCCGTTGTTCGATTTATAGAAACCAAGAAAGCAGGGCATATAAAAGCCATTGTTTTGAGTAGCACTATTCCTGATCGTTTAGTAGCCTACGCCTATAAAGCGGGAACATTTTCAAATAACGAAACGGATGATAGCTCCCAGAAAATAGTCTTCTCACAAGCAATCACTTCGACTGCCGTAAAAGCAAAAAACTTTGCACTTGGCTTTTTGGAAGATGGGAATTATGATCTAATCTTCGCAAGACATAAAGAAGATGGAAAGATATTGGAAGTAATAGGCCAACACAATAACATCAAAGTAGTGGCAGGCGAACAAACTTCCGTTGACGTAGACTTTGCGCAACTCAACCCTTCATAAATACAATACACTTTAAAACTTATAGCGGGCTAAGTTTCTATAACTGAACCTAAACACATTTTCTAAAAGGCTCTTCCTAGCTACCAATGGTGCTTGCAAATGGTCAAACATTTTTACCTTTGACCCCTAATTTAATGCTCAACTAATGCTTGTTTTAAAATTTGGCGGTACATCTGTTGGTACCCCAGAACGTATGGAGAAGGTTGCCAATCTGGTAACTGCTGCTGAAGGAAGGAAAATCGTTGTTTTGTCTGCTGTCTCAGGCACAACGAATGCTTTGATGGAGATCTCTAACGCAATGAAGGAGGATGACGCTGCACGCGCAACTGACTTGACAAACACCCTTGAGGATTTCTATAATACTTTCTCAAAGAAGCTTTTTAAAACAGGGACCTATCAAACACTTGGGGAAGAAATCATCAGCAGGCATTTTAGCCTTATTCGTTTATTGGCTGCAGGTAAGTTTGATGAACGCACCAGGCGCGAGTTACTGGCCCAGGGTGAATTGATCTCAACCGAATTTTTTCAAGCTCATCTTAATGAGCGGGACTTGAAATCTCGGATGTTACCCGCACTGCACTTCATGTCCATTGATGAGGATCACGAGCCAGAACTTGAGAAAATTAGCGAACGCTTAAGTCCGCTAATTAAGTCTCTTGAGAAATATGAAATATTAATTACCCAAGGTTATATCTGTCGCAATCATAAAAATGAAATTGATAATTTAAGGAGAGGTGGAAGCGATTATACTGCTTCCCTTATAGGAGCCGCTGTAAGGGCAAACGAAATTCAAATCTGGACAGACATTGATGGCATGCACAACAATGATCCTCGAATTGTTAAAGACACGTTCCCAATTGCTGAACTGACATTTGATGAGGCCTCTGAGTTGGCTTATTTCGGAGCCAAAATTCTTCATCCATCTACTATTGTGCCCGCGCAGAAGTTTAGCATACCAGTGCGCCTAAAGAACACAATGGATGAAAAGGCTCCCGGCACCATCATTAGTGACAGCAGTGAAAAAGGTAAAATAAAAGCAATTGCCGCTAAAGACGGAATAACAGCCATCAAGATAAAGTCTTCAAGAATGCTACTCGCTTACGGTTTTTTAAGAAGAATATTTGAAGTTTTTGAAAAACACCAAACTTCTATAGACATGATCTCTACTTCCGAGATTGCCGTATCTGTTACTATTGATGACAACAGCGCCCTAAGTGAAATCAGTGAGGAACTCATGAAATTTGGCACCATCGAAGTAGATCATATCCAAACCATTATTTGTATTGTTGGAAACAGAATAGCCGAAAAAAACGGAGTGCTTAAACTAATTTTTAATTCCATGGGAATGATTCCGATCAGAATGGTTTCTGTAGGCGGAAGTAAGAATAACATTTCGCTACTGGTTGAAACTCCGCACAAAGAAAAGGCACTCAACCTGTTGAATGAAGGATTGTTCGATGCTCATGCTTAAAGACAAAAGATAATTCTCTTATAATGCAAGAGGCATCTTTCTAAGAAAGATGCCTCTTGCATTATAGTGGTCTTAAGCTCAATTAAAAATGTTCAGTTTAAGGATTGAGTATAAAATCTCGTATCAAAATAAAAGCAACACCACCAGAGGCAAAACCTAATAAGGCCAAGAAACCAATCTTTTTGAGGTACCAGAAAAAGTTTATTTTTTCCATACCCATGGCCACTACACCAGCCGCTGATCCAATGATAAGTATACTACCTCCAGTTCCAGCAGAGTAAGCAATAAAATGCCACAAAGGATGATCCAGAGGCTCAGAAAACATTCCAATACTCGCAGCTACCAAAGGCACGTTGTCTATAATGGCTGAACCTATTCCTAAAATTCCAACTACTACATCCCTGTTGGGAATAGCAGCATCCAAGTCTATAGCAAAATTGAATAGCATCCCTAAAGATTCCAATGCAGCTACGGCCATCAAAATTCCTAAAAAGAACAAGATACTGGGCATTTCAACTTTGCCAAGCGATTTGTGAACCGGGCTGTGATGAGCGGCAGCATTGCTAGCATCTTCCTCTTCCCCAACATTAGTAAGATCAAATGAACGGTTACTGAAAATTTCTGCAAACGTGGCAACAAAAGCCAAAGACAGCATCATACCGATGTAGGGAGGCAAGTGAGTAACTGTCTTAAACAGTGGGACAAATATGATTGCTCCTAATCCAAGGTACAACATTGTCGCACCGTATTTTGAGGGCGCATCATCCTCCTTTAGTTCTATATCTATTTCGCCTGAAAATACTTTAAACTTTGACGCGATAAAAACTGGAACTATCATACACACTACTGACGGTATAAATGTATGCTCCACCAATTGCCATGCGGTAACTTTATTAGCTATCCACAACATAGTAGTGGTAACATCTCCAATAGGAGACCATGCACCACCAGCATTGGCTGCGATAACGATCAGACCGGCAAACCATAATCGTGTTTCGCGCTCTCGAATTACTTTCTGCAAAATGGTAATTAAAACAATGGTAGCAGTCAGGTTATCAATTATAGCCGAAAGTATAAAAGCTAAAATGCTAAAAATCCAAAGGAGTCTTACTTTGCTTTTGGTACGGATAAAACCTTTTATAGTGGAAAAGCCATCAAAATAATCTATGATCTCAACTATGGTCATGGCACCAATCAGGAAGATCAAAATCTCTGCCGTTTTCCCGAGATGGTGCAGCAAGATCTCTTCGAGATGGGTCGGCTCCAGTTGTTTTAATACAGAGTTGACATTAAAAACATCCAGATGATTTAATGCGATGATGGCCCACAATAAAGCCATCATACCTAAAGCCGGAATTAGTTTATCAACCTTGAGTGTATGCTCCAGGGTAATGGCTGCATAACCAGCGATAAACAAGACGACAATAATTATTTGAATATCCATAATAATACAAGCTAGTTGATTCTTCTATTAGTTAACTATTTTTTTTGTTTTAAGCTACTTTAGGTGACTCGGCTTTACCTTTTTTGAGGAAATTTTACTAAAAAATTTAAGTGCCTCCGATAGCCGAGGAGGTATCACAAAAAATATCTTCACTGTACCACAGTTTTGATTTGATAATACTGAAATCTTTGATTTGGTTTGCTGAACCAAATTTCAATATAATTTACTGAAGACCGGTACCGATCATGGAAATAATCATTGTCATTTTATTCGTAGTAGGGTATCTGGCTATTGCTCTTGAGCATCCTATTAAGATAAACAAAACAGCCTCAGCTTTACTAACTGGTGTCTTGTGTTGGACTTTGTACGCCCTCTCATCGCCTGGGGAAATGCACCATATTGGTGAGCAGTTGGCCGAGCATCTGGGTGAAATATCGGCTATCCTTTTCTTCCTTATGGGAGCAATGACAATCGTAGAATTAGTGGATGGTTATCAGGGTTTTCGATTTGTAACGGATCGCATCACTACAAGAAATCCCAAAAAATTATTATGGGTTATTTGTGGTGTCACTTTTTTCTTGTCTGCTATTCTTGATAACCTTACCACTTCTATTGTAATGGTGTCTTTAGTAAGAAAGCTAGTCCCTAACAAACAGATGCGTTTGTTCTTTGCTGGTATGATTGTAGTTTCTGCGAATGCAGGGGGAGCCTGGTCACCCATTGGAGATGTAACCACCACGATGTTATGGATTGGTGGGCAAATCACAGCAGCAAATATAATTGCAACACTACTTATCCCGAGTATAATATGTATGATCGTTCCTCTACTCTATTTGCAGTTTACCCTTAAAGGTGAATTGGGAGAACATAATGAGAGTAGTCACAGCACTCAAGATGGGCATGGAAGCCATTCAGGTAAACCCATCCGAGGATCGATGACCATGTTATTCGTGGGTGTAGGTGGTTTAATTTCTGTTCCCATCTTTAAAACAGTAACCCATTTACCTCCCTACCTTGGGATGCTTTTGGCGTTGGGTGTGCTTTGGGTTGTTTCAGAGTTAATCAATCCCGATATGGATGAAGCGGATAAGAGACCCTTTACCGCAGCAGGGGCACTTACCCGAATTGATGTTCCCAGTGTTTTGTTTTTCTTAGGAATACTTTTGGCGGTAAGCTCGCTTCAATCGATGGGAACCCTGGGCGAGTTTGCCTCTTACCTTGATAGCACATTTGGTGACAATAGAATTATCATCACCCTAATTGGTCTTCTCTCCTCCATAGTAGACAACGTACCACTTGTGGCTGCTAGCATGGGTATGTACAGCATGGAGACCTACCATGTAGACCATATGATATGGGAATATCTCGCCTACTGTGCCGGTACTGGAGGGAGTGTGCTTATCATAGGATCAGCAGCCGGGGTTGCCGTAATGGGAATGGAGAAAATTGATTTTATCTGGTACCTAAAGAAAATATCGATGCTGGCTTTATTGGGATACTTTGCAGGAGCTGCCGCTTACCTCGTTTTATATCCCTACTTCGCAGTGCATCATTAGTCCTACTTCAAAACAAAATAAAAAAGCCAGATTCTTATCTGGCTTTTTTCATTATGCTTTCAGATTAAATTAATTGACCTAATGCGATTTCAAATGAAGATTGTGCAATTCCTGTTGTACTCGAATTAACTTTCTTGGTTTTTTCAAGTGCTCGTTTAATTGTGATTGAAATATCATTAAAAATATCTTCATCCTCCATATTTACTTCGCTCTCCATGAAGTAAGCAAAAACTCGAGCCATCCCACAGTTAGCAATAAAGTCAGGGAGAACAGAGAAATTTTGATCAGCATAAAGTCCTGTCGAGCCAAAGAATATTTCTGGATCAGCGAAAGGCACGTTAGCCCCACAAGAAAACACTTCCAGTTTTGAAGCGATCATTCTATCCACCTGATCTTTAGTAACCAGGCGAGAGGCTGCAGCGGGAATGAATACTTCAAATTCAAGATCCCAAATTTTTTCATTCGCAATTTCAAATGGTAATAAATCTGGTGACACCAATTTATTTCCCTGACGATCAAGTACGAGTTGTTCAATTTCTTTCTGACTAAACCCAGCCTGATTAATTAATCCACCCTCCCTACTTATTATTCCTACCACTTTCATTCCCAATTGCGAAAGGTAAAAACCCGCGGCTGCGCCTACATTGCCCCACCCTTGCAACACCACACGTTTTCCTTTAAACCCACTATGCCACAACTCATAGTAATGGCGCACAGCTTGCGCCACACCATACCCGGTACACATATCTGCAATCGTATATTTTTTTGCCAATGAGGGTGTGAAACGTTCATCTTCGATAATCTTTACTACTCCCTGCCGAAGCTGACCAATGCGATTCACTTTCTGTGGTTCAGAAGGTTTGTAGTGCCCAGTAAATACACCTTCCTGTGGATGCCAAATTCCAACATCTTCAGTGATAGGAATTACCTCGTGGATTTCATCCACATTTAAATCACCACCAGTACCATAATAGTATTTTAATAATGGCATGACTGCTGCATACCACCTGTGCAATACTTCTGCCTTACGTGGATCATTCGGATCAAAGTTTATTCCCGATTTGGCACCACCGATTGGCGGACCTGAAACGGTGAACTTCACTTCCATTGTTTTTGCTAATGACTCTACTTCTCTCTTGTCCAACCCTGCACGCATGCGGGTTCCTCCTCCTGCCGCTCCTCCACGCAATGAGTTAATTACTACCCAACCTTCTGCCTCTGTCTCAGAATCTTTCCACTCAAAAACAATTTCAGGTCTTTTATTTTCAAATTTATTCAGAAGCTCTTTCATAACTACATTTTCAAGTTGCGGCAAATTTAAAAGTAATTCTCAATGCACCACTAAAATCCAATCATAACCCCTGCGCTTGAATCCGTGGGCGCACCTGTTACACTTTTCAACACATTTACTTCATTTCGAACACGCAGTACACCAAGTAAGGCAAACACTATAGCCTCTTTATAATTAATGGTTGCTGCATCCGGAACAATTATCGCAACCTTTTTTCCCAATTTCTCCTGAATGCACCTCATCAAAAATGAATTCATCGCACCACCGCCTGTTGCCAGCAACTTGATATTCGATTTTGAAGAAATACTACTCGAGATCTCCAGACTTATAGACTCCACTATTGTTCGGAGTCTGTCTTGCAGTGATATTGAATCATGGTTAAGAATAGGTTGAATGAATTTCTCAAAGTCCTCTCGCCCCAGTGAAGGTCTCATTTTTTTCCACTTCCTATATTGGCTCCCCAGTTGATTCAACATCTTTGCATCGACCTTGCCTTTTGCTGCTTCCTTGCCACCCTTATCATAAGTCTTGTTCATTTTTTCCGCCAGGTAGTTCAAGCCCATATTAGCAAAGCAAATATCAAACGCAACTCTCTTCCCGTTCTCTACTCTTGAGAGGTTGGCAATCCCGCCAAGATTCAAACAAACATCAAACTGAGAAAATAATAGGTGATCCCCAATAGGAACCAGAGGTGCCCCCTCACCTCCTTTCAATACATCAAGGGAACGAAAATCATTGACAACAGGAAGGCCAGTTACGTGATGGATGGCGTTTCCATTACCCAACTGAAAAGTAAATTTCTTTTTCGGCTGATGAAAAATGGTGTGCCCATGCGATGCAATAAACTGAACTCCCTTTAATTGATTTTTTTTAATAAATTGATTGCATGCGTTGCCAATAAAAAATCCAAAATCAATATCCAATAATTCAAAAGCATCTCCATCGAGATTTTGCGCGCTGGAAAGGTGTGCACGCCATTTGGACGAGTACCTCAACGTTTCGCTCGCCTTCAGTTTAAAATTCCATTTTTTATTTTTTAGCGTAAATTCACAACAGACCAGATCCAATCCATCGAGTGAGGTTCCAGACATCAATCCTATTACCTTGTACTTGGCGCTCTTACTGATTGAATTCATTTTACTAGTCGATTTCTTTGTACAACTATTCGATCACCATTGCTCTTGATTTTCATATTTTTGTGCCTGTTGTCCTTAGCTAAGGTAATCATTTGCAAAAACTCTCTATGAATCTGGCCGTTGATTATGGTAATACCAGGATTAAGGTGGGTGCCTTTGAACAGGCAAACCTGATTCAACAATTTTCATTTGAAGACAGCAATGTTTTTAATGAATGGCTTGGCAAGACCGTGTTTGAAAACGTCATTGTAAGTTCTGTCGCCCGATCAACAGATAATTTATTGGATAAAATAAACAGCAGCGGAAAGAAGATTCTTATGAATCAATCTACTCCCTTCCCTATTGTTATAAAATATAGCACACCACAAACATTAGGATTAGACCGAATCGCTGCGGCCTGTGGTGCGCTTGAAATAATGCCTAACAAACATTGCCTGGTTATTGATCTTGGCACGTGCATCAACTATGAATTTGTTGACGATCAAGCCAATTATTATGGAGGGGCAATATCTCCTGGCGTAAAAATGAGATTCGAAGCCATGCATACTTTTACAGTCAGACTTCCGTTAGTTAAGTTCGTAGAAGATTCTCCCTTAATAGGTAATAGCACCGAATCCTGTATGCAAAGTGGCGTTGAAAATGGAGTGCTGGCTGAGCTAGAAGGAATAATCGATAGATATCAAAAAAAATACCCCACAATGGGAGTGATTTTATGCGGGGGTGATGCTCCTCTTTTTGAAAACAAGTTGAAACGCCCCATATTTGTAGCCCCCAATCTCGTCTTGAGCGGATTGAACAGGATATTGCTTCATAATGTCAATTTCTAAGTACGCCTCAATAATTCTGCTGATTGCTTTCAGTCCATTGGAATCAATTGGTCAGGCAGCCAGAACGCCATTTTCATCATTCGGAATAGGTGAAACCTTTGGTAATGGACTTACTCATAATCAAGGAATGGCTGGATTGGGTATAAGCAATCCCGAGTACTGGCATTTAAATAACTTAAATCCAGCTTTACTTGTCTTTAATACCATCACCGTTTTTGAAGCTGGGTTTGTTGGAGAGCAAAGAACAGCAAAGGGAGTCAATGCCTCCGAAAAGGCAGGTAGTGGTAACCTTAATTATTTGGCAATGGGCTTTCCTATAAAAAGAAACAAATGGGGAATGGCCGTGGGACTGATGCCGTATTCATCCGTTAATTATCGACTCAACTACGAGGGTGATATTGCCAACAGTGCTGAAAAAGTTAATGTTGTTGAAAGCGGTAGTGGTGGCATCAATCAGTTGTATTGGTCAAATGGCTTCAGACTACACCCTAACATATCTGTTGGTGTTAAGGGCACTTATTACTTTAGCGCGATTGTCAATCAATTTGCTTCGAGTCTTTCGGAGTCTACACAGTTGGTGCAGTACGCAACCAATATTTACGATAGGCAATCTTTTAAGGGTGTTGGTTTTTCAGGTGGCATATCCTTTCATAAAGACTCAATAGGAAGGAATGACTATCGAATCAATGTGGGTTTAGTATACGACTTCAATGCGGATATCAATACAAAATTTTATGAACGCTTGGAGCGCAGAAATGCCTCTGGAATTATTGACTCAGTGACTATTGTGAATAATATTCCTGGCACTACCACCATTCCGCAGTCATTAGGCGCAGGCCTTTCCTTTGGTAAAGAATTACAGTGGTTAGTAGGAGCAGACTTCACATACGTTGATTATACCAATTTCAGGGACTTTGGAGGATCGTCAGCTGGTGGAAAATCCGGGTGGCAACTTGCCATTGGTGGAAAAATAACCCCAGATGCTGGGTCTCTGAATAACTACCTTAAGCGAATGACATACCAAACAGGCGTTAGCTTCAGCGAGGCGCCTTATTTGATCAATGGCAGCGCTCTGAAAGATTTTGGCATTAATTTTGGGTTAACTCTACCTGTAAGTCGCATTTCTAGCTTGGATTTAGCAATAAAAGTGGGTAAGAGGGGTGATTTACAAACAAACACTATTGAAGAAAATTACTTTAAGTTATATTTTGGCGTTACTTTCAACGACCAGTGGTTTATAAAAAGAAGATTTGACTAGAAATGAAAACAATGAAAACAATAGTAACTGGTGCTTTAATGATAATGCTTGTTGCATTGAACTTTACCTCACAAGCTCAATGTCGTGAGTTCAAGTGGCCTGAAGACAAAAGCATGGCCGAAGAAAAAGTGGCCCTTTATGGTGACGCCATGAAACAAGGACAATACCGTGCAGCAGCAAAACCATTTACATGGATGCTGCAAAATGCTCCTGATTGGCATGTTAAACTATACATCGATGGCGCAGATATCTATGATAATCTTGCTGAGAAGGAGAAAGATCCGTCAAAAAAGCAACAATTAGTTGACTCGATGTTAATGATGTATGATATGCGTGTCAAGAACTGTGGTGATGAGGTAAACGTGTTGAACAGAAAAGCATTTTATGCCTATAAGTATAATGTGATGAACAAAGACAAGTCAGTAGAATTGCTTGCCTTGTTTGACCGTGTTGCTGAAATCAGTGGCACTAAAATGACCGATGGTAATCTGGTTGCCTATATGACAGCTGTTCAGGCCAACCATGTGTTACACAAAAATCTATCTGACGAACAAATCCTTGATCGCTATGATAAAATCATAACAATAGCCAACGCCAAAATCAAAGAAGATGAAGCGGCCGGCAAGACTAAGGATGTTGCCAAAATAAAAGAATACATAGGCGTAATCGATGATTTGCTGATTGGAATGGTAAAAGTAGATTGTGGTTTTGTAAAAAATAATCTTGAGCCAAAGTTCAGAAAAACACCAAATGACATAGCCTTGGCCAAGAAGATCTTTGGATTTATGCTTCAAGGAAAATGTACTGATGATCCATTGTGGCTTGAAGCAGGTGAGCTTATTAACAAAACTGAACCGGATTTCGGATTGGCTAAGAATATGGGCTTGAAGCATATGGGTAATGACAACTTTGACAAGGCTGAAGCATTGTTGACGGAAGCCCTGGAGTTGGCTAAAACTCCTGAAGATAAAGCAGACATGCTGATATACCTTGGTGGTATTCAGGCTAAAAAGAATAACAAAAACGCAGCACGTGACTACTACCGCAAAGCTGCAGAAGCAGGCAACAAAGATGGCTACGAAAAAATTGGTGATCTGTACTATAGCAGCTTCAACGATTGTAAGAAGGGAGCCAATATGGCCGAAGATAGATTGGTATACATTGCTGCATACAATATGTACGCAAGGGCCGGTGCAAGCCAAAAAATGGCACAGGCAAAATCTCAGTTTCCTTCAAAAGAAGAGATATTCCTTTTCAACTGGAAAGTAGGAGACACTATGAGAGTGAGCTGCTGGGTAGGTGAAACGGTAACAATTGACACAAGGGACTAAAGAAATTAATAACACTGCAAAGGCTGGCTTTTAGCCAGCCTTTTTGCTTTCCAGGCAAATGAAAAAAAGACATCCGTTTACAAAATTGATCCTATCCATTAGTACAACGGCACTATTTTGCTCTATCGTTGTTTCATGTACCCCTACTGAAACCGCACAACCTGTGGAATACCATGGTCCACTCAGTGAGGCCGAAAACGTAGAAATGTACTATGCAGAAAAAGACCTGATTAAGGTAAAAATGATTGCTCAGAAGGTCTTTGAGTATGAAAATGGAGATAGAGAATTTCCGGAAGGGATATACCTGGAATTCTTTGATGAGACAGGTACGATCACCTCCACCTTGCGCGCCAATAGCGCCTATTATTTTACAGAAGAAGACAAATGGCGGGGTCGGGGCAAAGTAGAAATAATTAATATTCTGAAGAAAGAACAACTGAATACGGAAGAACTCTTCTGGAAGCAGGACACTAAACGCATTTTTACCGAAAAATTCGTAACCATAAAATTAGAAAATGAGGTAATCTACGGCACCGGTTTAGAAGCAGCTCAGGACCTCTCCGACTATACTATCAAAAACCCTGAGGGAGAATTTGAGGTTGTTGAATGACCATCACCAATCATTCATTATGCTTATCTTTGTGAATCCATGAAACTGGTTGACATGCTTTTGCTATCCTTGGCGGTAGTATTTATTGTGGTTGGGGCTTATGAGGTGATGACTGTAGGTCTTGGCCGTGCCTATTGGGCAATCATGCTTTCAATGATTCTATTCTTTATATATACAATGAGAAAACGATCAGCATAGATGAATACAGCGTTATTCACACCTATTCTTATCTCGCTCATCTTCTCTTTTTTCTTTTCAGGAATTGAAATAGCATTCTTTTCTGCCAATAAATTGCAAATAGAATTACAGGGAAAACAGGGAGTGCTGTGGGGGAAGATTATGTCTCAGTTTGTGAAAAAACCCTCCTGGTTTATTGGTACAACACTGATCGGAAACACACTGGCTTTAGTGCTCTTTGGCATACTCATCACGCAAATGATTGAGCCCTGGCTTGTATCCATTTTGCCGGAAGCTTTTAGGGGTGACCTCTACGTGCTCTTAATCCAAACGATAATCTCTACCCTAATCATTCTTTTTACAGCTGAGTTTCTTCCAAAGAGTTTGTTTCTGATCAACCCCAACCTGATGCTGGCCACCTTGGCAATCCCTTTCCGCATCATGTTTTACATTCTCTCCCCTATTACTTTCACCATTGTGTACCTGTCCAAGCTCGTTATTGTTCATGTACTCCGGCTTGAATACTCTGAAGAGAAGCCAGCTTTCGGTCTAACCGATATGAATCATTACCTCATCAACATGCAAAACGTAAAGCATGAGAATGAGGAAATTGAACTGGATAAAAAGATATTTCACAATGCGTTGGAGTTCAAAACTGTTAAAGTAAGGGAGTGTATGATCCCTCGTACCGAGATTATCGGAATTGCATCGGACGAAGGCCTGGATAAACTAAAAGAGGCTTTTATAGAAAGTGGGCACTCCAAAATTCTCATTTATAAGGATACTATAGATGACGTAATCGGTTATTGTCACTCTTCTGCCCTTTTCACCAAGCCAAAAACCATCAACGAAATTCTTACCCCAATCAATATCGTACCAGAGGCAATGATGGTGAATGAGTTGATGATACAATTCATTAAGGACAGAAAAAGCCTTGCCGTGGTGGTGGACGAATTCGGAGGTACTTCAGGGATTGTTAGCATGGAGGACATCATTGAAGAAATTTTTGGTGAAATTGAAGATGAGCACGATGAAGACGACCTTATTGAACAGCAATTGGACGAGGAAACCTTCCTTTTAAGCGCCAGACACGAAATTGACTACCTCAACGATACCTATGATTGGAAACTACCTGAAGGTGACTATGAAACCCTTGGCGGTATGATCCTTTCATTTACTGAAGACTTCCCAGAAGAAGGAGATGCCATCACCATTCCTCCCTACGTTTTCATCATTCAGTCCAACGAAGACAATCGGATTGACATCGTAAAGCTTATTGTCGGAAAAAAGGGAGTGCAGGACTAATCTATTCGCCCAAATAGGGTCATTTAATTGCCTGATAATCAGCAAAATTAATTCCTTAATTAGTGATTTACCCCTTTGCTGAATTGATAATAGACCTTAAATTTGCGGCTCTTTAAAAAATTAACATAGGCTAACTCTAATCAAACTCGCGGTATGGCGCTGATCGGAACTTTGAGGAACAAAATGACCAAGGTGGTCGTAGGATTTATTACCGTAGCAATTGCTGCATTTGTTCTTAATGACTTATTTGGAAGTGGACCTACATCTGTTTTCTCTGGAAACGATAATATAGTGGGTGAGATAGGCGGAAAATCTATCTCTCTGGAAGAGTTTCAGGCAGCTGTCCAGTCACGAGAAAACAACTACATCCTTAATTTTGGACGCCAGCCAGGAGAGGTTGAGCGCCCAACTTTGCGCCAGCAGGCATGGGATCTTCTCATTTCTCGCTATGCTATTACACCTCAGTATGAAAATGTGGGTGTGAAAGTAACTGGCGATGAGGAATGGGATATCATTCAGGGTAAAAACGTGGATGAAAACATCAAATTATCGTTTACTGACTCAGCTGGAAATTTTGACAGAAATAGCCTTATATCCTATCTACAGTCTTTGGACAATCAACCTGTCAATTCAGAGCCACGCATGCGCTGGAATATTTTCAGGGCTGACCTTGTACCTGCAAGAGAGCGCATAAAATTTGAGAACCTTATTGTAAAGACCAACTACGTTACACAGGCTGAGTCTGAAAGAGAGTATCACTTGCAAAATGATGTGTGTGAGGTGAAGTATGTATATGTTCCCTTCTATACCATGAGCGATTCATTGGTTACAGCTTCAGACGCGGACTTAAAAGATTACTACAATAAGAACAAGGAAAAATACAAAGCGGAGAAAGCACGTAGCTTAAGCTATGTATCATTCCCACTTACTCCTTCAGCTACGGATTCAGCTGATATACGTGACGAATTGACCAAAATTGCAGGTGACTTCAAAACTACCGAAGAAGACTCTGTATTTGCTGCCATCAATTCTGACAATGCAGAATCATTTTCTACTTACACTCCAGATATGTTACCCAGCTTCCTTAGCGACCAAATAGGCTCCATGACCAATGGAACTGTTGTTGGCCCTATGTTAGATGGCAACCGCTACAAAGTGGTAAAGTTAGTTTCTAAAAATAGCGACACCGTCTATAACGCACGTGCCAGTCATATCCTTATCCGCTGGGATGATGAGACACCAGCAGCTAAACGCGCTGCCCGAGATAAGGCGCAAGGGATTTTGAACGACTTAAAAGCAGGAGCAAACTTTGCTCAAAAAGCAGCTGAGTTTGGCACTGATGGTACTTCTACCAGAGGTGGTGATCTTGGATACTTTACTTCCGGCCAAATGGTAAAACCTTTTGAGAATGCAGTGTTCAATGCCAGAACAACAGGATTACTAAACAGTGTAGTAGAAACTGAATTTGGTTACCACATCATTGATGTGACGAGCGTAAAGGACAATACCTCTTACACAGTAGCTACTATAGAGCGTGATATTACTCCTAGCGATGAAACACAAAATGAAGCATACAGAAAGGCAGACCTGTTTGCGAGCAGCGTTTCAGGACTGAGTGAGTTTAAGGAGAAAGCTTCAGAAGAAAAATTGACCGTTTATAATGCAGAAGATGTGAGCACCAATGCGAGCAGAGTAAACACATTGGATGATGCTCGTCAGGTTGTTCTTTGGCTATTCCGAGATGCCAGCAAGGGCAAAGTTTCAGACGTATTCGATGTGCAAACCAGCTATGTAGTAGCGGTAATGACCAAGGAGACAGAAGAAGGCTACAGTTCTTTTGAAGATGTAAAAGAAGAAATCACTCCATTGGTTAAGAATAAGCTAAAAGGTCAAATGATTGCCGAAAAGCTTAAAGGGCTGTCAGGGACAATAGATGAAATAGCTGCTGCTTATGGAGAAGATGCTTCTGTCAATTCTTCAAGTGATCTTAAATTGAATTCAAATTCTCTTCCTGGTGTGGGTATAGATCCAATTGCGGTTGGAAAAGCATTTGCATTAGAATCAGGAAAGCGTTCTGAGCCAATTGTTGGCCAAAATGGAGTGCTTATCATTGAGAACGGAAATAAAACGATCGCTCCAGAACTTGGAGACTACACTATGTTTAAAAATCAAAAACTTCAAACGCTCAATAGTCAAACCGGGCTAAATATTGCAGAGGCCCTTAAGAAGGGTGCCAATATCGAAGACAAACGATACTTATTTTATTAATAAATAGTACTAACTGAGACTCCATTCGTAACCCGGATGGAGTCTTTTTTATTTTATGATCGACCAAAACTGGCTTGATTCTTTTCGGCAAAAACTGGACAACCATTACGCTTGGCCCTCTTTATACACTTTCAAGTTCATTGTTCCGAAAGGCAAGGAAGAGGAAGTACGCAAGATATTTCCCATGCACACGCCCAGTGAAAGGGCCTCTAAAAATGGTAATTACACCAGCTTTACAGTTGAAACAATGATGCCATCTACTGAAGCCGTGATTGAGATCTATCAGAATGCATCCGGCATAGAAGGTATTATTGCGCTTTAGACTACTTAAAGATTACTCCTTTTAATAGTAACTTTATATCAACCAATCCGACATGCCATGTGGATAGAAGAAAACCATAAACTTAAGAAAACATTCAAGTTCAAGGATTTTAGCGAAGCCTTTGCCTTTATGACCAGAGTAGCCATACTGGCTGAAAAAATGAACCACCACCCCAACTGGTCAAATGTTTACAATAAGGTCACCATCGAACTTAACACGCACGATGCGGGAAACATTGTTACAGAAAAAGATCGCAAGTTGGCGGAAGCCATAGATAATTTAACGAAGTGAGTTCGGATAAAACTTCCCTGTATCTCGTTCCTACTCCCATTGGAAATCTTGGCGACATCACAATAAGGTCGCTGGAAATATTGAAACAAGTTGATACCATTCTGGCTGAAGATACACGCAAATCAGGAATCCTATTAAAGCACTACGACATACAAAAGCCATTAGTCAGCTTTCACATTTTCAATGAACATAAAAAATTAAGCGGGCTAATTGAAAAAATGAAGTCCGGTGAGACGATGGCACTGGTAAGTGATGCAGGTACTCCAGGCATTTCTGATCCGGGTTTCTTATTAACCAGAGCTTGTCTTCAGGAAGGAATCAAACTGGAATGTTTACCGGGAGCAACTGCACTTATTCCTGCACTTGTTAAGTCTGGTTTTCCTACAGATCGTTTTGTGTTTGAAGGATTCTTACCGCACAAAAAAGGGAAACAGACTCTCCTAAAAAAACTATCAGAAGAAGACCGTACTGTAATTGTATATGAATCTCCCCATCGACTAGAAAAAACACTGACCCAAATGCTGGAAATTTTTGATGAAGAAAGAAAAATTTCGGTGTCAAGAGAACTCACCAAAATACATGAAGAAACCATTACTGGAACTATCAACGAGGTAGCGGCACATTTTAATGCACATAAAGTAAAGGGAGAAATTGTGATTGTGATCGATGGCAAAAAAGAATAGCATCGGAACTCCTTACCTGTTCATTGGGGGCACCATTTTATTCAGCCTGGCCTGGATGATGCCTTCATTTCCATTATTGGCTTTTATCGGTTTTGCTCCTTTTATTGCCATTGCGGTAAACAACCGAAAGGAAAAATCAATGTGGAGCTCATTGGAGCTGGTGCTTCTTGGCTTATCTATTTCTCTATTTGCTGGAAGCCTTTTTTCATTCGACCTGTTGGTCTCCATTTTAGCGCAAGCCATACTTTTCACGATATCCTTTTTAGGCTACACCTTTGTAAGAAAAAGTCTTGGTCCTGGAGTCAGCATTATAACACTTTCCGTTTTTTGGCTAACGGTTGAATATGTTCTCTTAAAATGGTCTCCCTTTCCTGTTAATTTCCTGGCTGATTTATTCTACTTAAAACCAGAATGGACATCCTGGAATATAAGTACAGGATATTTGGGTGCATCCCTTTGGGTACTGATGTCCAACACATTGCTTTATCAAGCAGTGCTTACAGAAAAAAAAGTGAATTGGACTTTTGTGGTACTGTTCGCTATATCTGTAGCCGGGCCAATTACCTATTCTTATATGTTGTCTGAAGAAACTACCTCTAGAGAGCAGATGATGCAACTTTACTCCTCCCTACCAAGCACGGATAGTGACTATAGCTTTAAAGGAGAATTCATTCCCCGAACTGCAGCCTGGGTTTCAGTGTTAATTCTATTGTTTACCTTAGTTAAAAGAAAAACCAGCAAGAGATGATTGATTTGGCCCAAATGGAGATGGACGTAATAGAACTCAGCAGTGAGGTGGCCAATTTTATTGGTAAAGAAGCTGAGAGTTTTGATAAAAATAAAATCGAACATAAAAACACGCCCAACAATCTGGTTTCTTATGTTGATAAAGAAGCAGAAAAAAGACTGGTAAAGGCCTTAAAAGTAATTTTACCTGGCTCTGGGTTTTTAGCTGAAGAAGGAACGTCATCGGTAGGTTCTACAGAATATCGTTGGATTATTGATCCATTAGATGGAACTACCAACTTTACACATGGCCTTCCTCCTTTTGCTGTAAGTATAGGTCTTGCCCGAAAAGATGAAATTATATTGGGTGTAGTCCATGAAGTCTCGAAAATGGAGTGCTTTTCTGCCACTGAAGATGGTCCTGCTTTCTGCAATGGTAAAGAGATTACCATCTCAGATACAAAGTCTCTAAATGAAAGTCTTTTGGCTACAGGATTTCCCTACTATCATTTCGATAAAAGAGAGGAGTATCTGGAAATAATCAAAACATTTCTTGAAGTAACGCATGGTGTACGCAGGTTAGGAAGTGCCGCCACAGATTTGGCTTATGTGGCATGCGGACGTATGGATGGCTTTTTTGAATATAACCTCAACCCATGGGATGTGGCAGCCGGAAGCTTAATCGTAGAACGTGCCGGAGGAAAAGTGACAGACTTTAAAGGTGGTGGTAACTTTTTATATGGAGGTGAGATTTGTGCTGCCGGAGCCATTCAACCAGAGATGGTAGATGTAATCAAAAAATACTGGGGTTATTAAGTCACTCAAGCAACATGAGCTGGATCAAAGAGATTAAATACGAAGAATCGGATAAAGTGCTCCGTCAATTGTACGATCGGGTAAAAGGACCTAATAACAATATCGACAACATTTTATCAGTTCATAGCCTTAGGCCGCACAGCCTTTTAGGTCATATGAATTTATATAAAAACGTCCTTCATAATGCTAACAATACACTACCTAAATGGTACCTGGAAACGCTGGGAGTTTATGTGAGTCACCTTAACAATTGCTCCTATTGCGTTGATCATCACTTCGAGGGACTCAATAAACTACTGAACAATGTGGAAAAATCTTCCAAAATATTGGAATGTGTCAAATCTGACCAAATGGATAACTGCCTTGAAGAAAAATATGCACTTGGTGCTACTTATGCGAAGAAATTGACGCTTTTTAAAGCGCCTATTGAAGAAAGTGATATTCATTCTTTGAGGAGCGCTGGCTTGGATGATGGACAAATTCTTGAGATCAACCAGGTGGTAAGCTATTTTAATTACGCCAACAGGACTGTTTTGGGATTGGGTGTAAATACCAAAGGAGATATTTTAGGCTTATCTCCTAACGATAGCAACGATTCAGCAAACTGGAGTCATACCTAAATGATTCGAATTGCTTAAATTTGCCATATGATTCAGTACATTTTAATTGGCTTGCTTGCAATGGGTGCTATAGCTTATTTAGGCTGGATGATCTTTCAATCATTTGCAGCAACAGATTGTAAGTCTGGTTGCGGATCATGTGGTCCACTTGATGTAAAGGCTATTCAGAAAGCCATAGCCGATAAGAAGGCTACCAGCTAGGCCCAAACTTTCGTTCCTTCCGTACAGTTTTTACAGATTTCAATTTCCTCACGAGACCGCAGTAAAGACTGCCTGAAATTCTGGTATTTCTTTTGAGTCCAGATTTCTTTAAAAGATTTCTCTTTCAAATCGCCCAGCACAAAATGCGCATCCTTATCAAAACAGCAAGGCACCACTTTGCCATCCCAGGTAATCACACAGCTGTGCCACATTTTCCAACAGTGATTGAGTAAACTGTTTTTGATGTCGTAGGAACCATCACTCTTTTTCTTATAACGTGAATATTTCTCCTTGAGAGGAATCAAATCAGAACCATTCTTGTAATCATAAATCTGTGCGGTCTTGAGCGCCACCTCATCCACCCCAAGTTCATCCGCCAATTTATACACATCATCAATCTGAGATTCATTCGGTCGCACCACCAGAAATTGAAAAATAACATGAGGTGTTTTTGATTTCAACTCACGTTTCCATTTGATAATATTTTTTGTGCCCTCAATCACTTTGGAGAGATTTCCTCCCACCCTATAAGAAGAATAGGTCTCCTGGTCCACGCCATCAATTGAGATGATCATCCTATCCAACCCTGACTCTACTGTTTTTTTTGCCATCTCATCAGTAAGGTAATGGGCATTGGTAGAGGTGGCTGTATATATTTTTTTTTGAGCCGCGTACTTTATCATCTCAAGCAATTGAGGATGCAGGTAAGGCTCTCCTTGAAAATAGAATATCAGGTACGATAAAGTTGGAGCCAGCTCATCGATCACTTTTTCGAACAACCCTTGCTTAAGCATTCCTGTTGGTCGTGTAAACGACCGCAAGCCACTTGGGCATTCAGGACATCTGAGATTACAGGATGTTGTGGGCTCTATTGATATACTAATGGGCAATGCCGGCATCGAGGCCTTCCCAGAGAGTCTGGAATAAAAATAACTAGAAAGCACTTTTCCCGAATTCCAAAGTCTAGGCAACGTGAGCTTTGACGTAAAGTTCAATCCATCTGTTATATTTCTATTCATGGGCATTTCAAAATTACCTTTTACAAAGCGATTGTTTTATCTTTCCATCCATTATTTAGCCCATGAGAATTATTCTTGTCCTTTTCTCGCTTCTGTTTTCTATCCATTTGTCAGGGCAGCAAATTCAATTGTCCGAAAGAGCGCATATTGGAGTGATTACGTGTGCTCCTTTTCAAGGAGAGCTGTATTCGGCTTTTGGGCATAGCGCCATCAGGGTATATGATCCTGAAAATAGAATTGACTACGCCTACAACTACGGCACCTTCGATTTTAATCAACCCAACTTCTATCTCAATTTTACTCGCGGAAACCTACTCTATAAATTGTCGGTACAATCCTATCCTAATTTCAGATACAACTATCTTTATTATAATAGATGGGTTCATGAGCAGATTATCGACCTGAATCAAGAGCAAAAGCAAAAGCTTTTCGATTACCTACAGTGGAATGCCCAACCTGAAAATCAGGAGTACCTCTACGATTATTTTTACAACAACTGCGCTACAAAAATTCGTGATGTCTTTGCTGAGGCATTGGGGGAGAAAATCAAGTTTGATGATTCTTACATTACCACAGACTACTCCATTCGTGACCTCACTGAACTGTACCTGCAAGAACAACCCTGGGGAGATTTGGGTATTGATATTTGTCTTGGCTTACCAATGGATAAAAAAGCTACTCCATATGATTATATGTTTTTGCCCGACTACATTGAGTCATCATTTAATCATGCGAGCATAGTCACAGAAAATGGAGTCAAACCACTTGTAAAGGAAACCAATACTTCTGAACCTCAAGGAGATCCTATGAATTTTGATAGCGCTCCCCATCCATGGGTGGTTTTTGGGATTTTACTCGTGATAGTTTCTGGAATTTCCTTTTTAGATTTCAAAAATAAAAAAACATCAAAGTGGATTGATATCACACTACTATTTGTGACTGGCACAATCGGATGTTTGCTCTTTATTCTGTGGGTAGCAACTGATCATAAAGCAGCAGCCAATAATTTTAATTTATTGTGGGCACTCCCTACCAATCTCATAGCAGCATTCCTGCTCTTTGGAAAACAAAAGGAAATAATGAAGAAGTATTATGGATTGCTCACAGGAATTACGCTACTCCTTCTTATTACATGGGCATTGCTACCTCAGCAACTGAATGTTTTTTTGATTCCTGTCGTAATAGCATTGGCTATTCGTTATGCCCTCAACTACTACCTACGAAAAAAGGATTACATATGAATAGGCCTGTTGGCAGTTGCTGCAAGGCATGCCTCTTTCACCGCTTCCATATAAGTAGGGTGAGCATGAGACATCCGAGAAACATCCTCAGCTGACGCCCTGAATTCCATTGCAGTAACACCTGCAGCGATCATGTCAGCAGCGCGCGCTCCAATTATATGAACTCCTAAAATTTCATCTGTTTGTTTATCCGCCAAAATTTTAACGAGACCGTCAACATCCATACTAGCTCTAGCCCTTCCCAATGCTTTGTAAGGAAATGAACCAGTTTTATAAGCTCTGCCTTTTTCTTTCAATTGCTCTTCTGTATAACCTACGCTAGCCACTTCTGGCCAGGTGTAAACCACTCCAGGAATCAGTAAATAATTAATATGCGGCTTCTGTCCTGCCATTTGTTCTGCCACCATCACCCCTTCTTCCTCAGCTTTATGCGCCAACATGGCACCCCGCACCACATCACCAATGGCGTAAATATTATCCACTTTGGTTTTCAAATGATCATCAACAGGTATCTTTCCTTTATCCAATTCAATCCCAACTTTATCCAGCCCCAAACCCTCTGTGTAAGGTCGTCTTCCAATACTTACCAAACAGTAGTCACCTTTCAGTTCAACAGACTTGCCCGACTTGTCCTCCGCTTTTAAAACAACTTCCTTTCCTTTGTTCTCCATTGAAGTCACCTTGTGACCCAGGTAAAACTGCATTCCCAACTTCTTCGTCACTTTCAACAACTCTTTGCCCATTGTGCCATCCATAGTTGGAATAAGGCTATCAAGAAACTCTACCACAGTTACTTTGGCACCAAGTCTTGCATATACCGACCCGAGCTCCATCCCAATAACTCCTCCACCAACAACAATCATATGCTTGGGCACTTCCTTTAATTCAAGCGCCTCTGTACTAGAGATGATTCTCTTTTTGTCTAATGGTGCGAAAGGTAATGGAGTGGGTTTTGATCCTGTTGCTATTATCACTTTCTCCGTAGTAACAGTCGATTCTTTCCCATCACTCCCAGTAATCTTAATTGTGTTTTTGTCAACAAAAGAACCAACACCTGTAAGTACATCGATTTTATTTTTTTTCATCAGGTAAGCGATCCCGTCCACATTCTGCTTCACTACATCTGCCTTACGTTTGATCATCTGTTTGATGTTCACTTTTGGCGCTGTTATGTCTATGCCATGCTCTTTGAAATGATCTTTGGCATTGATGAAATGTTCTGACGAGTCCAACAAAGCTTTCGATGGAATACATCCCACGTTGAGACAGGTACCTCCAAGTGTATCATACTTTTCGATGATGGCTGTCTTAAACCCTAATTGTGCGCAACGAATTGCTGCCACATATCCACCAGGTCCCGATCCGATTACCGTAACGTTGTATTGCATAGTATTACTTTGTTCTTTCTGTGAAAATTATTTTCTCAATCAATGATTAAACACCCAATATTAAACGTCCCGGATCTTCCAACAACTCTTTTACTTTTACCAGGAAGCTTACTGACTCTTTACCATCCACAATGCGGTGATCATAAGAAAGGGCCAGATACATAATCGGGCGAATCACCACTTCACCATTTAAGGCTATCGGACGCTGTACAATATTATGCATACCTAGAATTGCTGACTGTGGTGGGTTCAAAATTGGAGTGGACAACATTGATCCGAAGACTCCACCATTGGTTATGGAGAAGGTACCTCCTGTCATTTCTTCAATAGAAAGTTTCCCATCTCTACCGCGAGTAGCCAATCTTACTACCTCTTTTTCAATTTCAGCCATGCTCAAAGACTCTGCACTTCTGATAACTGGAACTACCAAACCTCGTGGTGTTGAAACAGCAATTGAAACATCACAATAATTGTGATATACTGCTTCGTTGCCATCGATATACGCGTTTACTGCAGGGAATTCCTGTAAAGCCACACATACTGCTTTAGTGAAGAAACTCATAAAGCCGAGGCCTACACCATACTTCTCCTTGAATTTTTCTTTGTACCTGGAACGTAAGTCCATCACAGGTTTCATGTCCACTTCATTGAAAGTAGTGAGCATGGCGGTTTCATTTTTCACAGCCACCAAACGCTTCGCAATAGTTCTGCGCATAGTTGACATTTTCTCTCTGGTCTCCTCACGCGCTCCACTTATTGCCGGGGCAGCTGATTCTGTTGCTGCCGCTGCCTTTTGCTGGCCGGCCTGAGCATTGACTGCATCACCCTTGGTAATTCTGCCTCCCACTCCAGTACCTGCAACCTGATCTGGAGAAATTCCCTTTTCAGATAAAATTTTTCCTGCTGCGGGTGAAGGATGACCTGCCGCATAAGATTTGTCCCCCGTAGGTGCGCTTTGCGCTGGAGCTGATTCTGTTGGTTTCGCTGCTGCAGTCTGAGGAGAACCCTCCGCAACTTCAATTTTACAAATCAAACCACCTATTGGTAACGTAGTGCCTTCCTGTGCTACTATTTTTAAAATACCCTGCGCTTCTGCGGGTAATTCAAAAGTGGCTTTATCGGATTCCACCTCTGCAATCACTTCATCCAACGCTACAAAATCACCTTCTTTCTTCAACCAGGTAGAAATGGTTACCTCGGTGATGGATTCACCAACAGCGGGCACTTTCATTTCCTTCACTTCCCCAGTGGACTTAGGTCCACTTGATGATGAAGCAGCGGGTTTGGATTCCTCTTTCGGAGCAGCCTCTTTGGTACTTCCGGCAGCAGAAGTATCAATCTCACAGATCACTTCGCCAATGGGAACGGTATCTCCTTCTTGCTTTACAATTTTTAGAACACCAGCTTTTGGAGCTGGCAATTCAAAAGTAGCTTTATCCGATTCTAACTCAGCTATTACTTCATCCATGGCAACCTGATCGCCATCCTTTTTAAGCCACGTAGCTATGGTTACTTCTGTGATCGATTCCCCTACTGTAGGGACTTTGACTTTTTCAGACATGATGTTTATTAATTTTTAAGCTTTTATTTCCAGGGCCTGGTTAACAAGTTTTTCCTGTTCGGCTTTGTGTACTTTGGCATAGCCTGTAGCCGGAGATGCACTCGCCTTTCTGGATACAAATTCAAATTTCTGTTCAGGCATCATTCTAATAATGAAACTCTGGTATCCCATATTTGAAGGCTCTTCCTGTACCCAAGCCACCTTGGCTCCTTTGTATTTTTTCAACAATGCATTGATTTGCTTTTCCGGGAATGGATACAATTGTTCAACACGCACAATGGCAACATCCTTTATCTTTTTCTTTTGCCTTGCTTCCGACAAATCATAATAAATTTTTCCACTGCACAAAATCAATTTTTTAGCTGACTTAGGATTTGATGGATCGTCAATCACCTCCTTGAAAGCTCCTTTTGTAAACTCACTTATAGGAGACGACACGGCAGGATGGCGTAGCAAAGACTTAGGTGAAAAGACAATACATGGTTTTCTGAATTCCCAAGTCACTTGTCTTCTCAATAAATGGAAAATATTAGATGAAGTAGTCGGGTTAGCAACCACCATATTATATTCAGCTGCTAACTGAAGGAATCTTTCAGGTTTTGCACTTGAATGCTCCGGTCCTTGCCCTTCATATCCATGAGGCAATAACATCACCAACCCATTCATACGCTGCCACTTTGATTCGGCACTCGCAATAAACTGGTCAATCATTACCTGTGCACCATTTACAAAGTCCCCAAATTGAGCTTCCCATAGTACCAATGCATTGGGCGAAGACATCGCATACCCATATTCAAATCCAAGGACTCCAAATTCAGAAAGCAAAGAATTGAAAATCTGAAACTTCTTCTGCCCCTCCTCTATGTGATCAATGTTGCAATAATCCTGATTGGCTGTCACATCCATTACATACGCATGGCGATGAGAGAATGTACCTCTTTTTACATCCTGCCCCGAAAAACGAACAAATCTTTTTTCCATTAAAAGAGATCCATAGGCCAGTAACTCGGCATCTGCCCATCCCAATTCTTTATTTTCAAAAAAGGCCGCCTTACGATCTTTCAAAAGTTTTTCAATCTGCTTAATAGGTTTGAACCCATCAGGCAATGTGATTAATGCTTTTCCTACCTTATCTATTACAGCCTGCTTAACAGCTGTGGATGGAGAGGATTCAAAATCGTCTGGAGTTGATTTTCTCAGTTTATGCCACTCCTCTTCAATTTTCTGAACCTTATAAGGAAGCTTGTTTTGCTTCACCTCGTTTAGCCTGTCTTGTAGTTGACTCCTAAACTTTTTGTCCATCTCACTTGCCAACTTCGCATCTACATCACCTCCATCTACAAGATTCTTAGAATATATCTCTCTGGGATTAGGATGCTTAGCGATAAGGTTATACAATTTTGGTTGTGTGAATTTTGGTTCATCACTTTCATTGTGCCCATGCCTGCGGTAGCAGAGCATGTCAATAAAGATATCTTTACCAAACTTTTGTCTGTACTCTACTGCCAACTTACTACAAAAAGTAACTGCTTCTGCATCATCACCATTTACGTGAAGTACTGGAGCATCAACAATTTTAGCCAAGTCAGTACAGTATATCGAGGTGCGGGCATCATCATAATCTGTGGTAAAACCCACCTGATTATTAATTACAAAGTGTACAGTACCACCAGTATTGTAGCCAGGCAATCCTGACATTTGAACAATCTCGTACAATATTCCTTGTCCAGCGACAGCAGCATCACCATGAATAAGAATAGCCATCGCTTTTTTAAGATTCCCAGAATACTCATCATCGATTTGCCCTCGCGTATAGCCAAGCACCAACGGATCCACGGCTTCAAGATGCGAAGGGTTGGGTGTTAACTTTACATAAATTTTATTTTTGGATGGTGTATCAATCTGGCCTGCATAACCTTGGTGATATTTAACATCACCATCGCCCATTGTTCCATCAGTCCCTGCATTTCCTTCAAATTCATTAAATATCTGGTCATAGGTTTTACCAAGAATATTTGATAACACATTCAGGCGACCTCTATGCGCCATACCAATCGCCACCTCAGATACCCCCAGTTCTGCTGCTTTATTAATTACAGTCTGTAAAGCAGGGATTGTGTTTTCACCTCCCTCTAACGAGAATCGTTTCTGACCAAGAAATTTGGTATGAAGAAAATTTTCAAATACTACAGCCTCATTCAACTTATAAAGAATATCTCTTTTTTCTTCAATACTTGGGTTGTATGCATAATATTCGGTTTCGCATTTCTCCACGAACCAATCAAAAATTTCCTGGTTCCTGATATAGCTATACTCAAACCCTATCGGTCCAACATATACCTTTTCAAGTTTTTCAATGATCTTCTTTAAGGTGGTTCTTCCTAAACCTACTTCCACACCCACATCAAACTCAGCATCTAAATCGGCATCCGTCAGCCCATAATATTTATGATCCAATGGCACCTTATGATCTCTACGTGGCCGAACAGGGTTGGTGTTAGACTTGAGGTGAGCACGTGATCTGTAGGTATGAATTAATGTTCTTACCTGAGTTTCCTTTATAGTAAGTCCGTCAGGAACTGCTGAAGCAGAACCATTATCGCCATAGCGTTGCTGAGAGAAATCGTATCCCTCAAAAAATTTCTGCCATGAGGCATCAACAGAAGAAGGGTCTTTCTTATAATTCTGATAAAGTTCATCGAGGTACCCAACATCTGCGTTGGAGATATAGGAATATTTGTCCATAGTTTTGATGGTGTGTAAACAAATGTAAATAACGGTTCTGTTTATTAAAAATCTAATAACCGCATTAACAATTATGCAATAGCAAGGCCTTGGTTATCAATGGGTGAAACCTCTTGCCAAATAGAAAAATTCCACTACATTTGCAGTCCAAAAAAATTACTGGACGAGATCCACAAAAAAACTAGCAAATGGCTGTAAAAATTAGATTGGCCCGCAGAGGCCGCGCAAAACTGGCAATGTACGATGTAGTCGTAGCTGATGCCAGAGCACCACGTGATGGTCGCTTTATTGAAAAAATAGGTACATATAACCCTTTGACAAACCCTGCAAGTATAGTGCTGAAGGATGATAGGGCATTTCACTGGTTGATGAATGGTGCACAACCGACTGACACAGTGAAGGCAATGCTATCATACAGAGGAGTAATGCTAAAAAAACACCTTCAGATTGGAGTTGTAAAAGGCGCGATTACTCAAGAGCAGGCTGATGCCAAATGGGAAGAATGGATGAAGGGGAAAGAAGCTAAAATCCAGGGTAAAAAGGACTCTCTTGCTCAAACGAAGCAAGATCAGGCTAAGGCCCGCAAGGATGCTGAAACCAAAGTAAAAGAAGCAAGAGCTGAAGCCATCAAGAAGAAAAATGTGGTGAAGGAACCTGAGGCTGCACCAGCAGAAGAAGCTCAGGTAGAAGAGGCCGCAACTGAACCTGCAGCTGAAACAACAGAAGCACCAAAGGCAGATGCAGCTCCTGAAAGTGAGGAGCCTAAAGCATAATTCATAACCATGAATATTGACTCATGCTACCAGATTGGGTACGTGATCAAAAGACATGGACTGAAAGGTGACGTAAAGATTCTTATAGAATCACGCCTTCCTAAAAAATTGGAATCAATCTTTGTTCAAATTGACAACAGGTTGATTCCATTTTTTATTGAACAAATCTCTGTTTTAAAAGATATCGCTGTAGTGAAGCTCGAGGATGTAAATACTCCTGAGCAGGCAGACCGGCTTTGTAAATGTGCGGTTTATCTTCCCAGCTCATCAAAACCAAAATCTGACAAATTGGAAACCAACGACTTGATTGGTTTCAGCGTATATGCTGATTCAGAAAATTTAGGGACAATAACTTCCATTAACAATCACACTTTAAATCCACTTCTGGTGGTGACTTTGGAGGAAAGGGAGACCCTAATCCCTATCAGTGACTACTTCATAAAGGAAATTGACCAAAGTGACAGAAAGGTAAAGGTAGAGCTGCCCGATGGCTTTATGGATATCTAACTCCTCTATTAGTAACTTGCTGTATGCATATTGATATCATCACATGCTTACCCAAATTATTGGAAGGCCCTTTTTCGGATTCAATTCTGAAAAGAGCTCAGGATAAGCAATTGGTAAGTATCGATATCCATGATTTAAGGGATTATTCGACCAATAAGCACAAGTCCATTGATGACTATGCCTTTGGCGGAGGGGCGGGTATGGTGATGATGGTTGAACCCATTGATCATTGCATCTCTCACCTTAAAGGTATTCGTGAGTATGATGAAGTCATATATATGAGCCCTGATGGTGATCTTTTGACCCAATCCGTTGCCAATCAATTAAGTCTTAGTCAAAACCTCATTATTCTGTGCGGTCATTATAAAGGGGTAGACGAGAGGGTCAGAGAACATCTTATTACAAGAGAAATTAGCATTGGAGACTATGTGCTATCTGGTGGCGAACTGGCCGCTGCGGTGCTAACAGACAGTCTTATAAGGCTAATCCCCGGTGTTCTGTCTGACGAAAGCTCCGCCATGACTGATTCCTTTCAAGATGGTTTGGTAGCCCCTCCGGTCTATACTCGTCCCGCGTCTTATAAAGGCTGGAATGTACCTGAAATACTCTTATCCGGGCATGATGCGAAGGTAGAGAAGTGGCGTCATGAGAAAGCCGTGGAAAGGACCAAAACAAGGCGGCCTGGTCTTTTTCAAGGGGATGAATAGGTAAAACAAAAAAACTGCATCCGATCGGTTTTTGTAATTCCTAAATCCTATATTTGCAGTCCATTTTAAAAAACCATCATGCTATGGCTGATTTAATGAAGATAGTGGAGCAGGAATTAGCTTCAAAGAGAGCAGATATTGTTGATTTCAAGGCTGGTGATACAGTCAATGTGCATGTTCGAATCATAGAAGGCGCCAAAGAGCGTATTCAGCAGTTCCAGGGTGTGGTATTGTACCGCAGAGGAAAGAGCACGAACGGAGAATCATTTTCTGTACGTAAAATCTCTAACGGAGTAGGCGTAGAGCGTATATTCCCTTTATTAAGCCCAAGCATCGAAAAAATTGAGCTTATTAAGGCTGGAAAAGTACGTAGAGCTAAGCTTTACTACCTGAAAGGAAGACAAGGTAAGGCCGCCAGGATTAAGGAGAAATTATCCAGCAGTCAGGCTCCCAAAGCATAAAAATTCTAATGAAGAACCCGCCTTGATACAAGGCGGGTTCTTTTTTGCCCCTGCTATAAACTTGATTGGGAGTAGTTATGGCTTGGCGCTATATTTGAAACTCAAATCTTAATTCCATCATGGCAAAAACAAGTATTTCTAAGCTACTCGGTAAAGAGGCCAAATATCTTTTGGACCACAAAAGCAAAACTATTTCACAAGACAAGTTGATCCTTCCGGGGCCTGATTTTGTGGATAGGGTTTTCGGTCAATCCAATAGGAACCCACAAGTGCTTAGAAGTTTGAGTACAATACATAATCATGGAAGATTGGGCGGCACAGGATATGTTTCTATACTGCCTATCGACCAGGGTATCGAACACAGTGCAGGTGCTTCCTTTGCCAAGAATCCAATTTACTTTGATCCTGATAACATTGTAAACCTCGCTATTGAAGGTGGGTGTAATGCTGTAGCCACAACTTTCGGAAACCTGGCTATGGTATCCAGAAAATACGCACATAAGATTCCATTTATAGTTAAAATCAATCACAACGAAATTTTAACCCACCCTAACCAATTCGATCAGGTAATGTATGGCTCTGTTGAAGAGGCCTGGAACCTAGGAGCAGTAGCTGTAGGCGCCACTATTTACTTTGGATCTGATAACGCTACACGCCAAATCCAAGAAGTAGCTGCAGCCTTTGAAAGGGCACACGAACTAGGCATGGCAACAATTCTTTGGTGCTACCTTAGAAACAGCGCCTTCAAGAAAGACGGAAAGGATTACCATGTATCGGCTGACCTCACGGGGCAAGCCAATCATTTAGGCGTGACCATTCAGGCAGATATTATCAAACAAAAACTACCTGAAAACAACGGAGGATATAAAGCCTTGAATACAGGCGGATCAAGCTACGGCAAGTTTGACGAAAAAATGTATTCACAGTTAAGTTCAGACCACCCAATTGACCTGTGTCGTTATCAGGTGGCCAATTGCTACATGGGGCGCGCTGGATTGATTAATTCCGGTGGAGCATCTTCAGGTGCCAGCGATATGGCAGAGGCCGTAAAAACTGCTGTAATTAACAAAAGAGCTGGCGGTATGGGACTTATTTCGGGTAGAAAAGCCTTTCAAAGACCTATGAAAGAAGGTGTTGGAATATTAAATGCAATCCAGGATATATATCTGGATAAGGGCGTAACAATAGCCTAAATTACGTGCTGATGAAAGTTAAAAAATCAGCATTCATTTAAAATAATATTATGTCTTGGTTTAAACGTACCGACAAAGGAATATTAACTCCTACTGAAGCAAAACGAGAGGTTCCGGATGGCTTATGGTTCAAGTCGCCAGAAGGTAAAATCGTTCACACAAGAGAGTTGAAAAACAATGCCTATGTTGTTCCTGAAGAGGACTATCATGTTCGCATTGGTTCAAAGGAGTATTTTGAAATACTATTTGACAACAACGAGTTTAAGGAACTGGATGCCGATATGGAGTCTGCAGATCCTTTGAATTTTGTTGACTCCAAGCCGTACCCAAAACGCATCAAGGAGTCGCAGGAGAAAGTAAACCTGAAAGATGCCGTACGAAGTGCATACGGAAAAATGGACGGCCTTAAAATTGTAATCGCTTGTATGGATTTCAGTTTTATTGGAGGCTCCATGGGATCTGTCGTAGGAGAGAAGATTTCCCGTGCGATCGACCATGCTATAAAAACCAAAACCCCTTTCCTTATGATCTCCAGATCAGGAGGGGCACGCATGATGGAAGCAGGACTTTCGTTAATGCAAATGGCAAAGACATCTGCTAAGCTGGCCTTATTGGACGAAGCTAAAATCCCATATATCTCTCTTCTGACTGACCCAACTACTGGGGGAGTAACAGCATCTTATGCGATGTTGGGAGATTTTAACATTGCTGAACCTAATTCATTAATTGGTTTCGCTGGTCCACGCGTAATTCGTGAAACCATTGGGAAAGACCTACCAAAAGGTTTTCAAAGTGCCGAGTTTGTACTTGAGCACGGGTTCCTTGATTTTATCATAGACAGAAGAAATTTAAAAAGTAGACTTGCCACTTTGTTAAGAATGCTGGCTTAAGGTTAGTTAACATATTTCAAAAAATTTTAAATACAAAATAGGTGGAAAATACTATCTGGTTTATCGCGACTTGACTAAAGGTTTTGTTTTGAAATATTAACCAATTATTTCATATGCAAATAAAAAGAGGAGGCTTCTGGCCTCCTCTTTTTATTTAATTCAATAGGGACATTATTCCTTACACAAATTTAGTTTAATTTTTCCTTCCGATGGCCCTACAACATTTGCTACCACATTTCCACTAGGAGATGTAATCACAAACCCACATTCACCATCGAAATCATCATCATTCCACTCAAATGATAGAATTCCAGGACCACTGTATGTATAAACAGTTTGCCCAGAACTACCACCTCCATCAGGAATATTGGCAGTCGCTACTTCAACTCCATCAACAAGAATACCAATAAAACCTCCCTGCCAGCCATCTCCAAAACTATCAGTCATATCAATAGTCCAGTCTCCGGCTGGTTTTTCTATATCCTCCGCACACACTATACCAAAGTCTACCTGACAATTAGATCCAGGGAATTCTGTACAAACACTTGGCGACCAAGCTTTGAATACACGTCCATCAGATCCCGTAAACTGCCATGTCACAGTAAATTTATCTTCAGGAGCAAAATGAACGGTAGCTGTTCTGGCAGGATTGATGGCATTACTAAAGATATCTATAAGGTTACCGTCTGTACCATCTTTATAATCAAAAGTTTGTCCATCAAATAAGGCAAACACTTCTGGCTGAGATATAGTAAACGTAGCATCCGTACGATTTCCAGGAACTGCTCCTCCTTCAATCGTTACCAAAGGTTTAGTTCCATGGTTTGCAACGGCAGGGTTACCATCACTGTCTACATAACCTTCATTAAAGGTAATGAACGCCTCCATTTTAGTAACAGAGGCTTTACCATCTACAGAAATCCACTTAAGGCCAAAATCCAGAACAACAGACTCATCAGCACTCTTAAAGTCTTGTGCTGTACTGATTATTGTTCCTTCTCCATTGATAGAACTTTCCCATACAGGAACGAGCTCCTTATCATCTGAACAAGACACGGTAAGGGCAAAAACCCCAACCAATGTCAATATTAAATATTTAATTTTCTTCATGTCTCTTCCTATTTAAAATTGAAACTTCAACACATCCCAGAATACTGCACTGGCAGGTGAATCAAATACAACCGTTGGTGTATTTGTATTCAGATTAATCTCATCCTGCGCATACGGCAATCTCAAAGCAAATTGACGAGGTGGCTGAAGTGGTGTTTGCAAACCATTTGGCAAACCTGTTCTACGGAACGTGTTATATATTTCAAACCCATTTCCTAAATTCATAAACCAAGCCTGTTTCAAAACAACACTAAGCCTTGATGCGTCATTAGGTGCAGCATCATACAAAGCAAGACGTGAATCTATGTATGCAGTAACAGCGGCAGCTGGCATTGTGCTTGCATCTGGATCCCTGGACACAAAACCATTCACTTTATTGAACTGCTCCTGCATCGCTGTTTGGAATAGTGCCCTAGCGTCACCTGTGGCACCAATTGCAGGTGTCAGAATGGCCTCAATTTGATGCAATTTCACCATCCAACTGGTTAGCATAGGGAAAATACCATCACCACTGCCTTTATTTCCACCACCTGGTTCAGCAACATCATCGTACAAGCCGCCAAAAGGATATAGCCCCACAGTAGTTCTGATCGGGTTATCATTTGGAATACCTGATGGATCTGAGCGGTCACGCCCAAAAAATCCACCTAAAAATGCTCTGGCATCAACCTCTGCCAAAGTTGCATTTCTTCCGAAATTTTTCCCTACTGGCTGCGCCTGATTCAGGGTGCCCCTGTATGGAGCATTAAATGAAATAATAGTACCATTAAAATCAATATCAACTACCTTTTGACCTGGTTCAGCAAAAGCTCCGTCTTTGACAAACCACGTAACAACCACTGCTGAATCTGTATCCACAGCACCAAAAGTGGCGTCTATCTCTGCAGGCGTCTCCAACGCTGTAGGTGATACCCCATATAAGTCCTGAGTAACCTTATTGCTTAACGGAAAATAACCATAAATACAATCAGTTCTCTGAGAGCAAGGGATAGTTTGCTTATCAGTCGGATCATCAGGATTCAAAATGGCATCGGTCTGGCGCTTGAAGTAAAACGGCCTTCTTGGATCATCGTTTAACAACATTTCATACATTAATTGGTGCCCGTAATAACTAAAAGCAGCATCACCACCAGCGTAGCCATCAATATAAACCGGATGTCTGTCATCCGGATTATTAAGCTTACCAAACGTAAACTCGAAATCATCACCAGCAGCAATAAAACCACCAGCAGCTATTGTACTATTGATAGCTGCGACAGCTGAAGCGTCCGCTTTATGCATTTGCAAAAGCAATTTTAGCTTTAACGACTTAGCTGCAGCTTCCCACTTTTCTTCATCTCCTCCGTATATCACATCACCAGTTACGGCTACCAAGCTATTCTCACCAAAATGTGCAACAGCTTCATCCAATAATGTGACGAGCTGAGGATAGATCGTAGCATCATCATCGAAAGCAGGGATTAGATTTGCCTCTTCAGCATCACCATTAAAAGCTTCGGAATAAGGAACATCTCCCCACATATCCACCATTAAACTGAAATAATAAGCCTTTAACACCTTAGCAATACCCTCATAGTGTGGGTTTGGAGTTCCGTCAGCCCTTTGCTGAGCAGTTGCCTTGATAATAGCATCCAAATCCTTTAAAGGATTTTCCCACAAATAATTCCATTCAGGATTGAATGAAGTATTTGTCATGTTGAAACTATCAAAATAATCCGTCTGTGCCATAAAGCCCATTGCTGCATTATTCATGTCATCAGCAAATGTTGCTGATGCATTTAACTGTACGTTTGTTAGCAATAGGCCTAAAGATGCCTGAGCAGGATTATTTGGATCATCGTTGATATCCAATTCGGTAAGGTCACAGGATGATACTGTAAAGAGCATCACAACTGTCATTATCAGACCTGTTCCGTATTTATATATTCTGTTCATAATATTTAACTCTTGATTTTAGAATGTCAAATTCACGTTCACACCATAACGCTTAGTGGTAGGTGCAGCTCCAAGTTCAAAACCTTGCACATTACTTGCGGAGGTACCTGATAACACTTCAGGATCAATATTCAGGTCATCCAGCACGTTAGGCGCTTTCCACCATAGGTTACGCCCTGAAACAGAAATGCTTACTCGACCAAATGGAGTCTTAGAAAGCATGCTTGCTGGGAGTGAGTAACCAAGACTGATTTCACGAAGGCGGATAGTAGTACCATCGTATACGTTCACTTCATCCTGACCGTATGCTCCCCATCCATCAGAGAAGTGAGCGTCAAAGGCAGTAATACCTACTGTATTTGGAATTAAATTTCCCCCTGAATCAGTAATCGCCTGAAATGTCTGGTTACTTCCCAAAACACCAGGTACAACGCGCAATCCTTCACGATCAATACTTTGCTGCAATTGACCTCTAAGTAGCAATGAAGCTCCAGTAAATGAGTAAAACTCGCCTCCTTGTTTCCAGTCGATCAATGCACGAAGTGAAATTCCTTTCCAACTAAAGGTGTGACTCCAACCTAAAGTAAAATCAGGATTGGGATCTCCAATAATTTCAGACTGACCTGTTCCAAAAGGAAGTCCTGTATTTTCATCAATCAATAATTGACCATCATCTGATCTCGCATTGACAGTACCAAAAATCTGACCATAAGGGAATCCATTTCTATGAATAGTAGCTAGTCCAGTGCCAGGACCTCCAATAATTACCTCACCAGTTGGGCCTGCGTCAACTACCAAAGACCTGATTCTTGTAAAGGCAACATAAGAATCCCATGTGAAACCGTTGGATAACTGAACAGGTGTAACATTCAATCCAATTTCCCATCCCTTATTTTCTAACTCCCCGAAATTCACGATTTGTTGTCTAAAACCAGTTGAACGAGGTAAAGCTGCACTCAGGATTTGATCCGTAGAAGTACGTTGGAAATATGCCGCATCCAAGCTCACTCTATTGTTTAAGAATTTCAATTCAGTACCTACCTCATATTCTGTAGTAAATTCTGGCTTAAGATCTGGGTTACCCAAAGTATTACTTAATGTAGCTCTGTTAGTTACAGTTCCACCAGATGTTGTAAACGGAACTCCAATAGAGTAGTTAGTAGCAGTTTGATAGACATTGGCATCATTGCCCACTTTTGACGCTGCTATTCTAAATTTTGCATAGTTTAAGAAACTAGGCATAGTAACCGCCTCTGACAAAACAAAAGAAAGACTTGCTGAAGGATAGAAATAGTTGTTATTATCCTGTGGTAATGTTGATGACCAGTCATTTCTACCCGCCAAATTCAAGAACAAGAAGTCTCGGTAGGAAAAAGATAGATCTCCATACACACCATTGAGTCTTCTTTGGCTCGTATAATCTGAAGTGGAAATTTGAGAAGAAGTACCATCTAATCGATAAAGACCTGTATTCAATCCATCCGAAATAATACCTGTTCCTTCCACTCTGTTACGAGAGAAATCACGCTGGTTAGCATTAGCTCCAACAATACCTCTGAAGGCAATATCTGCATTGATATCCTTCTGAATAGTTACGATGAAGTTATAATCTTGCTCAGTATTAGTAAGCACATCATTCCATACGTGACCTAAAGGCTCCTGAATACCACCACTTCTAACGATGTCTTTTCTGTTATCAGTATAGGTATTAATACCTCCTTTAACCAACACTTGCAACCACTCTGTAACATCATAGCCTGCTGAGAATGAACCATAGGCACGATTTACATCCGATGAATACTTATTGTACTTAGCAATCCAACGTGGATTATCCAATGCTCTATAAAAGAGATTTGATCCATCGACAGGATTTTCAAAAGGGTAACCATTCAAATTAAAGTTACGTGGAAGATAGAACAAACGGGCATAAATAGAACCACCCGCTGCGAAGTCACCATTAGGTCCACTGAAATAGTCATTAAATGCACTAGCTCCAGATGGAGGTGAATACTGAGTAGTATTTACGTAGTTCACATTACCAGAAATAAATACTCCGTTGTCTAACTGACCATTACCTCCAAAGCTGATAGAAGTACGGGTAGCGCCTGAATTAGGGATCATACCAGTTTGATCCATGCGAGAAACGCTGGCATTCAAGTTCACCTTCTCGGATCCGTTAGAGATCGTAAACGAGTTTTCCGATGTATGACCTTTATCAAAGAAACCTCCAATGATATCATGAGGCACGATAGGTACAGCTAATGGCTGACCATCACCATCTCTGAATTGAGTCAAGGCAGGGAAACGTACCGCCATAGGATGAGGTCCTGTTCCTTCTGGATAAGGCTGACCCGCGTTAGGTCCGCCTGCGTAAACCCCAAAAGATTTCCCATAGTTAGTTCCATATTCCGCATTGATAGCATCTACTTTATCAGCAAAAGGAGCTCCCCAGTTTCCGATGAATCCACCGTTGTAAACCTGATTAGAACCTTGCGTATAAACATCCTGGTAATCAGGAATTCCAGAAATTTCTTCTACGTTGTAAGATGAACTTACCGTAATCTCCATTCCTTTCTTTGTTCCTTTGCTTGCCGCCTTGGTAGTGATAATCACAACACCGTTGGTTGCGCGGGATCCGTAAAGAGCAGCTGCAGCAGCACCTTTAAGGATTGATACGCTGGCAATATTATTAGGATCAAGGTCAAACGCTCGATTTGAAATCACTGTGTTTTGTGCATTATTTTCTTGACCTGAACCTTGTCCTTCCAGTGTACTGGAGTTCACTGAGTTGTCAAATGGAATACCATCCACGACAAACAAAGGCTGTGTATTTCCAGTCAATGAAGAGATACCTCTAATATTGATTTTAGTAGATTGTCCAGGACCTCCACCACCACCGGTGATGTTTACACCTGGCATCTTACCTTGAAGAGCACGAAGAGGGTCAACCTCTGAACGCTGCTGAAGGTTGGCAGCATCTACTGATGCAACACTGTAACCTAATGCCTTCTTCTCCCGTTCAATACCCACAGCTGTTACAACAACTTCAGTAAGTTGCTGAACGTCCAATCCCATTTGAAGGTCGATGATGGAGCGTTCTCCAATTGCAACTTCTTGAGTTTGCAGACCAATAAATGAGTACACCAATGTTCCGCCTGATGACGGTACATTCAATCGGTAGTTACCATCTACATCGGTAACTGTTCCGTTTGTAGTTCCTTTAAGAACTACGTTCACACCAGGTAATGTTGAGCCATCTTCTGCGGCCGTAATTTTACCTGAAACCACTCGCTCTTGCGCCCATGCACTGAGTACAAAAACGAATGAGAAGCATAATAGTAAAAACTTCTTCATAGGTTTTAGTTTAGTTAAAAATTAGAATTCGAACCCCCAAATTAGGGTAAATAATACAATTATAAAATAACGCGAAAAGAATTTGTTACAGTTTGAAATTGTTGAAATCAGCAATAATGAAGAATAATCAATGGTTTTAATCACAATTATCCCTCAAAGAGGGGTATGAATACCCTTCGTTTCGCTGAAAAAAATATAC
The DNA here is from genome assembly GCA_040216665.1 of Cyclobacteriaceae bacterium. GTDB lineage: Bacteria > Bacteroidota > Bacteroidia > Cytophagales > Cyclobacteriaceae > ELB16-189. The sequence continues at coordinate 553,516 of JAVJOQ010000010.1, read as the reverse complement.
CCAATTTGAAGTATTAAAAACTGGAGGGTGTTAACCCATTTTCCCTATTGGCAGGGTTAAAAGCTAGTTTTAGGTAAAACTGGACATAAAAAAAGCCCCGCAGGTGCAGGGCTCTTAAAGTTTTAAGTAGTCAAGAAATCTTCAAGGTCTAGGCCTCTCCTTCAACTGAGACGAATGATTTGTCTTTTTTGCCTTTCTTGAAAGCAACCACACCATCAGCAAGAGCAAACAATGTATGGTCTTTACCCATACCCACACCGTCACCAGGATGATGCTTAGTGCCCCTTTGACGTACTATAATATTACCCGCGATTACTTTTTGGCCACCAAAGACCTTTATGCCCAATCGTTTGCTTTCCGATTCACGGCCGTTCTTTACTTTACCTTCACCTTTCTTATGTGCCATGGTATTCTATTATTTACCTGAAATATTGTCAATAAGTAACTTTGTGTATTGCTGACGGTGCCCGTTCTTTACAGCATACCCTTTTCTCCTCTTCTTTTTGAAAACGATGACTTTGTCGCCCTTTACGTGCTCCAAAATCTTCCCTGAAACATTGGCATTGGCCAATACTGGGGCTCCAACCTCAACTTTACCCTCATTATCGATAAGAAGTACTTTATCCAGCTTTACAGCAGATCCAGCCTCTCCCTCCATTTTGGGGGCATATATATATTGGTCTTTTTCAACCTTAAACTGCTTTCCAGCAATATCCACAATAGCGTACATGATTCTCAGCTTTAAAAATGGAGTGCAAAGATAGATTTTAAGCCTTGAAAAACAAAAAACATCTTAAAATATAGATTTGACCCAAACCAGGTCAAAATTGTGCATTTTGAGAGGGTTCTTAAAATTATTTTCAGAGAACACCTATTTGACTAAAAATTGATTTCTGGGAGCCCGGTTTTTCCTTCAAAATCACTATCTCAGAATGATCCGATCTTATTCAAAAATTAGGTCAAAAATATTTCTAAATTATTTTACTTAAGCCTTCCCTTCATCTCAACTGTTTAAGTGAATGAAAATGAATTCCTTCGGGTTATATAGAAGGGGAAATACTATTCAAATGAACTTTCCATTGTCATGTAATCCTTTGAATTTTATCCGTCATTTCAAATATTTGTCTTCTTGCTAGAAACTGACCAAAGATTTTCTTCTGAAGTTAGTCTCTCCAGTTCAACAAGACATTTTGAGTTTAATACATACGATAACCTATTAACTATATAAGCATAATGAGTGAAGCCAAACGCGATGAGCCTATTTTAAAAGAAAACAAGGATCGATTTGTACTATTTCCTATAAAACACCATGATATATGGAAATTTTATAAACAGGCAGAGGCAAGTTTCTGGACGGCTGAAGAAATTGATTTAAGTCAGGATTTAAAAGACTGGGCCAATCTAAATGATGGCGAAAGACACTTTATTACCCACGTGCTGGCCTTTTTTGCCGCCAGTGATGGTATTGTCAATGAAAACCTGGCAGAACACTTCGTGGGTGAGGTGCAATACACAGAAGCCAAATTCTTTTATGGCTTTCAAATTGCCATAGAAAATATCCACTCCGAGACCTATTCACTCCTTATAGACACTTATGTAAAGGACCCAAAGGAGAAGGATAAGTTATTCCATGGCATTGACACTATGGATTGTGTGAAGAAGAAGGCAGACTGGGCACTTCGCTGGATAGATAATGGAGATTTTGCCGAAAGGCTGATTGCTTTTGCAGCGGTAGAGGGTATTTTCTTCTCTGGCTCGTTTTGCTCTATCTTCTGGTTGAAGAAAAGAGGCTTGATGCCAGGACTAAGTTTCTCCAATGAGTTGATCTCTCGCGATGAGGGACTACACTGTGATTTTGCCTGCCATCTTTACACGCAGCACGTGGTGAACAAAATGCCAGAAGAAAAAGTAATAGAAATTATCAAGGATGCTGTAGAGATTGAAAAAGAGTTTGTGACTGATGCACTGCCTGTAAACCTTATTGGTATGAACGCAGAGCAAATGAGACAGTATATCGAGTTTGTAGCCGACCGCTTGCTGAACGAATTGATAGGCAAGAAGGTTTATAATGCTACTAACCCATTCGACTTTATGGAGATGATTTCCTTGCGAGGAAAAACTAATTTCTTCGAAAAAAGAGTGGCCGAATACCAGAAAGCTGGAGTGATGAACAGTACTGAAAAAGATTCATCCCCCAAGTTTTCATTGAACGAGGATTTTTAATATCTTGAACAACATTTTTTAAACTATTTTTTCACCCCCAAACAACCCAACATGCTCGTAGTTAAACGTGACGGACACAGAGAGTCCGTAAAGTTCGACAAGATCACCGCACGCATTGAAAAGCTCTGTTACGGCCTGGAAACCAACTTTGTTAACCCGGTTGAGGTCGCTATGAAGGTGATCAACGGTTTATACGATGGAGTTACCACCCAGGAGCTTGATAATCTTGCTGCTGAGATAGCCGCAACGATGACCACCAAGCACCCTGACTATGCCAAACTGGCGGCCAGGATTGCTGTATCGAATTTACATAAGACCACCAGTAAGTCTTTTTCAAACACCATGAAGAGACTTTACCAGTACATCGATCCTAAGACAGGTCAAAACGCCCCTCTTATTTCGAAGGAAACGTGGAAAGTAATTAAGACCAATGCCGCAGAACTGGATGCTGCGATCATTTACGATCGTGACTTCAGCTACGACTACTTTGGCTTTAAAACCCTGGAACGCTCCTACCTCATGAAAATGGATGGTAAGGTAGTTGAGCGTCCACAGCATTTGCTGATGCGTGTGGCCGTAGGTATTCATGCCGAAGATATTCCTGCTGCTATTGAGAGCTATAACTTATTATCAGAAAAGTGGTTTACCCACGCTACCCCTACTTTATTTAATGCGGGTACACCTAAGCCACAGCTATCATCATGCTTCCTGCTTTCTATGAAGGATGACAGTATCGATGGTATCTATGATACGCTTAAAAATTGCGCTAAAATTTCACAATCTGCCGGGGGTATTGGACTAAGCATCCATAACGTTCGTGCAAAAGGATCATACATCAAGGGAACAGGCGGTACATCCAATGGAATTGTACCTATGTTGAGAAACTTTGATATGACTGCCCGCTATGTAGACCAAGGTGGAGGAAAACGCAAGGGAAGCTTTGCCATGTACCTTGAGCCTTGGCATGCTGACGTATTTGAATTCCTTGAACTGAAGAAAAACCACGGTAAAGAGGAAATGAGAGCACGTGATCTCTTCCTAGCTCTGTGGATTCCTGACTTATTCATGAAACGCGTAGAGAATAACGAAATGTGGTCGTTGTTCTGTCCTAATGAAGCTCCCGGAATGGCGGAATGCTATGGTGAGGAGTTTGAGCGCCTATACGAAAAGTATGAGAAGGAAGGTAAGGCACGCAAGCAGGTAAAAGCTCAGGATCTTTGGTTTGAAATATTGGAAGCTCAGATTGAGACTGGTACGCCTTACATGCTTTACAAAGATGCAGCCAACAAAAAATCTAACCAGAAGAACTTAGGTACTATCAAGTCAAGTAACTTGTGTACCGAGATCATCGAGTATACATCTCCTGATGAAATAGCGGTATGTAACCTCGCTTCAATCGCACTTCCAAAGTTTGTTACTGAAGAAGGCACATTTGACCACAAGAGATTATATGAGATCACTAAGGTGATAACCAAGAACCTAAATAAAGTAATTGACATCAATTACTATCCTGTAGTAGAAGCTCGCAACTCCAACCTAAAACACCGCCCTATTGGAATAGGTGTGCAAGGTTTGGCTGATGCCTTCATCCTCCTTCGTATGCCTTTCGAGTCTGAAGAAGCTAGAGGGTTGAATAAGGACATTCATGAGACTATTTACTTTGCAGCTATGGAAGCTTCTATGGAGCTTTCAAAACAACACGGCCCTTATGAATCCTACAAAGGCTCTCCGGTATCAAAAGGAATCTTCCAGTTTGACATGTGGGGTGTTACTCCTGACTCCAACAGATGGGACTGGGAAGGGTTGAAGAAAGAAGTGAAGAAAAATGGTGTGCGTAACTCATTGCTTTTGGCACCTATGCCTACAGCATCTACTTCACAGATTCTTGGCAACAACGAATGTTTTGAGCCTTATACTTCAAATATCTACTCCAGAAGAACCTTGTCTGGTGATTTCATTATCGCGAACAAACACTTGATGAGAGACTTGATTGAGCTTGGGATTTGGGATGACAGCATGCGTCAGAAATTGATTGCTGCCAATGGTTCTATTCAGGCTATTCCTGAAATTCCACAACACATCAAGGACATTTACAAAACGGTTTGGGAGATTTCTCAAAAAGCAATTATTGATATGTCTGCCGATCGTGGAGCATACATCTGTCAGTCACAGAGTTTGAACATCCACATTACGGATCCCAACTTTGGTAAATTAACTTCAATGCATTTCTATGCATGGAAGAAAGGTTTGAAAACAGGTATGTACTACTTGCGTTCAACTGCCGCTGCCGATGCGATCAAGTTTACCATTGACAGGAAGACTACTAAAGATCAACCAGAAGAGGTGGTCACCAAAATTGGTGCAACAGCTCAGGTAGCTGCCAAAGAACCAGTAGTGGCTTATGCTTCAAAGGAAGGTTTGGATCAGAAGAGATCAGATATGTCTTGCTCGCTGGACAATCCAGACGAATGCGAGGCTTGCGGAAGCTAGTTAAATAATAAGAGGTTATTAAGAGGCTACTTTTACTTAAGGTGGCCTCTTTTTTTATCACATACAAACTAAATCTGATGAGAAAAATATCAACTGCTCTAGTTCGATATCAAAGACAACCATGGATTGTGACGGGAACTTGGGGTCATGGACTGGTAAAACTTAAAGATCCCAAGGGGGGAGATCCAATATATGTACTCAACCCAGAATTAGAAGAAATTCCATTTAATGATTACTTAAAAGCTACAAAGCCCCCTCTTTAATTTCATCCACCACGGCAGGATCTAATAGCGTTGACACATCCCCCAAATTAGAAGTATCCCCTTCTGCAATCTTGCGTAGGATCCTTCTCATTATTTTTCCAGAGCGTGTTTTGGGCAAACCACTTACGAATTGAATTTTGTCCGGTTTGGCAATAGGCCCAATGATTTTTGAAACGGTCTCAATAATTTCTTTCCGTAACTGATCTTCTTCCTTAGGTGTTTCGTAGCAAATAACAAAAGCATAAATGCCTTGTCCTTTCACATCATGAGGGTATCCTACTACAGCGGTTTCGCATACTGCAGAATGCTCATCCATCGCACTTTCAATTTCTGCTGTTCCTAAATTATGCCCTGATACGATAATAATATCATCAACCCTTCCGGTAATCCTATAGTATCCCTCTTCATCCCGTCTACTTCCATCTCCTGTAAAGTATTTGCCTGGGAAAGTTGAGAAGTAAGTGTCTTTGAATCTTTTATGATCACCATAAATGGTGCGGGCCATCGATGGCCACGGAAACTGAATAGCCAACCGACCTTCTACTTTATTTCCCTCCACTTCTAATCCGCCATCATTCATGATAACGGGTTGAACGCCCGGTAAAGGGAATGTGGCAAACCCTGGCTTTGTTTTGGTGATGCCAGCAATAGGAGAAAGCATAACCCCGCCCGTCTCTGTTTGCCAATAAGTATCTACAATCGGACAGTTCTCTTTACCAATGTTTTTATTATACCAATGCCACGCCTCATCATTGATAGGCTCTCCCACCGAGCCCAATACCTTTAAAGAAGAAAGATCATGCGCCTCCACAAAACTTATTGGGGCTTTTTCCAGTGCGCGTATGGCTGTAGGGGCAGTATAAAAAATATTTACTTTATGGCGCTCTACAACCTGCCAAAACCTTCCCCAGTCTGGCCACGAAGGCACACCTTCAAACATAACCGTAGTAGCGCCTGCCGACAGTGGTCCATAGATTATATAAGAGTGCCCGGTTATCCATCCGATATCTGCCGTGCACCAATAAGTTTGTCCTTCTTGGTATTGAAATACTGTGCGAAAAGTATAATCAGTGTATACCATGTAACCTCCAATGGTGTGTACCATGCCCTTTGGCCTGCCGGTAGAACCGGAGGTGTACAAAATGAATAACAAATCTTCAGCATCCATTTCTTGTGCCTCACATGCAGTATCTGCTTTCGCAATTTCATCATGCCACCAAAAATCACGGCCTTTTTTTATTTCAGAATTTGAATGTACATGATCAACCACCACTACCTTTTCTACATCAGGGCAACCCTGTAATGCCTCATCAATAATTCCTTTAAGGTCAACCGTTTTTGCTCCTCTATAACTTCCATCTGATGTTAAAACAATTTTACACCCCGCATCAGTAATTCTATCTATTAATGATCGCGCTGAGAAGCCAGCAAATACGATTGAATGCACAGCCCCAATTCTTGCACAAGCCATCATGGCGTAAGCCAACTCCGGAATCATAGGTAAGTATATACACACCCTGTCTCCTTTTTTCACGCCAAGGTTCTTCAGCATATTGGCTGTTTGGCAAACTTTACTGTGCAGTTCTTTATAAGTAATATGTTTTGCTTGTTCCTTCGGATCGTTGGGCTCCCAAATGATAGCCGTTTGATTGCCTCGTTTTTCTAAATGACGATCAAGGCAGTTTTCAGTGATATTTAATTTACCATTGATAAACCACTTTACTTCTGGTTTTGTGAAATCCCATTCTAAAACTTTATTCCATTTCTTTCGCCACAGAAACCCTTCAGCCACTTCTGCCCAAAATGATTCTGGTTCGGAAACGCTTCTTTCATATATCTTTTCGTACTCCTCGAAATTCTTGATGATGTGATTCATAATCGGATGTTGTGAAACAGTAATATACTGTCATTTATTACTAAATTCAACTTCAATAAGTCGTTCGGCAATTTGCTCTGATGAATAATCCCAATAAAGCATTAATAGAAGATCTTCTCATTGTTGTTGTGATTTACGAATTGTCAATTGTAGACTCAAAGACATGGCAATCACTGATAAAATGGCTACCCTCATCTGCAACAATTTATATTTACGATAATAGCCCAGCACCTCAGGCAACCCCGGATACCCAACACTTTGTAGTCTATCATCACGATTCCAGCAATGCTGGCGTTAGCAAAGCATACAATAAGGCCGTAGTAAAAGCCACGAACAAAGACAAAGGCTGGGTGCTTCTTCTGGATCAGGATACCGAGCTCACGAAAGACTTCTTTTCGGGGTGTGAGGAAAGTATCTCCCATTATCCAGATAAAAGTTTTTTCGTTCCTATCCTCAAGGACAATAAGGGAATTGTTTCTCCTTTTTTATATGCTCACGGGGTAGGCAAAAAATTAAATTCTGTAAATCCTGGCCTATTCTCTTTTGATCAGCATCGAGCGGCTAATAGTGGGGCGCTTATTCGTACCATAGTGCTTACTCAAGTAGGGGGTTTTGATGAAAAACTACCACTTGATTTTAGTGATATCTACCTTCAAGAAAAGCTGATGAGAACACAAGCTCAGTTTGTTGTTATCAATTCAACTATTAATCATAATTTTTCCGGATCATCCTTTAAAAATAAACGGCAAATCCTCCATCGCTATAAAATTTTCTCAACAAGCTGCCGAACTATGTCGCATCTTACAGGAGGAAACAACTTTCGGAGGGTTTCCTTAAAGAGGGCCTTTAACCTAAGCTTTCGTTTGTTAACCATCAGATTTATTATCATTCATTTTCAAGTGTGGTCATCAAGATGAATCCCTACTTTGCCTATTCCATTTCATTCACAGTTGCAATTGCAATTTACACCTTAGATTGGTCTGAAGCCTACCCCTCTCTTAGCCCAGAACTTTTAGGTTTTCTTGCAGTTACAATTATTGGCTTTACAATTATTGGTTTTCATTGGCGAAGAATAACCAAAAACTCATTGGAGCGCCTGCCTGTTGACAGCAATCCGCTTTTTGTGACAATTTTTATCTATGCCTTGTGGACTGCTGATTTTTTTTATGAGGGTGGAGTTCCATTGCTAAAGATACTGCTCGCCCAACCCTACAATTACAGGTTGTTTGGGATACCCTCGCTTCATGTCTTTACTGTTACATTCAGTTCCTTCTATACATTATATTTATTTCACTTATACCTTTCCAGTCGCAAAAAATTAATTCTCCTATTATACTTTATCAACTTATCAGCCGCTGTTCTTATTTATAGCAGGGCGATGTTTATGTTCAACGTTTGCGCAAGTACTTTTCTCTTTTTTCAACTCGGTAAAAAATTGTCACCTCTGGCGTTAACTACCGTCCCACTTTTGATCATTCTCTTGTTCTATTTATTTGGCGTGTTCGGCAACTTGAGGGTATCTCGTGAATCCAAATCCCATTACGACAATTCGATTTTTCTAAATACTGGTCAAGCTTCTCAGAATTTTAAAGAGTCAATTGTACCCAATGAATTTTTTTGGTCCTATATATATGCTACTTCATCGCTCGCAAATCTTCAGCAAAATATTAATCACGCTGACAGGCATGTATCGTGGGCCTGGTTTGGTAAAATGGTAAACAATGAAATGCTTTTTGATTTTATTTCGAAACGCATCAATACCGTATTCAATATTCCTCATCCTGGAGAACATACGATCGAGGGTCCATTCAACGTATCCACTATATATTCCAAAGCTTTTAGTCACCTCAGTTGGACCGGCCTTGCTATTATGTCAGCATATCTGTTATTCATACCCATTTTATATTATAAACTTTTATCACCAAGCCCCTTTCTTGGTACTGGATTGGCCATATTAACTACCGTATTCCTCTTTACAGCTTACGATAATACCCTAAGCTTTACAGGATTAAGTTTTCAGCTTTTTTATCCCATTCTTTTTAACTGGCTAGAGAAACACAAACTGTTTTCTTTGAGGAGGATGCACACAATTAATCAATAAAATTCGGCCTTCATTAAAGATTAAAATTTGTTCTTTGAATTTGATTGATAATGCATGGTGGAACGTGTATTTTAGGTACAAGTAAACGTCAAAAAAATGATTTCAGTTTGTATGGCCGTTAAGGATGGTGGTTTGTTTATTGAAGAACAGATTCAATCAATACTCCCCCAGTTAGGGGTAAATGATGAGTTAATTGTTTCTGATGACCACTCATTTGATGCTACTATAAACATTGTGAACTCATTTGCTGACAAGAGAGTAAAGATTATAACCAATCCCGGTGATGGTATTGTTGATAATTTCGAAAACGCCATAAAGCATTCATGTGGTGATAAGATTTTTCTAGCTGATCAAGATGATGTGTGGGTGAAAGATAAAATAGAGAAAATGAGTATGCACCTCGATCGGTTCAACGTGGTGATATGTGATTGTATTATTGTAGACCGTCATCTCAACCCCGAACCCAACTCGTTTTTTGAGGTTAACAAATCCAGTAAAGGCTTAATTAAAAACATAATTCGAAATTCATATATGGGGTGTTGCATGGCATTTAACAGAACCGTTTTGAATAAAATTCTTCCATTTCCAAGGGATATCGCCATGCATGATTTATGGATTGGCCTTGTGGCCGAAATTCACTATTCAGTTTACTTTCTCCCAGAGCAACTTGTACTTTATAGGCGGCATTCAGCTAACGCTTCCAGTAGCCCAAGTAAAAGTTCGCGCTCTATTAAAACCAAAGTGACTACACGTCTGCACCTTGTAAAAAATTTATTGAGGATGGCCTATGCATGACTTAAGTGCCTCCATAGTGGTTTACAAAAGCAACCTTGAAATGTTGGCTGAAGCTATTGAAAGTTTTCTCAAAGCTACAACAGTTTCGCAGCTGTATATCATCGACAATTCGCCTACCAACGAAGCGAAGACTTTAGTCAATCATGAACGAATTAAATACACTTTTAATAATAAAAATGTTGGGTTTGGCGCAGGTCACAACATTGCTTTAAAAAAAGCCATTGCTGCCGGTTCACGCTACCATGTTGCCCTCAATCCAGATGTTTATTTCAGCGTTGATGCCCTTCAAAAATTATTTGGTTTTATGGAGGCCAATCCCGAAGTAGGATTATGTATGCCCAAGGTATTGTATCCCGATGGCCGATTACAGCCACTATGCAAACTCCTACCTTCCCCCAAAATTCTAATTTTTCGAAGGTTCTTTTTTTTTCTGAAAGAATTTTTGGCCAGGCAGAACTATCATTATGAATTGCAATTTTCGGGTTACAATAAAATAATGGATGTACCCTTTCTCTCAGGGTGTTTTATGTTTTTTCGAATTGAGGCCCTTAACAAAGTAGGTCTATTTGATGAAAAAATTTTTCTTTATACGGAAGATGTTGATCTCTGTCGCAGAATTCATCAGCAATATAGAACTGTCTTTAATCCTGAGGTGATCATTTATCACTATCATCAGAGAGGCAGCTACAAAAATGGAAGGTTATTATTACACAATATCCAAAGCGCTATTCAATACTTTAACAAGTGGGGATGGCTTATCGATAAAGAAAGAGATTTGATTAATCAGAGGGCACTAATCAGGATCGGAAATGAAATCTGACAATTTCCATGTTCATGAGATCATCCTATTCACAGGACTATTGGTTTCCATCCTAGCCCTTCCCTTTTCGATCCAACTTTGTCATCTTGGTATTTTTGTGATTATCATTAACTGGATAGCGCAGCATAATTGGTCTGAGAAATGGAAAATTCTCAGACAAACACCCACCGCTATTTTTTTTATTCTGTATTTCACATGGCTAATCATTGGCACATTCTATTCTGAAGATCAGGGTAACGCCTGGTTCAATGTAGAGAAGAAATTTACCTTTGCCGCGGTTCCAATTGTTCTAGCCACTTCCACCCTGTCTGATAAAAACAAGAACCTACTTTATCAAGCCTTTGTGCTTTGTTGTGGATTTGGAGTGCTGATATGTCTTGGAAGTGCAGTTCAAAGCATTTACATCAGCTCCGATCCTGCGGCTTTAAATTTCGGTACCACTCAGCCAGAATTATTGCTTATCAATCCCCTTTTCACAAATGGCTGGCATCACTTTTCTTATGTTGCTTTAGCTTCCGGGATTGATATCCATCCCACCTATTTCGCAGTGTATATCATCTTTTGTATTTGTATTGTAGTGGCTCAATACTATGCTGCGAGGCTAAACGGCTATGCATCAATAGCGTTGATTGGATTTTTCGTTTTATTTCTTGCCCTTTTGTCAACAAAAATCATTTTAATAATCATTCTGGCAATTGGCATTATCACCGTGATAAAATCAATCAAAATGATTTCACAAACCGACATTAAGAAATTGGCAGTTGGCAGTATATTTATTTTTTTATTTCTCGTACTTTCTGCCCTAAACCCCATTAGTCTGTACAGGGAATTCCAAGAAATTAACTCAGCCAATTTTCAAATCCGAGAAAATACTGATTACACTAACTCTACAGAAATCAGACTGTCGTTATGGTGGGCAGGGTTCAAAACTGTTTTACAGTCAAATCCAATTATAGGATCAGGTAGTGGCGACACGCATCTTGAAATGAATAGAACACTAAAAGCACACAATATATCTAACGTTCTGAACTCCAACGATCCACATAATCAATTTTTAAACACATTCATCTCCACCGGTTTAATTGGATTACTCTTGTTACTTGGATGTTATTTCTATCCTGTCAGACACGCATGGCTGCAAGAAAATTTTTTGCAACTATCGTTTATCGGACTAGTACTGCTCGCTTCACTGACTGAGTCTTTTCTTGAATCACAAAAGGGAATTGCTTTTTTTGTTCTATTTCAATCCCTCTCCTTGACTCGAAGTAAATTCCCAGACTCTAAAATCGCTGCATTATGAAAGCGATCCATACAGACCCGTTATCACTAAGTATTATCAAAACCTTACTTTATTTTGATATTTTCAATTACCCTCTAAATGCCAAGGAAGTATTCAAATTTTTGCCATCAAACCATGTTACTCCTTCAGTAATCCACGACAAACTCTGTGAACTTACTGACAACAACCTTACGTTTCGTTTTGGTAAATTTTTCAGCCTACAGAATAATACATTGTTGATTGAACGAAGGATCAAGGGTAACGAGGAAGCACTGCGATATATGTCCCTTGCCCACAAGCAGGCGGCCTTGATTCAAAAGTTCCCTTTTGTAAAGTCAGTTATGGCCTCTGGTTCACTATCAAAAGGTTATATGGATGATACTTGTGATTTAGATTTTTTTATTATTACTCAACCCAAAAGGTTATGGATCGCGCGAACACTTTTAGTTTTATACAAGCGAATATTTCTTGCCAATTCCCACAAGTATTTCTGTGTGAATTATTTCATTGATGAAAACAGTCTCGAGATCGAAGAAAAGAATTTGTACACTGCAATCGAATTGTCAACGCTCATTCCATTGACTGGTCTAGACTACCATGAAAAATTAATGCAGGCTAACCAGTGGACGGTAAACTACTTACCCAATTCAAACAATACAGAGGCTATTGGGATCGGAAACTCACCCTACTCGCCTGTCAAGAAGACGTTAGAAGGAATTATCAATATTATTTTCCCTCAGTCAATGAATTCTTTTTTAATGAAATTAACCCTGAGCAGGTGGAAGAAATTGTATGCTGAAAAATATGAGAGAGATGATTTCCAAATAGCTTTCAAAACAAAACCGAACGTTTCAAAAAATCATCCTAACTACTATCAAAAAAAAGTAATGGATCGATATCATGAAAAATGGGATGAATTTAGTAATCGCTTTCAGTTGAACCAGGAATCATGAAGTCAGTTTTACTTACACATTCTTACTTCTATAAACTTGACGCTAAACAGTGGCGTTTCAAACAGCCCTATCCTCCACTTGGAACGCTCATGGCGGCATCTGTTTTACGTGAGATAGGATGTGAGGTGGACTTTCAGGACGCTTGCCTAAAAGAGGGTCCCGGGTCAATAATTGAGCGAACTAAATCCACACAACCTTCTTATGTGATTATATACGATGATGGATTTAATTACCTGACAAAAATGTGCCTGTCAGTAATGCGTGAGGCAGCCTTTAGTATGATTCATGCAGCAAAAAAAGTTGGGAGTAAAATTATAGTGTGCAGCTCGGATTCATCGGATCATTTTGAAGCTTACCTTAACGAGGGTGCTGATTACATCGTTCGTGGTGAGGGTGAAGCAACAATAAAAGACTTAATTCAGACGCTTGAAAAAAAATCAGAGTTGACCCAGGTTGCAGGAGTTACTTATCACTCAGCGGGAGCCATTAAGTCTAATCCTCCTCGTCCTGTTTTGAAAGACCTTGACTCCTTGCCTTTGCCCGCCTGGAATTTGGTTGATATATCTGCCTACCGAAATATTTGGCTCAAACACCACGGTTATTTCTCATTGAATATTGCTACGACAAGAGGCTGCCCCTTTAAGTGTAACTGGTGTGCTAAGCCTATTTATGGCAATCGATACAACTCAAGATCGCCAGAACACGTGATCGCTGAGATCGAAATGTTGCTCCAAACCTACCAACCTGACCATTTTTGGATGTGTGATGATATTTTTGGACTGAAACCTGGCTGGGTTCAACAATTTGAAAATTTGATTACCCAAAAAAAACTCAGCTTTAAATACAAGATTCAATCCCGTGTAGATTTATTGCTTGAAGCAAAGACGATAGAGGCTCTGGCCTCATCAGGCGCTGAAACGATATGGGTCGGAGCAGAGTCAGGATCGCAAAAAATTCTTGATGCAATGGATAAGGGAACTACGGTTGAGCAAATCAGGGAATCCACTAAGCTCTTAAAGCAACACGGGATCAAGGTCGGGTTCTTTCTTCAGTTTGGTTACAGCGGTGAGCAGCAAGAAGATATTGACAAGACCTTGAAAATGGTGCTTGACCTCATGCCTGATGAAATCGGCATTTCAGTTTCATATCCACTTCCTGGCACAAAATTCTACGAAAGTGTAAAAGCCGACTTGGAAGAAAAACAAAATTGGAAAGACTCAGATGACCTTGACATGATGTTTGCCGGAGTATATTCATCCTCTTACTATAAGGTCTTGCACCGATATGTACACAGTCGATATCGTGTCCAACGTGGAGTCGATCGGATAAAAAACCTTCTTCAGAATCCAAATTTTGCTTACACCGACATAAGAAAAATGATGTCAATGGTATACCATGTTCCTAAATCTCTTTTCCAATTTTATCAGTTGAAAAAAATAAGTGCCCAGCATGCCTAGTTCCTCAATCATTGTTGATGAGCAAACCCCAGCCGCAAAAGCCTTTAGCAAACAGGCCATCCATTTTGATGTCGATGATCTTTCAAATCCGATTCTTACGGCATGGCGAAAACAGATTTATAATCATGTGGATCATTTTCTAAAACCCTCAAGTCGCATACTTGAATTAAATGCAGGAACTGGAATTGATGCCGCTCGTTTCGCAAAATCAGGACACATTGTTCACGCAACCGAATTATCAACTGGAATGATAAAGGTGATTGAGCGAAAAATGTCGAGAGACAATCTAAAGAATCTGAGTTTTGAACAACGTTCCTACGAGAATATTGGACAAATCGATCAATCAAACTTTGATTTCGTCTTCTCAAATTTCGGAGGACTTAATTGTTGCAGTAATTTAGAATTGGTCACAACTCAATTGCCCCAACTCATTAAACCAAATGCCTTTGTTACCTGGGTTATCATGCCACCAATAAGTTTATGGGAACTCATTTGGGTATTCCGCGGAAAGAAAACAGCATTCAGAAGACTAAAGAAAGGAGGCACGATGGCACATCTAGAGGGTGAATATTTTAGAACTTATTATCATTCGCTTAAAAAAGTCAAATCAGCTTTTGGCCCCAGGTTTAAACTGATAAAAATTGAAAGTTTAGGATTGTTAACACCTCCCCCTGATAGAGGTTACCTGGCTCTTAAATATCCTATACTATATCATTTCGCTGAAACGATTGACTCCCTAATACGAAAAATATATCCTTTCAACAGAATTGGAGACCATCTCATCATGACTTTTCAATTCAATCCTAAAAAATGAATTCGGATCTCTGGCAACACTTTTCGAATCATCCAGAATTTAAACTAAAAGACGGGTTGTTTTCTTTCCATGATGCTGCTCCGTCATCAAGTTTTGAGGAACAGTATTTGCAATTACGATCAAAGGAAGGAAGGTATTACTCAGATGAAATCATCAAAATCCTTCCAGATGTTCCTTCTACTCATTTACTTCGCAAAGAGTGGGCCATCCGAAGGTCATCTGCACATAAATTAGCTCGGTGGTTGAAAAAACAAGGGCCAACCACACCAACTATTTTAGATATTGGATGTGGTAATGGTTGGTTAGGCAACTATCTAAGCAATCACTTTCCAGCCGTTTATTGTGGACTTGACGTAAACAAAGCCGAATTAGAACAAGCCGCACGATTGTTCACCAGGGATCAGCAAATATTTTTTGTATACGCTGACATTTCAATTATCCAATTACCCAAAGGACAGATTGATTTTATAATATTAGCTAGCAGCGTTCAATACTTCAATAACTTAAAGTGGTTGATTACCAAGCTTCTCTCTTTGTTAGCCCCTAAAGGTGAAATCCATATTGTAGATAGTCCGATGTATTCGATTACTGAAGCCTCAAATGCTCGAGAAAGGACACGCAAATACTTTGAAGAAAAGGGTTTCGGAAAAATGAATGACTGGTACCATCATCATACCTGGCCTGACTTGGAATCATTTCAATTTGAAATACTATCAAAACCATCTCATCGAATAATCAGATGGATATCAAATGGAAGTTCAACTCCGTTTCCATGGATAAAAATTACAGCATAGAATCACTATATTGATAAGTGTGAAAAATAACCCTCTCTATTTTATTGCACAACTTGTTGTACAGCCCTATCGCACCAGAGGATTGTTGATTACGTTGTGTTTGGCATTTGGTTCCTTTCTTGATCTTATTAGCCTTGCTTCTTTTTTTCCGATTTTAATACTGATCGTAAATCAAAATCAACCCGAGTCTCATTGGTTAATATCGAAAATTTACCACTTGAGCAATTTTAAAAGCGTTGTCACCCTGGGAATTACATTGGTCATTGTGGTTGTTTTGGCCTTAATAATAAAAACTGTATACCAAATTTGGATCACGCACCTTAAGGCGCGCTTTGCCTATGATACTTCAACAGAAATAGCTGATCGTGCGCTTACAAATTATTTGCAATCCTCCTATTGGCAATTCACAGCCGCTGACTATTCTCGTGAAATCAACAAAATTTCAAATTTTCCACTCAACTTTGCCAACAATATCATCATTCCACTTGGTACACTGTTCTCGGAATTATTACTTCTCTCATTTCTACTACTGGCTGTAGCCGCGTTCAATCTTCAGATATTATTTTGGCTACTGGCAATCGTAACTCCATCTTTTCTACTCTACCATTTCAATAAGAGACGTATAAAAAAAATTAGTGATCAAATAAAAGAGACCTACCCCACATTACTCAAATTCACAATGGAGTCAGTTGAAGGCTGGCCAGAAATAAAATCCTTCGGTAAAGAAAGCTTCTTCAAAAAAAAATTTAAGGATCAGTTTGAAAAACTCGGAACCATATTTGCGAAAGACCATACACTTCATACCAACACCTCAAGAGTAACTGAACTGGTTGCAATACTCGCAGTTTCAGTGTTGATTATTTACGTATTGTTAAATTCTTCAACAACTGGCGACTCCATTATTACCTTGGGCATCTATACCGGTGTTGGTTTTAGAGCAATTCCATCTATTAATAGAATATTTGCTAGTTGGCTCCGAATAAAATCAAATGAATATGTCCTGAGTGAATTGAATGCTTTAGGGCGACCAACACAAGTACTTTCAGTAGTTCCATCAGACGCTATTTATTTCAAAGAGAGTATTAAACTCGCAAACATTAATTTCACCCAACCAGATGGCGCTATCATTTTCAAAAATCTATCTCTTAGCCTTAAAAAGAATGAAAGGATTTTAATCAAAGGATCATCAGGAAGTGGTAAGACTACCTTGCTTCTACTTATGATGAGACTGATAAAAGAGCAGTCAGGTGAAGTGACAGTAGATAATGAGCCTCTGACCCCTGAAAAAGAAGTAGCCTGGCAACGAAAAATTGGCTACGTTCCTCAATCTCCTTACACGTTGGACGCAACCATTCAAGAAAATATTGCCTTTGGTGTTTTAAAAACAAATATTGATATCGACAAGGTAAATAGGCTAATTTCAGATCTTGGGCTACGCGATTGGGTGGATAAGTTAAAAGGTGGAATCGAAACGGTAATCGGAGAACGTGGAGTAAAAATATCGGGTGGTCAACGCCAACGGTTGGCTATTGCAAGGGCACTCTACCACGATGCAGAGATTTTGTTTCTTGATGAAATTACCAATCAACTCGATCAGGCTACTGAGTTGGAAATAATTACTGTCCTGGATAACCTTTCAAAAAAGGGTAAGACACTCGTTGTAATTTCTCATCACCAAAACCCAAGAGGAATCTATGATACTGTTTATGAGTTGAGTGCAGGGGGATTGGTTAATGTTGAAAACTTAAACCGGATTGAGCATTGATGACTTCGAAAACTCCTTTGGTCAGTGTTATTGTTCCTACTTTTAACCGCGCCAATCTGATCGGGGAGACCATCCAATCTGTAATTGCTCAAACCTATTCACATTGGGAACTGATCATAATGGACGATGGCTCAAGTGATGGCACCCAAGATGTGGTTGATTCGTTTCATGATGTCCGCATTTTTTATTTCTGGAATCCACACAATACTGCCCTTGGATCGGTTCGGAATTTGGGAATACAAAAGGCCAGGGGTCAATTGATTGCATTCCTTGATTCAGACGATATATGGAGAAGCGATAAACTGGACGTTCAAGTAAATCTACTTAATGAGTATGAGGAAGCTTCATTTGTGTTTAGCAATGGTAATGAGTTTGGTGAAGATGCCACAGCTCCCCACGAGAAAGAAGATTTATTCATTGGGAATGTGTTTCTGGATCAGCTTCTTCACAAACGATTTTGCTTTTTTTCACCGTCTCTTATATTTAAAAAGGATGTGATTCCCACCATCGGATACATTGATGAATCTTTCCCAACCTCGACAGATATCTATTTCTTTTATAAAATGGCATTTCACTTTAAAGGAATATTTACAAATGAAAAGCTTGTCTCAATCCGAAGACAAGGACCAAGTGATTCCACCAATAATGAACTTAACTCCTACAATGTCAGCTTATCAAAGCATAAGGAATTCCTGGAAAGTCAGATGATCAACGCCAAACATTTTTCAGTTTTACAAAAAGAATGCTATTACAAGATGGGGCTTGTGGCTATTAAACTTGGAGAGAGATCCGCGGCATTGAATAGTTTTTTCAATTTTATCCTACTAAGTCCCTTAAACCCAAAAGGATGGATAAGGCTGATTCAATCATTAGCGGTTTGAAATAAGTGAAATGAAAGAGGCTCTGATCATACTTACCCCTGGTTTCCCCTCCAATGAAAAGGATACAACAACTATGTACTCACAGCAGTTGTTCGTGAAAATTTTCGCTGAAGAGTTTCCAGAGATTGCCCCCATAGTCATCTCCCTTCACTATCCATACACAAAGAAAAAATATAAATGGTTCGGTACAGAAGTCATACCCCTAAATGGAATGAGGCTTCCTCGATGGCTGCGGTTTATACCATGGATACAAGCCTGGGAAAAATTGAAGAAAATAAAGCGCAATTACCAGATAAGTGGGGTTCTGAGTTTTTGGTGCCACGAACCAGCACTTATTGGAAATTGGTTTTCAAAAAGAAATAAAATCCGCCATCTGATTTGGATTCTGGGGCAAGATGCGCGCAAAAGCAATTGGCTTGTTAAATTCATCAAGCCCTCTAGTGAAAATCTAGTAAGCATTTCTGATTGGATCACCTGTGAATTTGAAAAAAATCATCACATAAGGCCATCATTCTATATACCCAATGGAATAGATCCAGCAGATTTTTCGCCCTCATTGGGGTTGAAAACAATAGATATCATTGGTGTAGGTTCTCTTGTTGCCCTTAAACAATACACAGTCTTCATTGATGTTGTTGCATCACTAGCGTTGTCCTTGCCCAATCTTCGCGTAGAACTATGCGGAACGGGTAAGGAGTTAGCGTTGCTTAAAAATAAAGTTGATACGATGGGTTTGGCCAACATGGTTACTTTTAGAGGAGAATTGCCCCACGTGGATGTTCTCCTAGAAATGCAAAAATCAAAAATTCTTTTGCATCCCTCTTCCTATGAGGGATACAGCACTGCATGCCTTGAAGCACTTTATGCTGGGTGCCATGTTGTAAGCTTTACAAAGGCAGAAGACAACCTCATTGCCAACTGGCACTCTGTAATGGACATTCAAGAAATGACTGAAACTTGTCTATCTATTCTTAGTCAATATGCTCCGCCCCAACCTCAATTGATTCACTCAATGCGAGATAGCGTGAAGGCGATGGCTGCCCTATTGTCTCGGCCAGCTTAACTTTCACCGTTCATATTTTTTATTGATACTCATCTAACAGAGCTAGCGTTACTAACTCTTAACAGGTAATCACCTGGTAGCTTATTGTTTTTGCGCCACTGGCCATAATAGTTGTGTATATGAAAAAGAGGGAAAATTATTTTTATGGACTTTTCATTAACAATTTTGTAAAGAAATACCCGGTGAATTCCCAAATCAAATGTGCTCGCTATCTCTAATTCTCTATAATGGCTCGTTCTTTTTGGCAAGGGAAATTTAAACAAATCAGAATATTCGTCTGAAATGTCAAACTCCTGAATAGGCTTCATTTGCCTCATATGATTTTTTCCCATGCTATACACTTCCTGATAATGTAAACTCTCAATATCTGAAATTACAATTTTCCGAATGCGTTCAACCTGTTTGCAAGCCTCACCGCCTATTCTTAAGGAACTTATATAAATAGAATCATTGATCATCCCATGAAGATCGGTTGGAAACATATTCATTAAACCATTATCCGCAACTGAAATCAAGGCGATCTTCCTTGGAATTGCATAAGCAATTCTCACCTGATCATAAAGATTGCCATTCAATGAAATATTGCCTATGACCTTCTTTTTAAATTTCAATAGAATCGAGTTTAGAACTTGATTGTACCAAGGTAAAAAATGATGGTGTCCATAACATCCCTGATAAAACACAATCTCAGTATCCCCAATCCGCTTCGTTTCTTTTTTGATCAGCAATAACTTAGCAACGCTTTTACTGTCAACCTGAAAACCCATCCACTCGTCATTGGCCTCAAAATCCTTATTTGTAAAGCAAAGACAAACCTTGGTGTGGTTAATATAGCGACTTAGTTCAAACCCAATAGCAATAACTAATGGTTTATAGCCAACAAATCGATGTATTGCAGTCACATTGAGAGGATCGCTTCCACCAACAATTAAAAATGCTTCAAGCGGATATCGCAGTTCTTTCGCAAGACACAAATATTCCTGATTAAAGGATTGGCCAGTAATCAAACGCTTTAAAGCAGATTTCATTCATTTAAATATACAAGCATTGATCTGATCACTCCATGATTTCGTAAATTTAGAATCCATGAAAGTGATACTTTTCAATCCAAAAAGCGCCAGCGCCAAACACAGGATACCGAATTCAATATTACAGGTGGGAGCATCTATTCAAGGGAAACATGATTTTGTCTTCGTTGATGGTAATTTGGAAAAAGATCCATGGAAAACTATCGCGACATACATTGACAATGGTGGGATTGACATTTTCGGTTGTACAGTGATGCCCGGGCCACAACTTAAACAGGCCATTCCCATTTCGAAGAAGATTCGTGAATTATATCCTGCTATTAAAATTATTTGGGGTGGATACTTTGCGGCCAACCAATATAAGTCTGTATTAAATTCTAATACCGTTGACTATGTAATCAACGGCCCTGGTGACGAGGCATTCCCCAAACTTCTTGATGCGTTGACAATTAAAGCCCCAGTTAGTGCAATTAAGAACTTGATATATCTAGACGAAAATAACCTAATTGTAAAGACGCCTATGGCGTCTTTACAAGATCAAGATCTACTTCCACAGTTACCCTACGAATACTTACATTCATTTTATCCTCTCAAAAATTACTTAGGGAAAACATTTTTGGGCAAAAAGACAGCTTCCTATCACTCCAGCATGGGATGCCCCTTTACTTGCTCCTTTTGTGCTGTAGTGCCTCTTTACAACGCGAGATGGAAAGCCAAATCAGCTTCACTGGTTTACAAGGATATAAAATACCTCATCGATGTTCATGGAGTTGATGCCATCGAATTTCATGACAATAACTTTTTTGTTAGTGAAAAACGAACAATTGAGTTTTCTAAATTAATCGCTCCCGAAAAAATTACCTGGTGGGGGGAAGGAAGAATTGATACCATCAATAAATACAGTGATGAATCGCTTCATCAAATGCGACAGTCTGGTTGTAAAATGATTTTCTTTGGCGCTGAAACAAGCAATGATGAGCTCTTGCGCCAAATGGACAAAGGAGGGACGCAAACCGCAGATCAAATAAGGCATTTTGCCGAGCGTCTTAAAAAAATTGATATCATCCCAGAGTATTCATTTGTTCTTGGATTTCCAGCCGAGACACCAGAATTGGTGAGCCAACAAATCGATCAGGACATTAATTTTATCAAGGAAATCAAATCAATTAACCCCAAAACCGAAATTATCATTTATGTATACAGTCCGGTGCCAACCGAAGGGTCAGAAATGTACGAGTATGTGAAAAAATCAGGTTTTAAGTTTCCTGAGACACTTGATGATTGGCTTTTACCGGCATGGCAAAATTTTGATTTGCGAAAAAATCCGCTTACCCCCTGGCTAACTTCAAAGATGGTCAGCAAGATTCTTGACTTCGAAACAGTCCTGAACGCCCAATATCCTACTGTCTCTGACTTCAAAATCACCAAAATGCAAAAGAAAGTGATGAGATCGCTTTCAAGCTTGCGGTACAAATCCAATTTCTTTTCATTTCCTTACGAATTGAAGGCATTACAGAAATATTGGCTTAAGTATCGACAGCCGGAAATTGAGGGGTTTTATGCCGAGTAAAAAATGAAAGCGCTCTTACAGTTTCTAACTGCACCTATTCGGCTTTTCATCAAATGGTATCTTAGAAAACCCAGATCATTTAGTTATAACGGAATCAAAATCATTGTTCTTCCTGGCGTCTTTCATCCGGGATTTTTCCACAGCACAAAAATAGTTCTTGATTATTTATCAGGAATGTCCCTTGAAGGCCAATCCTTTCTTGAGCTCGGATCAGGAACAGGAATTATTTCAGTCTCCGCTGCGCTGAAGAACGCAAATGTGACAGCGGTTGATATTAGCCATGTAGCCGTACAAAATACAATACTTAATAGAACAGATAACAAGGTTAATTTTACAGTGCTGCACTCTGATCTTTTCGAAAACTTAAATCCAACTCGTTTTGATTGGATTGTAATCAATCCTCCATACTACCCGGCCAACCCACAAACAGAAGCTGAGTATGCCTGGTATTGTGGTGACAATCATCAATACTTTAGAAAATTATTTTCACAACTTTTAAAATTTACTCACGAAGAAACCAAGGTACTGATTGTACTTTCTGAAGTATGCGACCTGAAGGAAATTTTTTCATTCGCTCAAAATAATAACTTGGTGTTAGAAAAAATTTACGAGAAGAAGGTGTGGGTTGATGGGTTCAATTACCTATTTCTTGCAAAATCAATAACTTGATTTCATAACACCAACATGCAAAGAACAGACACATCGCACACAAGTAGCATGCTTTTTCACATCCAGATTTTTTCTGAAAGCTATAGCCTTTGGACTGTTGATCACATCGGAAAAATTTTGCTTTAGAATATTGCCATAAGAAGGATGGAAAAAGCAGGGTCTAACCTCCCCGTCAGCCTCAACAACCGCAGAAACCCATGGTGCGTTACACTTTTTAGCCGGAAATGCCTTTTTGCCCAAAATTGCCTTGTAGTAATCTACTATTGCCTGCATTTTTTTTGGGCTTTCCGCCACAAATTTAGTTTTATAATCAATGGTACATTTATCAAAAGATTTGATTACAAGTTTTTCAATCACCTGAATTTCATTTAGAGTAAGGGCAACATCTGACACCCGTTCATCATCCCATCCATCGGGCCGGTTGAATGCTTCAGAAGATACATCTGCGGGTAGGAATGAAATTTGATTCAGTTGCAGTGATTTAGCAGTCGCAATAATATTCAGAATATCATGGTGATTGAGTTTTTGTAAAACGCATCTCCCAGTTATTCTAAAATTCGTATCAAGTCTTCTAAGTTCAGCTACCCCCAATTGCAATTTCTCAAATGCATTGGGAATGTTTCTGATTTGGTTGTGAACTGATGGACTTCCATCAATGGAAACAATTACATCATCAATGTATTGCAAAATATTCTTAGCGTGTTGTTTTAGTGTCAATCCGGTTGAAAGCAGGCTTATTTTGATTCCGATAGACTTAAGTTCACCGCATAGTTTCCAAAGATTATTATGCATTAGTGCTTCGCCTCCTGACAACGCAACTCTTTTCACCATTAATTTTTTAAAGCTTTCAATATGGTTTTGAATATCTTCTGTAGAAAGCTCGTGCTTTTGCTTATTGGCCTTCCAGATATCACACATTACACACCTGCAATTACAACTACTATGCGGCATTAGCACCAAAATGGGCAACTCAATTACCCGATGCGTTATGGAGGTTAGTATCCGATTAAGCATATCTTTCAAATATAAGGAACGGATTAACCATGTCACATCAATTTATCATCACAACTTCAATGCTAAGCTTAGATCTAAAATCAAAGCATCGGTATAATCCCTGATCCATTAAGCAATGCTTTTGCTTTTGTGAGTACATGATTGATGCTATATCTCTCGAGGCAATGATTGGTACCATACTTACACTCATGCAACATGCATGGCCCGCACTCCAAATCAGAGGCATCTAAACAATACGAAGATTCACCCTGAGGTGCCGACCAATCTTTTCTACTGGAGCCAAACAAGGCCAATGTGGGAATACCCTGCACCCACGCCATGTGCATTAGACCTGAATCTTCTGACAACATGAACTTGGCTCTTTTTAGGACAAGAAAAGCATCCAGTTGTGTAGTCAGGCCGGATAGGTTAATGCATTTATTTCTTAGTGCAGCCTTGATTTGATCGGCCTTCGAAAAGTGCTGAGCGGTTAACATTATCACAAACTGAGTTTCTGGATTTATGGTCTCTAACCACAGGAGAGCCAGTTCGATATAGTTTTCTGTTTTCCAATTTCTCGAAGAGAAATTCCCAGCAGGATTCAAAACAACCAAATGGCTCTCCCCATCCCATCCATTGCTTATAAGTAAATCATTGGTAGCACTAAGTGCCCTGATCTCAAATTCAGGATAAATTTCAATTTTAAAAGGGAATCCGATTGCTTGAATCGTTTGCGCTGTACGTTTACCTGCGGAGATCGGAGAACTTTTGTCAAATTCACTCCATGCCACAGCTCCAATTACTTTTCGAATCATCCTGCTCATCCAATGATTTTGCAAATCGATTACAGCGTCATACCGTTGCATCAACAAAAGGGGTAGGTAAATCAAACAAAAGAGGAACTGCAGCTTTGTATTTCTTTTCCCTCCTAAAGAAAATACCCGATCAAATAATTTTATCCCCCTAGGTATCTCAGCAACTTCATCTCTGGTAAAGAAATGAATTTTGGTATTCGGCAAGTTCTGTCTGATGCAATTGATGTAGGGGAGTGTAATTATAGTATCCCCAAGTGCCTGAAAGCGCATTACCAAAATTTTTTTTGGCAATCCTTTCTCCTTCCATGTTCTTGGGTTAATGTAGGGTTTCACATTTTAAAGATAGATGCTTTAAAACATATACTCCACTGCCACTGCAACCAATGACCCACCTATGGCAACCGCCAACTTTCTAGCATTGAAATGATGATCTGGGCTGCTTTCAAAAACAATGGTGGTAGAGATGTGAAGAAAATTACCTGTTACAAGGGCATAAAGAAAAATAAGTCCTGTTTCTGAGAGTAAATTGATTTCAACAAAATACTCGCTTATAAAAAGGCCCAATGGTGCGGCCAAAGAAAATACCATCAGGTAAGGAATCGCTCTACGCTTTGAACGCAGTTGCTCTGACAATACCGCCATCAAAGCAAAGGCTGCTGGAGCTCGATGCAAAACAATTCCCAGTAAAATGGCATTGGTGTCGGAATGGAAAGTATGAGATTGAGGTTGTGCTAACATCCCTCCTTCCAAAAAAGCATGAACACACAATGCCGTAAGCAATACCAATGCAGAAACCTCAGCATGGCTATGAGAGTGCGTATGTCCTTTGTGATCGTGGGTATGGATATGCCCATGTTCAATTCCTGAAGTGAAATATTCAAGCAGTTGTTGAAGAAAAAATCCTAGCAAGACAAACAAACCGATTAACTCCACTTCAGCATACTCGCGATACAACTCAGGCAGGATATGAATGACAGTGATTGCAAACAGGTAAGATCCAGCAAAAACCAATAAGAGTTTAAAGCTGCTATTGCGTGCCTTCGGCACCAAAAAGATTAAGAGGCCGGCTAAAAAAGGTGCAAAGAATAGAATGAGCATATTCATTGAATAACCTTATGGGTTAATTGTAATCAATGGCTTAATTCCTTCTGTTACGAAGGTTTCAATACCGTCCTCAGTAGAATAGATTAACAGCGCATCCAGTTCCCCTATCTGATTTAATTTTTCAATTGCTCCATCCTTTCCCATCACCATAAATGCTGTAGCCCATGCATCCGCAGTCATGCAATCCCTAGCAAACACAGATGCGCTTAACAACTCATGCCTGATGGTATAACCAGAAGAGGGATTTATTGTGTGCGAATATTTTTGTCCGTTTTCCTCGTAGAAATTAAAGTAATTACCCGAGGTGGCCATGGCTTTGTCTTCCAACTTCACATAAGCTTTATAAATTTGGCTTTCATATGTAGAGGCAGGATCCAGAATTCCAGCCGACCAAGATTTGTCCAGTTTTTGGTTTTTTCCTGCTGTAGAGATTTCTCCTCCTATTTCAACAAACCAATCAGTGATCCCATTGGACTTCAGGTAGCTGGCTACTGCGTCCACGCCATAACCTTTTGCAATGGCACTGAAGTCAAGCTGAACTCGAACATCTGCTTTCCACACACTATCGCTACTAAATTGGATTTTCTCAAACCCGACAAATCCCATGATTGAATCAATTTTGGAGCTATCGGGTTTAATCTTTTTTCCAGGACCAAAACCCCACGCATTGACCAATGGCATAACTGTTGGATCAAAAGCCCCATCGGATAAACTTTCTACCTCTTTTGACTTTTCGAGTACGGGCAAAAAGAACGGCAAATCAAATTGCCATGAATTTCCTTGATTAAATACAGAGACCTCGGAATCATTAATGTATGTGCTCAATGACTGATTGAATGCAACTAGCAGCGAGTCAACTTGAGCCTTGAGATTTCTGGATTCCTTATCATAATAAGTAATGTGATAAGCCGTTCCCATCGTTTTACCCTCAATTTTAATCTCGATGACCGTATTGGATTGTCTGTATTTCCACACCACAAAAACCAGTGCCATGAGAGCAATAGAGTAGAGCGCATTTTTGACACGGTTGTTCATTCTTCAACTTGATAATCATGCAAATTAGGGGAAATACTTTGATTGCAGACCCAAAAAGCCCGTTTAAAAAGAATTCATTCGCATCCATATCAGTTAAAGCCATCAACTTTTCACTACTTTTGAGCCATGCGCGAAGATTATTTAAGTGCGGATGATGAAGGGTTGACCCCCGCTGAAAAAGAGATTGAAAGAGCTCTCCGCCCGTTGACTTTTACAGACTTCACTGGTCAATTTAAGGTGGTGGAGAACATCAAAATTTTTGTACAGGCCGCTAAGAAAAGAAGTGAACCATTAGATCACGTGCTATTGCACGGCCCTCCAGGGTTAGGCAAAACTACTTTGAGCCACATTATTGCCAATGAATTAGAATCCAGAATTAAAGTCACGTCAGGACCAGTATTGGATAAGCCAGGTGACCTCGCAGGGCTGCTGACCAATCTTGAGCCTCATGATGTTTTATTCATTGATGAGATACATCGACTGAATCCAATTGTGGAAGAATATCTCTATTCCGCCATGGAGGACTTCAGAATTGATATTATGTTAGACTCCGGGCCAAACGCAAGGTCGGTGCAGATTGGGCTCAACCCTTTTACGTTAATTGGCGCCACAACCAGAGCAGGCCTATTGACATCACCATTACGGGCCAGGTTTGGCATCAACTCCCGGCTTGAATACTATGATGCTGAGCTACTCACTACCATTGTAAAAAGATCTGCTGGCATTTTAGAAACTCCCTTGAATGACGATGCTGCACACGAGATTGCAAGAAGGAGTAGAGGCACGCCACGTATCGCCAATAATCTTTTGCGCAGAACGCGCGACTTTGCTCAGATAAAAGGAGACGGAGTGATCACGATGGCGATCGCTCAAATGGCACTCAACGCATTGGATGTGGATGAAAATGGTCTTGATGAAATGGACAATCGCATTCTCTCTACCATTATTGAGAAATTTAAAGGAGGCCCTGTTGGGCTAACGACAATTGCAACGGCAGTGGGTGATGAAGCCGAAACGATTGAGGAGGTGTACGAACCATTTTTAATACAGGAAGGCTACATTAAAAGAACCAGCAGAGGAAGGGAAGCTACAGAGCTCGCTTATCAACATTTAAAAATTCCAAGACCAGGCAAGGCAGGAAGTTTATTCGAATAAAAAAGGAACCTTAATTCCCGAGTACATTTTTAAGCCAATCAATTCCTTATCTATTTCTTGCTCCCACGCTGTCTGTTTATCAGTCACCTGCGAATAATTGGTCTCATTGTCATATCGCAGTTGTTCTTTCAAAGTTTTGCGCCATGTGTTTTTTGAACAATGAATTGAATTCCTTCTCAAAGGTTTTGACATTCCATTTCTTTGAAGTGATTTCTTTTCTCAATTTTCTGGCCCACATTTCTGTGACATTAAAGTGATATTGTTCGTGCTTTAATATGCTTTCACTTTTACGGTCTTGTTTTACCCATGACTGCTCCTTTATAAAAACTCCCTTGATTTCCATGGTCATCTTCCCTGCTTTATCCACAGCAGATTCATACTGAATTTCTACCCTGGAAAGAGCAACATGTGCATCTAGTTTTGGTGCATTTGCCTGAAAATCATTCCAAGAAAGTCTCTTCTCTTTGCTCCAAAGAATGGGATCTTCAATGGATATACTTACCCACGATAAAATAAAAATAAGACTTACCTTTATTATCATAAATTTTCGGTTGATCGAATCTACAACATCCAACAGAGATATTCCTCCTCACCTTGAATAAACACACCTCAACACAAATTATTAAATCAAAAGCCCAGGAACTGGGTTTTACTTTTTGTGGCATTGCGAAAGCAGAGTTCCTGGAAGAGGAAGCTCCACGTGTTGAAGAGTGGCTGAAGCGGGGTTATCAGGGTAAAATGGGTTATCTGGAAAATCATTTTGATAAAAGACTCGACCCTACACTGCTGGTTCCTGGAGCCAAATCTGTGGTAAGCCTTGTTTATAATTATTACCCAAAGCAAGACTTAGCTGAAGAAGATAATCTTAAAATTGCTAAGTACGCTTATGGTGAGGATTATCACTTCGTCATCAAAGAAAAACTTAAAGCATTCATGGCGCATCTCCATGAAACCCTAGGTGAAATCAATGGAAGGGCCTTCGTAGACTCAGCACCTGTAATGGAGCGTGCATGGGCACAAAAAAGTGGATTGGGTTGGGTAGGTAAGAATAGTTTATTGCTTAACCGAAATGCAGGAAGTTTCTTTTTTCTGGCAGAGCTTATACTTGACTTAGAGTTGGACTACGACAATCCTACCAAAGATTACTGCGGCACGTGTACGGCTTGCATGGACGCCTGCCCTACCGATGCCATTGCAACTCCTTATGTAGTGGATGGCAGTAAGTGTATTTCCTATTTTACCATTGAGTTAAAAGAAGAAATCCCAAAAGATGTAAAAGGTAAATTCGAAAACTGGGTGTTTGGCTGTGATATCTGTCAAGATGTGTGCCCCTGGAATCGATTTTCTTCACCACATCACGAACCGAGATTTGATCCCTCACAAGAACTCGAGAGCATGAAAGAGGGTGATTGGCAAGAAATCAGTGAGGAGATTTTCAGGAGCGTGTTCAAAAAATCAGCTGTGAAAAGGACAGGATTAAAGGGCCTTCAGCGAAACATTCAGTTTATTAACTCAGGTAAGCTTAAACCGTAATTATGCAATAGAATTTCTATGCATAATTTGACGAATGAAAATCAAACCTGTTACCTTCTTTTTTACGAATTCCACTTTGGTGATTTTCATTGTCAAGGTTTAACCCTGACAATCCTGACGGAACGGCAGGATTCGTCATTAAATTACATTATTTGTATTCTTCTAATGCTCAATTTGGGTTAAAAAATAAACCCCGACAATGCCGGGGTTTTTAAAGTTTATCAGTGTAGTCAACTGGTCATTACGAAGCAGCGATTAAGAATCGCCCCATGTTCATCCTCATAATTGGCATAACACCAGTTTCTGAGGTCCTGAATTTCATCGGCAATCAGCATCTTAATTGCCTTTCTCAACTCTTTTTCAAAGAGTTTTGCATCAAAACTTACTCTCGCCAAGACGGTTTTAACGTAATTAAGCATTTTTCTCATCAGCAAAATTAAATTTAAGTTTGTGCGTGGTATTCTTTCTGTAGTAACCGTTAATATACAAAAACAGTTAAAGTCAAAAAAGAACAACCTTCATTTGTAGAACGATAAAATATGCTTCGAAGTTGTATGTGTTTTAAGCTGTCTTTTTCACTGTTTTTAGTCGCTTTTGTGGGGCTTTTTAACTCACTTTTTGGGCAAAAAAACCAAATCGAATTAGGCCCTGATGAAATAGCTGAAAATCAAGCCTGGACCATTACAGTAACGGTAAATGACGACCGGCTGAAGAGCTATGATAATTTCCCTGATATAGAAGGTTTTCGAAAAAGGGGCACATCTACCCAGTCTCAAACCAGTATTGTTAATGGTCAAATCAGTTCATCACAAAGCGTTGTAATGAGCTATATGGCTACCAAACAGGGGATTTTTACGCTTCCTCCATTTAAAATGACTATAAATGACCAGATTCTTTCTTCTCAAGGAAAAAAGATTGCCGTAGGTCCACCACAACAAGCGCAACAGCGCGACCCTGTGAGAAGTCTCTTTGAGCGAGATCCGTTTGATGATTTTTTTGGCAAAGGTGAAACAGAATTTGTTGATGTAAAAGAAGATGCATTACTGGCCCTGACTACCAACAAAAATGAAGTATACGTTGGTGAAGGCTTTACAACCACTTTGTCTTTTCTGGTTGCGGACAACAACCGGGCACCGATGCAATTCCACGATCTAGGAAAACAACTCTCTGATATTCTAAAAAAACTAAGGCCATCCAATTGTTGGGAGGAGAATTTTAACATCGAAAATATTGAGGGGGAATCCATCGAAATAAATAATAAATTTTACACACAGTATAAAATATATCAAGCCACATTCTACCCTCTCAATACCCAACCTATCGTATTTCCAAGTGTGGGCTTAGAGATGATCAAATTTAAAGTGGCAAAAAATCCGTCCTTCTTTGGTCAGAATCGTCAGGAGGATTTCAAAACCTTTTATTCATCCCCTAAAACAATTAGAGTAAAAGAACTACCGCCACATCCTCTTAAAGAATCTGTGGCTGTGGGCAGTTACCGCCTCGATGAAAAATTAGTATCAGTAAACCTGAAGACTGGGCAAAGTGCCAGTTATGAGTTTAACATATACGGAGAAGGAAATATTTCTTCCATCGAAAAGCCGGTGATTCGGAAGGATAACAATTTTGACTTTTACGAACCCAATGTGAAGCAGAACATTAAACGCGATAATGGTCGTGTGGCCGGAGCAAAAGCGTTTAGTTATTATATGATTCCCAAAGAGCCTGGAAATTATGATTTGGGCGATTACTTCTCCTGGGTATTTTTCAATCCAAAATCCAATAAATACGATACGCTTCAATCTCAGTATTCTGTGACGGTAACGGGTGAAAGTCAAAAGAACATATCCATCGACAGCAAGGACTCAGGATCTTTTTATGATCGCATTACATTGGCAGATAATACCATTCACTCTTCTATCGAAAACAATTGGCTAAAAATTGGTGCTAATCTTTTTATCTTGCTGATGCTTGGAGCCTCCGCGTTCTTCGTATTCAAGAAATAATTCTAAATTCCACATTCAAAATTTACTTTGAATTTTGAACATCAAATTTTGAATGAACAGTTACGGTACACTTTTTAAGATTACAACCTTTGGTGAATCCCATGGCCCTGCCATTGGGGTAACCATAGATGGTTGCCCTGCGGGACTGGAAATAGACGAAAGCTTTATCCAATCCGAGCTCGATCGCAGAAAACCCGGTCAATCCAAGATTACGACCCAGCGGAAGGAAAGCGACACGTTCAAAATCCTTTCTGGTGTTTTTGAGGGCAAATCCACGGGAACTCCTATTGCTATTGTGATAGAGAATCAGGATCAAAGAAGTAAAGACTATGGGCACATCGCAGAAACTTTTCGGCCCTCTCATGCAGACTATACTTATGAAGCCAAGTATGGCAATAGAGATTATAGAGGAGGCGGGAGAAGTTCAGCACGTGAAACTGCAGCAAGAGTAGCCGCTGGAGCTATCGCAAAACTTTTACTAAAGAAAGAAAAAATTGAAATCAGTGCATATGTATCACAAGTGGGTGGCATTACAACTCCACACTATACAGCGCTCAACTTGAGCAACACTGAAAACAACATAGTGCGGTGCCCAGATAATGCTATTGCTGACCAAATGATAGCACTGATTGATAAAGTCCGAAAGGAACAAGACACTATTGGTGGTATTGTTACTTGCGTGATCAAGAATACTCCC
Organism: Cyclobacteriaceae bacterium; assembly: GCA_040216665.1. Taxonomy (GTDB): domain Bacteria; phylum Bacteroidota; class Bacteroidia; order Cytophagales; family Cyclobacteriaceae; genus ELB16-189. The sequence goes on along the minus strand of JAVJOQ010000010.1, from coordinate 521,340 downwards.
GTTGGATTAGGAGAGCCTGTTTTTGATAAGCTCCATGCCGAGTTAGGAAAAGCCATGCTCAGCATTAATGCTGTAAAGGGGTTTGAGTACGGGAGCGGATTTGAAGGCACACAACTGAGAGGTTCTGAGCACAATGATGAATTTTATAATGAAGCAGGAAATATAAAAACCAAAACCAATCACTCTGGTGGTGTGCAGGGTGGCATTTCCAATGGCGAGGATATTTATTTCAATGTGGCATTCAAGCCCGTTGCCACTATTATGAAAGATCAAAGCAGCGTAGACAAGCAAGGAAATGAAACTACAGTTTCTGGAAAAGGACGACACGATCCTTGCGTAGTGCCGCGTGCTGTACCTATTGTAGAGGCGATGGCTGCACTGGTAATAGTTGACTTTTTATTACGAGGGAAGGTTTCTCGAATTTAATGCCACAAAGGCACAAGGACACCAAGGCATCAGATAAACATTTGATGGCAAAATAATTGACTCATGGCTTTTGAAGAATTGTCGGACAACGAAGAGCGAATCGGAAAAGCAATCGTAAATGCTGCATACCAGGTACATTCTCAGCTTGGCCCAGGCTTACTTGAAAAAGTTTATGAGGTGTGTCTTACCCACGAATTGCGAAAAGTGGATATGCTAGTAGCAAGGCAAGTTGATATACCCATCAATATGATGGAATTCAATTTGATGAAGGTTTACGGCTTGACTTACTGGTTGAAAATAAAGTAGTTGTTGAGATAAAAGCTGTTGATCAAGTTAATCAAGTTTGGCAGGCTCAAGTTTTAAGTCACCTTAAATTGACGGGGTTAAGACTTGGTTATCTTATTAATTTCAATGTCCCACTTATTAAAAATGGAATTAAAAGAATAATAGTATAATAACTGGCTGCAAACACACAAGTCAACACTTTAGTGTCTTGGTGTCTTCGTGGCATAAAAGAAAGTATTATGGCAGAACTCAAAACCAAAAAGAACAATGCCAGCGTCACCGTATTTCTGAACAAAGTAAAAAACAAACAGAGGAAAGAAGATTGTTTTGAAGTGCTGGAACTTATGAAGGAGGTTACCAAAGAAGAGCCAAAGATGTGGGGGCCTAGTATCGTTGGTTTTGGCACATATCACTACGTCTATGCCAGTGGACGAGAAGGTGATTGGATGGTCACAGGATTTTCTCCCAGGGCACAAAGTCTCACATTATATATCATGGCTGGTTTTGATCGCTATGAAGAACTCATGCAGCAGCTTGGAAAATTTAAGACTGGAAAATCGTGTTTATACATATCCAAATTGGAGGACGTTGACATTTCAATCCTCAAAAAACTCATCAAGGCTTCAGTACAGCATATGAAGAAGCATTATAGGGCCTAAACCTTCCATAAAATTAATCCAAGCTACCCTCAGGAAATCTTGAGAAAAGTCGATATTGTTTATCAATAGGCTTATTTTTAAACTACTGTGTTAACCTAAGGACGTTGTTATGAAAAAGAAGATGCCGTTATATGCAAAGATTCTCATCGGAATGGGCATTGGATTGGTGTGGGGAATAGTGGCAGGGCCACTCGGAATTGTCGAATTCACAAATGATTGGATAAAACCATTTGGAACAATATTCATCAACTGTCTAAAATTAATTGCCGTCCCCCTTATTATAGTCTCACTAATAGATGGGGTCTCTAACCTGTCTGACGTGAGTAAGCTTTCACGAATGGGGGGTAAAACCATTGGCTTATATATTGGCACCACTATAATAGCCGTTACTATTGGACTTACCCTAGTCAACATAATTGATCCTGGTCACTACCTTTCAATTGAAAGAAGAGATCAATTAAGAGAATCCTTTGCCGCTGATTTGGATACGAGCATTATTACCGCACATGGCACCAAAGATTCTGGTCCGTTACAAATATTGGTTGACATTGTCCCTGACAATTTATTCAACTCCTTTTCGGATAATACCAACATGCTTCAGGTGATTTTCTTTGCCATTCTTTTTGGGGTGGCAATGATTCTTTCCCCTAAAGAAAAAGTAGCCCCTGTTAAAAACTTTTTTGATGGTGCGAATCATGTTATTCTCTCCATTGTAGATATCATTATGCGATATGCTCCAATTGGGGTATTTGCCTTGCTAGCAAGTTTGACTATTGATTTGGAACTGTTTCAAGCGCTTAGTGTGTATAGTCTTAATGTTGTCTTAGGACTAGCCGTCATGGTATTTGTCACCTATCCTTTGCTGCTTAAGTCGATGACGAATGTGAAGTACTCGCGTTTTATAAAAGCAGTTTTACCTGCTCAGATCCTTGGGTTCTCTACGAGCTCCAGTGCGGCCACTTTACCTGTTACTATGGATTGTGTGGAAAAAAATCTGGGTGTTTCTGAAGAGGTTTCCAGCTTTGTCTTACCACTGGGCGCTACTATCAACATGGACGGCACAAGTATTCATCAAGGAGTTTCGGCAGTATTTATTGCACAGGCATTTGGTATTGACCTTTCGTTGGGTCAACAACTCACCATTTTAATGACAGCCGTGCTGGCTTCCATTGGAGCAGCAGCTGTACCAGGAGCAGGTATTATCATGCTCATCATTGTTCTCGAAGCAGTGGGATTAGATCCAGCAGGTCTGGCACTTATTCTAGCTGTAGATCGCCCTCTTGACATGTTGCGCACGGCCGTTAACGTAACAGGAGACAGTACAGTAGCTGCTATCATCGCTAGTTCTGAAGATGCCATTAAAGACGAATCCGACCTTGGGAAAATAAAAGAAATTGATACGAGTCAGGTAGACACTAGTCAAAGTTAATTTCTCCTTCAGGCTCTACGTATTCCTTTTCCCACTTGGCTATTACTACAGTAGCCAGGCAGTTGCCTGTTACGTTTACTGAAGTTCTTGCCATATCCATCAATTCATCAATACCAAGGATGGCCATAATTGGCCAAAGTGGTAATCCAAAGGAGGCAGCCGTTCCCAACAAAATAACTAATGAAGCACGTGGCACACCCGCTACTCCTTTACTGGTGAGCATCAACGTTAAACCCATCAATACTTGCTGACCTATAGTAAGTGGAATCCCTGCCGCTTGTGCAACAAAAACAGCAGCCAGCGACAAATACAAAGTCGTACCATCCAGGTTGAAAGTATAGCCTGTAGGCAATACAAAAGAGACGATCTTACGCGGCACGCCCAACTTCTCCATATTCTCCATGGCTTTGGGCAACGCAGACTCCGAACTGGTAGTGGCAAAAGCAATAGAAACGGGCTCTGATACCGCCCTGATGAATTTGCGGATAGGTATTTTCAAGAAGTAGGCTATCGGCAATAACACGAGAATTATAAAGGCCAGCAGTGAACCGTACAAGGTGAATAATAACTTAAGTAATGAGGTGAGGATGTCAATTCCTAGATGCCCTACTGTGACCGCAATGGCAGCTCCTACGCCAAACGGAGCAAAGTGCATGATAATATTTGTGAACTTGAACATGGCTTCTGCTAAACTCTCAGAAAAATCCAACATGGGCTTTTTCTTTTTCTCGGGAAGCATAGCCAGTGCAATACCGAAAATTACGCTGAACACCACAATAGGAAGTACATCACCGTGATAAACCGACTTTACAATGTTTTCTGGGAACACATGCAGAATAACCTCTGACCAAGTTTGTGCCTTCGCCTCTGGCAATTCCTGATTAAAACCTTCTGGTAATACAATGCCTGCACCAGCCTGTGTAATATTAATAGCGATCAATCCGATAACCAGTGCTAAGGTAGTCACCAACTCAAAATACAAAATCGACTTCCACCCCATTCTACCCACTTGTTTGAGATTAGAGTGGCCTGCAATCCCTACTACTAATGTTGAAAAGAGTATTGGCGCGATTATAGTTTTTACCAAACTCAAAAATATTTTACTCAGTACCTGAAGGTTCTGTGCAAAATGAGGATAGTTCAAGCCTATCTCTACCCCAATGATCATACTCAATAAAATCCATGTAGTGAGTGAGCCTTTTTTTATGGCATAGAAAATGGCAAACGCCACCGTCACCCACCTCAATCCGATCAGCACCATGGAAGGTATAGAAAGGCCGGTATAAAAATCTAAAAGATGAAGCACAGTGGCTAAGCTAAAAAGCCCAAGGATGGCGAGGGCAAGATTTTTCTTTGTCAAGCGGGATAGATTTAGGGTGATAAGTTTTTAGTCCAACCGGCCAATATATGAAAAGTTGTTGTTTGGCAATACAACGGAGGGAGCCCCACAAATCAAATTTTTTAAAGGACCTTGAAAAGGCCAGAAAATGTACCCCAAAACGAACTTAAATTCTCTAATTTTGTTGGCTCATAAAAGACAATACTATGCTTCAAGCGGCCCCAAAGAATATACACATCTACCTTGAATCGAACCCTAATCCCAATTCACTCAAGTTTGTACTGAATGAAGTACTTATACCTGATGGGATGAGTTTTGACTTTCCCACTCAGGAAAGTGCCAAGGAGGCGCCCCTTGCCCAGGAGCTGTTTCAGTACCCTTTTGTAAATAGGGTCTTTTACATGAGCAACTTTGTGACGGTGACTAAGAATGAGGATGTACAATGGATTGAAGTACAGGATACCATTAAGAGCCATATCAAAAAATTTCTAGAAGAGGGAAAACTCATTCTTGACAGCAAAGCACCAGAAACTGCCAATGCGGAAAGCGATTCAGAAACCGTAAAGAAAATAAAATCAATTCTTGACGAATACATAAAACCTGCGGTAGAACAAGATGGGGGGGCTATTACTTTCCACTCTTTTATAGATGGTGTAGTCACAGTAACCCTTCAAGGATCGTGTAGCGGCTGCCCTTCATCAACAATAACATTAAAGGCAGGCATTGAAAACCTTTTCAAGAATATGATGCCTGATGAGGTAAAATCCGTTGAGGCGTTAGGGTAGATTGTTAGCCTTTTTATTCAGATAATCAGTCTCCAACTCATTGTCAGCTAAAGACGCGGCTTTGAGATATGCTGCTTTTGCTTCATCCAGACGCTTCAATTCATTGAATAAGTCTGCTCTTATAGCATGAAAAAGATAAAAGGTTTCCAATTTCTCGTCCGTTAACTCTTCCAGTTCGGCAAAGGCGACATCGGGCCCATTTAATTTTGCAAGGGCCACAACCCGATTCAGGGCAATAATTTTACTAGGGTTTATTTTAATAAGAAGATCATATAGGCGAAGAATGTTTTTCCAACTAGTGGATTCAAAATCCTTAGCAAAACAATGTATAGCGGCTATCCCTGCCTGTAAATAATACTCACTAATTACGTTCGCTTCCGCAGCTTTATCTAAATGCCGCATGCCCTTTGCAATCAACTCTCTGTCCCATTTTCCTCGGTCCTGTTCTTCAAGTGTAAGCAAGACACCCTCCTCACTTATCCTGGACTCAAATCGCGATGCCTGAAAATGCATAAGAGCCATTAACGAATTCACATGATGCGAAGGAAGTGAAGTGTGATCCAAAACATGAGATGTTAGCCTAATTGCCTCAAAGCAAAGCTCTTTCCTTACTAACAATTGCCCATGGGATGCTTTATAGCCCTCATTAAAAAGTAGATAGATGATGCGCAGCAGATTTTCAAGTCGATTGTTCAACTCATGACCAGTGGGTACCTGTTCCAAAAATCCGGTCTCCTTTAGTTTATCTTTTGACCGCAAATAAGCTTTTGCCACAGCATCTTCACTTTTAAAGAGCGCCAACGCAATTTCCTGGTTACTAAATCCACAAAGTATTTTCAACACCAAAATGATTTGGTACTCCTCACTGATCTCAGGTCTACAGCAAGCAAACATCATCCTCAGCAAATCATCCTTGAGTTCAGTCTGCAATCGCACATCATCAGGCAGTTCTTCCTTTTCTGTTTCGCTTAAAATGATTTTTGCTTTTTTGTCAAAACGCTGGATACGCCTGAGGTCATCAATGAGTTTGTTTTGAGCAGACCGGGTAATCCATCCCGATGGATTTTGTGGAATACCTGAAAAAGGCCAGAGTTTAACAGCTTTATAAAGTGACTCTTGCACCGCATCTTCGACAAGCTCAAGGTGATCCGCCCCAAATTTTCTTACCAGAAAGGCTGTGACGCGTCCATACTCATGTCGAAAAAAATGATCAACAACCAAAGACGTTTCCTTTTTATGCATTACATAAAAGTATTAAGTTTTATTCAACCTGTCTTCAAAAATAAAAAGGCCTACCGATGGTCAGCAGGCCTTGAATGCAATACCATTACTGCATTTTACATAGGAATTAATTCCCTTACTTCAGTTGTTCCATCAAATTCGTAAATCGGACAGCCTTTGGAGAGCTCTATTGCTCCTTCAAGGTCATTGGCATTGACAATCAAATATCCTCCCACTACTTCTTTGCCTTCTGTAAAAGGCCCGTCCGTAATCACCTTACCTGATTTGGCAACTACTTTTCCTTCTTTTTGTAAAGGTTGTCCTCCTACAAGTTTTCCTTCGCTCGCCAAGCCGTCCATCCAAGCCTTCCATCTTTCCATGTGTTGCTGCATTGTTTCTGGAGATTGCTCTGTCCATCCACTATCTCCCCCTCTGAATAAATACAAATACTGTTTCATTTTAATTATTGGTTTGGTTAGAATTTATTATTGATGTTGATCAGGAAAAGGAAAACCTTTCCCTTTTTCGCATAAGTGCTTTAAACTTCTCAAAAACATCGCCCAGTCATAACTGCATTGGCTAAACATTGGTGTAAGTGACTCCCAATTATCGTGAGAGAAATGAACGATCGTTTTAGCATCGGCTTTTTCAAGCGTAAACTGTATAGTTGTGCCAATCCATTCTTCAGCACCCACAATACATTTCCATTCCACTTTTTTTTCTGGACCAAGCTTCATCACCTTCATCTCCTTAAAATAGGAAGGGCCAAACCCAAATCTTAAAATACTTCCCACCTCGGCTTTTGCATTGACGTCTGGAGTCCACCAGCCGGCCAATCCATTTTGTGTTGTTAAGTTTACAAAAACAGCTTCAGCGGGTGCCTGTACTTGAAGTTGGTGTCTGATGTTAGCCATGTTTGCTGTTATTTGTGTTAAAGACGTGCAATCATTTCGAAAAAAGACAATTCATTGAAAGAAATATTCTATAAATAAAAAAAGGGGCCGAAACCCCTTTTAATTCAATTGTTCCAACGCTAAATAGGTGATTCAGAACCTTTCAAATACTTGTCCAGAAATTTTAAAATTTCCTCAGAGGCCTTGATGTTGTTCTCCCGTTTCACAAAGCCATGCCCTTCATCAGAAAAAATAACATACTCTACCGGCACACCATTGTCTCTTGCCGCAGACACAATTTCATCCGACTCCACCTGAAGTACACGGGGGTCATTGCTTCCTTGCAAAACGATAAATGGCTTAGTGATTTTATCTGCATGGAACAATGGAGATTTATTATAGAGCGCAACTGAATCTCTAACAGGATCTCCCATTTCAGTATATAATGCCACCTTAAATGATTCCCACCATGGGGGAATGCTTTTCAATGTTCTCAGCCAATTGGTCACCCCAAAGAAATTAACCCCTACAGTAAACTCTTCAGGTGCGAATGCCAGAGCTGCCATTACCATGTAACCTCCATAACTTCCTCCGGCAATTCCGATTTTATTGCTATCCACATATGGAAGTGTGGCCAAAAATTTCTTTGACTCTACACAATCCATCAAATCATCTTTTCCATGCTTTTGATCATCCGCTGCAAAAAATGATTTTCCATAACCAGAACTTCCTCTATTGTTTACTGCCAGTATCACATAACCATGGTTTACCAAATGTTGAATAACCGGACTATAGTTGAGTCTTGTTTGTCCACCTGGGCCGCCATGTATCCACAACAGCGCTGGTAACTTTTCATCCTCTTTGAATCCTTTGGGTTTATACAGCAGTGCCGGAATTTCCATACCATCAAAGGAAGTATATCGTATCACCTCACCTTCTACAAGATCATTGGGATCGATCTCGGCTGTCATGGTGCTGGTGAGTTGCTTGGCTTCTTTTGTTTCGAAATTGTAGACAAACAAATTGTTGGGGGATTTGGAACTACTGATGTAAAAAGCCATTAACTCCTCACTGTCCGAAATGTTTACTCCCGTGATATCCCCTTCAGGTAACGCTGGAAGCTGCACTAAACTCCCGGTTGCCTCTTCATAAATTTTTATTTCAGTGCGCGCATCATTATTGATGGCTACTACTCTGTACTTTCCGTTTCTTGATAAGTAAGCATACATGATATCCCATGGTGCCTCCTCCACTTTTTCTTTTGTGCCTGTCGCGATGTCGTAACTCGCCAAATACCTAAACTCACTTCCTTCATCCGTCAGGTAATAAAGTTTTGAATCATCCAAGCTGAAATATTGAGGAGTAAATTGAGCATCGCCCTCATGAGCAGCTAGTAATTTCGATTTTCCGGATTGGGTATCTAGTAAATACATGTCCGAATTATTGGTAGTGATCGATTTTGTTAAAGCGATATAACGATCATTGTTTGAGATGGCAGCCGGATCTAAACCTTCTGTATTCTTGTAAGCCAGCTGAGTGGGATAAACCTTTTCTTCACTTTGATCCTTATCCACTTGCACCCTGTATAAATCAAAGTAACGTTTGTCTCTTCCATTGCTGGCATAGTACAACAGCTTCTGATTATAACTCCATCCATAAAACTGTGCCTTTGCAGTACTGTCTTTAATAAGATCATTCATGCTGCCATCAGGATTCTGAACGAATAAATGTGTTATTTCATTTCCTCCTTTGTCGCTTCTAACCACTATTCTGTTGTCTTCTGGAAAATAAGAGCTAGCGAAAATTGCATTGTCTGTTGAGTTGGTGAGTTGCTTCTTTTCCCCACTTTCAATATCGATTTCAAAGACATTGAAGATTCCAGTTTCTTTGCTGCTGAATAACAACTTGGTTTCGTCCGGAGAAAACGAACTCCCTCCAATTTGAACAATATCCATGAACTGACTTATAGAGTATTGTTTTGGTGGCTTTTCTTCACTGGCAGGAGCGGAACAACTCCAAACAATAAGCATTAGCAAACCCATTCCGGAAATGAAATTAAAACGCATTGAATAAAGTTTTTGGTGAGAGGCTAAGATAAGAAATACCTCCGTTTTCTTAGCACATTAAAGTACTATTGAATCCGTTACCTCTTTCTATTGGCCAGATACACGCCCCCAATAATGGCGATCATGCCAATGTAGTGCCCAAGATAAAGTTGCTCGCCATCAAGTACACCCCACATTACCGCAACTATGGGTATCAGATAGGTAACGGAGCTGGCAAACAAGGGCGAGTTGGTTTTCACCAGCTTATTGAAGATCACCGTAGCAACTGCAGTGCTCATCAATCCCAAAATAGCTATGAACCCAAATGCTTTCCATGCACCCTCCACAGACGATAGCTTGGGAATAAATTCCGTAAACCCCAAAAGATAAATCAATGCAAAAGGGCCAAGTAACATTACAGAGACTGTTGTGATTGTAAGCGAACGCAGGTGAGGTATTTTAAATTTGATCAAGTTCAAGTTAGATCCATACAAAAATGTAGCCGCCACAATGAACAGTGCATAACCACTGAAACTTCCCAAGGAGTTATCTGTATTGGCCATGATGAGTATTATTGTTCCACCAAATCCTATGAGCGTACCTACAATGGCAAGTCCTCTGAATCGCTGTGAAAACAATATGGCTCCGATAATCATTGTCCAGATGGGTGTGAGGCTATTCATCACTCCTGCTATAGAACTATCAATTTTAGTTTGGGCAAAAGAAAATAGAAATGAAGGAATGAAAATTCCTATCATACCTGATAAGAGTAGCTTTCCGTAATCGGTAGTAGTAAGCCCTTTTAGTTTTGTGAGTGCTATCGGTAACACAAAGATGGATGCAAACGCTACGCGCATCGCCCCCACCTCGCCTCCAGAGAATACAACCAACCCTTTTTTAATCAAAATGAAGGAAGTGCCCCAAATGAGGGCCAATATGCAGAGTAGAATAATTGAACTGAAGTCTTTTTTTTCTGTCATGGTTTGCTGACGGCAGGCAAAGATTGAAAATCCCTCAGCTAATTCAAATACGGAAACTTGCTATAATATTAGGCAACAGCAAGTTCTTGTGCATATGTCACTGCCACGTCATCCAGAATGGAATAAATCTCATCCAGCGATAGAGACTCTACCAGTTTTGCACGAATAGGTTTAAAATTAGGAGTGCCTCTGAAGTAATTAGAATAATGGCGTCTCATTTCTAAAATTCCCAATCGCTCACCTTTCCAACGAATGGAAAAGTCAAGATGTTTTTTTACAACTGCCACCCGCTCCTCAATGTCTGGCAGGGCAAGATGCTCGCCTGTTTTAACAAAATGTTTTATCTGAGAAAATACCCACGGATTGCCAATGGATGCACGCCCAATCATGATGCCATCAACACCGTATCTGTTTTTATACTCCAAAGCTTTTTCGGGCGAATCAATATCTCCGTTACCAAAAATAGGAATGGTTATCCTTGGATTATTTTTTACTTCACCGATCAATGTCCAATCTGCCTCTCCCTTATACATTTGCACACGGGTGCGTCCGTGTATACTCAAAGCCTTTATACCAATATCCTGAAGTCGCTCTGCGACCTCTGTTATATTTTTCGTTTTATCATCCCAACCCAATCTGGTTTTTACAGTCACTGGCAAGTGAGTACACTTTACAATCTCTTCAGTCATCTTCACCATCTTTGGTATATCCTGAAGCAAAGCTGCTCCGGCTCCTCTACATGCTACCGCTTTTACTGGGCAACCATAGTTGATATCAATAAGGTCAGGGTTGGCTGCTGTAGCTATTTCAGCAGATTGAACCATGTTGCCAACATCCCCACCAAACAGCTGGATACCAATAGGGCGCTCGTATTCGAAAATATCAAGTTTCTTTCTGCTTTTGGCGGCATCACGAATCAATCCCTCAGAAGAAATAAACTCGGTATACATAAGGTCGGCACCACCTTGCTTGCACACGGCACGAAATGGAGGATCACTCACATCCTCCATGGGTGCGAGCAGAAGTGGAAAGTCCCCTAACGCTATATTGCCAATTTTCGCCATATTCGTGCCTACTTGCCTTAGGCGGGGCAAATTTAGGGGATTTTTAAGACTTTCGGTTTGATATGAGCAGTGAACTATTTGAGCATCAACGACCAGCATGGACTTCAGTCATTCTCATTTTCGTAGTATCCATGATGGGCTTTGTGATCATCGGCCCCATTATAGGCTTTATTCTCTCCATGCCATTCATCGAAGGAGGTTTGCTCGACTTTCAATCAAAATTGGCCAACCCTACAGCCTATCCTGAATTAAGAATTCCCCTTTTCATAATGCAGGGAAGCGCAACTTTTTTTGGTTTAATAGTAATACCCGCTCTTTACATCAGGGGATTCGAAAAAAAGAACCCACTTGTTCTTTTTCAAAACAAACCGATATACGCTCAAAGTATTATTGTAACCGTACTGGTTATCATTCTGTTTATGGTCCCTAACACTTTTTTTATAGAATGGAATGCCAATTTATCCATGCCCGATTTTCTTAAAGGCTTTGAATCATGGGCTCGTGAGAAGGAAGATATGGCTGCTAAAATCACTACTTACCTTACTCATTTCGATACATTCGGCCATTTTGCTTTGGCCTTTTTTGTCATTGCTATTGTTGCAGGCATTGGCGAAGAATTGGTGTTCAGAGGAATGTTACAACCAGAGCTTCACAGAGCAACAGGGAATATCCATGCAGCCATTTGGATTTCAGCCATTATGTTTAGCGCTATACACCTGCAATTTTTTGGGTTTGTTCCGAGGATGTTACTTGGTGTAATGTTCGGATACCTGTATTATTGGTCAGGTAATATAATTATTCCCATGCTGGCTCATTTTGTAAATAACGGTTTCTCACTTTTGATGGTGTATTTATACCAATTGGGAATTATTTCTATTGATCTTGAGTCAGGAGAATCAGCATCACCTTTTATTGTGGCCTTTTTTACCATCATCACATTCGGGCTACTTCTTTATCTAAAAAAATTCCACAGAGAAAATAACAGCTTCGCTTCGTGACATCAGCCCTAAAAAAGTATAACAATCTTACGCAGCGGCTCATTACTGCCTTTTTGGGTGCAGCCGTTATCATCTTCGGTGTTGTCTATAGCGAATGGACGTACTACGCTGTTTTTTTTATACTCTGTCTCTGCACACTCATCGAGTTTTATGACCTGTCCGGGTTGGATGGTATGGTACCACAGAAAACATTCGGTACAATTTGCGGCATGCTCATCTTTTCACTTTCCTTTTTTATCGAAAAAGGAGATATCTCCTATCGATATTACTTTTTGATATTTCCAATTGTGTCTTTTGTATACATGATCAAGTTGTACAAAAAGTTTGAGCGAAAGCCATTTACCAATATCGCTTACATGTTTCTTGGCTTATTCTATGTGGCCATGCCGTTTTCGTTACTCAATATTGCCGCTTTCGAAAACGGATATTACAACTACGAAATCATTTTTGGGTGTCTCTTTATTCTTTGGGCTAGTGATACCGGAGCCTATTTCGCTGGTACCCGTTTTGGTAAAAGAAAGTTATTTGAACGCATCTCCCCAAAAAAATCCTGGGAGGGCGCACTCGGTGGGGCATTGCTAGCCATTATTTTCACTCTGGTCATTGCTCACTATTTTGAGTCCCTTGATAGATGGCAATGGATTACCGTTTGTGTTATTATTATCATTGGCGGTATTTATGGCGATCTCATCGAATCACTCCTAAAGAGAAGCATAGAGATCAAAGATTCCGGTGCCAGCTTACCAGGACATGGCGGTTTCCTCGATCGCTTTGATGGGCTATTGATCTCCGCACCATTTATCGTGGCATTTCTGGAAATTTTTTAGTTCAACATTAATCGTTTCGTAAAGTATCCACGGGATTGGCTTGCGCGGCTTTCATAGTTTGTGACAAAATGGTAGCCAATCCAAAACACAGGATTATAACAATACTCAAAACTATTTCTGTTGCGCCTATCGGTATTTTATAATGTTGGGATCTGAAATACACTTTATCGAAAAAAAGATAAGTAAGTGGTAAAGCAATACATGAAGCAATCACGATCAGTTTCATAAAATCCTTAGACAGCATCATAATCATTCCAGTGACAGAAGCCCCCATCACCTTACGAATACCAATTTCCTTTGTCTTGCTTTCCACAGTCAATACCACCATTCCTAAAAGCCCCAAACAAGAAATAGTAATAGCCAGGAAGCCAAGAAAGCCACAAATTTTTACCAGGACAAAGTAATGGGAGTAGGCATCCTCAATTTCTTCTTCGAAAAAGTGGGCTGTAAATTTCTTTTCCCCTGCTAGTGGCTTCCACAACTCCTCCATATCCGTCAACGTACCAAGGATATCGCTGCTTGCAATTTTTAGGTTAGCCACTCGCCATTGTCTGTTATCATACCGAAACATAAAACTTTCTATGGGTTCATCCAGTTGAGTATAGTGAAAATTTTTAACCACACCGATTACTTCTACCTCCTTATCGTGAAGAATGAAAGTTTTCCCCAACGCTGAGACTGGATGCTCAATACCGCTCTTTTCTAAGAACATTTCGTTGACAATTATCTTGTCCTTACATACCTCACTTCGCACAAAATTCCTTCCTGCTAATAATTCCAGGTTTAAATTGGAGAGGTAATGTTCATCAATAATCATTTGAAATACCTCTAATGAATCTGATCCATCCGTGTATTTCAAATATTCAGGTTCCATCCCTTCAATGCCCATAATGTGTGACGACATGGATATTTCAGAAACACTTGCCAACTTTGAGAATTCGTTTCTAAATAAATCTGGATCGGTTTCTTGAAGTTGTACGTCAAGAATGTTTTTCTGCTGAAATCCAAAATCATAATTAATCGTTTTCTTGTATTGATTTAAGATCACAAGAACACTCGTGATAAAACCAATAGAGAGGGCGAACTGAAATACAGTAAGTGATTTTCGGAAGCTAAACCTAGAGTTATTTTTTATGGGTGTTTTCTTCATAGCCGCAATAGGATTGAGCCTGGAAAAATAATAAGCGGGAACAAAACCTGTCACTACTCCTACTGCAATTGCAAAAAGAACAAAATAGAAAACTGTAAGAGTATCCAATTCGAGACTGATCGCATCACCACTCACCAGCATTGACAAAAACTCCTGCCTTATGATCGTAAAAATGTAAAAGGCCAATCCAAGTGCCACAAAAGATACAATGATGGTTTCAATAATGAATTGTATAAATATTTGCTGCTGAAGACTCCCCATCATTTTTCTGAGTCCTATTTCTTTCATTCGCTTAAGTGCCTGCGCTATTGAAATATTGGCATAATTAAAACTTGCAGGAATTAAGATGAGCAAAGCGACAACTATAAAGCCGCTCAAGGAAGGGAGGTCCCATTCAGGCCCAATAGAATTACTTAACGATCGACCCGCGGCAATAGAGGTGAGCCTTTGAAGTTCAAATGAAATATTAAAATCATTGGAATCATTTACCCTTGCCGCCTCTTCATTCAAATACTGTTGTAGGTGATTGATATCGGTAGTTGGTGGCAACTGAAGATACACATATTGGTGGCTAAACGCCCTTACATTCTCTTTGGGTGATACATTTTCGCCAACACTCCTGCCTTCCAAACTTTGATAAGAGACCAAGGCTTCAAACTGCATGTGTGAGTTCTTGGGATGATTCTCAAGAACACCCGTTACTTCAAAATCGGAATCACCAAATTTGACTATTTTCCCTATAGGATCGGCATCACCAAAAAGTTTGTTGCTCGCACGCTCAGTAAGCACCAAAGTGTTGGCGCTAATAAGCACCCTTTCCTTGTTCCCTTTTATTAAAGGAAATGTAAAGACCTGAAGAAAATTCGGGTCAACATAAAATCCAGTTATGGGGATTTTTTTGTTTTCTAACTCAACCTCCGTACTTAATGTGGCACTGACCCGGACCACTTGATCGATACCCGAGTACCCAGCTTTAAGCTGTTGAGCTAAAAATGGTGGAGCGGAAGACCACTCTTTCTTCTCAGTTTTATCTTCGGTTATAGATATTACCCTGTAGATGCTGTCTTTATTAACATGAAATTGATCGTATTTACTTATAAACGAAAAGAACGCAATGAGCAATAAGCAAATGGACATACCCACAGCCAGGCCTACTACATTGATGATGGTAAAGAATTTATGTTTAACAAGACTTCGAGAGGCAATCAAAAAGTAATTTTTTATCATCCCTGGATTAAATGATGTAGAAGCAAACGGATGATTGGACGCATTCTGTTTCCTTCTTTTAATCGCATAAGAAAACATCAAAGAAATAATTTGTCTCCAATAGTGAAGCTTGGCTTTTCTGATAGACATTGTTTTCAGGTTCTGGTGAAATAATTCTTCCACATCACCAAGTAAATCTTCTATCTGGGCATTCTTGCAATACTTTTCAAATAAGCGATCGGCAAGAACCGGAGGTTTGATTTCTTTTTTCATTTTGCCAACTCCAAATTTGCCCCTGATGCCTTCCACAACTCATCTCTGAGGTTTTTCATCTGATGAAGTCCAACCTTGCCCGATTGTGTCAATTCAAAGAACCGCTTTCTTCTTCCTCCTCGCTCCTCTGTGGGTTCACCCAACCAAGATTTGATATAACCTTTTTCTTCCAGCCTGGTGATCGTAGAGTGGAGCGCACCAATACTTATACTTCGATCAGCCCTTTTTTCAATATCTTCTTTGATGATTACGCCATAAGCTTCATCTCCATAGCTTGCAATGGTCAGTAAAACCAATTCTTCAAATTCACCAATAAAACCTTTCATATAAATATTTTTTTAAGGAACTCATTTGCTGCCTCCTATTGGTCTTAAACTGTAATGCCCATAATATGTTTCTATTTTTAAGAAGAAATATTTGAATGTTCGCCTTTTACCATAAATCGGCCTTTTTTTACTCACCCCTGTCCCCAATTTTTACTATTCTAAATGCTCAAATAGCGCAAGAATCATTTGATACTTTTTTCAATTCTTGCATGTGTTTATTTCTATATCTTTGCACCCGTTTTAAGACCCGTACTAAGAAAAAAAACGAATTCCCATGGCATACATTGAACCTGCCCCGCTTTTAGACAAGGAGAACCCGTTTGAAGCGATGATGTCCCGATTTCAAACCGCATCACAAATCTTAGGATTGGATGATGAAGTGTATAATGTGCTGAAATCTCCTGCACGTCAGGCGATTGTTTCGCTACCTGTTACGATGGATGACGGAAGTATTAAAGTTTTTGAGGGGTATCGAGTGATTCACTCTACCATTTTGGGGCCATCCAAAGGAGGTATTCGTTTCGATCCGCATGTAAATCTTGATGAGGTAAAAGCATTGGCTGCCTGGATGACCTGGAAATGTGCTGTTGTTGACATCCCTTACGGAGGTGCCAAAGGAGGCGTGTGTTGCAATCCCAGAGAAATGTCTGCTGGAGAGATTGAGCGACTGATGAGGTCTTATACCCTTTCCATGATTGATATTTTCGGGCCTGATAAGGACATACCTGCACCCGATATGGGCACAGGGCCTAGAGAAATGGCATGGCTGATGGATGAATACTCTCGTACACAGGGCATGACAGTAAATGCCGTTGTTACCGGTAAGCCTATCGTGCTTGGTGGATCTTTAGGTAGAACTGAAGCCACCGGACGCGGTGTAATGGTGACAGCCATGTCTGCGATGCAAAAATTGAAGATCAACCCTTACAATGCTACTTGTGCTGTTCAGGGATTTGGTAATGTAGGCTCCTGGGCCGCCCGATTATTGGCAGAACGCGGACTAAAAGTGGTTGCCATCAGCGACTTAAATGGTGCATATCATAATGAAAATGGCGTGGACATTGAGGCAGCTGTAAAATATAGGGACGATAACAAGGGGTCTTTGGAAGGATTCAAAGGCGCTGAAAAAATTTCAGGTGAAGAAATTCTGACATTGCCTGTAGATGTACTGGTGCCTGCCGCCACAGAAGATGTGATCAATAGCAGGAACGCAGAAAAAATTCAAGCGAAGTTGATTGTGGAAGGTGCCAATGGACCTACCTCTTCTAAAGCTGATGGTATCATTAATGAAAAGGGAATCACCGTAGCTCCGGACATTCTGGCCAATGCAGGTGGCGTAACCGTTTCTTATTTTGAATGGGTTCAAAACCGATTGGGTTACAAATGGACAGCCGAGCGCGTTAACAGAAGATCAGACCGGATCATGAAAGATGCATTTGATCATGTATTCAAAACTTCGCAAGACTACAAAGTACCTTTGCGTATTGCTGCTTATATGGTAGCCATTGACAAAGTAGCGAAGACCTACAAGTATCGCGGAGGATATTAAGCAAGATTCAAGATTTAAAATTCAAGATTCAGGTATTATATCCTAATTTTAAATATTGAACATTAAATTTTTAATTCTGAATCATGACGATTCACAAAGAAGGACGTACGCTACTTTTTTTCCTTTTGGTTTTTTTTGGCCTAATCAATGTAATTGCCTCCAACTATTTGTCAGGCTACGAAACTGCGCGTCTCTTGATCCTGATTGGAAGTGTTATTCTTTTTTTGCTGGTATTACAGTTTTTCCGCAACCCCATATTCCAAGTTGTAAAAAACGACAAACAGGTGCTAGCTCCTGCTGATGGAAAAGTTGTAGTAATAGAGGAGACGGAAGAGACAGAATATCTCAGAGGACGCAGAAAGCAAATTTCAATATTCATGTCACCCGTCAACGTACATGTAAATAGGATGCCAGTAGAAGGTACGATTAGTTACTACAAATATCATCCTGGCAAATATTTAGTAGCCTGGCACCCCAAGTCCAGCACTGAAAACGAAAGGACCACCGTAGTTGCCAAAATGAAAAACGGCACTGAAGTCCTTTTTAGGCAAATTGCAGGAGCTGTCGCCAGAAGAATTAAATGCTATGTCATTGAAGGCCAACAACTAGAACAAGGGCAAGAATTCGGATTCATCAAATTCGGCTCCAGAGTAGACGTATTCCTCCCAATTGGTACCAAAATCAATGTAAAAGTGGGTGATATCACCAAAGGCGGAAGAACCGTTTTGGCTGAATTAGGTTAGCCATTTATATAAATACCTCCCTTCTAGGTTGATTTATAACAAAAGTCATAGACCTAACGCGTGTTTTTAGGGTTTGTAATGATTATCTTTGCAAATTATAAATTGTTGTACCTCACTTGGTTACTGTTTTTTTGTGAAGTACAAATTTCAAAAATTTAAAAGAACACATGAGCCAAACCATCAAGTTCGTTTCTAAACAACATGATTTTTTCACGACACTCAATCAACGAGTAAACGAGTATTTTAAATCAAGAAATATTAGCCGCAACGCCAATTCATCTATGGTTTTGAAAACCGTAGCCATGTTCGCGCTGTATTTTATCCCCTATGCTTTGATCATAAGCAGCAATTATTACAGCACCTTAGGCTTTTACCTACTCAACGGGGTAATGGGTATAGGACTTGCTGGAATTGGTATGTCTGTAATGCATGATGCTAACCACGGTGCTTATTCCAAAAAACAATGGGTCAATGACTTCATTGGGTACTCATTGAATCTTGTTGGAGGAAATGCTTTTAACTGGAAAGTGCAACACAATGTACTGCACCATACTTTTACCAATATCGAAGGAGTGGATGAAGATATTACTCCAAGGGGAGTACTTCGTTTCTCACCTCACACTGCATGGAAACCATTCCATCGCTTTCAATTTATTTATGCGTGGCTTTTTTACGGACTGCTTTCTTTCGTTTGGATTGTTTTCAAAGACTACGGGCGCCTGGCCAGGTACGAAAAAGATGGCATGGTAAAGAAGCAAAGGGCCAACATTTGGAAAGAGTGGGCCATTCTTATCTTTTCTAAAGTATTCTATTATGCCTACATGATTGGAATTCCATTGTTGGTATTACCATTTGCGTGGTGGCATATATTATTAGGTTTTTTTACAATGCATTACGTTGCCGGGTTTATTCTGGCTGTGATTTTCCAACCTGCTCACGTGGTGGATGGCACGGAATATCCATTACCTGACGAAGGGGGAAATATTTACAACACATGGGCTATTCACCAATTGCACACTACTACCAACTTCGCACAGAACAATAGAATACTTTCTTGGTATGTTGGTGGTTTGAATTACCAGGTAGAGCATCACTTGTTTTCAAATGTATGCCACGTCCATTACCGAAAATTGTCTGAAATAGTGAAGAAGACCGCTGAAGAGTTTGGTCATCCTTACAAAACGAAAAGACGATTCAGAGATGCTATGATTGGACACTACATCATCCTTAAAGAACTCGGTAAAAAGGATTCCATGCTGGGCCTACAGCCCATCAAAGCATAGACTAAGCAATTACTTCTTCAAAGGCCTTGGTGAACTGTTTCATTTCATCCAATGTGCCTATGCTTACGCGGCACCATTCTTTTCCCTGGTAGTCCCAGATGCGCATCAGGATATTTTTCTGTTGCATTCTGGAAAGAATGGTTTTGCCATCAATAGGAGCAGGGAAGAACATAAAATTAGTATGTGATTTTCCGTGGCTAAACCCTTTCTTCTTTAGGTAACCCTCGAGATGTGCTCTGGCTTCTGTGTTTTTTGCCCTGCTCAAGTTCATGAATTCCGTGTCGCTTAGTACAGCCTTTGCAGCAGCAATGGCATGCTGACTAATCGGAATTCCCATCTGGTATTGCGAAATCTTTTTAATCAAATCTGGTTTAGCCACAATGTATCCAATGCGCAACCCTGCCAGGCCATACACTTTAGAAAAAGTGCGAGATACAACTACATTCATTCCCTTCTTCACCAAATCAATATTAGTTACTTTCTTCTGCATATCTGGTGCTAGAAATTCAAGGTATGCCTCATCGGAGTACACCAGTGTTTTCTTTGATATGTCCTGACAGAATGGAGAAACAATAGCAGGATCTACTAATGTTCCTGTTGGGTTATTGGGGTTGCATACAAAAACAAGTTTAGTTTTTGAGTTGACACGCGAAGCCATGGCTTCATAGTCAAACTCCAACTTATCATTCAAATTTACTTTATCCCACTTTGCATTAAAGACTTGCGCATAGTCCATCATCTCTGTGAAAGTGGGGAAACCAGAAAGTATCTCTCCGTTGTTCAACCCAAACGCAACACCCGCCTCACACAAAATTGCTCCAGAACCAGCCCCTAGGTGAACATGATCAGCATCTACACCTTCTTTGTCTGCAATCATTTTCCTCAATTCCGATTGTTGTACAAATGGATATCTATTGCTTTCCCCTAAGTTCTGAATGATAGCCTCTTTGGCTTTCTCTGATGGGCCGTAAGGATTTTCATTGGCATTAAGTCTTATGTTTTTTCAGTTAGGCGAATAGGGGTTGATTCCCCACTGATGCCTTTCTGCGGCACTTACCGGGCCGGCAAAAAGTTTGTCAACGAACATTGGACTTAAAGTAAGTCCTGCTGTCAAAGCGAGGGAAGATTTGAACCAATCTCTGCGTGATAGTTGAGCTTTCATGAGGGAAGGATTTGATTTTGTAGTAACTAAAGTTAACAAAATTCAATGCCTGACAAAATCAACAGTACGGATACGGAGGGCAAATAGGCGCTGAGTGCTTAAAAAAAAGGACTTATACTTTTGGCAAAATACCCATCTGCTGCATGAGAAAGGTAGCGTTGGCTTTATTGGCAATACCCTGATGCAAGGTGTAATCAAAAGTCAATTCATTGTTCTCAATTTCACTTTCAAAACAATAATTGCGAATGGCTGAGGGAAATTTTTTCTCTAACTCACCAAGCACCACATCATGCGATGCCAGCATTAACAGCACATCGTGAGAAACAAACTGATTTAACAATCCAATTGATCCTTCTTGCTTGTCTTTTGAATTAGTGCCTCGTAGGATTTCATCCAGCAAGACCAGCATGGGCTTATTACTCCTCACTTCCTCCATGATTCCTTTTAATCGGCTCAACTCAGCATAGAAGTAGGACTGATGATCCACCAACGAATCAGTCGCACGCATGCTGGTGTGCAAAGAAATTATCGGACAGGCAAAGTATTTAGCACACACCGATGAACCTGCGAGTGCTAAAATTAAGTTCACACCTGCTGTTCGCAGGAAGGTACTTTTACCGGCCATATTGGCTCCAGTAATCAACATAATATTCTCCGGACCCATGGTGAAAGAGTTATTCACGCGACCCTTTGAGGCAATCAATGGATGACCCATGTCTTTAGACTGAATACTAAGCTCATCATGAAGTACGGGAAAAAAATTATCAGGGTTGTTGAAATGAAAGGTGCCTAGCGAATTGAGTGCATCTACCTCCGCGATTTTATCCAACCAGCCCTTTACCATCAGTTTATTCAGTGCTCTCCACTTTTCAAGACGGACAAGACATTGCAAATCATAGAGATAAAGGCTATTACCAAACATAGAAGCAATTCCATTTTTTCTTGCTTCAAATGCATTTACCAACTGAGAAAATTTCTTAATGCGAACCGATGCATCCTTTGCCTCATCCTGAATTTCCAGTAAATGATTGCCTAAGAATTTAGTCTCAGCTATTTTATTCATCAGTTGTGCATACTTATCGAAAAGTACTTTGTGATGCGACAGTGCAAGTTCCGCCTTTGTGACCTCCTTGGATTTGAATGAAACAATTGCCGTTTGCACTCCACCAAAAAGTAAAAGCACAGGGAAGTAAGTCCAAACATCATATATGGTGAACCCAATAAGCACCAGTGATATCAATGGAAAGAGAACTAACAACACTTTGTAAATGACTTTTCCAAGTATCACATCCGGCTCCTTCAACCAACTGAATAAACCTTCATTCTCTCTGGTACTGTCGTGCAACAAGTGGCCTTGTGCCCAAAACCATTGACGGAATTCAACGTCCTGCGCCAATTCCTTAACTGCCTCTTGCCTTTTTATAATTGTGTCAGTTGCTGGCTGTGCCACCAACAAGTCTTCAGCCAGTTTGTTCTCACCGATAGCAGTTCCACATCGGTTCAAAAATTGAAACAAAGAGCCGGAGCCAAATAAATCCAGGTCATAGCTATAGGCATGGTGAGGATTCACAAATGCTTTGCCATCATTAAACTCGGAGTAGTTATTATCCAGGACTCCTAATTCCAGGTGATTTAGTTTTTCAAGATTGTGATGTAGATCATACCGAGCCTGTATTTTTCCATGCCATGAAACAAGAAACACAAACAGGATAATTACTGGAAGTAAGGCATACCAATAATTAGTATTTGAAAATGCCAGATAAGCCACATAAAAAAATAGTAAAGCCACCCCAGTTCTTAACCAGGCAATCTTTTGGATTGATTTCTTTAGTGCTTCACATGTTTTAGTAAACTCATTTTTACGTGTGGTGTAAAAATGATGCAGATCCGTCATGTATTCTTCGTCTTATAGGTTCTTATAACGAACGTTCAATAATTTGCATTAGTTGCCCCAGATACTTCGCATCTACTTCATCAAAGTCGTTGAGCTTGTCGCTGTCCACATCCAATACCAATGCCACCTCATTATTTTTAAATGCGGGCAATACGATTTCCGATTTGGAACCTGTGCTGCAGGCAATATGTCCTGGAAATGCATCGACATCAGGAACGATATGTGTTTTCTTTTCTTTCCAAACTGTTCCACAAACTCCTTTCCCCATTCGAATGCGGGTGCAAGCGATAGGTCCTTGAAACGGCCCCAACACCAACTCATCTCCCTTTACTAAATAAAAACCGACCCAGAAAAATTTCATGCTTTCATGAAGAGCAGCCGAGAGATTTGCCAGGTTAGCAATTAAATCAGATTCACTACTGACAAGTGCCTCCAATTGAGGCAATAGCTCTTTGTACTTCTCCTCCTTATTGGTTCCTGTTATTATTAAATGTTCGGCCATATTTGATTAGGATGTGCTGGCTGAAGGGTTGACATCTTTGGACTTCTCTTCTTCCACGCGTTCTGTAGTTTCGGAAGGAGTTATTACAATTTCTTCAGTTCCTTTAGCTAACTGATTTTTCTCGTTGTTAGTTTCACCTAGCTCATCGCTTTCTTGCTCTGAAAAGTTCTCCTTAAAGAATCTTTTTTGAAAAATGAGGATAGTAGCCACTCCTATAAATATGGATGAGTCGGCTATATTGAAAACGGGGCTAAAAAATAAAAAATATTCTCCCCCTACCATAGGCACCCAATCCGGCCACCTAAAATCAAAAATTGGAAAGAATAACATATCAATCACCTGTCCATGAAACCAAGGTGAGTAAGATCCAATAGGCTGATTACCCAAAAGCACACCATAAAATGTGCTGTCAATAACATTTCCCACTGCACCACCCAATATCAAAGCCATACTTATCAAAAACCCAGAGTGTGCCTTTTTGAGTGTCATTTGATAGAGGTAATACCCAATCCCTATCATGGCGCCTATACGAAAAATAGTCAATGCCAATTTCCCAAATTCATTTTCCCAGCGGATACCAAATGCCATTCCTGGGTTGAGCAAATAATGCAACTTGAACCATTCACCAATCACATTGATCTCTTCATGTAAATACATGTAATTGTAGACCAACAGTTTGCTGGTCTGATCAATTATGATCACCCCTAACGCTATTAAAAAATATTTACGTGCACTCATTTCACACTTATCTTCACTTTCAACATGTATTCATCCATATCCACTTCTCTCGATTCAGCAACTTTGTCCTTTAACTCCAGACTTACTGCCTGGGTTTCAGTGCTGATGTATTCTTTAAACTTTGAAAGCGCATCCATTACGGACTCTTGCCCATTTTGAGTAGCTTGTTTTTCAACTTCTATTTCAATTTTATCTAAAATTTCCAATCCCATTTCCTTTCTCAAGTTCTGAATCCTGTTGACAAAATCACGGGCAATACCTTCCTTCTTCAGTTCATCCGTAATAGTAATATCAAGTGCCACAGTTATACCTCCTTCTGAAGCTACGGCCCACCCTGGAATATCCTCAGAACTTACGATCACGTCCTCCAACACAAAATCAAAACCTCCTTTGGATAATGTTCCTTTCTCAACAGCCGTAATATCCTCTTTGGTGAAAGTGCCTATCACTGCCGCCACATCTTTCATCTTTGGTCCGTATTGTTTCCCCAGTTTAGCAAAATTGGGTTTCACATTTTTCACCAAAATACCAGAAGTATCATCTATGTACTCTATTGATTTTACATTTACCTCTGCTTTGATGATATCCTCTACATTTTTCACTCTTGAAGCGAACTGATCATCCAAAACGGGAAGCATCACCTTTTGAAGCGGTGTACGAACTTTTATTTTGCTTGTCTTTCTAATGGAGTGAACCAGCGAACTTATGCGCTGCGCATATTCCATTGACATTTCCAATTCTCGATCAATTCTATTTGCTTCTGGTTTTACCAGATCAGTCAAATGAATAGACGCATGGCGCAATGGTGAGTTATTGGCTTTGGCTGTTTCACGAATATTGTCTGTCAGATTCTTGTACAGCCACTCTGAAAAGAAAGGTGAGATAGGAGCCATCAACTGACCTACCACCATGATACACTCGTGTAGGGTCTCGTAGGCAGCTTTCTTATTTTCAGTCATGTCCAACTTATCTCCAGAAGTTGGTTGCCAGAATCTTTTTCTATTCAACCTCACATACCAGTTAGACAAATGGTCATTGACAAACTCTTGAATAGCCCTTGCTGCCTTAGTGGGTTCATAGTCGTTATAGGCAGCCGTAACTTCCTCTACCAGTGATTGCAGCTTGGAAACAATCCACTTGTCGAGCGGTGTCAATTGCGCGTACGCTACATTGTTTTTTTCTTCTTTTACAAAGCCATCAATATTCGCATACATGGCAAAGAAAGAATACGTGTTAAGCAACGTTCCAAAGAACCTTCTCTTCACCTCCACAATTCCTTCTTCATCAAATTTCAAATTGTCCCAAGGGGGAGCGTTCTCGATCATATACCAACGCACCACATCCGGTCCATACTTATCAATGATCTCAAATGGATTCACCACGTTCCCCTTACTCTTCGACATTTTATTACCACTCTTGTCGAGCACAAGTCCGTTAGAGATTACATTTTTAAACGCCACACTATCAAAAAGCATAGAAGCGATTGCATGCAAGGTGAAGAACCATCCTCTGGTTTGATCGACACCTTCAGCAATGAAATCTGCCGGGTAGCTCTTTTCAAAAATGTCCTTGTTTTCAAACGGATAATGTAACTGTGCATAAGGCATCGCACCAGAATCAAACCATACGTCAATCAAATCAGCTTCGCGTTGCATGGGTTCTCCAGAAGCAGTAGCCAAAACAATCTCATCCACGTAAGGCCTATGCAAATCAAATGACGGGTCCTTGAAAGCCGGATTCTTTATCCCAAATTTCTCCGCATGTGTAATCTCATTGCTTAACTCTTCCAATGAACCAATACACTTCTCTTCTTTACCATCCTTGGTTCTCCAAATAGGTAACGGAGTTCCCCAATAACGTGAGCGCGATAAATTCCAATCCACCAAATTCTCCAACCAGTTACCAAAACGTCCTGTTCCTGTTGAGGCTGGCTTCCAATTGATAGTCTTGTTTAGCTCTACCATGCGACCCTTAATCGCAGTAGTTCTTATAAACCAGGAATCCAGCGGATAATATAAAACCGGTTTATCCGTACGCCAGCAATGCGGATAACTATGTTCGTATTTTTCTACTTTAAAAGCCTTATTCTCTTCTTTTAAAATAATAGAGATGATTACATCCGTGCTTTTGTAGTCCGGATGAGCTTCATCTTCGTTGGTATAATTCTTAACGTAGAAATCGTTTTCAGTTAAGGGTCGGTGTGTTTTGATGTTAAACTTGTTCACCCCTTCCAACAACCTGGCTCCGATCTCCTTAACAAATTTTCCTTTGCGATCTACTGTGGGCAGTTCACTGCCATCAATATCCTTTAAAGTAAGAGCAGGAATTCCATTTTGCTTGGCTACCTTAAAGTCATCTGCTCCGAAAGTAGGTGAAGTGTGTACCACTCCCGTTCCGTCTTCTGTAGTTACAAAATCTCCAGCTACTACTTGAAATGCTTTTTCAGCATCGTAGAAGGGCTGTAGGTAAGGCATGAGCTGTTCGTACTGAATACCCACTAAATCTGATCCTTTCAATTCCTTCACTATTTCGAATGGAACAGTTTTATCTCCCGCTTTGTAAACGCTCAGTTTAAGGTTCGCATTTTTTTCAGAGAAATAACGACTTACCAAATCCTTAGCAAGTACAACGCTTATAGATTGATGGGTATACTGATTAAAAGTGTTAACCTGGACATAATTTATTTTATCACCTACTGCGAGTGCAGTATTGGAAGGGAGTGTCCATGGAGTGGTAGTCCAAGCCAGTATAAAAACATCACCATTATTGCTCTTAAAAAGAGAATCAGATTTTTTATCCTTCTTCACCTTAAACTGAGATACAACGGAAGTGTCCTTCACATCCTTGTAACAACCTGGCAAGTTCAACTCATGCGAACTTAAACCCGTTCCTGCTGCTGGCGAATAAGGTTGAATGCTATAGCCTTTGTACAATAGATCTTTCTCATACAATTGCTTCAGCAACCACCATAGCGACTCTATATAATTCTTTTCATAAGTAACATAAGGATGATCAAGGTCTACCCAGTACCCCATCTTCACAGTAAGGTCATCCCACTGATCCTTAAACTTCATCACCGTCTCGCGACACTTGTTGTTATATTCTTCTACAGATATTTTAGTGCCAATATCATCTTTGGTAATCCCCAATTCCTTCTCTACTTGTAATTCCACAGGAAGACCGTGTGTATCCCATCCTCCCTTTCGCTTTACCTGATATCCTTCGAAGGTTTTAAATCGACAAAAAATATCTTTTACGGTACGGGCCATTACGTGGTGAATTCCCGGTGTGCCGTTGGCTGAAGGTGGGCCTTCATAAAAAGTAAATGTAGGTTTTCCCTCTCTGCTGCTTACGGAGGCTTCAAATATTTTGTTTGCTTCCCAAAACTTCAGCACCTCTGAAGCTATCTTCGCAAAATCCAGTTCTTTGTCTTCGTTGTATCGCACCGACATGGTTACTTTAAAATCTTAAAACTTATTATCTACCTTCTACTCTGCCGCGCTGTGCCTGTTATGAATCTGAATTTTACTGAGATCCACATGGTCGTCTTCGGACTTAGGGAAAGAATCAGGATCAAAATCATCAATTAAAGCATGCTTCTTATAACTGCCACGATCGAAGGTCATAATCAAAGAAGGCAGCAAAATTAAATTAGTCACCATTGAAATAAGTAGCGTTGTGGAGGTAAGCAAACCAAGCGCTATTGTTCCTCCGAAAGAAGAAAAGGTAAAAATGATAAACCCTGCAAATAAAACGATAGAAGTGTAAATCATACTCTTCCCTACTTCCAATATAGAGTTACTAATAGCTACCGGCACAAAAAAGCTAGTGGCATGCAGTTCCTGTCTGTACTTCGCTAAAAAGTGAATAGAATAATCCACCGAAATACCAAAAGTGATGCTGAAGATGAGTACCGTGCTTGGTTTCAGCGGAATTCCAAAATATCCCATTAGAGCCGCTGTAATCATCATGGGAATAAAATTTGGAATCAATGAGATAACAATCATTCTCACATTGGAAAATAACAGTCCCATCGTGATCGCAATCAGGCCAAATGCTAACAGTAAACTTCCTCGCAAATTTTCAATCAAAAATTTATTGCCTTTGATAAACAAAGGAGTGGTTCCAGTAATTGTAGCGGTCATGTCCGTATCAGCAAACATGCTGTCAATTTTAGGTTGAATGACCTTACTCACCAGCGAGTCCATTTTATCTGAACCCACATCTGCTACCTGCATGGATATGCGCATGATTTGCATGTCCTCGTCTACAAACGATTTGAACAATCCTGAGCTATCAGATTGCCCCTTCATATACCTTAGTATAAACCCACGCTCGCGGTTGTCGGGTAAGGTATAACGATCTGGATTGTTGTTATAAAAAGCCTGTTTCGCTGCTTTCACAAAACTTACTAATGATACAGGCTTTGAAATATCTTTTTGCTGAGCAAGGAACTGCTCAAACTCATCAATCTTTTTGAGATTTTTCACATCTATAACGCCCCGTCTTTTCCCGGTGTTCAAAACAATTTCTAGTGGCATCACACCGCTAAAGTTCTCTTCAAAGAAAATAAGGTCTTTCTTCACCACACTTTCCTCAGGAAGATCATCCACCATAAAAGAAACGGAGTGAAGTTTTGACATTCCTATAACTGCAAAAACAACAGAAGTTACAGCCACCACATAAATCACTGCCCTATGTCTATGCACTACCAGGTCCACTGCATTGAGTGCTTTATCAAAAATCTTTACATCAAGGTGCTTCAAATGTTTGGCTGATGGAGGCGGCATCCATGAAAAAACTCCAGGAATTAAAATCAGGCTCACTACAAAGGTGGCCATCACATTGATACCCGCCACGATTCCAAATTCTCTCAGTATAGTAATGTCAGCACTCAGTAAAACCAAAAATCCAATAGCAGTAGTAAGGTTCGTTAAGAAAGTAGCCAACCCTACTTTGCGTACTACGCGGCTTATCGCCAATATCTTATTACCATGAGAGACAAACTCTGTATGGTATTTATTCATTAAATAAATAGCATTGGGTATTCCTATCACTACGATGATAGGAGGGATCATTCCGCTGAGCAATGAAATCTTAAAACCAAAGAGGGCAATAGTGCCCAACACCCATATGACAATAATGCCTATTACGATGAGCGGGAAAATGACAGCTCTGAGTGACCTGAAGAAAATTAATAAGATGATCCCAGTGATGATCACCGAAAGCAGCAAGAATATTTTCAATTCCTGACCTACTTGACTGGTAATTACAGAACGAACAAACGGGAGACCTGCGTAGTGCAATGCAATGCCTGTCTTTTCAGAAAAAGTCTCGCCAGCTTCAATGATCTGATCGGTTAAGCCAACTCTTTTCGAGGAGTTGAGCACTTCTTTTTGAATAGAAATAAGAATGGCTATGGCGCCATTCTTTTCATTGACAATCTGTCCAATATAAAATTTTTGCTTTTTAGCTTCTATTAGCAAACTATCCAGTTGGGCCTGACTTGTAATTTTATCGGGGAAAACATCCGTAAGAATAAAGCGGGTCGCTGCGGTATCTTTTTCAATTTGTTTGATCCGCGGAAGCGCAATCACGTCATTTACTCCCGTCAGGCCTCTCACCTCCAGACAAAACTGGCGCAGCAGCTCAAAGTTTTCGTATTGATAAATAGCACTGTCTTTAAGTCCAACGGCCACAACATTACCATCTTCACCAAACTGTTTGCGAAACTCAGTAAAGAAGACTTGTTCAGGGTCATTGGCAGGCACAGTCCCTCTGAAATCATAGCTCATTTCTGCATTTCGAGCATGATAACCCATAAAAAGGGTGATCAATCCGATGAGTATAACTAGCGGAAGGCGGTACTTAATAATGAAATGTGCGAGGCGAGTCCACATTGAGTCGAGCGCAAAATTTTATGAAACGGCAAAGCTAAGGATTTTTGCCCTGAACTAAGGCTAGGAAATGGATAAATGGGAGTCAAAAAGTCCTGAATTTCAGGGGTTTTAGGCCGGCTCAGTTCAATGAGATTCCTTTGATTTTGCGGTAAAGTGAAATCGCATGCCGATCCGTCATCCCTGACACAAAATCGATGATATTTCTCAGCATCAAATAATGAGAATCAGGAGCTTCGTCTATTGCCGCTCTTATCTCTGGCGGAAGCAATCGGTAGAGGTTTTCATATTTTTTAGGAAGACTACCCTCTACCTTGAATTTTCCAGCCTTTGTGAACTCCTCCAACAATCCGGGAAGTACTTCATAGCCAGCAGATTCGATTTCAACAACGTGCCGTGCGCGGTATATTTTTTCAATAGAAAGCTGGGAGATAGCATCAAGGGCATTGGCTGATTGGCAATGATCGGCTAAGGCCTGATCAAAAGTATTGTTGAGGATAGAAGCTTCATTCTCCAGAAAAACAGAAGTGCACTCATCTATCAGTCGGCCTATAGCCAGCGCACGCAACACACCTATCTTTTCATCCTGACTTGGGATTTGATCCAACTTATTCCTGTCAAAACTTTCTTTCAGAATTCCGGCAAGGAGCTCCACTGTATCTTCAAAGCTGACAAGGCCCAATCGACATCCATCTTCAAGGTCTATTATGTTATAACAAATGTCATCCGCTGCCTCCACTAAGAAAGCCAAAGGATGTCTGCACCAGGATTGTTCACCACTCTTCTGCAATTCCAAATGGGATGCCACCTCTCCAAAGAGCTCTCTTTCAGTCTGGAAGAACCCGTATTTCTTCTGGCTTTTTTTCTTTTTATCCCGGCCTTCCATTTTCGATGGGCATGGGTACTTGGTGAAGGCTCCGAGGGTAGCATACGTAAGCTGAAGCCCCTGATATTGATTTTTGTTTAGAATGCGAAAGCCTTGTGCATTTCCTTCAAACTGAACGAGGTCTGCCCACTCAGCCTCTGATACCAATGATTTGAAAGCTTGTCCTACTGATTGATGAACAAAGAAATCAGAAATTCCATCCTCTCCTGAATGGCCAAAAGGCGGATTGCCTAAATCGTGCGCCAAAGAAGCCGCTGCGACAATAGCGCCAAAATCAAAAGCCGAGTAGCCAGATAAGCTAGAGTGACGTTGGAGCACAGTCTCACCTACTTTTTTACCCAAAGACCTACCTACGCTCGATACTTCAAGACTATGGGTGAGTCGGGTATGCACAAAATCATGCTCTGGAAGTGGATGCACTTGCGTCTTGTCTTGCAATCTCCGAAACGGATGTGAGAAAATAATGCGATCATAGTCCTGCTCAAACGCACTGCGAAAGACTCCGGCATTTGATTTCTTAGCACCTATTCTTTGTGAAGACAATAAAGAAGACCACTGCATGCGTAATAATTTTTACAATGATAGCTAAGGCACCTTGTCTTTCTAAGCACTGGCTGAATAAATGGCAGGATTCTGATTTAACAACGCGCACAGTACATTATACAATCCCGGCATTTCTTTGTATAGTTCCGTAGGGCGTTCAAAAAAATTCTCAATTGCTACTGCAAAAAATTCATGTGGATTTGCACAGGCATAAGGCCTGAAAAATCTCACTTGCTCGTGGTCGTGAATATCACAAACTTTAACTCCGTAGGCATCCAACTGCTCGAGCAACCCTTCATTAAAAAACTGATATTCATCATTTCGAATTATATTCTCAAGGCGCAGGGCGTGAGCCATCTCGTGAATCCCCAGGTTGACACCATCCGGATTGGGCTTAAGGTAACTCAATACAAAGCTGTGCCATGAAAGTACAATCATTCCAAAAGCAGGATTCACCTCTCCTTTATGAAAATTTTTAGTAATGGATGAATAGTAGTCATTGGGATATATCAATATCCTCCTGAAGTGGGATAAATGCACACCATTTAATCCGAAAGTAAGTTGCACGGCTGTTGCCGCGATGAGCACCTTCATCTCATCAGTGACACCATCAAAATTTCTTGGTATAAATACTTTAGAATAAATGATGTAACAAAGCTTTTGCTCAAACCTTGACTTGTCACTTATAGAAAGTTTATTGTAGTAAGGAAAATATTTGGTCAAAATCTCCCGATACACCAGAGGCATCGGCATAACCTTGCTCCTAATAGGTCCGGTGGACCGCACCACCTCACCATATCCTTCCTTAAGTTCACCCTTATATCTGAATACTACAATGACAATAATGCCCGCTATCAGAAAAAGGGTTGTCATGGTATTACTCTATTTTTTTAATGAGTGTACTTAAGGAGCAAGCATCCGCCAATCGGTTTTTTAAAGAAGAAATCTCCACACGCTCTTGTTGCATCGTATCTCTATCACGCAGCGTCACTGTGTTGTCCTCCATCGTTTGATGATCCACAGTCACACAGAAAGGGGTTCCTATAGCGTCCATTCTGCGATATCGCTTACCAATGGTGTCTTTATCTTCATAATAACAATTGAAATCCAACTTCAAGTCGTTCATGATCTCCATTGACTTTTCTGGCAATCCGTCTTTTTTAATCAAAGGTAATATAGCCACCTTATTTGGAGCCAAAGCGGCTGGTATTTTCAATACTGTTCTCTCACTTCCATCCTCTAGTTTTTCTTCCGTGTAAGCGCTAGACAATACCGCTAAAAACATTCTATCTAACCCTATAGAAGTTTCCACCACATAAGGAATATAACTCTTGTTCTCTTCTGTATCAAAATACTGTAGCTTCTTACCTGAGAACTCCTCATGACTCTTTAGGTCAAAATCGGTACGGGAATGAATGCCTTCTAATTCTTTGAATCCCATTGGGAAATTAAACTGAATATCGCTGGCTGCATTGGCATAGTGTGCTAGATTGAGGTGATCATGGAATCGATAATTTTCCTCTCCCAACCCGAGTGCCTGGTGCCATTTCATTCTTTTCTCTTTCCAGAATTCATACCACTTCATTTCCTCACCCGGCTTTACGAAAAATTGCATCTCCATCTGCTCAAACTCGCGCATTCTGAAGATAAACTGACGCGCAATGATCTCATTACGAAATGCCTTACCTATTTGAGCAATTCCAAATGGAATTTTCATTCTGCCTGTTTTCTGCACGTTAAGAAAATTGACAAATATTCCCTGTGCCGTTTCCGGGCGTAAATAAATTTTATTGGCATCACCAGCCACAGAACCCAGTTCCGTTGAAAACATTAAGTTAAATTGACGCACATCCGTCCAGTTGCGAGACCCTGAAATAGGATCAGCGATTTCCAGATCAATAATCAACTGACGCAATGCCTCGAGGTCTGGCTTCTCAATGGCATCTTTCATGCGCGTGTTGATGTCATCAATTTTCTTTTGGTACTCAACTACTCTTGGATTGGTAGTCAAATACATTTCTGCATCGAAAGTCTCCCCAAATCGTTTGGCTGCCTTATCGACTTCCTTTTTTATTTTATCTTCAATCTTGGCTACTGCATCTTCAATTAACACATCCGCCCGATATCTTTTCTTAGAATCTTTATTGTCAATAAGAGGATCATTGAAGGCGTCCACGTGTCCTGAAGCTTTCCAGGTGGTGGGGTGCATAAAGATGGAAGCATCAATTCCAACGATATTATCATGTGAGCGTGTCATGAATTTCCACCAATACTCCTTGATGTTGTTTTTCAGTTCCACACCATTTTGCCCATAATCATAGGCAGCAGCAAGTCCATCGTAGATTTCGCTGGAAGGAAACACAAACCCATACTCCTTGGCATGAGCTATCACTTTTTTCAAAATATTATCGTCCGTATTCGCCATAAGGCGCAAAGATAGAACTCCATTTGAAGTTTTCTAAAGGGAAACATTTATAACTCAAATAGATGGCTAAGCACAAGTTTTCAGATATGCTAGATATACGGGTATTAAACTTTTGGTATCCTTAGTGTAAAAGTGCTGCCTTCTCCTGGTACTGACTCCACCCGAATGTCTCCACCCAATTTACCCACTGTCTCTTTAACGATATAAAGCCCAAGTCCCGACCCCTTGCTCCTCTCGTGAGCCCTGTAAAACATTCTAAATACTTTCTGAAGGTGTTGTGCATCAATGCCAATCCCGTTGTCCTCTAGCGATATTGTTGTACCCACTATCTTATCATTTTGAGCCGATATTCTAACGTAAGGCTGGGCTGCACTCGGATTTTGATATTTTATGGCGTTGACTATCAAATTTGAAAGTATAACCTTCAGTCTTGTAGGATCAGTATTCAGGACCAAAGCTTCATCAATTTGATTCTCAATGGAAATGTTATTGAACTCATTTACAAATTTAAGCTCCTGAATAACCTCATCAGTCGTCTTCTTTAAGTTCACCATCTTGCGCGCTACATCCATTCTGGAATTACGAGAGTAGCTGATAATTTCCTTAATGAATACGTCCATATCCACAATTCGGCCTTTCATCATTTGCATATATTTTGGCCCTTCTTGCGGATCTATTCTAGCTACCTCGATTAACCCTAACAGCGAACTTAATGGAGCGCGTAGATCGTGCGAAGCGCTATATACGAATCGATCAAGTTCTGCATTAGCTTTTTCCAACTGTGCGTTTTTATCTAAAATTGATTTTTCAGAATAATGATTAACATCCATTAAATAATAAAAAATGGCTGTCGAACATAATAACGTAACCAAGAAATTGATGGTGTAACTAATGCGCAGATACAGTTCAGTATATTGTCTTTTCGGTAAAAAATC
The DNA here is from genome assembly GCA_040216665.1 of Cyclobacteriaceae bacterium. Lineage (GTDB taxonomy): Bacteria > Bacteroidota > Bacteroidia > Cytophagales > Cyclobacteriaceae > ELB16-189. The sequence goes on along the minus strand of JAVJOQ010000010.1, from coordinate 486,877 downwards.
CATCTCCACCCAAAAGGAAAGAATGAAAAGAATTACAGAAACTAAAATAAAAAATAAGGAGAGTTTGAGTTGATGATAACCCAACAATGCAAAGGCCATCAGGCAGCATACAATAAAATATAAAAACACTCCACTCTCAAAAGGATCAATTGCAGAAAAATAAAATATAGATAGATTGATAAGGGATAGGAATAGAAAAGTCGCTGCCTTGAACAGATGGAATCGATTGAGGATCAATGTCACAAATGCCAACCCGGCTACTAACAGGTAGTAAGGCTCACTTCCATGAAGGTCATGGTACTCATCAATAATAAAGTACAGAATGGCAACACCAATGGTAATAAATGCAAAGTGACTCCTTAAAAGAGCATTTTTGTACTCCGTACGTGAAGGAATTCGAAATTCCCGTCCAAGCATTAAATCGCGGTATGTCATTAAGGGCTAAATGAGCTTAATTATAAGCTTCAATATATTAACCCAAGTAGAATATTTTTATGGCTATGCTATCATTTTGAAGCATGTGTAGTATAATACGCAAAATTGCAGTTGTTCAAAGTAGCGCTTGCGCCAAAAAATCGTTTAACGGCTTCACCGTTTTACATCCCTCTACCACTTTTTTTAGAAAGTTTTTATCCAGCACCTCTTTATCTGTAAAGTAATGCGACACGATAAAGCTCTTATGTTTCAATAATTCAAGGTGAGCATGGTCCTTTGGATAGCCCTTGGGAGCAGTTTTCAGTTTGTCGAAGTCATCCAGTTCCCCAAACCATGTTTTGAATTTTTTATTTTTAAGCACCTTTTCAAAAGCCTTAAAATTATAATCTATCTCCTGACGAATCTTTGCGAGATGAGGTGCGTCAGGCATGTACATGCCACCTGCAACAAAACTTTTATTACCCGGCTGAATGTGCAAGTAGTAGCCTGGTTCCTGAATCATTTTACCTCCAGGAGAAAAACCAGCACCCATATTTATTTTATAGGGGCTTTTGTCTTTGCTAAAGCGTACATCGCGATAAATACGGAACGATAATTTTTTAGGATTAAGTCCAGTGAGCCGGTTGTCAAATTTTGTTAATTCAATTAATAATTTGGCGAGAAACTCATCAAAATTTTCTTTCGACTCGATGTATTTAGGCTTGTTCTTTTCAAACCAATCGCGATCATTATTTTTGGCCAGTGCCTTAAGGAATTTAAGAATGTGATTAAAGTCCATGGATTTAGTTTTTTGGATTACAAATAATCAATCACCTTTTCAAGGGCCATCCCTCGGGAAGCCTTTATTAAAATGGTCGCTTCTTGTATTGGATAGGATTGAAGATACTCAATCAATTTTTCTTTTGATGGAAAATACTTCGAAACGTTATCATCTATGGCTGCCACCTTAATCAGCTCACCACACAGCAAGGCTTCATCAATAGCATTTGTGTTAAGCCATGATGCAATTTTTTTGTGCTCCGCCTCGCTTTCTTCTTCCAATTCATACATATCACCTAGTATGGCCACCTTTCTTTTCGCATTCATACTTCCCAAACTCTTCAACGCTACTTCCATCGAACTTGGGTTGGCATTATAAGCATCAAGGATAATAGTGTTACTGCCTTTCGTTACTACCTGCGATCGCATGTTATCTGGCGAGTAGTCTTCTATAGCCTGTTTGGCTTCTCCTGAATTCACATCGAAAAACTTGCCCACACAAAGTGCCACAGCTACATTTTCAAAATTATATTCCCCAATCAAATGAGTCTGAACAACCTCTCCGTTTTCAGTTTTTATTTTTAAATACGGGTCTGCCAAAAGCATTTCACAGTGGAAAAAGTCGCCTCTTTCCGGATAGAATAATGGAGACTTGAAACGCTTACTCATATTGGCAAGAACATGACTTCTTGAATTAATCCAAACAGTACCATTGGTATTAATCAGATGCTGATACAACTCTGACTTACCGCGAACGATATTATCAAACCCACCAAAAGTGCCTATATGTGCTTTGCCAATATTGGTGATCAACCCATGAGTTGGATTGGCTATTTCGCAAAGCCTTGCAATTTCCCCAAGATGGTTGGCTCCCATTTCAACAATTGCCATTTCAAAAGTGTTGTCAATAGACAAAATTGTTAGTGGTACTCCAATGTGATTGTTGAGGTTGCCTTGTGTAGCCAGTACTTTATATTTTTTACTCAACACCACTTTCAACAAATCTTTCGTTGTGGTTTTCCCGTTGGAACCAGTCAAAGCAATGATAGGAATGGTGAGTTGATCACGATGATGCCTTGCCAATTGTTGAAGGGCTTGCAGTGTATCATCGACAAGAATGTATCGATCATCTTTTCTCCACCTGGCTTCATCTATTACCGCATAGGCAGCACCCTGCTCAAGGGCCTCTGCAGCAAATTCGTTCGCATTGAATTTTTCTCCTTTCAAAGAGAAGAATACCGAACCTCGGGTGATCTTTCTTGTATCAGTAGAAACCTTTCCCGATTCTTTGAACTTCTCGTAGAGAATTTTGATGTCCATTGCCATAATAAGATCTCTGTAATCATTAAATCACAGTATCTTGCAAGCTAAGATAACAGTGGGATACTGACCAACGTTATCTGAGTATAATTTTACTGAATAACATTGCAATTTTTCAGAATTCGTCAATGCGTTTAAGGCTTCTTTACTTTCTGTTTGTTTTCCTTCCACTGCACGCATCGGCTCAGTTTACTTATGTGATGGATCAGAGTATTCCCGTGGAGAAAGATGGTAAACTTTTGAAGATGCCGTGGGCAGGTGGACTGAATTCCGCACAGATAAATACCATGGACCTCAATGGGGATGGCATCCAGGATCTTGTTGTTTTTGACAGGGCCTCTAACAAACTCAGCACTTTCCTCAATCAGGAAAATGAATACAGGTATCATCCAGAATACGAACTTCAATTTCCAAAAGGAATAAGCAAATGGATGTTGCTGCGCGACTACAACTGCGATGGCTTAAAGGATATATTCTTACCGCTAAGCAATGGTATAGCAGTTTATAAAAACACAACAGCGCCAGGAGAAAACCTGACATGGGAACAAATAAAATTCTTTGCCCCTCCTATTGCTTGTGCACCTGCAGGAACCAAAGGACTTTTTACTGAAATTATTCTGACCACTACTTCTTATAGTGAAACAACTTGCTCCGATGGATCAATGGTTATTCGCCCCAATCAAACCAATGTTTTTCCTGGCACCAACGACATCCCAAGTATAACCGATATGGACGGAGACGGAGATTTGGATATTCTTCACATGCGGTTTGTCAACCCAGGCACTGTACAATACCATAAAAACATGAGCATGGAAAACTTCGGCACATGCGATTCTCTTGCCTACGAAAGACTAGATCAGCGATGGGGAGATTTTGAAGAATGTAGCTGCGGAAAGTTCGCGTTTGGTGAAGCATGTTCAGCATCTGGAGGGAAGACGAACCACAATGTAGGCAAGGCCATTTTGGCGCTCGATGTAAATGGAGACGGAAATAAGGACCTGCTTTTCTCAGAGGAGGACTGTCCTTCAATTTATGTTTTGCGCAATGAGGGTACCACAGAAAATGCTGACATCAATACCTCTAATTTCTTCCCTCAGTCAAAGCCGATTTTTATGCCCATTTTTCCAGCTACTTTCCTTGAGGATGTTGATTTTGACGGAGTCCCTGATTTATTGGCATCTCCGGCCGTATATGGACGTACAGGGCTCAATAATCCTTTTACCAACTCCGTATGGTTTTATAAAAACACAGGCACGTCTCAAGCTCCCAACTTTACCTTTAATCGAGACAATTTCCTTCAAGATGAAATGATTGAAGTAGGAGATTACGCCTATCCAACATTTGTAGATGAGGATGGCGATGGCGACCAGGATCTTTTTATTGGAAATTATGGTAACGCGCAGTTCAGAGGCGTGATTGCTCACTATGAAAATGTAGGCACTGCTTCGTTGCCTTCTTTCAAATTTGTTACTGATGATTACCTGGGGTTGTCAGTTCTTGGACGCTACAATATGAAACCTCAGTTTATTGATATTACTGGTGATGGCAATCTTGACCTTGCTTTTCTGGTTTCTGAAGCGCTAAATTTTACCACTAGTCTGTTCTATATTGCAGGCACTGAGCCCAATGCTATCAGTTTTGACAATCTACAGGTCGAATCAGCCAATTTTCAAGTTGGAACCAATGAAAACATTCTTTTAGAAGACATCGATCAAGACGGGTTGGCCGACATTCTTTTGGGCAAAAATACCGGAGCTCTTGAATATTGGAGAAACACTGGTCCTGCCGGCATCTTTAGTTTCACCTTAGAAAACAATGCTTTCATGGGTCTTGGGTCCAGCATTACCCGAACCAACCTCAATACAAGTATCGCAGATTTAGATAATGACGGAAGGGAAGATTTACTGATTGGGGATCAAAGTGGCAATCTTACCGTATTTGGTGACTTCCGCGGAACCATCAATTCGCCTCAGCCATTTTCGGATATTATTTTCGACCCCATCAATGAGGTGTATACCGGTAAAAACCTAGGCGCCAGAATAAAGCCTATGGTGGTCAATCTTTTTAATAGCGACAAGCCTGCAATTGCAGTTGGGTCTGTCACGGGTGGTATGGTCATCTTAAAAAATGACGGAGGGCAACTTTTACCCAATGAACCAGACATTACCATTTACCCCAACCCCATTAATTCAACAGAGACATTGTCCATCCTCACAGACAGAGGCCTTCTCATGCAATTATTTTCCATTACGGGTCAAAAATTAACAGAGCCCCTGTTTATAAATGGCAAGCAGCCTTTTTCCATGTCCATCAGTGGAATGACATCTGGGCTTTACATTGCTCGATTCACCTACGGGGGAAAGACTTATGGACGGAAATTCGTTATCTACTAGTCTTAAAACCCATTATATAAGACGCTCCAGCCTTATTTTTGAATAAGATGAAACTTACGCGCTTTATTTTGGAGGCATATTGGATATTTAGGGCTCTTTTAGCGATATTTGCAGTCCCTTTTGAAAAAGGGCATTAATTAACCAAGAAAGAGAGTTATGGCACGGGTTTGTCAAATTACAGGAAAAAGGCCTCAGTCGGGGAATAACGTTTCGCATGCGAATAACAAGACGAAGCGTAAATTCTATCCAAACCTTCATAAAAAGCGCTTTTTTATTCCTGAAGAGAATAAGTGGATAACATTGAAGGTATCTGCCAACGCTATTAAAACGATTAATAAGAAAGGTATTTCAGCTGTGTTGAAAGACGCGAAGGCGAAGGGAACACTTTCTATCTAATATTATAAAAGTACAACAATGGCTAAGAAAGGAAATCGTATACAGGTGATTTTGGAGTGCACAGAGCACAAGACCAGTGGCTTGTCAGGGATGAGCCGATACATCACTACCAAAAACAGGAAGAATACAACTGAGCGTATTGAGCTTAAGAAGTACAATCCTATCATGAAAAAATATACCGTTCACAAAGAAATTAAGTAATCATGGCAAAGAAAGTTGTTGCTTCCTTAAAGAAAGTTGATGGAAAAAATTTCGCGAAAGTAATTCGCACCGTTCGCTCTGAAAAGACAGGTGCTTATACTTTTAAAGAAGAGATTGTTCCTGCTGAATTGGTAAAAGATACTTTGGCTAAGAAATAGTATTCTTTTAAAATTTATTTGAAAAGGTCCCTTTTAGGGACTTTTTTTGTTTCCTTTAGAATTCAATATCAAATCATGTTTGGCAATCTGTTTTCCAAAGAAAAGAAAGACTCCCTCGATCAAGGGCTTAAGAAAACGCAAGAGAGCTTCTTTGGTAAGCTAGGCAAAGCCATTGCCGGAAAATCTACTGTAGATGATGAGGTACTGGACAACCTCGAAGAAGTTTTAATCGGCTCGGATGTGGGCGTTCAGACTACTTTGAAAATAATTGAAAGAATTCAAGACAGGGTAGCTAAGGACAAATACCTGGGCACTTCTGAACTTGACCGAATCTTAAAAGAAGAAATCGCCAGCCTGCTATCGGAAAACAATACGGTTGACCTGGCTGACTTCGGAACACCAAAAGACATCAAGCCCTACATAATTATGGTTGTGGGTGTAAATGGTGTTGGCAAAACAACAACCATTGGTAAACTCTCTTCGCAATTCAAGAGAAAAGGGATGAGCGTGTTGCTCGGAGCTGCAGATACTTTTCGTGCCGCAGCCGTGGACCAGTTAAAACTTTGGGGCGAACGCGTGGGCATTCCAGTGGTCGCCAAAGGAATGAATACAGATCCCTCTGCTGTTGCATTTGATGCTGTAAAGCAAGGTGTAGAGTCCGGAGCCGATATTGTTATCATTGATACAGCAGGAAGGTTGCACACCAAAGTAAACCTGATGAATGAACTGTCGAAAATAAAAAGAGTCATTCAGAAAGTAGTGCCCGAAGGACCGCATGAAGTGCTATTGGTGTTGGACGGAAGCACTGGCCAAAATGCAGTGATACAGGCGAGAGAATTTACTAAAGCCACAGAAGTTACTTCCTTGGCAGTTACAAAACTCGATGGCACAGCCAAAGGTGGTGTAGTCATTGGCATTTCTGATGAATTTAAAATACCTGTAAAGTATATTGGAGTGGGTGAACAGGTGGATGACCTACAGGTGTTCAACAAAATGGAATTTGTTGATTCCTTCTTTAAAAAAGTTTAATTCCGTACCGGGAACCGCCAGTACAACTGATAATTAAAGCCCCAATAGGTTCGCTTGGAGGCCAATCCATAACCAGGAATATCATAAACAATAAACTCCCCACCTTCATCAATTGAAGGTGACATCTTAAGGCGGGCTGTATAACCCATCCAAAGTTCCTTCCATAATTTTACGCGCAATCCTACGGTCACTTCTCCCCAGCCAGACACCATGCCGTTGTTTGACCTTATCTCAGTCGTATTTCCAAAGACCGGATCGGACAAATCGTAAGTAAGGAGCTCATCAAAGGAAGACCTTCCATAACGCAACCCAACAAAAAACATATTTTTATCAGGGTCTTTCAATAACAAATTCACATCGACCCCTACTCTGAAGTAATTACCAGAATTGGAATAGCTTTGATCAATTGATGATTTTGTTTTTTGCCAATTCCCATATTCAAATGTGAGGTAGTACTTATAGAAATCTAAGTCAGCACTTACTTCCCACCCATCAAACTGATTCGACAAGGGTATTTTTGCTAATGCGATTAGATCTGTACCTATTCGAATTCCGGTAGGCATATACTTATTCCTTACCGTGTCAGCCTTTTGAGCCAACGCACCTATGGAGCAAAGAAGGAGTAATATGTTAGTCGTTAGTAATTTCAAAATTGACTACCGTTGGAAATTGTATAGAATCGTTTTTGGTGACAGGTGGCGTTGTGAAATCAGATGATAAAACGTTTACTGAAGAAAATAAAGTTTGCGCACATTGCTCGTGAAAGGTCTGAACTGTGCGATCATACTCAAAACTTATCTGCTTGGTAGCACCTTCAAACATTATCGTATAATCTGTCTGAGCCTGCATTTCATCTAAAGGCAGTACCAATTTCGTAGTAAGACTGTCTTCATAAAACACCTCTGAAGTAAAACCAGCAGTCACCTTATTGATCTGAATTCCTGCAGTGGGTGCTCCAGCCAACTGTAACTCAATAAGATTGGTTTGCGGACATTTAAGTAATGTCAAATTAGTAGTAGGCGGGTCAGTGATTGAATCCTTTTGCACTCTTACAAAATCATAATCGGTAGTGCCTCCTACTTCAATGTTCTTTATAAAATTCTGATTGCCGCAAACATCGAAAATGCTGGCCGTTTCAAATTCGTAACTGATATCCAAGCTTGACAACCCACTATCTTTTGAATCCAACAGAATATTTGTAGGTGCTGTGGTCGGATTCAAAGGCACAACAACAGAGCTGACCTCTTGATTAGCATAATAAATAAAAGGAAGGTAGTCCGTTCGCACACCATGAAGATTTTCTATGAGGGCATCTCCATTGGTTTCTTCATCAGCATATAATTGTCTGAACGCTATTTTAAAATTGTTGGTAATTGGACAACGATATATGTCAAAATTACTCCCTCCTTCGATCGTCACTGCCACATTGTTTGTTACGCTGATTGAGTCAAAATTGTGTTGAGCTACACTCAGATCCGTGAGCACAAACCGTGGCCCACAATCTACAGATTCAAACTGAGGCTGGGATTTATAGTCCAAAGTCATTGAATATGCTCCGCTAAGAAGATTAAAAACAAATGACTGCGAAGACGTAGTAATATTGAGTGGAACCTGAATGCTACCTGCAACATTAAGAAATTCGTAAAAAACGCTATCAGTACCAGAAGTAGTAATGCCCAACACCCCAACAGTGTCAGCCTGCCTGTCAAACAATTTTTTAAAGGTGAACCCCACATAATCATTGCGCAAATCAATGCACTCAGGGTCCTCATAACAGGAACCAGCAAAGATGCTGAAGAGGCAAATAATCAATATTTGAGCTGAAAATCTCATTTAAGGCAGCAAAGATACGTCATCAACATTAAGGCCAAATCTTTGTTCGCTACTAATTTGAAAGCTGAAAAAGGTATTTAATCAGATCTATCGAACTCTTTCAATCAGGGCAAAACGAATGCGTATATCATATCAATTGGTTAGAGTTTAACTGCCTCAACCTTCGTATTTTTGCCACCCAATAGGAATCAACGATTTTGAAAACAAAGGGAACAAAGAAAACAAAAGTTAATATCGTAACACTGGGTTGCTCAAAAAACACCGTGGACAGTGAAGTGCTACTGACTCAACTCAAAGGCAATGGCATTGAAGCCACCCATGAGTCTCAAAAGGACGACTCAAACATCGTAGTAATCAATACCTGCGGGTTTATTGACAATGCCAAACAAGAGTCGATTGACACGATCTTACGTTATGTAGATGCCAAACAAGAAGGGATTGTTGAAAAGGTATATGTAACAGGGTGTCTATCTCAGCGGTACAAAGACAGCCTTGAGCTGGAAATTCCTGAAGTCGACTCGTGGTTTGGGACCCGTGATTTATCCCGACTGCTCAAACAACTCAATGCCAACTACAAGCATGAGTTGGTAGGGGAGCGCATTCTAACCAACCCTAGTCATTTCGCCTATTTAAAGATTTCTGAAGGATGTGATCGGCCATGCTCTTTTTGTGCCATCCCATTGATGAGAGGAGGTCACATCTCACGCCCTATTGAAGAGCTTGTAAAAGAAGCTAAAAACCTTGCCAAGAACGGAACAAAGGAACTGCTTCTCATTGCTCAGGACTCCACCTACTACGGACTAGATCTCTATAAGAAAAGAGTGCTAGCCGATCTGCTAAAAAACCTTTCTGATGTAGAAGGTATTGAATGGATTCGATTGCATTATGCTTTCCCTACTGGTTTTCCACTGGATGTATTGGATGTAATGGCTGAGAGAAGCAACATTTGTAATTACATCGATATTCCACTACAACATGGATCGACAAAAATGCTGAAACTCATGAAGCGAGGGACAAGCAGAGAAAAGACTACAGCGCTGATTCATACCATTCGTGAAAAAGTGCCTGATATTGCCATCCGAACTACTTTAATTGCAGGGCATCCTGGGGAGACTGAAAATGAATTTGAGGAAATGCTCGATTTTGTGGAGCAATCAAGATTCGACAGGTTGGGGGTATTCCCTTACTCGCATGAAGAGAATACTTTTTCTCACACCATGAAAGACGATATCCCAGTTAATGTAAAGCAAGAGCGGGTTGATGCTATTATGGATTTGCAGCAGAGCATTTCATTGGAGAATAATCAGAATAAGATTGGCAATACCTACAAGGTGTTGATTGACAGAAAAGAGGGCGGTCAATTTATTGGGCGAACTGAATATGATTCCCCAGAGGTGGACAACGAAGTGCTCCTGGATGCCAAAGAAAACTACCTACGTATTGGGGATTTCGTAATGGCAAAAGTGACGGATGCCTCCGAATTTGACCTGATTGCACAACCCGTTGGAGTAACTCCTGTAAAATCATAAACTTATAAGCCCAAAAAGTCGTTAGTCGAGTTATGTTAATCCGAACCCTGAGCTATTGTTGACTATGCAGAACACAAAAATTCCTTTTAAGGACACAAAAATATTTTCGCCATTTTTCCTTGACTACATCCATCAAAAGGATTCTCTAAAAAAATTTTATAACCGATTCCCTTCCCTTCCTGCCTTTGAGGATCAAATCAAGGACAAACAAAAATCATTCTCCAATGGATCAAGAACCATCCTTCACGATTGCCTAAAAGAGCAGTACAAGGATCTTGAAGTCTCTGCACCTGTAGAAGAAAATATTAACGCACTAAAAGAGAGTAACACTTTTACCATCACCACAGGACATCAGCTTAACATATTCACAGGACCCTTATACTTTATTTATAAAATAGCATCTGTAGTTAACGCGTGTAAAGCGTTAAAAGAATCCTATCCCTCCTTCAACTTTGTGCCAGTGTATTGGATGGCATCAGAGGATCACGATTTTGAAGAGATCAGCTACTTTAAGCTATATGGAAAAAAGTACACTTGGCAAACAGATCAGGAAGGTGGTGTAGGTCGCTTTAATCCTAAAAGTCTTAAAAATATTCTTAGTGAATTACCAGGAGATGTGTCTGTTTTTGAAAGTGCTTATCTCAAGCATGAAAATCTCAGTGATGCTGTTCGTTATTATGTAAATGAGCTATTTGGCAAAGAAGGGTTGGTAATTGTAGATGCCGACCACCGCGCCCTAAAATCTCAATTAGCGGATGTAATTACTGATGATCTTTTCCATCATACTTCCAAAAATAAAGTAGAGGCTACCAATACAGCTTTAAATAGTGAAGGCTATTCCACTCAGGTATATGCGCGTGATATCAACTTCTTTTATCTGGTAGATAATTTAAGAAGTCGCATCGAGAAAACAGCAGATGGATTCGTTGTTGTAGATAGTGATATCAAATTTACGGATGACCAAATCAGGGGCATGATAAAAAATGAACCTGAGAAGTTCAGTCCCAATGTGATTTTACGTCCATTGTATCAAGAAGTAGTTCTGCCGAACCTTGCTTACTTTGGAGGCCCTGCAGAAGTCATTTATTGGCTCCAATTAAAAGGCGTCTTTGATCATTTCAAAATTCCCTTTCCTATTCTAATGCCAAGAAATTTCGCACTGGTATTAAACGGACCGATGGCTCGTAAATTTAAAAAAACAGGACTAGGGGTTAAGGAATTGTTCAATGAGAAAAATTTTCTTTTTAATGATTGGGTTTCAAAAAACACTCACCACAACCTGACACTTACCAAGGAATTAAACAATGTAGGTACCCTGCTTGGCGAAGTAAAAACACGAGCAGTTGAAATTGATCCTACATTGGGGTCGTTGGTAGAGGCCGAAGCAAAAAGAACGGCTAAAAGTTTTGAGCGAATCGAACAGAAATTATTAAAAGCTGAAAAGAGAAATCATTCTGATAAACTACGGCAGATCGAAGAGGTGAAGGATTATCTTTTCCCAAATGGTGGGCTTCAGGAACGGAGCGATAATTTTCTCAATTTTTACCAGGAAGATCCAAAATTCATTCAAAAAGTGCTTGCTGCTTTTGATCCTTTCGACTTTCAGTTCAATCTACTCATGTACCCACACTCCAAGTAGCTGGAATGATAAAAACAGAAGTCAGAAAGGCGTACCTGGAGAAAAGAAAGGCAATTACAGAAGTCAACTACCTGCAGTTCAATCATGCCATTTGTGAGAGGTTCTTTTCGTTTGTTGACTTATCCTTCATAAAAGTTGTTCACAGTTTTTTACCAATAACAGCCAATAAAGAATTTGACTCCTGGTTGATTATTGACAGAATAAGAAGAGAGTTTCCAAATATCAGATTATCCATTCCTCGCATTAATAAAAAGACTGACCTGCTGGAAAACTTCTATTTTGAAGGGCTTCATCAATTGGAGTCAAATAATTGGGGCATACAGCAACCTAAACAGGGTGTGCCTACTGAGCACGAAAAGATTGATTTGGTTATTGTGCCATTATTAGCTTTTGATGAAACTGGGCATCGTGTGGGGTATGGCAAGGGTTACTACGATCGGTTTCTCGCTACATGCCGAAAAGATTGCCAGAAGATTGGCGTTTCTTTTTTCCCGCCTATTAAAAAAATATCAGACACGAACGAAAGTGATTTCAGGCTTACAACTTGTCTTACCCCCCAACGTCTCTATTCGTTCGAATAACGAATCAAGCTAGTTGGATTTAAAAGCAACCCGCACCTCTTCCTCCTTATCAAAAGGAATTCCGTCAGTGGTTATACCTCTTACGCGCACTTTAATTGTTCCGGTATTATCCGCAGCATAAAAAGCGCCAGATACATTTCCACTTTCATTCAACTCTGGTTGTGTATTCCAATACACTGTTGATTTAAGATGTGGAACTCTTTCAGATTTTGAATTGGGCGAAGCACTCAACACTTGCGGTTTGTTCAAACCGCGAATATTTAGGATGTCATCCTTAGGAATAAGTGAACCCAAATTTGCCACTTTAGTTTGAAAAAATACAACTCCATTCTTGGTGATACTTCCAAGATTTCTCAATTTTTTTATATCATTGATTACTTTGATGATGGCAATATCCCCAGGATTCATGCTCAAAATGTAGTCCGTATTTTTGGTAGCAATCCCATCTACAACATATAGTGGGTCTCCCATCATTGGATTGTTGCTATCTGTTGAGAGTACACGCAGGGTTGGTTTACCGCCTACTCTTCTGTTTTGTACAAATCTCACAACCTCTCTAAAGAGGTCTTCAATTGTAGGAAATACAACATAGTCATCAACCTTAATGGTAAAATCCACTCCATTCAATTCATCTTCTATAGCGGCATTTGGATTTGTATTTTCCACCTCCTTTACCTCTTTGTTCCACCCATAAGTGAACGAAGTGTTCGCAACCTTAGCCACTGTATTAAAGGTATAATATGGATCCTTTTTCCCGGTCGGCTCAACTATTGGAGCCTTAACATCTGAAAGTGAATCGTATTGTAATTTGATAGTTGTGTTAGCCAGTGATTTTCCTCTTGACTCCATCGAATACATTACATTTTCGTCTCCATAAAAATCAAAATACACAGGCCACGTTATTTTACCATCGTCCCTGGTGCTAACTTCGTATCCAAAAATATTCTTTTGTAAGAAGAACATCACTTGGGTTGAGTCTGGCACAGCTTTTCCATTGTCTTTGAAAGATGCTACTCCCTCATAAACAAGTATATCCTGTGGTTTATAATTCGGTACATTCTTTTTATTGTCTAGCGCATCTTCCCAGTGAAATCTCTCCCATTTTTTTGTCACAAGAAATGCATCTAGTGACACCAATCCTGCCTCAGTGCCCAAATCAACTTCTCTTAAAAAATAATTCGATTCTGAAATGTCACTACTAATAAGTAACTGCTCTTTGAAATTATCTACACTTATTCCAGAAAATAAATCGCTATAAATTCCAGAAATAGTAAAGTCTCCTGTTGTCGCATTACCATCTCCATCTGCTATACTTACTGTATAAGAAACCGTACCTCGGGTAGCTACACTCTCATTATCCAATTGAATATTTATATCAGGTTCATTCTGATTGTCAATATAAACCAGACGGCCAGCCAGTTCCCTCAACTTTGAATCAAACAATGTAATCTGCAGTATACCTTCAGGAATATTTTTCAAAGGTATTAAGACAGATGAGGCCTTATCCCCTGTTAGTGAAATCATAGAAGCGTATCTGATTTTACTTCGGCTAGTAGCTACTACATAAACACTTTCTTTGGATGCTCTTTTTGATTGCACCTGAACGGACGCATTCAATAACTCGCCTTCCTTTTTTACTTGCAGTAGATATCCTTCCTTCTCCACCACGACAGGAGATTTAACGCCTCCAGTTACTTCTAGGTTGTACTGCATCTCCTCACTCAGCGTAAGTTCAAAGCTTGCATGTCCCGTTTTATCACAAGTAAATCTCTTTAACTCATTTCCATCAGTATCTACGATTTTTCCATCAGCAGCAACTGGCACTCCACCCTTGGTTGCCGCTACTACTACTTTTGTTGACAAACCTGCCACCAGATTACCACCTTCCGGAAATAACTCCATCTTCACCGGTAAGTCTGACCTCGGCATAAAATAGTTATCACTAGCTACAGTTAACAAAGTAGTAAAGTATGTTTTGGGTGAAAAATTCTTCATCCAATTGGTATAGGCTACTAACTTGTATACACCACCAGGCAAATCTTCAGACAGTATGGTTTGATTACCCGCCATGCCATTATTGATAGTAAACGATTCTCGGCTTACCTCCGCACCGTCAGCATCTACCAAAACCAATGAAGCCACTTGTCTGCCTTTTAGTGTTCTAAAATCTTCGTCCAACAGATGTGCTTTAAAGTAAACTGTGTCACCAGGTGCATACTCAGGCTGATTAAATGTAAGCACCAGTTTAGTTTGAGGAAAAATTTCATTGTAGGCATTGAATTTTTCCGTCAACTCTTTTAGCGACTCGTCTTCCACAAATCCAAAAAGGGAGAACAAAAGAAACGCTATTCCGAAGAATATTTTTTTGGCTTTATTCATATCACCAAAAATCAGGTTTAACAGTTGAGGAATTTTCAGCTACAAACCTGCAGTCATTAGGAACTTCATCAATAGGAAGTAAATTATAGGGTATATCGCTTCGTTGAATAAAAATTGACTTCGTTTTAACATCCGATACTGAGAATAATCCAAAAACCTCAGCTGTTGGATCGTTAATACATCTCAGATTCCCTTTGATCTTTGCAGATGTAGGTTGAAAAAGGCTACTGCCACCTTCTTTTTGAACTTTTACCAATTCCCAATAGTCGTGAACCTCTTTTGAAATGCTGGCTTGTTGTACCTGAACGTAATACTTATTAAGAAACAATTCTTTTGTCGCTGGGATGTAAGCAATCTTATACCTTGAAACTTGCCCTCCATAGAAGGTCAAATCTCCAACTTCTGGTGCGCGGCTATACTCAGAAACCCAGCACGAGCAACAGGAGCATGGTGAGGATTGAGTAAGTGTCCCATTTATAATCCGATAACCACTACAAGGCAGAGGATCAGGCACCAAGGGACCATCAGGTGAGCGGCTCATTTTTTTTTCCGGAAAGGTTTGTGTTTCATAAATTCCGCTCCAATTCCACCGCACATAATTGACATCACTCTCATTAAGCTTGGCATCTATATAAACATTGAACCCCGCATTATTCTCTGGACTATTGGGCTCATCTACTTTGTCTTCAAATTCAAAATAGACATTATCTATATCCCCAATGGGACGAAGTATATCAGGTTCAGATTCGTAAATGTTTCCACCAAAAGCCTCTATTCTTAAATAATAACTTTTACCATATTCGGCCTTAAAACTTGGGTCTGATACAAAAATACCGGGGGCGTTATCCTTCAACCGATGCTTTGTGCCCTCCTCATCAATGATGTACACGAAAGACCCGGTAACTGCAGGTCTTTTTTCTAAATCGCTGTATACACCCACTGATCTAAACAGGTTAACAACATACGGACCCTCAGTGCCTGTAATCCCACCATCCACTACAATTGCCCCTTCTTCAGATTCTACTTTTAGTGTAATTGGATCTATACATGATCCAATCACCAAAAACACCAAGAATCCCAAAATCAAATTCTTCATTATTCTAACTCAAAATTTAAATGTGTATGAAACTGATGGTATGGCTGCTCCAATAATCGCCATCTGGTAGGGGCGCAATACTCCTTTACCGTTGTCAGCAAAAAATATTGTATAAGGGTTTTTTCGTCCGTAAACATTATAAACAGAAATGGTCCATGTCCCATCCCAGAATTTTTTACGTTTATGATTGCCTTCGATAATAAAAGCCAAATCCAATCGATGATAATCGGGAATCCTGTATTGATTACGCAATGAGAAATTAGCCACCGGTACATTGTCGATTAAATATGCCGTAGTGGGAGCTGAGATAGGTCTACCTGTATGGTAGGTAAAATTGCTTGAGATAAAATAGCGCTTAGAAATATTGTACTTCCAATTGAAATTAAATACATGTGGTTGATCAAAGTTGGAAGGATATTGCTCACCCTCATTAATACTTTCAACGGACGTATCTCCTTTTGTTTCTCTGAACGAACGTGAATAGGTATAATTTAATGTTCCGTTGAAACGACCCCTACTTTTAGTGATTGAAAGTTCAAACCCATAGGCAAGCCCATTTCCTCTAAGCAAGTCTGTTTCCAAATGATCATTAAGGATAAGTTGTGCCCCATCTTTAAAATCAAGTAAATCATAAATATTCTTATAATAGAATTCTACAAAAGTCTCGTAGGTCTTCTCCTTAAAGTCTTTGAAAAACCCGATGGAAACTTGATCAGCATATTGAGGCTGGAAATGATAGTTACTTGGCTGCCAAATGTCGATTGGAGCGACCGCTGCTGAATTGGATATCAAATGGGTGTATTGATATATCCGATTGAACCCTGCCTTCACAGATGCATTGGGCGCAAGCGAGTAGCGAACACTGAACCTTGGCTCCAAGCCAGTATAGCTTTTTACCTTATCTCCTTTCGCATAAGAGAGCGTATCAATGATTGAATTTACATCCTTGGGTAAACCGGATTCATAAACGTAAACATTCGCAGCGCCATAAGAAGTATTCATAGAGTACCTTACCCCCAGATCAATATTAAACCGGTCATGCAATTGAAAATTCTCGCTTATATATATCGCTTTCTCGAGTGTGTTTTGCTTGTCAAGCTGTTGTGATGAGACTAATGATTCATCTGAAGAGGGCTGAATCGAGCCGGGGTTATACTTATAATAAACTGAACTCGCACCAAAATTTAATTTATGCTTACCAAAGTTGTAGTTGAAATCTGCTTTAAGAGTTGGATACGTTACGCCAAAACCCAATTCATAAGCATTACCTGGCTCTTCATCTTCTACGGTGTAAGCATAGTTGCCTATACCTGCTGTTAGCGACCCACCTAATTTATCATTGAAATTGTGATCGAGGCGAAATACGCCCATCCGGTTATGCCATCTGTAAACTGTGTCGGTTGGTAAACCAAATTTATCCTGACTCACATAACCCGTAAACTGTAACTTGGTATCGCTGCTAAACAGATGGCTTAATTTTAAAGAAGCATCATAAAAAGCCACTGAACTATTTTGAATATCCTGATAATTGGTCTTTACTTTTTTAAGCAACCAGTCAGAGTAAGAAGAACGTAACGAAACGATGGCTGAGGTCTTATCTTTTACAATTGGCCCACCCACTGTAAAGTTGCTGGCTATTATCCCAATACCACCATTGCCTTCCCACTTCTCAAAATTTCCCTCTTTTACACTGATGTTTAGCACGGAAGATACGCGCCCACCAAATTCTGCGGGTATCCCGCCTCTGTAAAAGCTCACTTCTTTTAGTGCATCCGAATTGAAAGCAGAGAAAAACCCAAAAACATGTGAAATGTTAAAAACGTTAATCCCATCGTAAAGCACAAGGTTTTGATCTACCCCCCCACCTCTCACGTTAAACCCAGTTGCTACTTCTCCAACTGAAGTCACTCCAGGTAAAGTTTGCACTTGTCTGATCAAATCCACCTGCCCCATGAAAGAAGGCATTCTTTTTATTTCAGCAAGCTTTATGGTAGTTTGACCTCCTCTATTACCCATCACATTGGAAAAAGCCTTATCCGTAACCACAATCTCTTCTAATAATGTTGGGGTTTCGCTTAGCGGAACATTGAGGCTGCCATCTTCATAGATCTGTAAATCATAGACCTTATCTTCATAATTAAAATACCTCACATTCAATATATGTTGGCCCGCAGGCATGCTGATAGTGAAATTCCCATCTACATCAGTAGTTACACCCTCATCTAAATCTTGAATAATTACGGAAGCCCCCACTAATGGGTCCTTACTTTTCTCATCGGTAACTCCACCTTTAAGAGTGACTTTACCAACACGACCAGAAGATGGATTACCAATAATTATAGTTTCAATTTTTTTTCGTTCTTTACCAGCTGTATTAAGAAGACGGTCTCTTAAAATGGATTGAGAAGGATCCTTTATGAGGATGATTGCATAGTCACTGACCACCTGAAACTCAATGGTTGTGCTCCGGAAAATATCCTCAAGAAAATATTCGAGTGTCTTTCCACTATAATCCTGCTCTATTTTTGTATTTGTAATCCAATCAGGGAGGTAAAAGAATTTGATAGGATCACTTTTTTCCAATTCTTCGAAGAAAACAGACAGTGATTTCCCCTGCTCTGAACCATCTAGTTTTTTTTCAAGTATGTTTTGAGCAGAAACAGTTAATCCGCAAAAAATAACCAAGGAGAGTAAGACGGCTTTCAAGAATGTGTTGTTTTCTGAAATTAAGGACGCAAATTACGGTAATTTAGAAACTTTCAAATACCAAATTCCCTATTTACGTAATCGGTAGGACCTAACCATCACCCGCTTACCAGGTGGCCCTGGCACCTCCTCAATCGCCATATTTAATTCTTTCAAGTCTCTCTTAAATTGACCACTGGCACAGTAGGTTACTATCGCTCCATTATTTTTCATCACCCTTATTACGGTAGCCAATACTGATTTGGCCCAAATCTCTGGTTGAATTTTTGGAGCAAATGCATCAAAGTATACCAAATCATAAAAATCTTCTTCCAACCTTACTGAACTTATATCCGCATGAATTTTACGAATTGTAAAGTCATTATTTATCTTCACTTCCTCGTCCCAGGCCGCTGCATGTAATTCCAAAAAACCTTGCACGGCACTACTATTGGTAAGGTGGTCGGGGTAATTCAATTGCTTTATGATATCGTCAGGCAAAGGGAAAGCCTCCACTGTATGATATGTCTTTTTGACACCTAACGTTCTCTCATCCAGCATAGTAAGCAATGCATTGAGCCCCGCACCAAAACCTACCTCAAGAATTTTTATTGACTCTACCTTGAAACGATCAATGAAATAATGAAGACCTTGTTCAATATATATGTGATTCGATTCCTGAATCGCACCATGTGTGGAGTGGTACGTCTCATTTAACCCCAGGTGCTTGATGGTGTGTGAGCCATCTGATGTTTTTATTACTTGTAGCAAGATACTGATGCTAATCCATTCGAAGCAACACTACTGCATATGCGTTCACTCCTTCTTCTCTTCCTACGTAGCCCATCCGCTCATTGGTGGTTGCTTTTATAGAGATTAGATCTTCAGGTATACCCATCATTGGCGCAAGGGCTTGTTTCATGGCAGGAATGTGTGGATTGATCTTGGGCTTTTCAAGGCAAAGGCTACAATCTATATTTTCAATCTGCCAGCCCTTTTCAGTAATCATTCGGTTTACCTCTTTCAGGAAGAATTTGCTTTGCATTCCTTTCCACCTTGGATCGGTATTCACAAAGTGAAGCCCAATGTCTCCGAGATTAGCCGCCCCCAGCAACGCATCACAAATGGCATGGATAAGCACATCAGCATCTGAATGCCCTACGGCACCCTTTTCAGCTTCCAATTTTATTCCCCCCAACCAAAAGTCCTTTCCTTCTTCCAATTGGTGAACATCGAAACCCATTCCCACTCTCATTTTCATCTCCTATTGATTTTAGTTATTCGTATTGTAATAGAGCACGCTAGCGTTTTCTTCCCTTAGTATTTGTTGAGCTAAACGATCAACCTCCTTACCCTCAATTGCCTCAATAAGTCCTCGTTCTCTATTCACCAGATTGGCATCACCAGAAAGAGCGGCAAAGGCTAAATTCATCGCCCTATTCAGTACATCGACCTCTCCAAACTCAAGTGTTGACAAAGCTTGATTCTTTACCTTTTCTAATTCTGCAACTGTAATTCCCTTTTCAATAAAATCATATACTACATCGTCCAATGCTTTTTCCGCTTCCTTTAAATCCATTCCTTCTTTCACCCTACCATTAATCACCATGAGCCCTGGATCAATGGTCCCCATAGTAAATGCTGATAGCGAATTGAAAATTGGATTATCCTTGACCAACCGCTGATGCAACCGACTAGAATCTCCCCGGCCCAGTACATCGCTCACTAAATCTGCTGCATGAAAATCCATATCAAATCTGCCCGGCATATGATAGGCCTTATACAAGGCAGCAGCTGGCACATCCATTTTTACTTCCAGCGTTCTTTTGTTTTTTTGAGCTGGTTCCTTTACAAGGTTTCTATCCTTCTTTTTACCTGAAGGAATTGCTCCAAACCACTTTTTCGATAACTGTTTGATGTTTTCAGTCTTCACATTTCCTGCCACTACCATTATCGCATTAGAGGGCAGATAGTGTGTATAGAAGAATGATTTCACATCCTCCATGGTTGCTTCCTCAATATGCTTAATCTCCTTTCCAATAGTTGCCCACTGATAAGGGTGCGCATGGTAGGCTAAGGGTCGAAGCTTCAACCATACGTCACCATATGGTTGATTTAAATATCGCTGCTTAAACTCTTCTATTACCACTTTACGCTGCACCTCGAGCACGTGTGGATCAAAAGATAAGCTCAACATGCGATCACTTTCCAGCCAAAAACCTGTTTCTATGTTGTCTGCAGAAAGCGTGAGGTAATAGTTTGTAATATCTGTGTTGGTAAAAGCGTTGTTTTCCCCGCCCACCCTTTGGAGGGGCTCATCGTAACTAGGGATATTGACTGACCCCCCAAACATCAAATGCTCAAAAAGGTGAGCAAATCCAGTTTTATCACTTAGCTCATCGCGAGAGCCTACATCATATAAGATATTGATGGCAGCAATCTGAACAGTTGGATCTTCATGAACTAAAACGCGAAGGCCATTCTCCAATGTAAAAGAATCGAAATTGATCATTGTTCAAAAATAGTCGTACTTTTTGGATTGACCTATTCAACCCTTTTACTCAGCTAATCAAAATACCTCATACAAGCCTTATTCTTATATCCTACCTATCATTAACTTGCCACGCAATTATAAAGTGCTATGCAATTCAACCGTAAGAAATACTCCGATAAAATTCTTAAAGAGCTTTACGAAGGACTTTTAAGACCACGGCTTATTGAAGAAAAGATGCTAATCCTGCTTAGACAGAATAAAATCAGCAAATGGTTTAGCGGGATTGGTCAGGAAGGGATTGCAGTTGGGTTAACCAAAGGCTTGGACAGCAACGATTATATTCTACCAATGCACCGGAATCTGGGCGTATTCACATCGAGAAATATGCCTTTTGATCGGTTGTTTTCACAATGGCAAGGAACTTCTCTGGGTTATACAAAAGGAAGGGACCGCTCTTTTCACTTCGGCACCAATGAGCATCATATCGTAGGGATGATTTCCCACCTGGGACCTCAAAATGGTGTAGCCGATGGAATTGCATTGGCCGGAAAATTATTAAAAGAGAAAAGAGTCACTGCCGTATTTAATGGTGACGGTGGAACCAGCGAAGGAGATTTTCATGAAGCCATTAACGTAGCTGCAGTATGGGACTTGCCCGTAATTTTTATTGTTGAGAATAATGGCTACGGCCTCTCCACACCAAGCAATGAACAATTCCGATGCAAAAACTTTGTTGATAAAGCCATTGGATACGGAATAGAAGGAGTAAAAATAGACGGCAATAATATTCTTGAAGTTTACGATACTGTAAAAACGCTGGCGGAAAGCATTAGAAAAAATCCAAGACCAGTTTTATTGGAAGCTATCACTTTCAGAATGCGTGGTCATGAAGAGGCTTCGGGTACTAAATACGTACCCAAGAAGTTGATGGAGGACTGGGCAAAAAAAGACCCTTTGGTGAATTACGAAAGGTACCTTCTAAAAGAAGGAGTAATAGACAAAGGGTTTGTTGAGGAGACCACTAAAAAAATTAAAAAAGAAATTGAAGTTGGATTGACTACCGCATTTGAAAGCAGCCCGCCAGAAGTAAGCACGGAAATAGAAGTAGCGGACTTATTCAAGCCATTTGAGCAAATTCAAGTTAAGCCTAAATCAAAAAAAACTTCAGAAAAAAGATTTATTGATGCCATATCCGATGGCTTGCGCCAAAGTATGGAGAGGCACTCCAACCTTGTCTTAATGGGGCAGGACATTGCCGAGTATGGTGGCGTTTTTAAGATTACTGATGGTTTCGTAAGTGCTTTCGGTAAAGGACGAGTTCGCAATACCCCAATTTGTGAGTCTGCCATTGTAGGTGCTGGGCTTGGACTTTCCATAAAAGGAATGAAAGCGATGGTAGAAATGCAGTTCGCTGATTTTGTCACGGAAGGATTTAATCAGATTGTAAATAATCTTGCCAAATCACATTGGAGATGGGGGCAAAACGCAGACGTGGTGGTGCGAATGCCCACGGGAGCAGGTACAGCGGCCGGGCCTTTCCACAGCCAATCCAATGAAGCATGGTTTTTCCATACTCCGGGTTTAAAAATAGTTTACCCATCCAATCCTTATGATGCCAAAGGATTGCTGAACGCTGCGATTGAAGATCCAAATCCTTATTTGTATTTCGAGCATAAGGCGCTGTATCGTTCTATAAAGGAAGAAATACCTGATGATTACTACACTGTAGAGATTGGCAAAGCCAAAACAGTTGTAGAAGGAACAGACATTTCTATCATCACCTATGGCATGGGGGTGCATTGGGCCAAAGAAATTGTGACTACGTTACCGAATATTAGTGCAGAGATTATTGACCTGCGCACATTATTGCCCTGGGATAAGGAAGCAGTAGCGGCAACGGTAAAGAAAACAAATCGGATTTTGGTATTACATGAAGACACACTGACAGGTGGTATAGGAGGAGAAATTTCTGCCTGGATCAATGAGCATTATTTTAAACATTTGGATGCTCCAGTAATGAGGGTTGCGAGTCTTGATACTCCGATTCCATTTATGCCTGCTTTAGAGAACAATTTTTTAGCAAAGGGAAGGTTGAAAGGAAAGATTGAAGAATTGGCCAATTACTAGGTCTTTGAAGTTTAGAAAGGAAAATTTTCTATAGATCTGCCCGTTTATTGTCAGATTGGCTAAAAATGGCCAATTAAATGGTTTTGGCTCTTTTTTCTTAATTTAGCCTGTTTCAGCAATAGCTTTTTTGACGACCAGAAAGGGAAATACCGCACCATTTTTTAGCCACACTTTGAAAACAATTGGGTTCTTAGTGATACTCCTATTCTTTTCAGTTTCCGCTCACGCACAAAACACAAAGGGAGACAAGCCCATTCCCAACCAAAAACAGGTACGAGAATCGAAGTTTAAAACAGTCAAAAAGAGAAAACGTGTAAAAACACGTGACATTTCTGGTCGTAGGTTGAGAACACTTAACAAATCCTCTGCGTCAAGAGCAAACCGCAGATGGGAACAAAATGACCCTTACAGGGATAGGGCAAGAACAAAAACGGATAGAGCCGCGCAACCCAGAGGAAGAATTTTTGATACTCCTCCTTCAGATCGTTCACGTGCATGGAAAGGTGACATCTCTGGTCACAAAATCAGAATTCAATCGCGTAAAAGCAGATCTGCTCGCAGCAATGTGTTTCCTCAAAGGGGACCTTATGTTAACAACTCATCACAAAAACCTCGAAAGCCAATTGTTTATAAAAGGACAGCATCAGGTGCACTTCCGATAAGACAAGTGCCACAAGATCGTCAGCGCGCATGGAAGGGAAATATTAAAGGTGGGCCAGTAGGTACACCATCACGATCTGCCCGGTATAAAAAAATATACCCTCAAAGTGGTCGTTTTGTTAACCATTCATCCAAGTCGGGTAGAGATGTTCAAAGAACATATCCCAACGAATCAAAAATCAGAAAAGCCGCCAAAAGAGAATCAGGTGTTGGCCGAGCCAAAAGAATCAACGTATTTCCTAATACACGTTCCGGGCCATTCATTCAGAGAGGCAAAAAAAATGTTTATTGGGGGAAAGTATCCAAAGGTGAAAAACCCTATAAAGGAGATATTACCGGAAGGCCCGTTCGCATGCGAAATTTTCGTTCTATCCCTGCGGGGCTTGTAGGCCGTGATAGCCTCAAATTCTTTGGAAGAAAACCAGGAGGCGATAGAGCATACGGTGGGAGGGCCGGTGGTGGCTTTAATACCCCTCGAAGAGGTGGACAAACTTTAAAAGGAAGCGGGTTCAGGTCCATTTCTGGTAAGAATAAAAACAGAGATCCTCTGCCACCAAGAGCACCTGGCATAGGTGCAGATGGCATTAACTACAGTGGAAGGTTTAAAAAGGGTGAACTTTCTCCCGGATTCTCAAGACAAGGAACTGGCTATTCGGGAAATATTAAATCCCGAAGGCAATCCAAGGGAGGTGGAAGTATTAATGGCAAGCGATGGAACAATAATGGAACTCCAATTCCAGTTCGAACCCCAAGAGGTGGAGCAGGTATAGGAGATTACTCAGGGACATTTAGAAGAGGTGAACTTTCTCCTGGATTTTCAAAACAAGGAACTGGCTTTGCAGGAAATATTAAATCCAAAAGACCTGTTAAGGGCGGGGGAAGTATTAGTGGTAAGCGATGGAACAATAACGGAACACCCATTCCTGTGCGCACTCCGAGAGGAGGAGCAGGCATAGGGGATTACTCAGGAACATTCAGAAGAGGTGAACTTTCCCCAGGCTTTAGTAAGCAGGGAACCGGCTTTGCAGGAAATATTAAAACCAAAAGACCGGAGAAAGGCGGAGGAAGTATTAGCGGAAAAAGGTGGAACAATAATGGAACGCCAATTCCAGTGCGTACTCCAAGAGGCGGAACGGGAATTGGTGATTATTCAGGAACATTCAGAAGAGGGGAATTATCACCTGGGTTTAGTAAACAAGGAACTGGCTTTGCAGGAAATATTAAAACCAAACGACCAGAGAAAGGTGGAGGCAGTGTAAGTGGAAAACTTTGGAATAATAACGGAACGGCTATTCCTGTACGCACTCCAAAAAACAATGGTATAGCAGGCTACTCAGGTACATTCAAAAGAGGAGAGTTATCTCCCGGATTCAATAAGCAGGGGGCAGACTTTACAGGAAATATTAAAACCAAAAGACCAGAAAAAGGTGGTGGTAGCATAAGCGGTAAAGTATGGAACAACAACGGAACTCCAATCCCTGGCAGAACTCCATCCAACAATGCGAGGAAAGCGGCAGGATACCCTGGCAATTACAAGTTATTTGATCTCGCCCCCAGTAGAGTTTATCAGGGCGAAGAGTTTACAGGATATATCAAGGCTAAAAAACCTAAAAAAGGTGGTGGCAGCGTAAGCGGTGATATGTGGAACAACAATGAAACCCCAATCGAAGTGCGCACTCCCTCCAATGATGCCAAGGCTGCAGGTTATGCTGGTAACATTAAACTTTCAAGATTTCGGAGAAACTATGTGCAGAACCCCAATGCCAGTGATGAGTCCATTAAAAAACAGCGGCCGGACAAAACCACTTACGAAGTCGCAGGACTTCAGGTAAAAGTGAAACAAGGTGATTACCAGAACAAACCCAATGCTGTCAAGGGATCCTTACCTGGAGTAGCCCCTACTAAATCTTCTGTAAAGGCCAGTGAATATGCACGTGGTGTTAAAATGAACTGGAAGTATAAACACAATCCCCTTAGTGCATCTGAAGCCATAAAGGGTAGAGCTCCAAGCAGGGCCTATGCCAAAATCGGGGATTATCAGGGAAACATTAAAATGAAAAAATATGGAGACAATCGCCTTCATCCTGATGCAAAGTTTGCACACAGTTTCCGCGATAATGTAAAAGGAGAAAGAACCATTTTGATGAATATTAAGTTGATGTGGGCGAAGCTCTTTAATAAAAGCGATACCCAACCAGACAACCTGAAAGAAAAGGAAAGAAGGCCAAGGTATGACAAGCGAGAGAAGGGCTTGTGGTACGAATAATTAATAGCTATGAATTGGCATGAACTAACCGAACTTGGTCAAATCGATCAAATCATTGAAGAATCTAAAACAAATCCGGTTCTCATTTTTAAACACAGTAGAAGTTGCTCTATCAGCAATACAGCACTCAACAGGCTGGAAAGAAATTGGAATTCAGATAAAGAAGCCAAGGCTTACCTTCTTGATTTACTTACCTATCGCACTATCTCCAATGCCATTGCCGATAGATTTGGTGTTGAGCACGAATCGCCTCAGGTGATGATTATTGAACAAGGGAAATCAGTGTACGATAAATCTCACTTTGATATTAACTATCAGGACATCAAAGGCAGACTGCAAGTAGCTGCGGAATAGAATTACCAATTAAAGGCAATTGTCTGCTTCACGGTATCTGAGAGGCTCAATGCTACCGGACAAGTAAGCGCAGCCTTCTTTAGTTTCTGGCGTTGTATTTCAGTAGCCACCAAATTGGGATGAGTGAATGTAATTTGAACTTCACCTATTTTTCTTGGGTTGCTGTTCATGATTTTAACTACTTCGGATTTTAAACCTTCGAGTTTGATATTTTCACGTTCTGCCAATATGCCCATCAATGTCATCATACAACTGCTTAGTGCGGCACAAACTAAATCAGTTGGTGAAAAAGCCTCTCCTTTTCCATTATTATCCGTTGGCGCATCGGTAATAATGGTGTTTTGAGATTTGAGATGTGTGGCTTGTGTGCGAAGAGAACCTTGATATTGACCTGAAATTGTACTCATTATGGGGTATATTGTAATGATGTCTTTTTGCGTTTATTAATTAAAGCATAAATTTAACCTGAAGATTTCCCGAAATGCTTAACAGAATTAAAATAGTAGCTATTGTCTCCCTTTTAATGGTGGGAACTACCTCGTTTGCCCAGACGCAGGATAGCTACGACTATAATTCTGAATTTACCTGGGGGGTAAACAAAAATACCTCCGGAGGCCTAATTGGGGGCTTTGTATTTAAAAAGGCAAGAAAATTAAATGAACGGACACTGGAGACCTTCGGGCTTGAAATAATGAACGTCAAGCATCCGCAGGAAAGCCGGATGAGTTCAGGTACAGGAAATTATTTTATCTACGGCAAAAGCAATTACCTATATTCTTTCCGATTTCAATACGGTAGAGACTTAATCATATTTAAAAAGGCTCCGCAACAAGGTGTGGAAATAAAAGCTGTAGTAGCAGCAGGGCCAAGCATAGGTGTTGTCGCTCCCTACTTCATAGAGCGCTCGCTTGACAACAGCTTCTTTACCACAAAACACGAGCAATACGACCCTAATAATCCCTTTCACTCCTATACTAAAATACTGGGCACAGGCTATTTATTTGAAGGTTTGGGGCAATCCAAAATCCAATTAGGAGGAAATATTAAAGCTGGATTTAACTTTGAATTAGGGACTGTAAAAAGTCAGGTTACGGGTTTTGAAGTGGGTTTTTTACTGGATACCTACTTTAATAAAGTTATCCTTGTACCCACCGCGAGTAACTCAAACGTGTTCCCAACACTATATTTTACCTTGTTTTACGGGAGCAGAAAGTAACTATTTGGATATTGCAGCTTTAGGCAGCTTAAAATTTTGAGATTTTATGTGACTGAATGGCCTAAACTGGATTCTATTTATATATTTGACATCCTAAACCGGAATAATTGTATGGAAGCGAAAAAGACCGAAAAGGCTGATTTGACGA
The DNA here is from genome assembly GCA_040216665.1 of Cyclobacteriaceae bacterium. Classification (GTDB taxonomy): domain Bacteria; phylum Bacteroidota; class Bacteroidia; order Cytophagales; family Cyclobacteriaceae; genus ELB16-189. The sequence continues at coordinate 459,179 of JAVJOQ010000010.1, read as the reverse complement.
AGAAAACGAGTTTTTTCTTCAGCATTGGCTTACTAATAACGATGAGTATTGTCGTTATGGCCTTCGAATGGAAGGATAGAGAAAAGCAGGAAATCGACCTGATGGGTAAGAGCACTAACACTTTTGAAGAAATGTTAGAGATTCCTCCCACGGAGCAACCACCTCCACCACCCCCAGAAGTTCAACAACCTCAGATCATAGAGGTGCCTGATGAAGAAGAAATTGAGGAAGAAATCCAGGTAAAGTTTGACGTGGAGGTTACTCAGGAAACCAAAGTTCAACAAATTGTAATTCAAGCTGAGGAGCCCAAAGAAGAGGTTGAAGAAATTTTCACTATTGTGGAAGACCCCGCCTCTCCAGTTGGAGGAATGACAGCTTTTTATAAGTACGTAGGAGATAAAATTAAGTACCCACCACAAGCACGAAGAATGGGTGTTGAAGGAAGGGTTTTCGTTGAGTTTATCATCGACAAAGACGGAAGCATCTCTGAAGTAAGAGCGGTAAAAGGAATCGGTGCTGGTTGTGACGAGGAAGCTGTTCGTATTTTGCAAGGTGCTCCAAAATGGAAGCCAGGTAAGCAGCGCGGTAAGCCTGTGAAGCAAAGAATGGTACTTCCGATTACCTTCAAACTAGGATAATCAAAAACAAAATAAATAAAAGCTTTCTCAAGAAATTGGGAAGGCTTTTTTTATGTCAATACAAACCCAAGAATCAAGCCCGTTCCAATGATAGACCAAGCTGGTAATTTGGTGAATGCCAACAGACAAAAGGTAGCAATCATAAACCCAAAGTTGGTGACTGTGTTATCCAACGGTTGAAAGAGCAGAACCGCTGCTGCGGCCACAAGGCCTGCGTTAGCCGCATTGATACCCTCCAAAGAAGCACGAATAGGCCTGAATTTTTTAAGACTATCCCATATTCTGATCACAAAAAATATCAGGAATGTCCCGGGAAGAAAAATGCCTGCCGCTGACATTAAGGCTCCTAAAATTTCACCGCCCACTCCCCATTCTCTCATAGACAGGGCTCCAATATAAGAGCTAAAAGAAAACACTGGGCCAGGGACTGCTTGCGCTAACGCGTATCCTGAAAGAAACTCAGTGGGTGAAGTGGGAAAATGGAGTGGCTTGGCATATTGAACAAACTCTGTATAAAGCATGGGCACGAGCACCTGCCCTCCACCAAAAATCAAACTTCCATTACGGTAAAAATTCTCAAAAAGTTTAATGGGTAGTGCTTTGGTGATTCCCCCTAATGCAGCGGCCAAAATGAATACTCCTGCCCACAAAAAGAAGTTGGCCCAGGGGACATTAAATTTTTTCTTTTCCTCTTTAGGGAAAAGCTTGTAGTTAAATGCTGTTATCGTGCCAGCCACAATTAAGATTATTGGAAAAACGAGTGGTGTTTTAATAAAATAAGATACAACAGCCGAAATTACCATCAACACAAATCCAATTCGGGTATTGACGGTTCGAAGACTAATGGTATACGCTGCATAACCCACGAAACCCACGGCCATAGGCTGGATAAAGCGGGTGAAAGCAAGAGACAATTCTTTTTCCTGAAAACTCCCTATCATTATTCCTGCAAACGTCATGATCGTCACAGACGGCAGCATCCAAATAATTAAAGTAAGATAAGCCAGGTTCGCTCCACCCAATCGGTACCCTACAGAAGTTAAGGTTTGTGTGGAAGTAGGGCCGGGCACAATCTGGCAAAGCGCATATAGCTCTAGTAAATCTTTTTCAGTGAGGTAGCTCCTCTTCTCAACCAAAATCCTTTGATAATAGGCGAGATGAGCTTGAGGGCCGCCAAAACAACTTACAGATAACTGAAATACATCTTTTAGAAACTGTGAGTATGGTATGCGCTCAGTCAAGTCCTTATTTTTTCAATCCTATTTCTTTGAGTCTCTGATCTAAAAATTCACCAGCTGTTATATCCTCCCACTTTTTAGGATTCATTTGATCCACACAATTGGGAAGAGCTGCTAAGCTCATCTCAGACCTTGGATGCATAAAAAAAGGAATAGAATACCTGGGCGTATTCATAAGATGTGCAGGGGGGTTAACAACTCTATGTATTGTTGACTTCAATTTTCCATTGGTCAATCGTTCCAACATATCTCCAACATTAATTATCAATTGATCAGGCAATGCCGTTATTGAAATCCACTTTCCATCTTTTCTCAAAACCTGTAGTCCGTCCGCACTCGCACCCATGAGCAAAGTGATTAAATTAATATCGCCATGTTCCGCTGCCCTTACAGCGTCCGAAGGGATTTCTTCCGGGTTTTCGATTGGAAAATAGTGAATCGGCCTCAATATACTGTTCCCATTTTTCACCCTACTCTCAAAATAATCTTCTGGCTGATCCAGATACAAGGAAATCGCTTTGAGCATTTCCATTCCGGTTTGCTCTAATCTCCGGTATACTTCAAGGCTTATTGATTCAAACTCTGGAATTATCTCAGGCCAAACATTATCCGGGTATTCTTCCTTGATGGGATCGTTATCTGTTACCTCTTGCCCTATGTGATAAAACTCTTTTAAATCGCCTGTGTTTCTTCCCTTAGCATGTTCCTTTCCCTTACTCACATATCCACGCTGACCAGCAAGATGAGGGATTTCATACTTCTGCTTCGTGGTATCATCCAAATCAAAAAAAGATTTGACAACGTTATAAAGATTACCTGAAAGTTCATCTGTTAAAAAATGGTTGCGGATCGCCACAAAACCTATTTGGTGATAGGCCTCACCAAGGTCACGAACAAATTTTTCTCGTTTGCCCCCATTCCCATTAACAAAATCAGCCAGATCAAGAGAAGGGATTTCATCCAATAGTACATCAGTCATCAGTAGCAGTTTCGGCCAATCGCAAGCTAGAAATTTTTGGTTAATTTTATGGGTTAGCAACTCCTGATCAAACGTAATTCATATGAATATTCGAGTAATTATATTTTTCTGTCTATCCATCAGTTCATGCGTTTCTTATGGGCAAAAAATCGAGATTTATAAAACCTTTGGTGGTTATCGTTTTGAAAGAGACTCTGTTTCGATAAGCCCAAAGATGGTATTGGAAGCCATGAAGGACAATCAGTTAGCCCATATGGAATTTAAAAAGGCCAAGACCAATCTTAATGTAACAAGCCTTTTAGAGTTTACTGGAGGGCTACTCATAGTAATTCCAATTGGGACTGCCATTTTAGGTGGTGAACCCGAGTGGGGCTTTGCTGCTGGTGGTGCTGCATTGATACTTGCATCAATCCCATTTAATGCAGCATTCAAACAACATGCACTTAGCGCACTTGATAACTACAATGCTGACTTAAGTACCCGAAGGGTAAAGGTGAACTTCTACTTAGCTGGCGCAGGCGGCAGGTTGGTAATTAAATTTTAATTATTGTTGAAGTAGGTGCTCAATTCATCATCTCCAATCATTTCACTACCTATTGCTTCCTGGTTAATTATTGGCGCCTTGATACCACTCTCAAATCTTTGCCCAGAAGTGAATACCCTTGCCTCATCCCACACATTGTCAGTCAAGAGGTTCTTAATAGTTTGAGCCCCTCCCTCAACCAGAAGAGATTGGATATTGCGATTGAATAAGTCCGATAGCATATCCTGAAACAAGTGCTTCTGATCAAGAAGGTGATAGACCACGTTACCCTTATTGTCCTGCCTCAGGGTGTTGTAGCAAATGGTAAGTGAAGTTCCATCTAATAAATGGAGCCTTGGATCTAAATTTAATTTGGGATCAATAACTATTCGAACGGGGTTTCTTCCTGTCCAATCCCGAGCCGTTAATTTTGGATTATCATACAACGCGGTATTATACCCCACCAAAATTGAATCCTCTTCTGTACGCCATTTATGCACAAGCTTTCTTGAATACTCGTTGCTTATCCACTTTGAATCAAAATTTTCCCGAGCAATAAAACCATCCGAAGTTTGCGCCCATTTCAAAATGACAAATGGTCTCTTATGTTTTAAGAAAGTAAAAAAACGTTTATTCAGTTCACGGCCCGCCTCCTCCAATACGCCTGTGAGTACTTCAACTCCAGCATCTTTTAGTTTGGCAATACCCTTCCCTGCCACTAGTGGATTAGGATCGACATTAGCAATAACTACACGCTTTACCTTGTGTTTAACAAGCAGATCTGCGCACGGAGGAGTTTTTCCAGTATGAGCGCAAGGTTCAAGATTAACATAAACGGCAGCACCGTTAAGAATAGATTTATCAGCTACTGCATTAACCGCATTAACTTCTGCGTGAGCTTCTCCATACTTTCCATGCCAGCCCTCACCAATAATTTTACCTTCATATACAATTACACAACCTACCAATGGATTTGGGCTAACATGCCCGATACCATTTTTGGCCAACTCCATAGCGCGAAGCATGTAAAATTTGTCAGAGATCATTTCAATTATGTAACATTGCAAAGATCAATTAAGCCATGCCCAATTCCAAAGACGTCTTCAGTTGGATTGTTGACCAAATCACATTAGATGAACACCCTGATGAGATCAGGAGCATTGTCTATTTACTATTGGAAAATAAATTCAACATTAATAAATCAAAAATTATTGCAGCAAGTGACCTCCCTAATTTTAAGCAAGAGGATTTACAGCCACTATTGGAGAGAATCAATAAAGGGGAACCTATCCAGTATATTATTGGCACACAGGAATTCTACGGAAGAACTTTTAATGTTAATTCATCTGTATTAATTCCAAGACCAGAAACAGAGATACTTGTCTCAACTGTTATTGACCACTTGAGTATATCGATAATTGATTCCCCAAAAATTCTTGACATTGGAACAGGAAGTGGTTGTATTCCCATAACGTTTCAATTAGAACTGGGCACTAAGGATGTGACTGGAATAGATATAAGTGAAAAGGCAATTGCAGTCGCAAGTGGTAATAACAAGCTGCATAATACCCAAGTAAATTTTCTTCTGGCAGACGTATTGAATGATCCCCTCCCTGACAATCATTATGACATAATTGTCAGTAATCCTCCTTACGTAACTGAACAAGAAAAGTCAAACATGAAAATTAATGTATTGGATTTTGAGCCACATAATGCATTATTCGTTCCTAATGATGACCCACTTTTGTTTTATAAGGCCATTGCGGAAAAAAGTAAAGAATGCCTCCATTACGGAGGAATTATAGTAGTGGAGATAAACCAAAAATTTGCAAATGACGTAGAGGTGATCTTTATGAAAAATTCATTTCGCTTTGTGGAGACCTTCAAAGACTTATCAGGAAAAGATAGAATTGTAAAAGCTGTTCTCTAGGTTAGATCGATCATCACAATAGTTCAACGGCAAAAAAAAAGCAATGAATAATCATTGCCTTTTTTTATAAAACTCAATGGTTTCTACTTCTTGAAGTTGGTAACCACCTTTTCAATAATATCACAGCATTCATGAATCTGCTCTTCTGTCATAACCAATGGAGGCGCAAACCGAATAATATTTCCATGGGTTGGCTTAGCCAACAATCCGTTCTCTTTTAGTTGTACGCAGATGTTCCAGGCAGTTTTGCTGTCTGGTGTGTCATTCACCACTACCGCATTGAGTAAACCTTTACCTCGAACAAGGGTAACCAAATCACATTTTTGAATCAATGCATTCATTCTCTCTCTGAAAATTTTTCCGAGTTTCTCTGCATTCTCAGCTAACCTTTCATCAATAACAACCTCCAACGCTGCTTTACACACCACGGCCGCCAATGGATTGCCTCCAAAAGTAGAACCATGTTGTCCAGGCTTTATTCCCAGCATGATTTCATCATCTGCAAGCACACAAGAAATAGGAAGTACACCTCCCGAAATCGCCTTTCCTAAAATCAAAACATCAGGGTGAACTCCCTCATGATCACTTGCCAACATTTTCCCGCTACGTGCTACTCCTGTCTGAATCTCATCGATCATCAACAACACGTTATTCTTTTTACACAACTCGCTGGCCTTTTTCAAATAGCCCTCAGAAGGCACATAAATACCAGCTTCACCCTGGATGGGCTCAATCAATAAGCAGGCTACATTCGGATTCTTTAGTTCTTGCTCCAGTACTTCTACGTTATCGTATTCAATCACCTTAAACCCTGGATTGAAAGGTCCAAACCCAGTTCTTGCCGATGGATCTGATGATGCAGAAATGATGGTGGTGGTTCTTCCGTGAAAGTTTTTCTTAGCAGTAAGTATAATGGCTTCATTTTCAGGGATGCCCTTCACATTATATCCCCACTTCCTCACTAGCTTAATGCCTGTTTCTACACCTTCCGCTCCGCTATTCATAAACAGCACCTTGTTGTAGCCAAATAATTCACAAATAAATTTTTCTGCGATACCTAGCTTGTCATTGTAAAACGCACGGGAAACAAGTGTCAGCTCCTTTGCTTGATCTATCAGTGCATTGATAATCCTTGGATGGCAATGTCCCTGGTTAACTGCGCTATAAGCGGATAGAAAATCGTAGTATCGTTTACCTTCTACATCCCAAAGAAAAACTCCCTCTCCCTTGTTTAAAACAACATCAATGGGGTTGTAGTTATGAGCCCCGTATTTTTGCTCTAGTGCTATTGCCTCTTGGCTTGTTGTATTTGCAGTTTCCATAGTCAATAAATTACTTTAAATAAAAATGATCCAGAATTTGTACGCCAGAACTTATGGTGAGCTCCAAAATTCACTTCTCCACACCCCACCACAAGCAGTATCTTACGCTTGCAAAGATAGCCATTTGGGCCCAATCGCCTAAGAAGTTGAGGTTGGGCTTGCGGTTTTTTGCCCTAACTTTACAGCGATGGAAATAGTGATTTTGCTCTCGGGAATTGTGATTGGTGCTGTTGCAGGATGGTTAATTGCAAAATATAAGTATGCTGCCGACAATGCCTCATTAGCAATTGAGCAGGAAAAGGCGCGCGCTTTAACCAGTCAAGCCTTAGACTTAAAAAGCGAATTGGAACGAATTCGTCATACCAATTTAGAATTGACCACCAATTTATCCTCTACAGAAGCAGACTATCGCAATCTTCAGGAAAAGTTAACCGATCAAAAGAAAGAGTTAGAGGGCTTACAAGAGAAGTTTGCCGTTCAATTTGAAAACCTGGCCAATAAAATATTTGAGGAGAAAAGTAAAAAATTTACTGAGCAGAATAAAACCAACATGACCGATGTGTTGAAACCATTGGGCGACAAAATTGTAGAGTTTGAAAAACGCATAGACTTATCTCATAAAGATTCCATCGAGAAAAACGCAAGCCTTTTCAATGAACTCAAAAATCTCAAAGAACTCAATCTTCAAATGGGTGAGGATGCGCGGAACCTGACAAGAGCCCTTAAAAGTGATACTAAAACGCAGGGTTCTTGGGGAGAACTCATTCTAGAAACTATTCTTGAAAAATCCGGATTGGAAAAGGGGAGAGAATACATGGTGCAAGAAACCTTTTACACAGATGATGGAAGGAGACAACGCCCCGATGTAATCGTAAACCTTCCAGACTCAAGGCATATCATCATCGACTCGAAAGTCAGTTTGACCGCATACAACAACTATGTGAATGCAGAAAAAGATGATGAGCGAGATGCTCAGGTGAAATTGCACATGCAGTCTATCAAACAACATATGCGCATTCTTACCGACAAGAATTACCAGAAAAATTACAGTGAAAACGGGCTTGACTTTGTTATTATGTTTATTCCCATTGAAACCGCTTATCTGTTGGCAATACAAACAGACCCGAAACTTTATGAGGAAGCATTCGACAAAAGAATAGTTTTTGTGAGCCCCACACTACTCCTTCCTTCATTGCAGCTTATCAAAAGTGTGTGGAGGCAAGAACATCAAAACCGAAACGTAATTGAGATTGCAAAACGAGCAGGTGATTTATACGATAAGTTTGTTGGGTTTACAGAAGATTTACTTACTCTTGGTCGCCATTTAAATTCTTCAAAAAAATTCTATGAGGAGTCTATGAAAAAATTATCTGTTGGCAATGGGAATATTGTAAGCAAAGTGGAAAACCTAAAAAAATTAGGAGCGAAAGCAGAGAAGACTATCGATCAACAATTACTGGGAAGGGCCGAAGATCAGGGTGATCTGTTTGGCTCGTAAAATATTCTACCCACATTGATTTATTAATTAGATACAAAGTGAAACTAACAGCGGATAATAAGCTCAGAAAGATAATTGTAGTTGGGGATCGGGTATTGATTAAGCCTAAAAAACAAAGTGAAAAAACTGCGAGTGGCCTTTACCTTCCTGCTGGTGTTCAGGAAAAGGAAAAGATTCAAAGTGGATACATTATAAAGGTAGGGCCCGGCTACCCCATTCCCACCCCGGCCGATGAGGAAGATACGTGGAAAGGTAAGGAAGACATCGTTAAGTACCTTCCGTTGCAAGCGCATGAAGGAGATCTGGCCATTTTCCTGCAAAAAGGAGCTGTCGAGGTTATTTATGAGAATGAAAGATATTTCATTGTCCCTCAATCTTCCATACTCATGCTTGAACGCGAGGAGGATTTATAATGGCTGGCCTTTCTTTCGATGTACTTCGGGTTGGTAAAAAATACCGACTCACAAATTATGGCGACAAATATGACTTTATCATCGAATCCATACTTTCTAATGGAGATTTTAAAGTAAAGGATATCCACACTTTGGAAAGGTATTTGTTAAAAGATACCTTGAAATTTGGAACTGGAAACGATTTTCGACTGGACGAGCTAAGATCGTCATAACACATCTCCTTTTTTCACGTAAGTATAGGAGGTGTTTACACTTTTAGTTTTATTTGAATTCCCTAAAAAATGAAATTTATGAATTTACGAATTCTTGTTGTTGCTATTTTATGTCTTGCGAATTCTTCACTATTTGCTCAGGGTGACCTCCCTACAGATTTCTTATCCAAAGAATTTCATAAGGAGCGGAGACAAAAACTACGCGAAAAAATGCCTACCAATTCTGTGTCCGTATTTTTCGCTAATCCAGTTCGCAATCGGGCCAACGATGTCGATTTCATTTATCACCAGGATCCTGAGTTCTTATATCTCACAGGGTATAAAGAGCCTCATGCTGTATTGTTGGTTTTTAAGGACAATCAAACCTCAGCAAATGGAAAGTCCTATAACGAAATAATATTTGTACAGCCACGAGACGCTATGAGTGAGATGTGGACGGGTAGAAGATTGGGAGACGAAGGCACAAAAAATTTATTAGGGTTAGAGCAATCTTTTGACAACACTGAATTTAAAAAATACAATGTAGATTTTAGCAAATTCGACCAGGTGTTGTTTTATGATTTCTTTAATGATGTTAGAGATAATCCTGCCGATTCATCAGATCTATACAGTCTGATTGAAGATTTCAAGATTAAGGTCAATTATGAATCTAAAAACAACCTTTCTGTTTCACGTGAGCAAAGAAAGAACAACCTGAACTTAACGGCTCTGGATGAATACATGAGGGCCTTAAGAGGAGTGAAAACCGAAGAGGAATTAGAAATGATTCGAAAGGCAGTTCTGGTCTCATGTCAAGGTCAGATTGAAGTAATGAAAGCATTAAAGCCTGGCATGTCGGAACGGGAAATTCAAGGCGTTCATGAATTTGTATTTAAAAAATACCAAGCCGAAGATGTTGGCTATCCATCTATTGTTGGTGCTGGCCATAACGGTTGCATTCTCCATTATATTGAGAACTACAAGCCTGAGGTTTCATCTAAGGAAATGATTCTAATGGATCTTGGAGCAGAATACCACGGCTATACTGCTGACATTACAAGAACCATCCCTATCAACGGGAAGTTTTCTCCAGATCAGAAAGCCATCTATGACATTGTGCTGAAAGCTCAGGAAGCTGCCATGAAAAAGGTAAAGCCGGGTGTAAGCTTTGCTGAATTGAATCAGGTGACCAAAGATGTTGTCAACAAAGGACTTAAAGACTTGGGTGTAATAAAATCTGAGGATGAAAACCACTTGTACTATCCGCATGGTTGCTGCCATCATATAGGATTGGATGTACATGACAAAGGATTTAGAAATGCGATGCAGGAGAACATGACATTCACCATTGAGCCTGGAATTTATATCCCAGAAAACAGTAATTGTGATCCACGGTGGTGGGGCATCGCTGTACGAATAGAAGATGATTACAGGGTAACTAAAAATGGCTATGAGCATCTCTCCGATTATGCACCACGCACAACGGAAGAAATTGAAGCTACGATGAAGCTACCAAGCCCATTGGACAATTTTATTCTCCCAGACTTAAAAAATAAGAAGTAGCATACTGTTAATTGCAATCGTAGTATTTTTTGTGTTCATTCGATGGTAATGAACCTGATACTATGATTGCAATCCGCAGAATTTACGACCACAATAATCCAGTTAATCAAGCTGCATTAGCTCAATGCAAAGAAATACTGGTTTCTCAATTTCCACACCTAACTCCTGCAGAAGCAGATGAAATTTTCACGGCAGCCAAAAACCCACTGGCTGTCAACTTTCGCTATGTTATTCTTGTAGCAGAGGCACGCAATAAAAAAGTACTAAGCCTTGTTATCGCTTCATACTTCCCAAAAGAAAAATTCTACTTCCTCGATTACATCGCTTCTCATCAACAAAGAAGCAGCGGAGGGGTTGGTGGAGCATTGTATGAAAGATTGCGCGAAGAAGCTGCTGCAAACGATGTCCTAGGAATATTTTTTGATTGCCTTTCTGATGAACCTGAACTATGCCATGATGAAGCTGAGAGAAAGCAAAATATTGCAAGGCTAAGATTTTATGAGCGGTACGGTGCGCGCCCTATAATGGGCACTCAATACGAGCTTCCGCGAAGCGATGGCTCTATTTTTCATTTGGTCTTTGAAGGACCAGGCGAAAAACCAGAACTCAAAGCATCCGATGGAAGAAAAATTATAAAAGCCATACTGGAGAACAAACAAAGCGGGAAATGCTCTCCAGAATACATTAAAAAGGTCATTGACTCCATAAAAGGAACCATCTTATTGCTTAGAGAGAAGCGATATGTTAAAAAGGAGAAATACATAGAAATAAAAAAGGAGATTCACACTGACAAGAAAATTGGACTAGTCATTAATGAAGGTCACATCATCCATCATGTGAAAGACAAAGGGTATCTGGAATCTCCGGTAAGAGTCAAGTCCATACTAAAAGAACTTGAAAAAGTTAACATTTTTGAAAAAGCTGCTTCTAAATCCTATCCCGATAGTTGGGTGGAAGAAGTCCATCATCCAGAGTTTGTCAGTTTCCTTAAAAAAGTTTGTGCCGGAGCAAAAGATGGCGCTATTCTTTACCCAGAAATTTTTCCTAAGCGATTTTCCAACCGAATTCCGCTCACGCCCGTGCATCAGATAGGATATTATTGCATAGATAGTACCACTCCACTACATGCCAATGCCTACAAAGCCTCACGTGCTGCTGTTAATTGTGCGCTGACCGCAGCTGATCAGGTGCTTCATGGAAGACAGATGGCTTATGCACTCGTGCGCCCACCTGGTCATCACGCAGAGCGAAAATACTTTGGTGGGTTTTGTTACTTAAACTCCAATGCGGTAGCTGCCAACTATCTAAGCAAAAAAGGCAAAGTGATTATTCTTGATATTGATTACCATCATGGTAACGGACAGCAAAATATTTTTTATGAACGAGGTGACGTTTACACCATTTCCATTCATGGTGATCCATTGTATGCCTATCCCAACTTTACTGGTTTTGCAGATGAACGAGGATTAAATGAAGGCGAGGGTTATAATCTGAACATTCCTTTAAAGAAAGGAGTCGATGGCAAACAATACCGAAAAGCGTTGGCGCTTACTATTGATGAAATTAAAAAGTTCAATCCCACTTATTTAATCATTGCGCTTGGGCTAGATACCGCACAAGGTGACCCAACTGGTACATGGCGCCTATCTTCACAGGATTTTGTAGAAAATGGAAAAATATTGGCCAAGCTTAATTTGCCAACACTCATTGTACAAGAGGGGGGGTATAAAAACAGAGATTTAGGAATTAATGCCCGCCACTTTTTTGAGGGACTGTGGGAGGGGTACTATATGTAAGGTAGAAGAGCTATGGTCTGAATAATCATAGCTCTTCCGGAAATAAAATAAGATCAACTTAAACCCTAGTATAAACAGAAACGCTTTTACAACCCCCATCAGAGGCATCATCTTGTTGCGTAATTGTCAGAGTATTACCAGAAACTTCAAAAGTTACAGTAAACGACACAGTTATACTTCCGCTAGATTGTGTAATTGTAAGTTGATTTCCATTTATAGTATATGGAATAGCAGGGTCAGTGTCAATTTTAATAGTGTTTTCGGTCACAACGATTCTTTCACAAGATGAAGTACATGTAAATGTCTCATTGTCATCTGGATCAACACAGCCACTGGATACATAACTCTTTTCTTCCCATGTACCAATTAGAGCTGCTCCTGATGTCTCATCATCATCTTTACAGGAAGAAATGGCTAATGGAATGACAAAGATAAAAAGGAGTACTTTGACGTAATTTTTCATGATTGGTTGGTTTGGTTACAGAGCAAACTTAATCCTACTCTACAACATTTAATTTGCAATAATCCAATAAATATTACTTCATTCTCGAGACTACACATAACTTTGAAATAGTTAGCATTCACCAACCTGAGAATAATGATTCCTCTGGCAGAGAAAATTGAAAAGGCCGAAAAAGTAATTCGCCCATTTGTTCGAGAAACTCCATTAGAGTATTCCTACTTATTATCTGTCGATACTGGTTGTGATGTATATCTAAAACTAGAAAATCTACAAATTACCGGCTCCTTCAAAGCGCGCGGATCGATGAATAAAATCCTTGCCCTGAAAGATGATAAAAGAAAAATCATCACTGCATCAACTGGCAATCACGGGCTAGGCGTAGCCAATGCATTAAAAACAACGGGAAAAGAAGGCACCATTTTTCTGCCGACCAAAGCTTCTGTTGCTAAAGTCGAAGCCATCAAGCAAAGAGGTATTCCTGTAGAATTTCATGGTGACAGCGGTGAGGTAACAGAAATCTATGCGAGACAACTTGCAGCTAAAACCAATCAGGTATATGTATCTCCTTACAATGATGAAGATGTAGTTGCCGGTCAAGGAACTATTGGCGTTGAGCTTTACAGACAATTGCCAGAATTGGATGCTGTTTTTGTTTCCATTGGTGGTGGTGGGTTGATTGCCGGCATCGCAGCCTACTTGAAATCTGTTAATCCTAATATTCAAATAATTGGGTGCTTACCAGCCAATGCCCCCGTGATGTATGAATGTATCAAAGCTGGGAAAATTATAGAAGTACCAGAACAACCAACCCTTTCTGATGGAACTGCTGGCGGAATTGATCATGACTCTATTACCTTTGAACTGTGCAGAGACTTGATCGATGACTATGTTCTAATCTCTGAAGAAGAAATTTTAAGTGCAATGCGATTGGTGTTAAAACATCACCATCAAGTCATTGAAGGGTCAGCAGGAGTAGCAGTAGCCGCTGTCATCAAACTAAAAGATAAATTCAAAGGCAAGAAAGTAGCGGCAGTTATTTGCGGCTGTAATGTAAGTGACGCTGTTCTAAAAAAAGTAGTTTGTGATGCCTAGTGTTGTTTCCCTTAAAGAAATAAAATCATGCCTGAGCTCATGCGCTGATTCAGACTTAATTCAAATCATTGAAGATGGTTTTGTCAGTTACTCAAAAGGAGATGTGGTTGTTCCTCCAGTTGGTCACCTTCCGTTTGTTCAACCCCCGGGAGATCTCCATATCAAATACGGTTTCATTAAAGATGATGACTACTATGTAGTTAAACTGGCTTCCGGATTTTACAATAACCCTCAAATCGGGTTGAGCTCCAGTAATGGATTGATGCTGGTATTCAGTCAAAAAACGGGTGAACTGCTTTCAATACTTCTGGATGAGGGCCATCTCACGGATATACGAACCGCTTTAGCAGGTGCAGTCGTTGCCAGGTACCTTGCCCCTAAACAAATAAACAAAATTGGAATTGTTGGAACCGGTATTCAGGCGAGGCTTCAACTTAGGTTTTTAAAATCTGTGATTGATTGCAGAGAAGCAATCGTTTGGGGTCGGAGTGAAGAGAAGCTCAATGACTATAAACAAGATTCGATGTTATCCGACTTTAAAATTGATACAACTCAAAATATAAGTGAATTAGCTAAACGTTGTAATTACATCGTTACCACCACACCATCCAAAAAACCACTTCTTTTAGCAGTGGATATTCAACCTGGCACTCACATTACGGCCGTTGGTGCAGACACACCCGGTAAGCAAGAATTGGAAGCCAGTTTATTTGAGGAGGCATCTCTAGTAATTGCCGATAGTAAATCACAATGTATAGACCATGGTGACATTTATCATCCCATTCACAACGGCATTATTAAAGAAGATCAGATTATAGAATTAGGTACTCTTATTTCCACTGGTCAAAAACGGAAAACCGAATCCGAGATATCAATTGCTGATCTAACAGGAGTAGCCATCCAAGACATACAAATTGCCAAATTTGTTTACCAAAAAACAAAAGCGTAACAACTTCTTTCCCTCTTCCAGTAAAATAGTATCTTATCCATTCAATTGACAACCTATGTTTAAATGGTTTAAGAATGCTGGCCCCGGAGCACTGGTAGCAGCGGCCTTCATTGGCCCGGGTACGGTTACTGTGTGCACGATTGCTGGTGTTCGCTTTGGGTATGATCTTCTATGGGCCATGGTATTGTCTACATTGGCAACCATAGTATTGCAAGAAATGGCTGCTCGTTTGGGGATCATTACACGGAAAGGATTATCTGATGTTATTCGTCAGGAGATTAACAATCCAATTATAAAATACGTTGTAGTTGCCTTGATTCTATTTGCCATTGTAGTAGGTAATGCCGTATATGAAGCAGGCAATATCAGTGGAGGCAGGTTAGGACTGGAAACATTATTTGGAAGTTCCAGCTCAGGCTTATCAAAATATTTGAGCGTGATCATAGGCATCATCGCATTTGTGGTGTTGTATATTGGAAATTATAAAGTACTGGAGCGTGCACTTGTTTCACTTGTCATATTGATGAGTCTCGCTTTTGTAATTACTTCTATTCTCACAAAACCTAATCTACTTGATGTCATAAAGGGACTGTTTGTTCCCTCCGTGAATGACTCCAACTTACTTACCATTGTTGGACTAATCGGCACCACAGTAGTACCCTACAATCTCTTTCTCCATGCCTCTCTGGTGAAAGAGAAATGGAAGACAAAGGACGATTTGCATTACGCAAGAAAAGATACCATCATTTCTGTAGCGCTTGGTGGTTTAGTTTCTATTGCGATCATCATATCAGCCGCTGCTACCAACGTAACCTCAATTGCCAGTGCTGCTGACTTGGCCAAGGGACTTGAACCACTCTTTGGTAGCTTCGCAAAGTATTTCTTAAGCATTGGATTATTTGCTGCCGGAATAACATCTGCCATCACCGCACCTCTTGCTGCTGCTTATGTAGCCAATGGTTGTATGGGTTGGGAAGGAGATCTAAAAAGTTTCAAATTCAGAATGGTGTGGATGTTTGTCCTTTTTCTAGGCATTGCCTTTTCTTCATTAGGAATCAATCCCATCGAAATTATACAGTTTGCGCAGGTAGCGAATGGCGCTGCCTTACCCATCATTGTTGGGATTATACTTTGGATAATGAACAAAGAATCCGTTCTGGGAAAGAATAAAAATTCAAAGTTTCAAAATGCAATCGGTATCATCATCTTTATCGTTTCCATAGTGCTTGGATTAAAAAGTATTATTCAGGTAATTAATAGCAACAACAAAATGAGTTATTCTATCGACATTAATTGTGATTTAGGGGAAGGCGCTGGCAATGACGCTCTGCTGATGCCCTATCTAAGTTCATGCAATATCGCAAGCGGAGGTCATGCAGGAAATGAGGCCAGCATGAAAGAGACCATACGTTTGGCGATGAAACATGATGTGAAAATAGGAGCTCATCCATCGTTCCCAGACCGTGAAAACTTTGGTCGTACTGAAATGAGCCTACCTAATAATGAGCTCACTACGATTATCATAGAGCAGATTCTTCAATTAAAAATTTTGACAGAAGAAGCTGGAGGAAAACTCAATCACGTTAAGCCACATGGGGCCCTATACAACATGGCTGCCGTAAACGATAGTACTGCAGAAGCCGTATTGGATGCAATGACTTCATTTGATGAGAAATTGATTTTGTACGTTCCGTTCGGATCCGTAATTGCAAAAAAAGCACTAGAGCGGGAGATGCCGATTAAGTATGAGGCATTTGCTGATCGTAACTACAACAACGACCTCACCCTTGTATCACGAAAACTTGCTCATGCGGTATTGGAAGATCCAACTCGGATTACAGAACATGTGGTAAGAATGGTTAAAGAGAAAAAGGTAAAAGCCATTGATGGAGCGCTCATTCCTATTGAAGCTGGCACATTGTGCGTACATGGGGACAATCCTCATGCCGTAGAAATTGTATCACAGCTGGCTAAAAATTTAAGGGATCAAAATGTAAGTATTGAATAATTTGAATCCATACGATCTTATTTTTAAGCCCATTGGCCACTCTGCGCTGCTTATTGAATGGCCCGATCAAATCGACAAAAATATTTTAGGTGATATACTAAGGCTTCAATCCAGCATAGAAAAAGAACTGGAAACTCTTCTTGTAGAAACAGTTAATGCCTATAATTCCTTGACGCTCATTTTCCATTTGCCCATTTCTTCCTTTAATGATATTAGGGAAAAAATTCTGAAGCTACATCAAGTACAATTCTCCATCAAAAGTAAATCTCAAAGAACCTGGAGAATACCGGTTTGCTACGATAAAGAATTCGGAATTGACCTTGAGGATGTTGCAAAGCAACATGGACTCACTACAGACGACATTATAACAACCCACAGTAAGGCAGAGTACATTGTCTATTTTACAGGGTTTCTTCCGGGCTTCCTCTACTTGGGTGGACTACCAGAGGCAATACATACCTCCAGAAAATCGACACCACGACTTAGAATAAAAAAAGGAGCAGTGGCCATTGGCGGTCAGCAAACAGGCATCTATCCATCGGAAAGCCCGGGAGGGTGGAACATTATTGGTAACAGTCCTTTGCTTTTTTTTGATCCCACACAAACTCCTCCATGTTTTGCGCAAGCTGGTGATTACTTACAATTCTATCCTGTCGACAAAAAAGAGCATCAGAGCATCTTGAAAGAAGTTGAGTTAAGATCATTTTCGATAGAACCAGAATTATCATGAAGGGCTTTATTGAAGTAATCTCACCAGGACTTCTTTCTACCATTCAGGATCGGGGAAGATTTGGATTCCGCAAATATGGTGTGCCCGTTTCAGGAGTAATGGATGAACAAAGTGCATCCATGGCCAATCACTTGCTAAATAATCCATCAGCATCTGCTGTCATGGAGATTACAATGATGGGGCCCAAGCTTCGATTTTCCACCAACACACTTATTGCAATTTCAGGAGCAGATATTTCTCCGCAACTCAATGGGGTAACAATTCCATTAAATAGAATAACCAAAGTTCATAATAAAGACGTTCTTTCTTTCGGGAAACTGAACTTTGGCCTTCGATGCTACTTAGCAGTGAAAGGAGGCTTTCAAACTAAAATCGTTATGGAAAGCAGGTCTTACTTTGCCCCTGTAACAACAAGCAGCAGCATCCAAAAAGGCTTATGCATTCCAATTAATAATTATGAGAGCCCTGAGCTTCACTTAACTTCTGTTAAAACTGATCAATCACTTTTTTCTCAACTTCACCTCCCATGTACTAGGGGGCCTGAATTTGACATGCTTACTACCGAAGAACAAAAATCCATTTTCAACAAAAAATTATCAGTAACTCAGGAGAACAGTAGAATGGGTTATAGGCTCGAGGGATACTCTTTTCAATACCCTCAGGATTACAATATGCTAACGTCCACAGTTTTGCCAGGCACCATTCAGCTTACACCTTCTGGAAATCTAATCGCATTAATGAAGGATTGCCAAACGACAGGTGGATATCCAAGAATTCTTCAGCTGTCACAAGATGGGATCAACAAACTGGCTCAAAAGAAAGCGTCAGACACCATTTTGTTCACCTTGGAAGACTGAGGCTAAACTAAAAATATTCCGCTGATGGATTAAAAGTCAGCCATCCGAAATCCCATTCTTACCTTAAGCATGAAAACCTCTTTATTATGATATCTCTTATTAAGCGATTAAATAATCTCATCCGAGTGCCAAGAAGTGAAGAAACTTCCTACACTGCTTTTTGGTGGGGTGCATTTTATGGTTTAGCAGTACTTAGCCTAATGGTAATGTTGTTTTCAGGGGTATTCTATCGTACAGGACTACCTACCTGGGTAATGGCAGGCGCCACCCTCCTTATAGGTATCATCTCATTTTGGTTCTTTCGTATAATAGGTACATTAATTCATAAATGGATTAGTAAAGTCCCTGCGTTCTTATTTGCTCTCTTTTTTGGCACCATCGGCACGCTTATACTGGCTCGTTATATCCGGTTTGGGTTCCCGCAGCACATCTATTATCTCGGATTTACAGTAATTATTATAGGTATCACATTTTTGTTTGGCTCTGCAATGGTCCTGTACAGGCGTGCCTCTAACCGCAAAGCACTTCATATTATATCTGTTATATCCTCTCTTGCGCTTTTCCTTATAGGTGGGTATTATTTATTTTATAAAGGTTATGATCCTTATCAAATTACATTTGAACAGACTCCTACAGCCTTACTTTCTGAAAAAGGAATAACCAATCCTGGAGAAAAGGGAAGCTACTCTACTCAGTTTTTTACTTATGGAAGTGGTAGCGATAAGCAAAGAGAGGAATTTAGAACTGGCAATAAATATAAATCCAAAACAGTAGATGCCTCAAGGCTTCTTCCAGAATGGAAAGGATCCAAAGCCAAGTGGAGGGAACGGTATTGGGGATTTGGGGTAAAAAAGTTCCCATTAAATGGAAGGGTGTGGATGCCCCAAGGTGATGGGAAGTTCCCAATTATCCTCATCGTGCATGGCAATCATGGCATGGAAGAGCATTCCGATCCTGGCTATGCTTACCTGGGAGAATTATTATCAAGCAGAGGGTTTATAACTGTATCTGTTGATGAAAATTTCATTAACGGCACATGGTCAGGAGATTTCATGGGCAAGGAGATGCCTACGCGGGGTTGGCTATTACTGAAACATCTTGAACAATGGAAAGAGTGGGCTAACGATCCTGAGCATGAGTTGTATCAGAAGGCCGATCTGGAAAATGTAATTCTTGCCGGGCACTCCAGAGGAGGAGAAGCCGCACCTATAGCCGCCCATTTTAATACCCTTAGCCACTTCCCCGATGACGCCAACGAGAAATTTGATTTCAACTTTGGTATCAAGGGAGTATTATCCATTGCGCCAACTGACAAACGATACGACAGAAGAATCAATCTGGAAAACGTTAACTACTTATCTATTCAAGGATCTTATGATAGTGATGAGGCTAGTTTTTTTGGCTATCGCCAATACCAACGAATAACATTTACGGATACAACTTTTTATTTTAAATCGGGCTTGTATGTCCACGGAGCTAACCATGGCCAATTTAACAGCGTGTGGGGTCAGTATGATGGTGGAGCCCCGGGCAAATATTTGTTAAACATTGCCCCTATGATGAGCATGGAGGAACAACAACAGATAGCCAAGGTATATATATCGGCCTTTGCTGAAGCCGTGTTGCACAATAACAATAGCTACAATGGTTTATTCAAGAACGCTGCCTCCGCTAAGGACTGGCTTCCTGAACAAATACTCGTGAATGCATATAAAGATTCCGAAACCAAAAGCCTGGTCACCTATGAAGAGGATATTGATGTGACCACAGGAACCACTGAGGGTGCTACTACGATGGCAAAAAACTTAAAAGTTTGGAGAGAAGAAATTCTGAGATTCCGAGACAAAGACACGCAAGGAAACAACGCTGTAATTTTAGGATGGGAAAAGGATTCAACAGCAAAAGCAGCCTCTTATAGAATTACATTCAAATCTACTATTCCTGTTGATTCATCCTCCTCATTACTTTTTTCAATGGCTCAAGGGGATACAGGAGAACTGAAAACCGGAGATGCTAAAAAAGAAAAAGAGCCAAACGAATCCAATGAATTAGACTTTCAAATTCAATTAATGGACAGCCTGGGAAATGATGCGGTAGTCGACATTAGTAATGTTAAAAAATTAACTCCCAGGTTGAAGGTGCAATACGTTAAACTCAAAGGTCTCAACCAAGAGAATTACGGAGCTACATGGGAGCCTACTATGGAAACATTTGAGTTGCCACTATCTGTTTTCAACAACACTAAAGTTCGGCTGGATCACCTAAAAAGTATTACCATCAACTTTAACAAAACCGAAAAAGGGGTGCTCATTTTGGATGAAATAGGCCTAAAACTGCAATAATTTAAAATTCGGAACTTTTTTACCTCCTGCATTAAACCCTTAGGGCATTGCTATGTCTAAACCCCAAATCAAAACATAGCAGAATATGAAGACTTTGAACATTTTGGCAAAAGAAAAGAAGGCCTCCTCCATTAAAATGATATGGATTGCAATAGGCTTGATGGCATTGATATTTACTTCTTGTAATGAGAACAGTATTGATGCAGACACCTCCATTGAAGATCAGGAAAGCGTAGAATTTGACAATGAGGATGATTATTACTTGGATGATGTCGATGACATGAGCGCTATTCAATTGGAAAAAGAAACCGGATCTACAGGTGGAAAAATTTCTGAAGAAACAGATGAAAGGCTCTCTTGTGCTGAAATAACAAGGACGGGAACTGAAGAGTCAGGAACAATTGTAATTGATTTCGGGGAAGGGTGCACCGGACCAAGAGGCAACATAAGAAAAGGAAAGCTTGTAATTGAGTACTCAGGACGTAGAAATGACCCAGGTTCATTCTGGACGATTGAGTTCGTAGATTATTCTATTAACAATGTTTCTATTGAAGGCCTTCGTAAAGTGAACAACATCTCTGAAAGTGGAACCGGAATTCTGATTTTTAAAGTAGATATGGAAAATGCTTTGATGACCTGGCCTGATGGAAGACAAGGTACAAGAACAATACATAGAGTCCGTGAACATCATCTGGATGACAATAATTTATTGGATAGACTTATTATCTATGGCACAGCAGAAGGCAATCATAGAAATGGACGCGGTTATTTCATTGAAATTATAGAACCTCTAGTTTATACAAGAGAATGCAAGCAACAAGGAATAATCATTCCTGTAGAAGGTGTAAAATCAATCAAGCATGGTGATCGTCAAATTACGGTTGACTATGGGGACGGAGAGTGTGATAATATAGTAGTCATAACAAATAAGAATGGAAGAAGTTGGAGGCATGAAGTAGGGAACTAAGGTTGAAACTTATCCATTCGGAGCCGCCTGAGCAATCAGGTGGCTTTTTTTATGCTCGACAGTTACATAAATTAGCCTGATGAAACAGATTGTAATTATCCTAGTAGGGTTCATTTATCTTGCCGGGTGTTCATCCCCGGAAAAACCATCGGATAATACCGCTTCACTGGATTCTTTATTTTCAAATTCGATTCCATCCAATGAACCTGGTGGCGCAATCCTTATTATGAAGGGAGACCAAGTGATCTACAACAAAGCGTATGGACTTGCTGATATGAAAACAAAAACAGTCATTACTACTCAAACTTTGTTCAACGTGGGATCTATTTCTAAAACTTTTGTTTCCAATGCTATTTTAATCCTACAATCTCAAGGCAAACTATCAGTAGAAGATTCGATGACCAAATATTTTCCGGATTTCAAAAACAAAGAAATTGCTGCTAAGGTTAAAATCAAACACTTGTTGACTCATACTTCAGGGCTTCCTGACAACCGGCCAACGAAAACTGATTCAGTATTTTATCTTACCGCCAAAGACGCTGAAAATTGGTATCCTGTTACTCAAACCGATACGCTGGTGTTTGAACCTGGTACACGATATGAGTATTCCAATCCGGCCTACAATGGCCTTGCACTCATCGTAGAACAAGTGAGTAATATGAAATGGCAGGATTTTGTAAAGCAAAACATCTTTGACCCGTCCGGAATGACGACCTCTACTATTACTGATGGTCCACATCCTGAATCAGGCGTTGCACATGCTTATTTGAACAGGAATGGCAAATGGATGGAGAAAGACTATGGCGAGGAAACCACATTTGCTGCAGCTGGCAACGGTGGTGTTTGGAGTTCAGTAGGAGAGCTTGCCAAATACGAGCGTTCCCTTCACAATGGAACATTTTTATTCGATTCGATTGTCAATCGATCTCAGACCATTACGCCCTGGGATAATTGGGCAGATGACACCAATCCATTTATAGGATGGTCATGGTTTGTAGGTCAAACACCCGATGGTTTCAAAACTGTTGGACACACCGGAAGCCAGGGAGGTTTTCTTTGCAATTATGTGACAGTTCCTGAAAAAGAAATACTGATTGTTATTCTTTGTAATACACCACGTGACGTAGATGGTTACACCGTGTTTACTACGAACTGGTTGATTCAAAATAATTGGTTGGATAATCCGATGTAATGCTACACCACTTTTTTCCGGATTACCTTAGCATACGTACGACTCACCGGAAAGCTCTTACCATTTTGCATTTTCACAATCATCCCACCATTAAAATGCCTTTCTATTTCTTTTAGAAAATTGAGATTGATGATGGTGGAGCGATGCACCCTGATAAACATATCCGGATTCATAATTTCTTCCAGTTTACCAATTCCCGAGCTGCTTACGAACTGATCGGACTTGGTGGTAATGATGGTATAGTCACCAGAAGCTTCCAAATAAATAATCTCCTCAACTGGCAAATTAAATAGCTTTTCAGATTTTTGAACAAAAATATGGGATTCGTAATTTTCTTTTCTTTCGCCCCTTATCCCCTTTAATAATTCTTCAATGTTGTTTTGTTCCAACTTTTTGCGGGTGAGCGCTCTGTTCACGGCCAAAGTAAATCGTTCCTCATCTAAAGGCTTCAACAAATAATCAACAGCATTTTTTTCAAAAGCCTTTATGGCGTATTGATCATAAGCAGTAGTAAATATGACATAAGGATCATGCTCAATTTTTTCAAGCACCTCAAAACCATTCATTCCTGGCATTTGCACATCCAGAAATATGATATCTGGTTTCATAGAGTCAACCGCTTCCACCGCATCTTTACCCTTTTCGCATTCCGCGATAATATCAATCTTCGGAAACGCCTCCAAAAACTCATGAAGTAACTCACGTGCTAATTTCTCATCATCAATAATGATACAGGTTGTATTCATACAGCTTGTTTTTCTAGTTCTGGTTCGTCTTTTACTTTCTCGCTATTCTTTTTTTCTTTCTCTTCAATAAAAAAGCTTACGGCATATCCCTTGTCATTGGCCCTTATTCTCAACCCAGACTGGTGCCCATAATAGCTTTTTAGGCGTTGATCCGTGTTGGCCATCCCCACACCACTTGAACTACCATCCATTATTTTCTTGGCTTTTGAGCCTAAGCCATTATCTCGTACTTCAAAGAAAATGATTTTACCCGATCTTCTTACAGTTAAATAAATAGTACCTCCATCCTCCTTGGGTGCAATACCATATTTTACCGCGTTCTCCACCAAAGGCTGAAGGATCATTGGCGGTATCTCTATACCCAGACAATCTGGATCAATATCAGTTTCAAATTGTAACCGCTCACCGAACCGTACTTGCTGAATCTTAACATAATTCTCAATGAAATTAATTTCATGAATCAACTTCACCATTTCATCACTATGGGAGTCCAGGGCATACCTGAATATATCCGATAATTGAGTAATGACCCTACGCGCTTTTTCCTTACTTGAATGCATCAATGTGCTAATGGAATTAAGTGTATTGAAAAGGAAATGAGGATTAATCTGCGATTTCAACAAAGAAATTTGCATTTCCTTATTCTTAATGGCCAACTCACTCTTTTCCTGCTCCTGTTTTTGCAGTCCTTGAAAATAACGAATCACATAATATACACCTACCGTTATAATATACTGGTCATAAAATCGTAACGCATCCCAGCTCATAAGCTCCAACATGTATTCTTTCCAATGATCAAAATACACTAAGCCATCCAGGTAGTCCGTAAAATAATATGAAAGCGTTCCCATGATCATGAAAAACATGAGGATGCCAAAAACGTGAGCGGATATCTGAAACGAAGCCTTGAACCGAGAGAGCCAATGGGACCAAATGAAAATAAGGATTATAGAAACACACAATGCCTCATATAGAAACAATGCATTCCAAAAAACGTAAGGCTCTGGATGAACAAACTTCCACTCGAATATGGCACTGATCAAAAAATTGATTGCATACCAAAGGCAAATGAACAGATATGCTCGTCTCCACACCCTTGGTATGTTGTCTAATAGTTTCAAAGTGAGGAAATTTGTGTCATAAATTTAGCGATTTGGAAAGAAAGACTGTCATCACCCTCCATCTCAGGTTAAAATGACGATATGATCGACAAGGACACCAATTTAGCAGTCAGATTGTTTATATCTTTAAGGTGAATGGCAAAAACAAAAAATTATATAGGCTACCTCCTATTTATAGGATTGATTTTTTTGACAGGTTTACTTCACGCACAAACATTGACCATTAGCGCCAAAGTGGTAGACCGTGAAACAAAAGAGCCCTTGCCTTTTGCCTCTGTGGGTTTAAAAAACAAACCCATAGGCACCATTACAAATCTGCAGGGAGAGTTTGATTTTCACATTCCAATAGAATTCCGGAATGACGTACTGGTAATTAACATGTTGGGTTACTTACCTTATGAAGACCCTGCGTGGACTGTAACTAATAATATAACCACTATTGAAATGGTCAAGTCCACCCAATTTCTGGATGAGGTGGTTGTTTCTGATTCTCTAAGAGGAGGCGAAATTCTAAGTATAGCTCTTGGGCGAATCACTCAAAACTACCCCATGAAACCTTTCCTCCTGGATGGATTTTATCGTGACATAAAGGAAGTGGGAGGAACCTATGTTTCTCTATTAGAGGCCGCGGTTAAAATATTCGATGAAGACTATCAAGCACCCAGAAATAAATTTAAACTTCGTGAACGTGTAGCACTACAGGAGGTGAGAAGAAGCCTCGGCTATGAAAATAAATTCACTGCCTATTTTGATGAGGGAAATCTGCTGGAAGACATTCTATTGCATAACAATATACGCTATCGACAATTTCCTGAGGAAGAAATATTTTTTAAAGGGATGGTAAGAGGAAATGATTCCTATTATAATGGCCATCAGGTATATGTGCTCTCTCAGAAATATGATTATGATCTCACCATTTATGTAGATAAAGAAACCTACGGAATCATCAGATTAGAATATGAAAATGATGAGCAGGAGGTGATTAGAAAAAGAAGAGGACTGGTAAGTAAGTTTGTGAACTTAAAAAGAATAATCGACTTCAAGTCATATAACGGAGTACTCTTTCTCAACTACATTACCCTTGATTCAAAAATCAATTGGTATGACAGCAAAACAGATGAACTCAAGTTTGAAACACAGTTGCACCAACAGCTTTTAATTAATAAAGTTTATCCCAATACAGATGAGTATGTTGGCACTACTGAAAAAATGAAAAACTATGGTCTTCAATACCAAGACTATCGATACAATAAGAATTTTTGGGACAATTACAATGTAATTAAAGAAAGTCCGCTGGACAGGAAAATAATCAGCGACTTAGAAAAAGAGATTTCTCTGGAAAAACAGTTTGATAAAAATTAAAGAAGCGCTTCAAACTTCATTTTAATTGCTTCCGCTAAAAGTTCTTTTTTATCAATTGGCACAACACCGGTGTGTTCGCACACCAAGCCTCCTCCAAGATTCGAAAGTGCAGCAATTAATCCAGGCTTCAAGCCAATTGCAACGCATAAGCCAGCGATGCTAACAACAGTATCTCCCGCACCCGAAACATCAGCAATCTCACGCTTATGCGCTGGATATTTCTTTTGTTCAGATTGGTAATCGATATAAACTCCATGTTCAGAAAGTGTTACCATCACCCCGGCATCTAATACTTGCTTGAGCTTCTTAACGGCCTTTTCAACCTGACCTTCATCGGCTGCATCTACATCCAATTTTAATCCCTCTCGCAGTTCCTTCAAATTAGGTTTGAACAAAGTCACTCCTTTATAGGACAAAAAGTTTCTTTTCTTAGGATCAACAATTATGGGGATGTTTTTCTTTGCAGCCAGAGCAACTGTTCTGTCAATTAGGCTTGCGCTAATTACTCCTTTATCGTAATCTTCAAAAATAATCGCATCGCAACCTTCAATCAATTGTTGAATTTGTTTTACTAATTGCTCCTCCTCATCCTTCAACAGCTCCTGATCAGATTCTTCATCCACACGCACTACATGTTGATGACTAGCAATTAATCTTGTTTTTACTGTAGTGGGCCTATTTTTACTTACTACAATTCCCTCTTTGCTCATGCCTTGTTGATCGAGGCAATCCAACAATTTATTTCCCGCATCATCCTCACCAATCAAAGCACATAAAACGGGTTTGGCACCAAGCGCCTGTACATTCAACGCCACATTAGCCGCACCTCCCAACCGAAAATCTCTTTTTTTAACCCGAACGATAGGAACGGGTGCTTCCGGAGAAATTCTATCTACGCTTCCCCAGATATAACTGTCCAGCATGATATCACCTATCACAAGGACTGTCAATCCATCAAAAGCATCAAAAACTTCTTCCAGGGATTTCATTTATTTTAAATGAGAAAGTGTCTCCTTTATTCTTTTCAATGCCTCTACCAATTCCTTTTCAGAAGCAGCATATGAAAGTCGAACACATTTATCTTCACCAAAAGCGCTTCCTGCTACCAATGACACATGAGCCTTGTCTAATACATACATACAGAAATCTTCGCCATTGTTGATGGTTGTGGTTCCGTCCGATTTACCATAGTAGTCGCTTACGTCTGGGAAAAAATAAAAAGCTCCTTGAGGGTAGTTGGCTTTTATGCCTGGTATTTCTTTTAGCAGTTTGTACACAATGTCTCTTCTTCTCTTATACTCCTCTACCATTTTTAAAGTTGGAGTCAAGTCACCCGAAACGGCAGCTAGCGCAGCGCGTTGTGAAATAGAGCTATTGGCCGAAGTAATCTGTCCTTGCACTTTAATACTACCATTGACAATCCACTTTGGCGCACCAATGTATCCTACACGCCAGCCTGTCATTGCAAAACCTTTTGCAAAACCATTTACGGTTATTGTTCTGTCAAACATGCCCGGGAATGAAGCAATACTCGTATTCCCCCCAGCGTAATTGATGTGCTCATATATTTCATCAGCAATAATCAAAAGGTTTTCATGTTTCAGCACCACTTTTGAAATTGCCTCCAATTCATCTTTTGAAAAAACAGAGCCCGTTGGGTTACATGGTGAAGAAAAAATAATTGCTCTGGTTTTGGGTGTGATGGCCTGCTCTACTTGAGCTGCCGTCACCTTAAAGTCATTTTCTAATGTACCCTTTACAATAACTGGAGTTCCTTCGGCAAGACGAACCAAAGCGTCATAGCTTACCCAATAGGGAGAAAACACAATCACTTCATCTCCAGGATTGAGAAGTGCAATCATAACATTGGCTATTGATTGCTTTGCTCCATTGGACACTACTATATGCTCAGCTTTGTAAGGCACTTTATTTTCAGATACGTACTTTGCCGCAATTGCTTCTCTCAAGTCAGGGTATCCGGATACGGGAGGGTAAGCAAAATACTTTCCGTCATCAATAGCCTGCTTGGCTGCATCACACACGTGCTTGGGAGTTTTAAAATCAGGCTCGCCTAAGCTAAGGCTGATTACGTCTATCCCCCTTGATTTGTATTCTCTTGCCTTTGCGGCCATTGCCAATGTTGCCGATTCTTCAATTGCTTCAATACGGTCGGAAAGCGTTTCTTTCATAGTTGTCGGTTTTCAAAAATATTCACGCAAAGAAAATCATATAAATCAAGAAGGAAAACAATGATTTGACTTATTACAGGCAAACCAATTAATCCATCACTTTCAAGACTGGGTAGATATGCTAATTGAACAGCGTCCGCCCAAGAATACTGCGGCCTAATGTAATCTCATCTGCATATTCCAGATCGCCACCAATAGGAATGCCACGTGCTATCGAGCTGAGCTTTATCGAAAAATCCTTCAGTCTCTTACTTATATAAAACGCAGTAGTATCGCCTTCCATGGTAGGGCTAAGCGCAAGAATTACCTCCTTTATTTCTGAATCTGGCTGAGCAACTCGTTGCAAAAGGGTCTCGATCTTCAACTCAGATGGTCCTCTCCCGTTCATAGGGGATATTACTCCACCCAACACATGGTACAATCCAGAATATTGAGATGTATTTTCAATTGCCAATACATCAACAGTTTCTTCTACAATACAAAGAATACTTCTATCTCTCCGATGGCTTCTGCAAATCGAACACTCTTCTTCATCAGAAATATTATGGCAGTGTTTACAAAAGACAATATTAGACCGTAGCTTGTTTAGGGATTCAGTGAGTGAGTAGGTGCTTACTTCTTTTTCCTTAATCAAATGAAGTACTAATCGTAATGCAGTTTTCTTCCCGATCCCAGGTAGTTTGGACACTTCATTAACAGCTTCTTCAATAAGCTTGGAGGGATATTCCATGTTCTAAAAGCTGCTAAAGTATTTTTGCGTCAATTCCTTTTTCACATATCGCCTGACGCATTGGTTGCAGTTCTTCAAAGGATCCATTCTTTACTGTACATTTACCTCGATGATGAATGATCCATGTACACTGTTCAGCCTGCTCTGGCGTATGCCTGCAAACGTTGATCAATGTTTGAATAACATGCTCAAAGGTGTTGAAGTCATCATTAAAAACCACAAGGTCTTTCGCATCTGTAGTCTCAATGGATTCGAGAACTTCAACAAGTTCCTGTTCCTGATCCGACATTTTCATAACCTCTTTATTCAACAATCAACTCTGTTTTCAACTTCCTGTTTCAAAAGTAAAAAAAAATAACAAGTTTTATCGCTTACAACCCGTTATGAGCCCCACACTAGTCCTGTTTATACTGCTTGGATATTTCGCTGTTTTAATAGCCATATCTGTCGTTACCTCCAAAGGAGCAACATCCGATACCTTCTTTACTGCCAACAGGCAATCCCCATGGTATTTGGTAGCCTACGGCATGATTGGTGCGTCACTTTCCGGAGTTACTTTTATTTCAGTTCCAGCAAGCGTCAACAATACTGCATTCTCCTATTTTCAGGTGGTATTGGGGTATGTAATAGGTTATTGGGTTATTATAGGTGTATTACTTCCGTTATACTATCGACTGAACCTCATCTCTATCTATTCTTTCTTTGAAGACAGATTTGATCGCATTTCATATAAAACAGGTTCTTTCTTTTTCCTCCTTTCCCGGTCAGTTGGATCTTCTCTTAGACTCTTCCTCGCAGCCTCTGTTTTACAATTGTTTCTTTTCGATGCTTGGGACATCCCCTTTTTTGTTACCGTGGTCATTACCATTTTCTTTATTTGGATTTATACTTTTAAAGGAGGAATAAAAACAATTGTATGGACCGACACCTTTCAAACTACATTCCTAATCCTGGCAGTGGTTATTTCTGTGGTACTCATCGCACAACGGATGGAGCTAAGCTTTGGCGGCCTTCTGTCGTTGGTGTTTGAAAGTGATTATTCCCGTATTTTCTTTTTCGATGATCCAAACAGTAAGCTATTCTTTCCTAAACAATTTTTTGGTGGAGCTTTTATTGCCCTCACCATGACGGGAATGGATCAGGATCTGATGCAAAAAAATCTTACTTGCAAAAACCTGAAGGAAGCACAGAAGAATATGTTTTGGTTAAGCAGTACGCTTGTGGTGGTCAACCTCCTCTTTTTGGTGCTTGGTGCTTTACTCTATCTCTATAGTACTGAGTTTAATATTCAATTACCAACAGTGAGTGATGAACTCTTTCCAATGCTGGCCTTTCACGAATTTGGATTATTGGCTGCAGTACTCTTTTTACTAGGTATCACCGCCTCCACTTATGCCAGTTCCGATTCCGCCCTTGCCGCTCTAACCACTTCCTTTTGTATTGATTTTCTCGACTTCAAAAACAAGCCCGAAGTAGTAAAGCAAAAACAAAAAAATATCGTCCATGTTGGGTTTTCTGTCCTCTTTCTAGTTATCATATTGATTTTTAAGGAGATCAACGAACGATCCCTTATCGATGCTGTATTGATGGCTGCTACCTATACCTATGGCCCGCTGCTTGGCCTGTTTGCCTTTGGTATCTTTAGTAAAAGAAAAGTAAGAGGGAAACTCGTGCCAGTAGTTTGCCTACTCGCTCCACTACTTTGCTACGTTTTGGTGGTGAATGCTCCTCAAATGCTCAATGGTTATCAGGTAGGCTATGAAAACTTAATTATTAATGGTCTGCTTACTTACTTTGGCTTGTTCTTAATCAGCCAAAAAGAAAAGGCCACTCCATGAGTGGCCTTCGAGATTAAATCAACAGACAAACAATTATCTAACAACTTCACTTAAGACCAGTTCCTTATTGTAGTTAAATACTGCGACTTCTTTGCCTTCTTTTACTATTGCAACTTTATAAGCTCCGAATTTTAACTTATTGAAGTCGATGATCATTTTTTTCTTTTTGATTTTCACTTTTGATATTTCTTCCCCATCTGAATAGGTCACCAATACTTGACCTCCCACCTGGTCTTTGTTAAACTTTAAAACCATCACATCTATTCTTTTGGAATCCGCAACTTCAACCGAATCTGGAATTGTAATAGGGCCTATTGCAAATAAGTCAGCTGACAAAGTGAAGAAAGAAAGAGTAAGTATCAGGCTAAGCGTTTTCATGTTTTATTCTTTTATATTTTTTTGTTCAATTTTTAATAACATATATACGAATGGCGTGCCACAGCATAAATCATCGAAAAAACGCTAAAAAAGAGGTTTTATACTTTAGCTTAATCCCGATTTGGGAATGAATATCCCATTAGGGACAACCTATAGCTCCTGCCGGATGTTAATGGGTCTTCGTAAAATCAATTTTTGGGCACTTTCAGAAAAGAGGAGTGAGGAAAACTTGATGCAAGAGTTTTGTCTACATGTCCCTCATGACATCATCCCTGGTAATAAACTATAAAGTTCAATGGATATAAGGCCAGTTGGAAACTAATCAGCAATCACCCAGCCCTAAATTTTGGTTTGTTCTTAATAAGCAAAAAAAAAGGCCACTCAATGAGTGACCTTCGAGATTAACCAACCGACAATCAATTATCTAACAACTTGACTTAAGATGAGTTCTTTATTGAAATTAAACTCGTCAATCTCAACACCATCTTTAACTACTTTAATGGAATAAGATCCGAATTTTACGTTATCAAAATCAATAACCATTTTTTTCCTTTTGATGGTCATTGTTGATACAACTTCTCCTGTAGAATATGTAACAAATACTTTTCCTCCCAACAAGTCTTTGTCCACCTTCATTACGAAATGGTCTTGCTGACTGGTTTCTACAACCGCGATAGAGTCAGGAGTAGCGGCAAATAAGGTAGCTGATAGAGAGAAGAAAGAGATAAGGATGATGCTAAGCGTTTTCATGGTTTATTCGTTTATGTTTTTTATTCAATTTTTGAATAGACATATACGAATGCCGTGCCACCACAGAAAATAGCTATAAAAGGCTAAAAAAGGGGTTTTGGCATTGAGAATAATCCCAATATGGGAAGGCTATTCCCATTAAGGCTATCCTAGCTCCTTGTAGGGATCCCAGAAAACCATTGAAAAGTCAACAATAGCATCACTTTTCACCTTCAAGCCCTCTCTTTCGAGTCGGTATTGCATTGTTGTAGGTGTTTTGAAATGAAATCTACCTGTAAGCTGCCCATTTCTGTTAACTACCCTGTGAGCAGGTATCGTTTTATCATTGTGGGCGGCATTCATTGCCCAACCCACCATTCGCGCACTCATTTTAGTGCCCAGATAAGTGGCAATGGCACCATAGCTGGTAGCTCGCCCCTTGGGTATCAGTCTCACTACATCATAAACGTCATTAAAGAAATTATGCGTTTTCTCTTTTTTAGCCATATCTACCAGTAATCAAATTGATAGCCTGAAATTAATAGTTATTGACGCATTGGAATACTTGAGGCCTTAAATTTGCTCAGATTCTAAACTATGAAGAGAGTAATCATTTTAATCTTTGTCTGTATTACCAATCTGGCACTATCGCAAGACCTCGTTTTCCCCTTTCAATACGGGTGGAATATCTTGTCAGAAGGTGAGGAGCTAAAATTCAAGTTAGCAGTTAAAGATTCTGTTCCCCCCAGGTTTTTTAGCCTGGATGGTTTTGAATCCACGGGCATCCAATTTGATACATTGGGAAACTTTCAATGGCAACCAGGATTTGATTTAGTAGATAGACTTGAAAAGCAAAAAGACTTTAATGTAATCTTTGAAGTATCCATGGAGGACGGAAGAAAGACTCGTACAGCAATTACGTTTACAGTTCTCCATAAAAACAGACCACCCTCTATTGAAGAGCTGCCAGTGGTGTATGTTAAGATGGCATCGAGCAACAGCTATCAAATTCCTGCAGAGTATATCAGGGACCTTGACGGAGACCCGATCACCATCAGGCCTGTGCAAGAAAAAATGCCACAAGGTGCCAATCTCAGTTCGCTTGGTTTGTTTACCTGGACGCCATCAAAGAATCAATTTTATGCACTAAGAGACAAACCACTTACTGTTGAGTTTATTGTGGAAGACCAGCCAGATAAGGCCGCTACACGTGGCAAATTGAAAATAGCGCAAACACAAATGGACTTACCGCCAGAATTACTGATAGTTCCTGGTGACAGTATTATTAAAGTATCAGAGAACGATCTGGTCAATCTCAAAATATATGTTTCAGATCCAAATGGAGACAATAACGTAGCTGAGGTTGGCTTCGTTTGTTCGGATCCGCAGGTGCCGAGGGAGAGTTTTAAAGAAAACACAAAAGTGCAGTCCGAGTTTATATGGAAGCCGGGCTACGAATTTGTAGAGGAAGCCGATGCTACAAAAGAGGTTGAATTTACCTTTTTTGCTATAGACAATGCCAACAACCGAACCCAACGCAAAATAAGTGTGATCGTAAAAGATGCTGAGAATATTGACGAGATGGATAAGCTATCCTATGCCAAGTATCGAAATTCACTTATTCAAGCAAAAGGGCTTATTGATATACTGGATGAAAACCACGAAACCCTTTCTAAAGCATACAAAAAAGCCAAAAAAGGTAAGAAAAACAGAGCCTTGATAAATGCATCGCTGGGTGCCACCACAGGCCTTTCCCCTGTTATTCTTTCAACAGATCCTTCAAAAGTCGTCTCTGCTATTGGCGGCACCACTGTACTTACACTAGGCACACTTGAAGCTACTGAGCTATTGGGTAAGTCGAAAACTGACATTTTGGAAAAAATGAAGGTAAATGTGGAGATAAGAAATCAGCTTCAGGTGGCAGGGGATAATTTTGCGAGGAAATATGCGCTTAAGTCGAGTAGGAGAAGCCAGGAGTTTGATATTGACCGCGATAAGCTCCTTCCCATTATCAACAATCAAAAATTGGTGATATTAGAAATAGACGCCAGCAAACCCAGCTACAAAGACTATGCAGTTAAGGACCTCAAGAAAACCTTTCCTGATTTTAGCAGTGAGTAATGTGTCACTCCTTTGGTGAAAACGAATTATCAATTACTTTTGCCGTCCGAAACGACCAAATAACACAGAGGAGTGGCAGAGCGGTCGAATGCGGCAGTCTTGAAAACTGTTGAACCGCAAGGTTCCGGGGGTTCGAATCCCTCCTCCTCTGCCAGTAACTTAACAAGCAAAGTCAAAACCCCAAATTCGTAAAGGATTTGGAGTTTTTTGTTTGTCCTACCTAGTCAAATTATTCAATAGTAACCAATTCGGAGGTGCACTTTCGGTGCACTTGGTAAGACGTAAAAATCAAGTGCACCGAATTGAAGCTTAACCACCTGTAAAGCAACTAGTTCAGCGATTGAACATCTTGTTTGACGGTGAGAAAACGAAGTATTTTAAACCAAAACACAGTTACTATGAATGCCACAATTAGTGTTCTCTTCTTCGCTCGGAAGTCTAAAGCAAATAGCAGAGGCGAAGCTCCGATCTACATGCGCATAACGATCAATGGCGAACGATATGATTTGGGTACGAAGCGATTTGTCGGAATGGAAAATTGGCTGCCAGAAGCCGGGAAGGTCAATGGTCGTACCGAGGCTGCCAAATCCATTAACTCGTTTCTGGACTCACTACAAGCAAAAGCTTTCGATCACCAAAAGCAAATTCTCCTGGAAGGGAAACAACTCACAATGGAGGAATTCAAAACTCGATGGCAAGGAGTTTCAATTGAACGGCCAAGAATGTTGATGGAAATTTTTGAACAGCATAATGAACAAATGAAAGCATTGGTCAATCATGAATTTTCCCCACTCACTTTAGAGCGTTACACTACCTCCAAGAAGCACACACAAGAATTCATGAAATGGAAATACAAGAAGGATGATATAAATATCAAGAAACTAAAATACGAATTCATAACAGATTACGAATTCTGGCTAAAGTCAGTTCGCAGATGCGATCACAATACATCGATGAAATACCTGTCCAACTTCAAGAAGATCGTGAACATTTGTTTAAAAAATGGTTGGCTTAATCGAGACCCTTTCTTTGGGTTTAAAATGGCAAAGCGTGAAATTGAAAGACCATTCTTGGTTGAAGAAGAATTAAACACAATCATCAATAAAACCTTTCTTATACCACGAATCGCACAGGTACGAGACATCTTTGTCTTTTGCTGCTACACAGGTCTTGCATATGCCGATGTTGAAAAGTTAACCCGCGATGAGATCACTACTGGAATAGACGGAGAGAAGTGGATATGGACGAGTCGGCAGAAAACAGATTCGACTACCCGTGTTCCCCTACTTCCACCCGCTCTTGAGATTCTTGATCGGTACAAGGATGATCCGCAGTGCGAGAACAAGGGCAGGTTGCTGCCAGTACTAAGCAATCAAAAGATGAATTCTTATTTAAAGGAAATTGCCGATACCTGTGGGATCATCAAGAAAATGACTTTCCATACAGCCCGTCACACGTTCGCTGCGACCGTGACACTGACTAATGGTGTGCCCATTGAAACAGTCAGTAAAATGCTTGGGCACCGAAATCTAAAAACGACCCAACACTATGCAAAAATCCTGGATAAAAAGGTCAGCGAGGATATGAGCATCTTGAGAGCCAAATATGGTAAAGCCAACAAGCAACATTCAAACTCTGAAACTACTCGCTAAAAGAGCTTTGAGTACCCTAAATTTTCATTTCGAAAAATGTTCACAAAAAGTGAATTTTTGTACTTATCTTTACATTAATCCATGAAAGTCCGGTTAGTTAAGAGAAAGACCATAGAGGATTATGTGCTTAACAATGCAAGAAGCAGAAGTTCATTCAGGATATGGCTCACGAACTTAAGGTTTGCGGATTGGAACGTGCCGGGTGATATGCTGGCTACCTATGGCTCTGCTGACCTGTTAGGCAATAGCAGTGATAGAATTGTATTTGACATTGGAGGAAATAATTACCGAATGATATGCAAATATTTCTTTGGTGAAACAAGGATTCATTTATACATCAAATGGATTGGGACACATGCCGAGTACGACAAGTTATGTAGAAAAGGGGAGCAACACACAATTGATAATTATTGAAGCGACATGGAAATATTAAAGTATAAGATCATCAAAACAAAACGCCAGTACATCAATTATTGTGATGCATTGGAGGAAATGATGGAGAGCGGAAATAGAAGCAAGGCCGTAAAAGATGAAATCGAACTACTTACATTTCTCATAGAGAAGTATGACCAGGAGCACAATTCTTTTGATGATGCTGACCCTATCGAGCTTTTGAAATCACTGATGAAGGATCACAAAATGAAGGCAGTAAAATTGGCACAACTACTGAATGTAAGCACTGGGTTGGTTTCTGATATGCTCAACTACAAAAAAGGGCTTTCAAAAGAAACTATCAGGATTCTGTCCGAGAAATTCAAGCTCAGCCAAGAGGCATTCAATCGGCCGTACAAACTAAAATCTGAATTTAACGTCCATTTAAAGAATGCCAGTGTTATGAACACAAAAAAGATATTCAAAAAAACTAAGACACTAGTTTAGCCTCTTTAATTCAGCAAAATATTGCTTGCCTTTGGGTGCCTCAATACGAAAATTGGTTGGAGCCGATCAATTTGCAATCTATTATCTCCAACACACATTTTCCAATGTGAACTTTAAATTTCCTTATGTAAATGGGCATATTACTGCTACTGGGACTTAGGTGATTAGAAAGCAGAGTCAAGGAATCTCGTAAATTTGATATGATGTCATGGAGGATTAGAAACGAGGTTTACTATCATATACTTTTTTGGATTGTTTACTCATCCATTTTCACTTTTGTAGAGGGCGGATATTCCAACCAATTCAGAGAGGCATTTTATATTGAGTTGCTCTATTTACCATTTCGTCTTTTCGTAGTTTATCTCAATTACTTCTGGCTACTTCCTAAATTCTTATTAAAGAGAAGAATTATTAGTTACCTAACATATACGCTATTAAGTATCGTCATCGCAAGTTTTACTCATCGAGTGGCCATGCACACGTATTTTAGCCTCTTGATATTTCCTAATTGGAATTTGGGTAGCTTCTGGCAAGTGTACAAGTTTCTACAGTCTGCTATGATCATAACCTCCCCTGTGGTCTTTCTTATAGGTGTAACTGCAATGGGAAGATGGGTAACTACTGAACAAAGAGCTGAGCAGTTACAAAAGGAAAAACTACAAGCTGAGCTTAGTTTTTTAAGATCTCAGATAAATCCCCACTTTTTTTTTAATACACTTAACAATCTTTATGGTCTTGCCTTGCAAAAATCTGATAGGACTGCAGAAGTGGTGATGAAACTATCAGAGCTGATGAGCTATATACTTTATGATGCAGATCGTGAAAAAGTACCGCTGTCCAAAGAGATAGGCCAAATAGAAAGATATATCGCCCTGGAGCAAATAAGGTATGGCAATAGGTTTGAAGTCGATTTGCAACTAAGTGGAGATATCGACAACTTTCAAATACCTCCATTGCTATTACTTCCATTCATTGAAAATAGCTTTAAACATGGTATAAATAAGAGTTCGAGTGACGGCTGGGTTGCCATTGCAATAGAAGTTTCTGAGAATGAATTAAACTTTAGGATAGAGAATAAAATTCCTCCGAACCAAAATAAAGCCACTGAAAACAGTGGGTTAGGTATTGTGAATACTAAAAAAAGACTTGATCTACTATTTCCTGCTGACCATTTACTTAAGTACCATGAAACCATAAATATGTTTACGGTTGAATTAACTTTAAAAGTAACTCATGAAAACTACTTGCCTAATCATCGATGATGAACCTATTGCACAGGAAATAATCGAGCGCTACATCGAGCCGCTTGATCAACTTATTTTGGTTGGTAAATGCAAGGATGCACTTGAAGCCAACAACTTTCTTCATAATCAAGAGGTTGATCTGTTGTTTCTAGACATAGAGATGCCTCAGCTGAATGGACTCGCATTTCTCAAAAACCTCAAAAATCCACCCCAGGTTATCATCACAACTGCCTACAGGGATTATGCGCTGGAGGGATTTGAACTTGAAGTGGTTGATTATCTATTAAAACCTATATCTCACGAGCGGTTTCTAAAGGCAGTGAATAAGGTGCTTTCCAAACCCAAAATAATCACGAATCAAAAGCCATATATCTATTTGAAAGTTGATATGAAGATGGCGCAGGTCTATTTAGATGATATTCTTTATATTCAAGGTCTTAGTAATTATGTACGCATATTTTGTCAGGAGGGGAAAAACTTGATTAGCTATCAAAAACTGAGTCATTTGGAAGAAGTTCTACCAAATGAAATGTTCATAAGGGCACATCGATCTTATATTGTTAGCCTTAATAAAATTACTTCTTATACAAATACTGACATTGGTATTGGCAAATTAGAAATACCTATAGGAGCCAGTTACAAAGATCACTTGTTAAATGTGGTATCGAGATTTCAGGTTTAATTAATTGTTGTCTCCTTATATCGCCCTCATTTTATTACCCTTTTTTTCATGTGTCACTTCAGCAAGTCCGAGAGCTTCCATTAAAGGAGGTATATACATTCCCAAACGGCCTCCTAAACCTTTTTTCAAACCATACCAACCTCCAGGTTTCTTTTTTGAGCGTCCCCATGCCTCTACGGTCTCAACTTTAGCGGCTTTTGTTCATCTGCTTCCCAGTTCCATCCAATCACCATGCTTCTCTAACATCGCATGAAGGTCGGCCAGGCAGCGATAGTCATAGAGTAAAGTTGTTTTGCCAACAACGCATACTATAACTTTTTTCCATTCTTCTCATCCGTATACATTTCATAGCCAGACGTCAGGGTGGTGTTTTCAGTTTCCAGGGTTTTTCTTTTGTACCTAGTTCCTTTGCCATAAGTGGTAGTAGTTGGTTAATTCACCGTAGAGTATTCTACTTTTTAGCAGGTTTTGACTGAATCCAGACAGGTATTTCTTCCTCTAGTGTCGTATGTAACAATTCACTGTCGTTAATTAACCATCGATGCCATAAATAGGGTTTCTTATCTTTTGATTCAATCCACCAGTCTCGCCCGATGTAGTATGGATATTGAGTGCTGATATAGTGATGCTCTGCCAGCACTTCAGTTTCCCTCGTCCATTGTTGCCCTTTGTTGACAATATCAAAGACTTCGTAAGACCTACCATACTTATTGGTAATAATTCTCTTATCAACTACCTCTGAATGGAAGATTCGTGCTTTGCCAGTTGTAATAGAATAGGCTGGCCAGTTGAACTTCATACCCACTTCTAGATCAAGTGAGGCATACAAGTAGGCATCCATATTAAGATCAAAGCCTAATCCCACTTTGTTAACACTTCGATCTATTTTAAGATTAAAAGTATCCTTTCGTAGCGGAAAATTGCCGTAAACCCTATCTGGAGTAAAATTGAGAACTGCCACTTGATCGTCTATTTGCAGAACCCTGAATTGAATCGCCAAAGTTTCTCTATCAAATCGAATGATGTCAAATCCACTGTCAGTGGCACTTACACCCATGTACGACATAAAGTAAACTGGTCTATAATTGATCATTCCATAGGTCAGCTGAATGTAAAAGCGACCTTCCCTAATAAGGGTGTCACTGTCCCTATATAGATATTCATCAAACTCGATACGATGGGGTTTCAATTCATGAGGTTTTATCAATGAGCTTCCAGGCAGTATTAACACTGTATCCTTGTTTTGGGCATTAGCCTCCAAGCCCAATAGAGCTGACACCAGCATAATAATTATTATTCTTTTCATTTTCTGACTTTTTGATCCATGCACCTTATGACATTGCCTAAGAAATCTTTCTAACCCTAGAATACATATCTACTTAGCTCCCTTGGTGCGCAAATAATTCACAATTTTTTCATCTTTAGCTGACTGCAATGGTGTTTCTCCTGTTGCAGAAAATTTGCGCCCTACCCTATTCACATCAGCACCGTTCTGCACTAATAATTCTACCATTTCAATTTGATCACGCATGCATGCCCAATGAAGTGCTGTAGTTCCTAAAAAATGTTGTTGTTCAATTTTGGCGCCTTTATCCAGCAGTAGTTGCATCATATCGAGATCGCACCTTCCAATAACTGGATACCAAAGCAACCCGAAATCATGCGCGCCTCGCTCTTCAATGCGTTTGGCGTCTTCCTCCAATAATTTTTTTACGGTGGTAAAATCATTGAGCATAACCGCAGTGGGCAGTGAGTATGGCGCTCCGTTCTTAATAAGGAACTCCACAATTTTTTTGTTACCAATGTGCGCACAAGCTTCTACGCAAATTTCACTTGTAGTGGCCACACAATGTGCCATTCGTGGATCAGCTTTCACTGTTTTTTGTACGTATTCCAAATTACCATGTGCTTGACCAACTAATCTCCTTCGCAAGTAAAGGGGAACATCTTCAAATGAGGGTGGATTGTAGGGGTTTCCATCGATGTCGAAAGCAGTGCGTGAAGTACGGTGCGTGCGGGGGATTTTATAATGCTCATTTAGTAAGGTGACTATTCCTTCATTCCCTGCTGACTCGACCATCTGAACGGCTGTCTTTCCATTTTGATCTTTGCGCATTACATCTGCGCCAAGCCTAATCAGCATTTCAACCATAACGTGACTTCCCCGCATCGCTGCTATGTGCAGAGGTGGTAACTCTTCATTACCCGCTGGGTTTGGATTGGTATTGTTTGACAATATAGCCGCAGCTGTTAACTCAGCAGTAGCCAGGTCATGATATAACAAGGCCTTCTGAATAGGTGCTGTATTGTTTTCCTGTGCAGCATTCGGATCTCCGCATTTAGCATAAATCCGCCACATATCTGCGCCCGCACCTCCGGCAGCTGCAGCCCACATGACCGTGCCGCCCATTGGGTGAAATGCATTGATCATAGATTGTGTTGTGCTCGATTCTTCTCCAACAAGCGCATCATACCGGTCCCAATCCTGATCCAAGGCAGCTTCGTGCAAGTCTGTTTGATAGCCAGACTGTTTCAAAAATTCTCCAATATCCTTATGCCCAGCCAACATTGCCAAGACAAAACCAGTGCGTCCAAGCGTGTCTTTCGCTATCAGAAGTTCTTTATTACTGGAAAGCAATTTTCTCGCCATTTCAAGTTCCCCATTTTCACATGCGTGAAAAAATGGTTCCGCTTCTTTGTTGCCATGCGTATTGACTGCTGGGCCTGCGTGGGAAAAGAGTGGTGATAAGCCAACCGCAGCCCCTACTGCAACCATGTCTTTAATAAATATGCGTCTGGATTTCATAGGTACATTTTATAAGTTTCAATTTTTACTTCTCACCCATATTGATTCGCCTGTCTTCTGCCACTCATCAGTCACTTTTGATTTTTGATACGTTTCAGCTCTCATTTCATTTTTTGAAAGAACGTAATGAATATCTCTCGTAAAATACTCCTGACCTTCAGAGGTCACTGACTTAAATTGAATGTCAAGGTGCTTTTCCTTGTATGGCACAATGGTTCCAATCCCCGTTTCACCCCAAGAAGTGCGTTGGGTCAGAAAAATAT
This sequence comes from Cyclobacteriaceae bacterium, assembly GCA_040216665.1. Classification (GTDB taxonomy): domain Bacteria; phylum Bacteroidota; class Bacteroidia; order Cytophagales; family Cyclobacteriaceae; genus ELB16-189. The sequence goes on along the minus strand of JAVJOQ010000010.1, from coordinate 417,748 downwards.
TATTTTGTGATGGATTGATGTAGTTCCAAATTTGAATAAGCGCTACAGTATCTCCATTGTTCGTTACTCCAAAAATTTCTCCACGAACTGAGGATTTTGAAGACCAATTCTCAAAGTTCATGTGAAACGAGTTAAAACTTTCTGGCTTTCCATCATTGTTTTTATTTTGAGATGCCCAAACGCCACCCACAACAAAATTCAAGTGTTCTTCCAAACTCTTGCTATTGGATTGTGCCATGGCAGAACCAGCCAAAAGGAGAATCAACACCCACAACAATTTCAAGTTCATATCAGTCGATTTTCACTTTAAGTATTACGGGTTCGTAAAGCTGTTCCATTGGTGATAGAACACCCTGCTCGCTTATTTTTTCGAACTGGGAGTTTGCTATATAATAAAAATCACTGCCCACTAAAACCCCGGTGGTAGGATGGTCCATCATAGGATGTCCTTTCTCGAGTACTTTCACTTCTTTGATTCCGTCACCTTTTTCATTGAGGTAATACCGACTAATTGTTTTCATATCAGGTTGCACTCCCACTAATGACCACTTATAATAACTTAGGCCATCAATGCTTTCCCTTCGACTAACTTTTGTTCCTTCAGGGACACTAAGGCTTGTGACTTTCTTATCACCTATATCCACACGTGCTATGCCATCTGCATGCGCAACGAACAGTACCGATTGGTTATCAGCCATCGTAATTCCATTGGGCCACTTAATCAGCTCATCTTCAACAAACAATTCGAGCTTATCGGATCCATTGGCTATTTTATAAATGGCGTGATTACCAAACATGTGGGTTGCATATACATCTCCATTTCTTGCGATAACAAGGTCGTTGAAGAAATGGACTTCCCCTGTCCTCTCAAGTGTATATTTATTGAGTAGCTTCCCGGATTTAAGATCGAACTTAAAGATACCCGCGGGCCTTCCCTCCTTGTCATCTTCTTTTGTATAGCCTACTAAGTTTTCGCCTCCCGAGCTACAAACCCATAGCACTCTTCGTTCAGTATCTACTTTCATTCCTATCACCATCCAATGACCATGCGAGTTTCCTTCAATGAAGGTCGATTGTTTCCCGTCAGCGTCTATTTTGATGATCTTTCCTTTGCGTGTACTTCCCACATAAAAAGCTTTTTCAGCTGGATCATACGCTACGTTTTCGGGTAGCAGATCTTTCTCCGGAATGGTAAAAGCGATCGTGCTGTTATTTACGTAATCTTGCGCCCAGGAATCACACAAAGAGAAAAGCAATACTATTATGAAAGCAACGGTTTTTTTCATCATGTTTTTGCTTACAAAATACGCTCTCCTGTCAATGGAATTTTGACTCTTATCTTAAGTTGGAATCTTCTTATTCGAACTAGGGAATTATCGATGCTAACTGCACTCGAAAGTACCTCCTTCTTAACCCTTAAGACTAAATTTTCCTGAACCACCGATAAAAATTGTAGTGCTCATTATGAATAAATTAAAAGAGATGCCTGCACCAGTAAAAATTTCGAAATTGCCTGCAGTGGCGGTGGCTACAAACATCGTAATGGCGACAAAAAAAGCTCCAATGCGACTATAGAAACCGGTCAGGATCATCAATCCACCAAAAAATTCAGAACACTTTCCAACAACAGCCAGAACAGATGGCAAGGGTATTCCAAGTGTGCCAATCCAATTTGTAAAGTCTCCCATTCCACCCTGAAAGAGAACAGGAAAACTATACCACATCATTACCCCTCCAAGCCATATTCTCATAAAAGTAAGAGCATAGTCTTTTATTGATTCTAAATGGTTATTAATTTTCATATCCAGTAAGTTAATTTGATTACGATTCCACGATTTTTAACATTCAGATTTTGAGTTGCGTAATTCTCACTGTAAACAATAAAAAGATCTGACATGGGTCTGTACTTCCATTGGAACCTGCTGTTGATATTAAAATTCTCCGACTGGGTATTGAACTGTAAGAACGTGGTCCAAAACATTTTATTGGAAAACGAAATCTCAGTAGTTGTTCCAACCAGGTGCAAGGTTGTGCTCTGTAAATTCTCAGGAAGCCTGATGTCATTTAATGAATATGTCAGGCTGAAATTACCCCAGGGTTGTACTCGGTAGCTAATACGTTGATCAACGCTAAATATATCTCCATCATAAAATCCGCCATAATTTGAACTTGTGAAAGATGATATTCTTTTTCGTGGATTAGTCCTATAAAAAAATCCAACATTTGTGTATTTGTATTTGGCCTGGGGGAAAGGGATATCACCAACAATAAAAGAGTCAAACGGTAAATTGTCACTTCTTCTTGTTACGTTGATTTCCCCATCGCTTTGGTTTTTAAAATTGATGTAATAGAAGATGCCATTGTAGGTTTCATTGAAAGTGCCATTCGGGTTTAATCTGACCGTTGTGGATAATCGTGGACCATGTATATTGATTATATCCGATTTCGGAAAAAAGTTGTAGACTAAGAAATAGGCCAATTCGGTATAACCTCTTCTGATTGTCGTGTCTCTTGCTGCATCGTAGTTCGTTAATCTGGGAACAAACCCAACATCAGTTAAAAAATCTTTTCCAATTTTAAGAGCTGTTAAGCTTGCAAACAGATTCTTGGAGTTGTGTCTCACGGTCGCAGAATAAAACTCTTCTTCCTTAAGATCAATTGGGTTAAACGATTTTTCGATTCCAACATCGGCACCCCATTTTCCGTCTGGAGTGAGTAAATTGACTTCAAACCCTCCTATCCTATTGAAGGAATTCTGAATTGAATCCTTGTTGCTACTGGTAGTTTGTCGATTTACAAATAGCCCCTTTATTGTTGATCGCTGACCAATTCTTCGGTGGATGGACCCCACAGTGTAGTTTTGAGCATTTATTCCTGTCGATGAGCCGGTTTGAATATTCATTATTCCCACCCTTATATTCTCAGAGACATTACCTGTCAATCTTGCGCCAAAATTTATTGGGATAGCTTCACCGTTTACCAATCCAATTCTCCTTGAGAAAAAAGGGTTTACGGTCGCCTTTCCAAATGAAAATAAGTCATTGTTTTCAAGAAAAAAAGCTCTGCGCTCGGGAAAGAACAAGCTAAACCTCGTGAGATTGGTTTGTTGCACATCAACATCTACAGTGGAGAAATCGGGATTAATCGTGAGGTCCAAATTAAGGGACGAGTTCAAAGCCACCTTAGCATCGATACCGATATTTCCACTGGCACTGACGGGTTGTTGTTGCTCATAGTCTTTTCGTAAGTTGCCTGATACATATGGAATTAAATTAACCGCACCATTCTTGATTTTTGGAGGGGGAGTTTCCCATTGCAGCAATCCAGTATAACCAAGATCAATCGTATTAAGATTGACGGGCACCTGATTCCATGATGAATAAGTATTCAATTTCATGTCGTTTCTCACGAAGTTGATACCCCAGGTTTTATTATCGGGATCGTACCGTAGCGATCGGAACGGGATTGCCATTTCGACAAACCATACCGAATCGCCTAGAGAAATTTCTGAGAACCATTTATTGTCCCAATTCTGATCCAAGTCTGTAGAAGAGCCGTTTACACGAATTAGCGCTTCAATTTGTGCACCTCCCGCATTCACACCAAAAAAGAACCCATTTGATCTTTTATTGACTGGATCCAAAACTATTCCCAAGGCGTCACTGCCAAAATAATCATCATCCCTGTCTCGCTTCAGTGTCCTAATAATATGTTTGTTGTTGACATCATAACAGGTAGCCCCTACATATAAAAACTGGTCATCAAACGCCAGTTTTACAGAGGTTTGAACCACTGCGAGTCCTGAATCCACAGGCCATTGATTGATAAACAAATCCATTGCGTTCTGATCATCCCAAAAAGGCTCGTCCAAAATTCCATCTATCTTGATGTCTGAGTTTACTCTTTTTATCACTGAGGTTCGCTGCGTTAGTAGGGATTGACTGATCAAAATATTATGGTTGCACAGTAAAAAAAAGAGAAGGAATAAAAGGCGGATCATTTGAGATTCTACTTGATCACTAATGATACGAGACTCATTTCTATTGAAAATAAAAATTATGTAGAATAAGCAATAATCGATGTATGAGTTGGTTTTTTTTATCCTAAAATAGCAATACTGATAATCTCTATTGCTCCCTTTCGATATTGGCATAAAAGAAGCCTCTGTTTGAACAGATTTCGCTTGCTTTCAGATAAATACCAAATCTCGTAATAATGAATGTCGTAAATAGGGTGAAGAGGCCACTTTTACCAAATGAGAGAATACTGAATAATTCAGCCATTTAGATACAGGGTAGCTGTCACAATCGAAAACAATTTCTAAACACAATACATGAAGCTAAAAATAACGGCAATCTCAATCTTGTTCTTCATAACCTGGCCACTGATGGCTCAAGAAGATGTACTGGATAAGTATCAATTTTCTCCCGCTGAACTCACAGAAATAGAGACTGCGGTTAACTTGTATTGGAAGTGGGATTCTGATGATGAACCAAGGTTGGCAGTTAAACGTCTCACTTAACGATTCTGATTATTTAGTGTTTCCTATTCCTCGTGATGAAACGCTCTCTAATCCCAACATGGATCAAAATGATGGGTACGGAAACTAAGTTCTAATTCATCTCAAATAAAAAAGACTGCCTGAAGGCAGTCTTTTTTTTTCTAATCAGGCTCCTGCTCAGTCTGATTTGCTATTCGCATTTGCCTCTTATGCGCCTCAATAGCCTCCTGTTTTATTCCACGGTGAAGGCTTGCATTTATTTCGTATCCATATAAAAGCACAACTGTAATTAGCTGTACCCAAATCATCAATGCAATTAGCACACCAATAGAACCATATACTTTATTGTAAGTACCAAAGTTGGTAATGTAATAAGAGAAGACATAGGATATACCAAGAGTACTTAATGTGGCAGTAAAAGAACCTATGGAGAAAAAGCTCCAGTTGTAATGTACTGCTGGACCAAAATAATAGACAAAGGAAATCGCTAAAAAGAATACAATAAAAATGACCATAAATCGTAACACCAATAACATGTAGATGGTGAATTCATCAAAATCAAAGTTGCTGAATTCAGATAAATTGGCCGTCACATAATCAACTGCCAACTGGCCAATAACCAGAAGTGCGACTGCCAAAATAACTACAATAGCCAACATAAAAGTTAGGCCTGTGGCTGTGATTCTCATTCTGATCGCCCCTCTGCGTTCTACTGTCTGGTAGCATGCATTAAAGGCTCGCATCAAAGCCATCATCCCGTTTGTAGATAAGTACAAAGCAAATAAAAACCCGAATGTTAGCAGACCACCCCGTTGATTACTAATTATATCAAACACAGTAGAAGATATTACTTCATACATGCTTGGCGGAAGCATCTCGCCCATAAATTCCATAATACTATTTCTGTTTACTTCAGGAAAGTACCTAGCGATGTAGGGTGTAAGCGTGAACAAGAAAATAATTGCAGGAAAAATGGCCAGGATAAAATTGTAGGCCACCCCGTTAGCCCTATTAATAAGATCATCTTTGGCGATATTCGAAATGAATATTTTAATAAACCGATAGAGGGATAAATTATGATACCTTTTGAATTTTACCCTCTTCATCCAACTTCGAATCAGAATGAGAGAAGGAAAACGTAAAATCCACTTTCTTATCGTAAAATTCATTTAAAAAAGGGTTCAAGCACTTTATCAAAAGCTTGTGGAGGCTTACATGGGCGACCACTGGCCTTATTTATAAACACCAGCTTCGTTTCTCCTTGATGAATCAGTTTGCCTGCTTCGTTAAAAATTTCGTATTCAAAGCAAATTCGCACTCCTGGTTTTTCTCTTATTGTAGTTACAATTTTCAAATTGTCATCGTACAAAGCTGGAGAAAGGTATTTTGAGTTGTTCTCTAACACTGGCATCATCACTCCCATGTGTTCGAGTTCCTTGTAAGTCATACCCAGTTGCCTCAGGCTTTCTACTCTGGCTACCTCAAAATAAGAAGCATAATTACCATAATAGACATAACCCATCTGATCGGTTTCACCATATCGTACACGAACATAAGTTTCTGAAATGTACATTATTCGTTACGTAAAGCCCTGCCCTTCCTTTGCTCAATAGTTAGTGCTCTTTGATAGTTCCTTGCATTGATGAGGTGTTCATTCAGCGTTGAACTAAAATTGTGATATCCTGAAAAATCTTCTTTAGCACACATATAAATATAGTTATGTGACTTTGCGTCTAACACGGCATCTATCATAACAATTCTTGGCATATTGATTGGCCCCGGAGTGAGCCCGACATGCTTGTACGTGTTATAAGGAGAATTTACTTCTTTATGTTCATTGAGCACACGCTTCAAAGTAAAGTCTCCCACAGCATACACTAAGGTAGGGTCTGCCTGCAATGCAATATCTCGCTTTAGTCTATTAAGATATAGACCCGCAATGGATGGGGCCTCATCATCTTTTACAGCCTCCGCCTGAACAATGGACGCAAGAATGGAAACTTCAATAGGTGATAGTCCTAATGAATCAGCCTTTCCCCTTCTCTCATCATTCCAGAATCTATTGTACTCTTTGTTCATTCGATCCACTAAATCTTCTGCCGAGATATTGAAGTAAACCTCATAGGTATTGGGGATGAACATCGAAAGAACATTATGACTATTGAATCCCTCGTTGTTTGTCGCAATAAACTCATTAAGGGCAGTATAAAATTCCTCAGAAGTGATACTCAGATTTTTAGTGATTCTCTCACCTAACTCACTGATAAGGCGAACGTGGGTAAATGTAACATTTACCGGCTCTTGAATACCTGCCCTAAGCATCTTGATCGCCTGAAGGTTAGTCATATTTCTACGAAGGTGATAGCGGCCTGGCTTTATAGATTTGTCGTAGTCATAAAGACGGGCAAGAAAACTAAAAGAGACCATATCATTGACAAAACTACCACGTGAGAGATTCTCCTGTACTTGTCTATACGTTGCTCCAGATTCTATAATGAACAATCTGTCATCCCTATCTACAAGAATGTTAGGAGTATAAAAAATTTGATAAAAGTAAAATGTAAACGTGATCAACAGTGTCGATCCAACCAGAAACAGTATCAGCTTTTTCTTTGGCACTTCCTTCATGAGATGGCTTTATTTTAATGTTACTTGCAAAAGGCTTATAATGCCTGGCTCAATGTGATATCGAAATAAGAGGTACAAAATTACAAAATTGAGTTAAAGCCGCTTCCAATAATTTTTAGAATTTAAATACTAGCTCCAGATTGGATATATTTATCCATCCGATGACTGCTACTTTTCTCCCTATTCACCCTCAAAATCCTGAACCTAGAAAAATTGCTCAGGTTACGGAGGTATTATTAAAAGGAGGGATCATTGTGTACCCAACTGACACCATTTATGGGATTGGTTGTGACCTTAATAACAGAAAATCGGTAGAGCGTCTTTGTAAAATAATGGATGTAAAACCACACAAGCTTGACCTTTCATTTATTTGCAATGACCTAAGTCACATTTCTGAATACGTAAAAAGAATAGATACACCTGTTTTTAAGATCCTTAAGAAATCCCTTCCCGGACCTTTCACCTACATTTTTGAATCAAGTACTAAGGTGCCAAAAATTTTGAATGTAAATAAAAAGACTGTAGGTATTCGGATTCCGGATCACCCCATTCCAAGGGAGTTGGTTGCGCAATTGGGCAATCCACTGATCACCTCCTCCATTAAAGATGATGATACCATAAAAGCCTATACCACTGATCCGGAAGAAATCTATGAAGATTTTAAAAATGAAGTGGATTTGGTAATTGATGGAGGGCCAGGTGGCAATGTTCCTTCCACCGTAGTTGATTTTACCGGAGCATCCCCATCCATTATTCGAAATGGACTTGGTGATTTTGAACTCTACCTATGAAGGTAATTATTGATCTTCATTACCTGCCCTGCCTGGAGTACTTTACTGCTATCCTTAGTGCTGAAAAAATATTTATTGAAAAACATGAACAGTATCTCAAGCAAAGCTACCGGAACAGGTGCTACATCAACACCGCCAACGGTCTTTTAAAACTTGTTGTGCCCGTGACTGCAAAGCACAGCAAAGCTCTAGTTTGTGATGTAAAAGTTGATAAGAACGGTAACTGGCAAAACAATCATTGGCGAGCTATTTCATCGGCATATGGTAAAGCTCCTTTCTTCGATCATTATGCTGAAGAACTGCATCAAATATTATTTAAAGAGCATCTTTTTTTATACGATCTCAATATGGATTTGCTGTCATTCTGTCTGCAAAACTTGCAAGTATCATTATCGCTGACAGAAAGTACTTCTTATCAAAAAATACCACAAAAAGATATAACCGACCTACGATCCGTTATTAGCGCTAAAAACCCACATTCAGACAGAGATCACTATTTACAGGTGCCTTATCTTCAGGTTTTTGGCAATAAGTTTGCATCCAACCTCAGCTTTATAGACTTGCTGTTCTGCGAAGGACCCAACGCGATTCAAATAATTAGATCCTCCACAAAGGGTGATTTGAACAAATAAAAATCGATTGTTGTTTTTAATCGTATACACCAAGAAAAGGGTTGAAAATCAGTCATAAACGAAGGTTTTGCACTTTGATTAATCAACCCTAAAACTTTACATTTACACAAACGGAATCGCTTAATATGGAAGCTAAATTTTCTAACCGGGTAAAAGAAGTAATCTCGTTGAGCCGGGAAGAAGCACTAAGATTAGGTCACGATTATATCGGCACTGAGCATCTGCTCCTGGGTATGGTGCGTGAGGGAGAAGGAGTGGCTGTTGGCGTACTCAAGAAGTTGGGTGTGCCGCTGGATGAACTTAGAGGAGAGATCGAAAAAGTTTCCAAGAGCACTGCTACACATGATGTTAAAAATTTAGCAAACATACCTTTGACCAGGGCTTCAGAAAAAGTGCTCAAGATTACTTATTTGGAGGCTAAAATTTTTAAAGCACAATTGATAGGAACAGAACACTTATTGCTCTCTATCCTTCGGGATCCAGACAACCTTGCTACTCAAATTTTAAATAAGTTTGATGTAGCCTACGATGTTGTCAAAGAAATGCTGGAGTATCAAAGTGATCAACCACTTGCTTCTTCGGATACTGACGATCCAGATGAGGATTCATCGAAGATGTTTGGAGGTGGAGCTGGTGCTGGCGGAGCTGGCAAAGAGAAAAAAGGTGCAGAAAAATCACGCACCCCTGTTCTGGATAATTTCGGTAGAGACTTAACAAAACTTGCGGAAGACAATAAACTCGATCCTATCGTAGGACGTGAGAAGGAAATAGAGCGTGTCGCTCAGATTCTAAGCCGTAGAAAGAAAAATAATCCAATTCTTATTGGAGAACCAGGTGTGGGCAAGACGGCCATCGCTGAAGGGCTTGCACTGCGCATTATACAGAAAAAAGTATCTCGTGTGCTTTTTGGAAAACGTGTAGTGACTTTAGATCTGGCATCACTTGTTGCTGGAACTAAATACCGCGGCCAGTTTGAAGAGCGCATGAAGGCAGTGATGAATGAGTTAGAGAAATCTGCAGATGTCATCCTCTTCATAGACGAGTTGCATACGATCGTAGGTGCAGGTGGGGCATCAGGCTCTCTTGATGCATCTAACATGTTTAAGCCAGCTCTTGCACGCGGAGAAATTCAGTGTATTGGCGCAACCACCCTTGATGAGTACAGACAGTACATTGAAAAAGATGGTGCTTTAGCCAGAAGATTTCAAATGGTAATGGTGGATTCTACCACAGTAGAAGAGACCATTGAAATTCTGGACAATATCAAAGACAAATACGAAGACCATCATCATGTTAACTATACCAAAGAGGCTATTGATTCTTGTGTGAAGTTGTCCGATCGTTACATCAGCGATCGTTTCCTTCCAGACAAAGCCATAGACGTATTGGATGAAGCAGGAGCGAGAGTTCACATGAACAATATTCATGTGCCTGAGGAAATTTTGAAGTTGGAGAATGCCATTGAGGACGTGAAGAAGGAGAAGAATCGTGTGGTAAAAAGCCAGAAGTACGAAGAAGCTGCTCAATTGCGAGATAAAGAAAAGAAACTGATCGAGCAGATGGACATCGCGAAAGCGAAATGGGAAGAAACTACGAGAACTGAAAAATATACCGTTACAGAAGAAAACGTTGCAGACGTTATCGGTATGATGACGGGGATTCCTACCAACCGCATTGCGCAGAAGGAAAGCAATAAGCTACTCGGAATGTCCGAGGAGTTGAGCGGAAAGGTAATCGGGCAAGAGGAAGCCATTCAGAAGTTGACAAGGGCAATTCAGCGTACGCGCGTTGGATTAAAAGATCCTAAGAAACCGATAGGATCATTTATATTCCTCGGTCCAACAGGTGTTGGTAAAACAGAACTTGCAAAAGTACTGGCTACTTACTTGTTTGATAAGGAAGAGTCTTTGGTAAGAATTGACATGAGTGAATACATGGAGAAATTCTCTGTGTCTCGCCTTGTTGGAGCGCCTCCTGGATATGTAGGTTACGAAGAGGGAGGACAGCTTACTGAAAAAGTGAGAAGAAAGCCATACAGCGTTGTATTATTGGATGAAATCGAGAAAGCACATCCGGATGTATTTAACATCTTATTGCAAGTGCTTGATGATGGAATCCTTACGGATGGATTAGGAAGAAGGGTCGACTTCAGAAATACAATCATTATCATGACTTCCAACATTGGAGTTCGTGATTTGAAAGATTTCGGATCCGGAATTGGTTTTGCAACAAAAGCAAAGCAATCCAATGAGGAAGAAAACATGAAGAGCACCATTCAAAATGCGCTGAAGCGTGTATTCAGCCCAGAATTTTTAAATCGTTTGGATGATGTGATCGTATTCAACTCACTGCAACGCGAGCAAATACATAAGATCATTGACATCACCTTAGGTAAATTATTTGTCCGCATCACTGCGCTGGGTTATAATGTTGAATTAACAGATAAGGCAAAAGATTTTCTTGCTGAAAAAGGATACGATCAACAGTTTGGAGCAAGGCCTTTAAACAGGGCTATACAAAAGTACCTTGAAGATCCTATTGCAGAAGAAATATTAAAAGGTGAGATTGAAGAAGGAGGCACTCTAATGGCCGATCACGATGGTAAAAGTGAAACCATTGTCATTAAAGTGAAAAAGCCAAAAGCCTCTTCTAAGGAAAAGAAGAGCGAATAGACTAAAACTTTCTATGAGAAAATGACAGGGTAGTACCTGTCATTTTTTTAATATCCCCCCATGTACTTACGAGCAAACCACTCCACACTAATCAGTGCGAGTAGAAAGAAGAAAACAAGTTTTAGATTAATTAAAGGATTGAATGACTCTTCCGAGTGAATTAAACTTTGTGCTTCAACATTCGCAAAGTCTCTTTCTAGTTTTTGAAAATCATTAACAGTATAAAAATTTCCTCCAGTGGTAGCAGACCACTTGCGTAGCAAATTAAAATCAGCCGTCAGGTTTTGCGATTCAATATTTTGCGCTGAAACCAAAAATTCTCCATTAACTGATTGTTTCACTCCATTAAGATCAGTTGATGAAGTATAGGTATAAACTCCTTCCATCAAACCCCCAATTCGATATCTTGAATTACCCGGGCTAGTAATATAACTGTATTGGAATTTCTCACCTTTCTCATTTACCAACTCAATCTCGATCTTTTGACCGAAGACCTGCTCAAATAATTCATTGTAAACCTGGCTTTCAAAAACAACAGGTTCGCTAGAAGTAAATTCATTCTGAAGAGGAAAGCTTCTGAATTTTCTTTTGTCTTCTCTTGTACTTAAATACTGTATTAACTTAGAAAATACATCATCAAAACCTTCAGTCTTCTGTGTTTCTGCATATTCATCAAGTCTCCATCGCCACACCCCATCACCTGTAAGCACTGCCATCTTTTGATCATTTGAAGTTGTCGTAAACAATAATGGGCGGTCTGTAGTTACTCTTCCAATCCTTTGATAAAGCAATACGTTGACATTGGGTGGATACGTGAACTTTCCGAAAGGAACACGAGCCGGAGGGTATCGGGCGAAAATCCCATTCAGCTTATCACTAAAACCAAAATCTTTAAAATCGGCATTGATCACCGGAGTTACTGCATCCCATTGCCCTGGATTTTCAAATGTAACCGGTATACCATTGGCTGCCAGTTGTCTTAAGTTGGATCTGTCACCCAACATGATAAATAGCGATGTTCCACTTTCAAGTAATTGCTTGAACAGCGGAGTGGTCTTGCCAGAGTAGTCAATAGCTTGTTGAAATATGGCCAAGTCGACATTTTCAGGTCTAAGTGCCTCTGGTGGAGCATCATTTATACCAGGTATGTGAACGACAAATTCGTAATTGGCATTCTCTTCTACTACTGTGCGAATCGCTTTGATGTCCGGGTGAGGCGCAGGTGCAACCAGCACTATTTTTTTCTTCCCTTCAACTACTTCTATAAATGCACTCGCATAATTATTTTTCTTATTGCGTTCTTGTCCAATGGGTGTAACCGAAATATCTATCCGCTGTAGTCCTTTTTCGTTGGCATCTATTTGAAAGTCAAAATCCAGGATTGAATTGTTGCCAGATTCTTTACTCTCACGGGCAATCAATTTTCCTTTTTGAAATGCCGACACAACCACATTTTGCGCGTTAATCCCTCGAATTAAAACCTCCGCACGTAGCGGAAACTGATTTCCCTGATAGGCTATTTTATTATAGAGCACATTTCGCAACACAAGATCGATTCGCTCAGTAGTATCACCCACTCCTATAGTATGAACAGGTACCCTTGATGGACTATATAGGGGTGAACTTCCTGAATTATATATACCATCGGACAATACCACTAGCCCAGCAAGGTTCTTTCCCTCGTATTGCCCTACTCGTTGGCGAACAACTCCATTCAAATCTGATGTTGGATGGTCAAAAAGGAAATCAGAACTTTCATTTTCATTCAAAGTTGTCATCTCAACTCCAAATCCCTGTGACTCCAGCTCATCCCTTGTTGACTCCAATTGACGTTTAATACCCTCCCATTGAAGGGAATCCATTCCTTCTTTTACTGAAACAGAATTATCAATCAAAATGACAATGGAGGGATTCTCAAATTCATTAAGTGTTAATTTCAGAATGGGACCAATCAACAAAAAAGCCAAAAAGGAAACCACTATTGCCCTAAATACAAAAAGAATCTGATTGGTTCTTTTCGTCCAAGTATGCTTCGATTGATAAAGCAAATATGCATAGAGTAACCCTAGTGCAATGCAGAGTAAAACAAATACTGGAGAATATTCGAAGAGAAGGCGTTGTTGGTTCACTTAGTAGTCATATTTCTTACCCCACAATTTCTTTAAAAAATTTCTTAGTTCGGACTCGCGCGGATTTTGTCCTGGATCATAAAACCTGGTGCCTTTAATTTCATCAGGTAGAAATTCCATGTCAGCAAAATTATTTCCATGATCATGGGCATATTTATAACCTTTGCCGTAATCAAGGTCCTTCATTAATTTGGTTGGCGAGTTTCTAATGGCTAACGGTACGGACAGGTCACCGGTTTCGCGCACTATCTGTTGTGCTTGGTTGATTGCCACGTAACTTGCGTTACTTTTTGCAGAAGACGCCAAATACACTGCACATTGAGACAGAATTATTCTTGATTCAGGGTAGCCGATGAGGTTCACTGCCTGAAATGCATTGGTCGCCAACACTAACGCTGTCGGATTAGCATTTCCAATATCTTCTGAAGCTAAAATAACCATTCGTCTGGCGATAAATTTAACATCTTCACCCCCTTCAATCATTCGAGCAAGGTAATAGACTGCCGCATTGGGATCGCTACCACGTATGGATTTTATAAAGGCGGATATAATATCATAATGCTGTTCACCACTTTTATCATAAATCGCTATTCTCTTCTGAGCAACATTCACCACCAGTTCATCAGTGATGATCACATCCCCAGTTACTGAGTCGGCAAGTAACTCCACCAAGTTGAGAAGCTTTCTGGCATCCCCACCAGATATATTCAATAATGCCTGCCGCTCCTTAATTTCAATCTTTCGCTTCTTGAGTTCCTCATCCTTTTTGAGTGCATCTTGCACCAATTGGATTAAATTTTCCTCTGTGAGGGATTTCAAAGTGTAAACCTGACATCGGGAAAGAAGCGCACTATTTACCTCAAAAGATGGATTTTCAGTAGTAGCCCCAATGAGTGTAATTGTTCCTTTTTCAACTGCACCTAACAATGCATCTTGCTGTGACTTGTTGAACCGATGAATCTCATCAATAAATAGAATGCTCTTCCCAGATCTTTTGGCTTTATCAATGACCTCTCTTACATCCTTCACTCCAGCACTTACAGCACTTAGTGTGTGAAAGGATTTCTTTACTTCATTGGCTATAATATTTGCAATCGTGGTTTTGCCCACACCCGGAGGTCCCCAAAGAATCATAGATGGAATATTACCCGAAGCAATAGCATTTCTGATTATACCATCCTTGCCTACCAGGTGCTCTTGCCCGATTAACTCGGTCAGCTTGGTTGGGCGCATGCGTTCCGCCAGAGGTATTTGACTATTAATATGCACTTCAGATAATCATTACAGTAACAATGAGGTTGATCAGTAAACCAATACTAACGCAAATTGAGAATACAAACGAAAGTAGAATGAATTTAAAAATAGTCTTTCCCCAACTTTGTTTATAAACCCATTTCATCGCCAGTAAAAGGTAAAGTCCAACAATAAAAAAGGTGAGTATTCCAAACCAATCTAACCAGGGAATAAGCTCAAGTAATAAAGTAATAATGCCAGCCGCAAAGAAGAAGTTATAAAAGTAAATACTCATCACCAGATGCTCACTATAGAAGAAGTCTCTCCTGATGTACAGAAGCTTTAACAACAATGCAAAAATGGGGAGTAGAAAAAAGAAAACTTTAGGAGAGTTAGCCGCAAATGAATCTCCCAATTCTTTAAAAAATTGATCATCATTATCTTTGTACTTTTTGTCAAGTTCAAAAGAACGATAGTTAAGTAGTTTAACTAACCAACTGTCTCTCTCTTGTTCAGGCAGCGCTAATTGCGCAGAATCGTATTCTCTTCTGTTGTTATACTCATTACCATCAATTTGAAAAATATTTTTGTCTTTTCCCTTTTCCTTGATTACAACTTCATCGTTTTGTACTTCATTTATCTGCTCTTCATCATCGGGTATAGCAAAGTATAAAAGAAAGAAAACGAAGCTAATAAATACATACATTCTTGCAGGATGATAATAGCTCTCCCTTCTTCCGGCATTGTATTCTATGGCAAGAAACCCAGGTTTTAAAAGGAGATACTTAATGGTTCTGAAAAACTTCGATTCATAGCTAAAAAATGACCCTAGAAAATTCTCAAAAAGCTCACCCATTGTTTGCCTTCTGGGAATATTCTTTTGTCCACAGTTATAACAAAATTTCCCCTTGAGTTCTTCTCCACAGTTAAGACAATTTTTTGACAGACCAGATTGCGTTGAACCTCCTTCAGCGTCCACCATCCCTTCTGCCAATGGCATTGAATTGCCCAACTCTTCCATTGCTTAAAAGGAAAGTTTCTTGAATATTTCGTTAGTTCTCCCCAGCATTTCATCTGTAAAATCAAGATGAGTAACCATTCTTATTTCCTGCGGCCCAAACTTTAATGCTTTAATTTTATTCTCTTCCAATTTTTGAAGCACTTGTTCGGGAGAAATCTTTTTATCCACTACAAAAATTACAATGTTAGTATCTACTGGCTTTACCCTTTCAATCCAACTTAGTTGCTCCAGCACTTTTCCCATTTCTCTGGCTCTTGTATGATCTTCGCCAAGGCGTTTAATATGATGATCCAATGCGTAGACACCAGCGGCCGCTAAGTAACCTGCTTGTCGCATTCCTCCACCAAATACTTTTCTTATCCTTCGCACTTGATGTTCTAATTCTTTTTTGCAAACAAGAACAGAGCCAACAGGAATCCCCAGCCCCTTTGAAAGACAAATGGAAATTGTATCGAAATGTTTTCCGTATTCTTTTGGGTCTTCTTTTGTTTCGGTAAGTGCATTAAAAAGGCGAGCTCCATCCATATGCATCTTTAAATTTTTTGATCGACTAAACTCACTCACTGCCTTGATGTCGCCCAATGTATAATAACTCCCTCCCTCTCTTACCACCGTATTTTCCAACGCAACAATGGAGGTGCGTGCCTGATGAGGATCATTATAATTATTGATATTCTCTTCCACATCTTTTACCGAAATACGTCCACGATCTCCTTCAATTAAACGCGAACTCACCTGGCAGTTACCGGCCATTCCTCCTCCCTCATATTTATAGATATGTGATCCCTTGTAGCAAATGACCTCATCATAGGGCTGGGAGAGTACTTTTATGCCAATCTGGTTGGTCATGGTGCCAGACGGACAAAAAACACCTGCATCCATCCCCAACATAGCTGCACATTTTTCCTCCAGCTTTTTAACAGAAGGATCCTCTCCAAAAACATCATCTCCCACCTCAGCAGTCATCATTGCTTGGTGCATTTCTTTTGTGGGTTTGGTAACTGTGTCACTACGCAGGTCTACAAGCATATCAATTATTAGTTATGGACGTGAAAATTACAAAAAATAGGCGCGGTTGCTCTTGAAAAAAGGTGAACATCTCGCATAAAAATGAAGCAGCGATTACCTGATCACTTCTCTTAGCGATCATAATATTAACCAGAGCCAATTTGGTTTTTAATCCTTAGGGCTCTACTTTTGTGCTCTCAAATGATAACGATGTTGCCATTTGAGCCGGAATAGAAGGATATGACTGAAAAGTCATTGAAGATATATCGCGGGGTGGAGCAGTTGGTAGCTCGTTGGGCTCATAACCCAAAGGTCGCAAGTTCGAGTCTTGCCCCCGCTACTAGTAAAAAGGTGATCAATACGATCACCTTTTTTATTTAAACTCAATTTGTCTTAAAAATCATCTTTTCAATCCAAAACAAACTTGGACTTCATATCCGCCAGCTGGCGGACGCAAGTTCGTCCCGATATCTATCGGGATGCCCCGCTACTAGTAAAAAGGTGATCAATACGATCACCTTTTTTTATTTAAACTCAATTTGTCTTAAAAATCATCTTTTCAATCCAAAACAAACTTGGACTTCTTATCCGCCAGCAGGCGGACGCAAGTTCGTCCCGATATCTATCGGGATGCCCCCGCTACTAGTAAAAAGGTGATCAATACGATCACCTTTTTTTATTTATAATCAGTTACCCTTAAAAACCATTTTTTCAATCCAAACTCAAACTCTCTTTGGGTTCCTATCAGCCAGCAGGGGGACGAAAGTTCGTCCCGATAATCCATACTCACTGTTAGTCAATTTTGGCTTACTTTTGCAATCATAATGTCATCAAAATTGAAGGAAGACAGTAATCATGTCTGAAGCACATAAAGCCGGATTCGTAAGCATAGTAGGTAAGCCCAATGTGGGCAAGTCTACCCTTATGAATAAACTAGTAGGCGAAAACCTTTCTATCATCACCTTTAAGGCACAAACTACCCGGCATCGCATCATGGGAATTTTGTCCGGGGATGATTTTCAAATCGTTTACTCAGATACACCGGGCTTGCTTGAACCAAAGTATGAGCTTCAAAAGAAAATGATGACCTACGTACAGGTTTCTCTTGAAGATGCGGATTTAGTTCTTTTGGTGGTGGAACTGGGAGAAAAGTACGACCCAACTTTGTTTGAAAGACTAAAACACATCAAGTCTCCTATTTTTCTTGTCATTAATAAAATTGACTTGGCCAAAGGTTCTCAGTTGGATGACAAAATCACTTATTGGAAGACGCAACTTGACCCAAAAGCCATCATTCCTGTATCGGCCATTTCAGGGGAAAACGTTGATCATCTGCTAAAGGAAATTATTAAACAGTTGCCAGAGCACCCCGCCTTCTACCCTAAAGATGATATCACCGATAAGAATGAGCGATTTTTTGCTTCGGAAATTATTAGAGAAAAAATATTTCTCAATTATGAGCAAGAGATTCCTTACAGTACGGAAGTGAGCATTGAAGAATTCAAGGAAGCAGAGAAGATCATTAAAATAAGGGCCATTATTTACGTAGAAAGAGATTCACAAAAAGGCATAATAATTGGCAAAGCCGGTGCTTCACTAAAAAAGGTAGGAACAGAGGCTAGAAAAGATTTGGAAGATTTTTTCAGCAAAAAGGTTTTTTTGGAAACTCATGTGAAAGTGGCCGACAACTGGCGAAAGCAAAAGAACAGCTTAAAACAATTTGGGTACTCAGATTAAGTAATGACTAACATCGTAGCAATAGTAGGAAGGCCTAATGTAGGCAAATCAACTTTTTTCAATCGTCTGGTAGAGAAAAGAGAGGCGATCATGGATGACGTTTCAGGAGTAACTCGGGACCGTCATTATGGCTATGCGGAATGGTCAGGCAAATTTTTCACTGTAATCGATACCGGAGGTTATGTCACCGGATCTGATGATAAGTTCGAGTCGCAAATAAGAAAACAAGTAGAAGTAGCTATTGAGGATTGTACAGCGATCATCTTTATGGTAGATGGTAGAGCCGGACTAACTGGCTATGATACGGAATTCGCGAACCTTGTTCGAAGGTCAAAGCGACCTATTTTCGTTGCAGTAAATAAGGCCGACACCCCTGACAAAACTACTCTTGCCACAGAGTTCTATGAATTGGGCTTGGGTGAAGTCTATCCGATTTCATCAGAAAACGGGAGCGGTACTGGCGAGCTATTGGATGAGGTAATTAAAACTTTTGAGACAGAAGGAATTGAAGATCCTGATGAAGGCATTCCTAAAATAGCCATTGTGGGAAGACCCAATGTAGGGAAGTCTTCATTCTTGAATGTGTTATTGGGTGAAGAAAGAAGCATTGTAACTGACGAAGCTGGCACTACAAGAGATGCGGTACACTCTAGATACAAAATGTATGGAAATGATTTTATTCTCATCGACACGGCCGGTATCAGGAAGAAAAGCAAAGTATCGGAAGACATTGAGTTCTATTCTGTTCTCAGGTCGTTAAAGGCACTTGAAGAAAGTGATGTTTGTATCATCCTTGTTGATGCAGAGAGAGGGCTAGAACATCAGGATATTACCATTATCAGTCTCGCACAAAAGCAAGGAAAGGGAATTGTCATCATGGTAAATAAGTGGGATCTCATAGAAAAGAACACCAAAACTTCCGATGAGATAACAAAAGCCATGATGGAAAAGCTAGCTCCATCTACTTATATACCTATCATATTTGCATCAGTTTTGACCAAACAGCGGATTTTTCAGGTAATTGAAAAAGCGGTTAAGGTGTACGAAAACAAAACTAAAAAAATCAGCACCTCAAAATTGAACGATGCGCTGCTGCCAGAAATAGCCAGATATCCACCGCCTGCGCTGAAAGGAAAGATGATTCAAATCAAATATATTACTCAGGTAAAGGCTAAAACACCTTCTTTTGCCTTCTTCTGTAATCTACCTCAGTATATCCAGACACCTTACATGCGTTTTCTGGAAAATAAGCTAAGGGCTAATTTTGACTTCGAGGGGACGCCTATAAGGCTGTTTTTCCGGAAAAAATAAATTTTTCTTACCTCTCTTCAAAATACTATACCGATCATGGTATATTTGCACCCGAATTTAAAACCTGTAAACTATGAAAAAATTAATCGCATTATTAATGGTGTGCGGTTTCGCATTTGCCTTTGTCGCTTGTGGTGGTGGTAAAACTGAATCTACTGAAACCGAAATGACTGAGGACACTCAAATGACTGAAGAGCCAGCAATGGAAGAACCAGCAATGGACAGTGTTGCATCTGACACAACCAGCATGCAGTAAAATGTATCATTCAATCTAAAAGATTGGAAAAAGGCTTTAGGTAAAACTAAAGCCTTTTATTTTTTCTATGAACGCCACTTCAGTTTCCCGCATACTCTCCGAGCACGTTCCTCAGGCCTCCTACGGCTATTGCTTTCAACTGTGGAAAAAGTTTCAATTCGATTTTAAACTAAGAAAAAGTCGGCTCACCAAAGTAGGTGATTTCACCTGCTATCCGGGCAGGGTGGCACGCATCACTGTCAATCATGATCTTGACCCTTATCTTTTTTTAATCACCTACATTCATGAAGTTGCGCACCTTGAAGTGCATATCAACTACGGCAACCGGGTAGAGTCCCACGGTATAGAATGGAAAAGATCATTTCAGCAAATGATGATACCAGTTATGAATGAGGAGATCTTTCCTACAAAACTGCTTAGCGGATTGCAGAAGCACATGAAAAACCCCAAAGCCTCTACTTTTTCAGACAGTAAATTCACTCAGCTTTTGCGTACTTATGACGAACGTCAAAAGCATGTGGTACTGCTCTCGCAGGTACCTGAGGGTACTGTCTTTGGATTTCAGGGGAAATGGTTTAAAAAAGGGAAACTTAGAAGAACAAGGGTGGAGTGTAAGGAAATAAAAACCAAACTAAGCTATTTGGTGCCTGCTGATGTCCCTATTCATCTAGGTCAATTAAGCCTTCTCTGAATCAGGGCTTTCACCAATTCAAAAAAACGGGTTGGAGCTAAAGTTCTCCATTGTGGAATCTGCAATGTGCCTCCCATGTTGATGTAAACATCTAACTTGTACCGTTCGAATTCACGCTGAATAAAGTCCGGGAAATTGACTGCAGCTATCCAGCCATCTTCCACCTCCTCAAACCATTCTTCATAATACAAATCATCAGATCCATGAAAATTGAAAATGTTTTCACCTATCAAAATGAATTTATTAATTCCTTCTGCCGACAACAGTTCAATAAGGTTCCGCTTTAGCAACATGATATCATTGTACAATGTATCATTCCACTCACCAATGAATTCAAGTATTACAAATCCGAGATCGTAATCCGCAAACAGGATTTTTACATATAATGTTTCTGACCCAAAGGAATCCCAGGCAGGGTCGATGTAGTAGCCATAGATAGCTTCACTATATTGATCATAGTTATACTCCTTCTCGTAAAAAGGAGATCGTTCATCCTGGGAGGCATCGTAATACTGCAACCAGTTATAATGGGGCTCAATTTCATGCATCTATTTTCCGCTTTCAATGGCAGCACGTACACTCCCAAATTTTTTTAACAGTGCTGTAGCTTGCTCTTCACTCACTCCCAACTCATTCATGATCATTTTTGTTCCCCGATCAACCAGCTTATTGTTACTTAGCTGCATGTCCACCATTTTATTGCCTTTAATTCTGCCTAATTGAATCATGGCCGATGTAGAAATCATGTTGAGCACCAATTTTTGTGCTGTCCCAGCTTTCATTCTTGTGCTACCGGTTACAAATTCTGGACCTACAACTACTTCTATTGGATAGTCTACCAATTCCGCCAATTGACTTCCCGTATTACAAGTAATGCAGCCCGTCAAAACTCCATTGGCTTTCGCCTCTCTAACCCCACCCATAACATAGGGCGTTCTTCCTGATGCAGCAATACCTATTAAAACATCGTTATCTGTAATTTTATGAACAAGCAAATCTTTCCAGGCCTGATAAGCATCATCCTCCGCATGTTCCACTGACTTACGAATAGCCTGATCACCTCCTGCTATTAATCCAATCACCATACCCTGTGGCATACCATACGTAGGTGGAATTTCGGATGCATCCAAAATTCCTAGTCTTCCACTAGTGCCAGCACCAATATAAAAAAGTCGCCCTCCCTTCTTCATTTTTTCCACGATAGCGCTTACAAGTTTTTCAATAGCAGGAATTATTTTTTGCACCGCCAATGGAACAGACTGATCTTCCGTATTCATACTCATGAGCAAATCATGGATACTCATATCTTCCAGATTATTGTAATGCGATGAGGATTCTGTTGTAGACAATGGCTAGGTGTTTAAATCTTTTCTATGAAACAAAGTAAGGCCTGCAATAGGAGTCTCCGTAATATTTTTTACAGCAATACCCATATCATTTCCCACTTGACGCAAGACGTTACTAAAGTAAAAAGCAACTCCTCCCGTGAAGTGAACTTTAACATTTTTGTAATTATCGTATTGCATTATGTTCTTCTCAAAGAATTCCTTAAAACCAGAATAGACCAGTTCATAACAATAGGGATCTTTCAGGTGCTGGAATATAAATTTTGTAAAACTTCCAAGGAAAGCTGCTGGTCTATCCTTTTGGTATATTTCACTCAAAATCTCTTCACGATTAAGAGGAACCCGTGCCCCAAACTGCTCCGCCAATTTTTCAGGCATTTGTTTACGGATATAATCCTGAATAAACCGCTTACCCATATGAGCCCCGGATCCTTCATCCCCAAGAATCCATCCAAGGCTTGCTACATTTTTAGTAATGACATCACCATTATAACTACAAGAGTTAGATCCCGTTCCAAGTATACAGGCAATCCCTTCTTCCTCTCCACAAAGTGACCGAGCCGCTCCCAGTAAATCCAAATTAATTTCAATACGTGCCTTCTCGAAAAATTGAGATAAAACAGCTTTAACTATTTCCTGATTATTTGGTGATGATACCCCAGCACCATAAAAGTAAACTTCTTTAATCTTCCCTGACAATTGAGGTAGAAGGTTTTCTTCAATCGAATTTTGCAGGTCAGAAGCAGGTTGATAGTAAGGATTAAACCCTGGTCCTTTGGCCTGATCTATTTTGCCATCATCGTCTAAGATTCTCCAATCCAGTTTTGACCCTCCGCAATCCGCAATTAATATCATCCTTTCAAAAGGTTAGCTATAGGTTCAAATTTACTAAAAACCTCATCGGTGTGAGGAGCATCCGCCAGCTCATCCGTCAAATCTTGCCCGGCCCAATGCTCATAATGAGTACCCGTTTTCCATAGTTTTGAATGAGTAACATTGTATACCAGGCCTTTATAGGCAATCCATACCTCCGGCTTATCCTGTCCATTTCGTAAGGCCAATTGCTGCACGGTTACAGTGGGAAGAGTTGAATTCACTTAGAGGTAATATGATTAAAGTCTTTAATAATAGTATATAAAAACTTAATCGGAGGGAGGTCCGTCTGAATCCCTAGCAAGGATTTTATTCTTTCCGTTACTACCATCAAGGGTTGTGCATTACCCAGATCTCTATTTACTTCAAGTGCCCTTTGAATAAGTTCAATATCATTCTCTGTGAGTTGTATCACCTGCTGAAAAGTAGGCACATAAGTTTCTTCTGGAGAGACAAAAATTTCACTGGAGGTTATCTCTTTTTGCTCTGTCAATTTAACTACAGATGTTCCAGCCACAACATCCCCTAGTCTTTGGCCCTTACCTCCCATGGCAATAATCACAACAGCAATCACCCCCGACAATACATAGTAATCGATAAAGCTAAAAACCCATCGCATGATGTAATTTCCTATGGTAGGTGGTGTGCCGTCCAGGCGCACAACTTTGATTTTCATCACTCTTTTCCCCGGACTTTGACCATTCATGAAAATTTCAAAAAGCAAATGGTAAAAAAGCCACGGAAGCCCAAGCATCATCATCCATATCCAAGCCACCTCCATATTGGCATTTAAGAAAAGTGCAATCACAAAAATGGTATAAGCAATTAGAATAAGTCGATCCAGTAAAAATGCCAGAATGCGGTCTCCTACACTTCCTATAGGGTACTCTATAAATACATTTTGTGTAGTTCTTACTTTTATCGTCTGCATTTATACCATTTATAGACCTGATGATGGCCAGTCAGATTTAGCCTTTATCAACCTAATCGATCGAAAATTTAAACCTTTAACTGCCCGTAAAGTTAATTCAATCGATGAAATGCCAGCTTTCTAATGATTTTTTCAACACAATAAAGTAGATTGGGCATTCCAAAATCTGGCCACCACCTTGTGGACAGTTAATTGATTACTAAAACAACTATAAATAAATGAAATTAATCTATTCCCTATTATGCATTTTTGCCATGGCCCTTAGCGGATGTGAGCAAAAAAAATCCGAAAAAAAAATGACCGATGAAGAAATGCGTGCATATGCCAATGAGCTGGCCCACCGTTTTATCATCACAGATGGTCACATTGATGTACCCTATCGACTAAAAGAAGCAAACATTAATATCACTGCAGAAAATGCCAATGTTTTGGTAAGCACAACCGAAGGTGATTTTGATTTTGAAAGGGCTAAAGAAGGTGGATTGGACGCGCCTTTTATGTCTATTTATATACCATCAGAATATCAGCAAAAACCCGACATGGGGAAAGCTTTGGCTGACTCACTCATTAATAATGTAATAGCCATCACCACTAACCTTCCTGATAAATATGCCCTGGCCAATTCTCCTCAAGAAGTAGAGGCTAATTTCAAGGCTGGCAAAATTTCTTTACCTATGGGGATGGAAAATGCCGCTCCATTTGGAAAGGATCTGGCTAGCATAAAATATTTCTATGATCGCGGAATCCGTTATGCTACTTTAACGCATGGTAAGGACAATCAAATTTGTGATTCTTCATATGACCCTACCGGTACGCATGGTGGTCTAAGCGAATTTGGCCGTGAGGTGGTTGCTGAAATGAATAAAGTAGGGATTATGGTAGACATCTCTCACGTAGATGATGACACTTTCTTTCAGGTGATGGAATTATCCAAAGCGCCTGCCATTGCATCTCACTCCTCTTGTCGTTTTTTTACACCAGGGTTTGAAAGAAACATGAATGATGAAATGCTTAAAGAACTTGGCGCCAAAGGCGGAGTGATCCAAATTAACTATGGCTCCTCTTTTCTGGACTCTGCTGTAGTCCAGGGCAACAAAGCAAATGATGAGAAATTAAAAGCAATGCTAGCTGATGCCGGATTAACGGAAGATGATACTGATGCACAGCCCATCATTGAACAATTCAGGAAAGATAATCCTAAGCACTATGCTACTTTAGAGAAAGTAGTTGATCACATTGATCACGTAGTGGAACTTGCGGGAATCGACCATGTAGGAATTGGGACTGACTACGATGGTGTGGGTGATAGTTTGCCTACAGGGCTTAAAGATGTTTCTTCCTACCCCAATCTTATTTTTGAATTGTTAAAAAGAGGGTATTCCGAAGAAGACATTGAAAAAATATGTTACAAGAATGTTTTCAGGGTATGGAATAAAGTTGCAGAAGTAGCACAACAGCTTCAAACCAACTCATAGACAACACATACCCTTAGTTTACAAAAGGCTGGAAGTTGGAGGTAAAGATCTTTACCTCTAACTTCCAGCCTTAATTGTTTCTGAAGATGCGAGAAGCAAATTTTATTAAGCAAAACAAACCAAGATGGGAGGAGTTTGAGAAAATTGTTTCTCAACAAAAGCAAGCTCCGCCTGATCAATTGGCTGAGCTTTTTATCCAGATTACGGACGACCTCTCCTTTTCACACACGCAATACCCAAAAAGCAGGACCACTCAGTATCTTAATGCACTCGCCAGCAAGATCCATCTGGAGATTTATAAAAATAAGAGAGAAGACAAAAACCGGTTCGTTACCTTCTGGAAGCTGGAGTTGCCTCATATTATGTATGAGGTGCAAAAACCACTCTTTTATGCTTTCTTGATTTTCATGATTGCAGGGATTATCGGAGCGGTTTCTACCGCTTATGATGACACTTTCGTAAGGCTGATCCTTGGAGATGGGTATGTGAATATGACTTTGGAGAATATTAAAAATGGCAATCCTACCCAGGTATATTCAGGTGCAGGCCCCATGGAAATGTTCTATCAGATTACCCTCAACAATATCATGGTCTCCTTTAGGGTGTTTGTGTACGGCTTTTTCGCTTCCATTGGCACGGGCTTTTATTTATTCTATAATGGCCTAATGGTGGGTACTTTTTTAATGTTCTTTTCTCAGGAGAGTGAGCTGGCGCAAGCATTGCCCGTGATCATGCTGCACGGTACAGTTGAATTATCTTCTATTGTAATTGCTGCGGCCGCTGGATTTACAATGGGAAACAGTTTGTTGTTCCCTGGCACGTACTCCCGACTTGCGTCATTCAAAATGGGCGCACTTAAAGGGCTTAAAATTGTTGTGGGTCTTGTTCCCTTCTTTATCCTGGCAGGATTTATTGAATCTTTTATTACCCGATATGCCTTTATGCACTGGAGCCTCAAAGCAATAATTATTGGCGCCTCGGCAATTCTCATGATCTACTATTTCATCATTTATCCCATACAACTAAAACGCAATGAAAGTTTTCACACCGATAGAGTTTCATAAAGCACGGGATTTCAGCAAGAAGATCAACGACACCTTTGAGTTTCTCAAGCAAAACTTTGCACCTCTTACAAAGAGTGTTCTTTTTATAGCAGGCCCTCCGGTGCTCATGGGCAGCTTGATGATGGGATCATTTATTGGAGACTTTCTTAATCTTTCTCAAGACTCTTACACTAACCCCGGAAGCAGCGAGATGGCTGAAAAATATTTTCTTTCGGTCAACTTCTGGCTACAGATTATATTGGCAATGACTTTTTTAATAGTGAGTGGTGTTGCCTCATTATCATCAATCAACAACTACATTATATTATATGGAGAGAAAAAATCAAATCAGATTGAAGTTGGAGAAGTCTGGACTCGAGTAAAAGAAACTTTCTGGATGTATCTGGGCACCATGTTTTTCTTTGGGTTACTCCTGATGGTTGCTTACATTATCATGCTTGTTCCCATATTCATTCTCAGTTCTATTTCCCCCATCCTTGTGTTCTTTGGTGTGATGGGTCTGATTGCAGGTCTCTTTTATCTGCTTTTTGGCGCCTCCCTTACTTTTTTTATAAGAGGGTATGAGAAGGCCGGTTTCTTTGAGGCCCTCAAACGTTCATTTTACTTGGTGCGCGGTAAGTGGTGGAGCACTTTCGGTTTGATATTTATACTTAGCATGATAGTGTCAACTATGTCTTACCTATTTATCATGCCGTGGTATATCGCCACTATCGTCTCCAGCCTGCACAGTGTATCTACAGAGACCTTTCAAGAACCCTCATTCAACTGGAGATTACTCACTATTATCTCGTTTACACTTTACTATCTCGCTCAAATGGTGCTCTATTCCATACCCAATGTGGGTATCGCTTTACAATACTTTAATCTTGTGGAACTGAAGGAAGCAAAAGGACTTATGGACGAAATTCAAACGCTGGGCAACACTTCAGACCAGTCATCACAACGAGAAGAAGATTATTAATGAGATACACTTTGTTGATATGTGTTTGGCTGATGGTGCTGTCGCTATCCACCCTTGTCTATGCTCAGGATGCAGACATCTACTATGATTCAACAGAATACTATGACTATGGAGATGAAGATGACATTATCTATCATGCGCCCAACGACACCACAAAAATTATAGCCAAGAATTTTGCGACAGATAAAATTACCAGCCTAAAGTCGAGTAATGACTTCGATTACAAAGAACCTCCGACCATGGCAGAAAGTATTTGGGATCGATTCTGGCAATGGGTAAGTCGATTTTTCAGTGCCCTATTCGAAGGAGCCACCAGCACCAACTGGGGCCGCGTGTTTGTGTATGTAGCCGCTTTCATTGGCTTTATGGTCATTTTACTAATGATTTTAAGGGTGAATGCATTTCGTATTTTGTATTCAGGGGCCGACCGAGGTACTATTACCACCAATGTGTTTCATGAAAACATTCATGAAATGGATTTTGACCAACTCATACAAAATGCTATTGCTCAAAAGAAATACAGAGAAGGCATTCGATTGGTCTTCCTACAGTCGCTAAAGCTTTTGACAGACAAGCAATTCATTCATTGGCAAGCTGGAAAAACCAATCACGACTACGTAGATGAGTTGAGCACTGGTGAATTGAAGGTGCATTTCAATGAACTTAGTTTTTATTTTGATTATGCGTGGTACGGAAATTTTCCCATCAAGGAAGAAGCCTTCACAAAAACACAACAACTTTTTCATTCCCTAAAACAAAAAACTTCCAATCAATGAAAAAGGACTGGAAGTACATACTTTACTTATCGGCCTTCTTTGGCATCTATGTGGTTGTTCAGCTTCTCAGTCCGAAGAACCATAATTGGTCGATTTCCCTATCCCATGTAGATAAAGATCCATATGGCACTTTTGTGCTGAATGAATTGCTCCCAGACTTTTTTGATTCAGTAACTATTACCAATAAGACAATGTATGAGTTGCTTGAGGCCAAAGTGGAAAACACTGCATTGTTAAGCCTTTCAACATCTCTGGGTGTGGCCAAGGAAGACACAGAGTCATTGCTTCGATTTGTAGCTGATGGAAACACCGTATTTCTTTCTGCCCACTATTTTAATGGGAAACTCGCTGACACCCTAAACCTTGATACCCAAGATTATTTATTTGATAATAGCGGAATTGTGGATCAACGCGACTCGGTTACTTTGCATTTTACCAATCCTTCTTTCGATACGCTGACTGCTTATACGTACAGAAGAGATAATGCCCATAACTATTTTAGTTCATACGATACGCTTCTCACTACCATTATTGGGAGAAATGATTCAGGAGAGCCCGTTACACTTCATATGGCAATTGGTAAAGGGGCATTGATCGTTAACAGTACTCCGCTGGCATTCACCAATATCAACATGCTTCATGAAGAGAATCACAATTTCGCTTCTCACACTTTATCTTATCTTAAAGAACCAAAACTAGTCTGGACTGAATTCTATCACCTTGGCCGGATGGAAGCTGGAACTCCACTCCGTTTCATTCTTACACAAGAACCTCTTACCTGGGCCTACTATATTGCTATCATCTCTATTCTTCTCTTGATCTTATTTGAATCGAAAAGGAAACAACGCGTCATCCCCATAATACCACCCATCGAAAACACTACTCTGGAGTTTGCCTCTACCATCGGAAACTTATATTATCAAAGAGGGGACCACAAAAACATGGCAGAGAAAAAAATTGTGTTTTTCTTTGATACCTTAAGAAGTCGTTATTATCTGGATACAAACGCGGTAGATAACATCAACTATGTGGCACGAAAAACAGGTAACGATGAAAAATCAACATTAGCTCTTTTTAATAATATCCAGACCATTCAAAGGAAACAGGAAATTTCTTCAGAAGAGCTCATCCTACTAAATAAACAAATTGAAGATTTTATAAGAACATAATATGGAAGAACCAGTTTTTAAAAGCCGTGTTGACTTGACCAAGTTAAGTGAGCAAGTAAGCAAAATAAAGGAAGAAATAGGAAAGGTAATTGTCGGCCAAGAGGGCATGATTGATTTGTTAGTAACCGCCCTTCTTGCTGATGGCCATGTGCTCATAGAAGGAGTGCCAGGAGTAGCCAAGACACTGACAGCTAAATTATTTTCCAAAATAATTTCAGTTGAATTTTCCCGTATTCAGTTTACACCTGACCTTATGCCTTCGGACGTGGTCGGCACTTCAGTATTCAATATGAAAAAGTCAGACTTTGAGTTTCATCCAGGCCCAATCTTCTCCAATATTGTTTTGATCGATGAAATCAATCGTGCCCCCGCTAAAACTCAAGCTGCGCTTTTCGAAGTAATGGAAGAAAGGCAAGTAACCGTTGACGGAGCTACACATACCATGAAGCAACCCTACATGGTATTGGCCACACAAAATCCAATTGAACATGAAGGAACATACAGACTTCCCGAAGCACAACTGGATCGATTCTTATTTAAGATTGTTGTCAACTATCCTAATCTTGATGAAGAGATCAGTATCATTTCTAAACAACATCAACGTGAAGGTTCACTTGCTGTAGAAGAAGTTGCTCCAATAATTTCTGCTGCCGATATAGTGAACATGAAAGCATTCACACAAAAGGTACACGTTGAGGAACACCTTATCCGGTATATTGCTCAGATCGTACAGGAAACAAGAAACAATCCAATGTTATTTTTAGGAGCATCACCCAGAGCGTCCGTTGCTATTTTAAATGGAGCGAAAGCTTTTGCGCTTATTCAAGGTCGCGATTTCATAAATCCCGAAGACATTAAAAAAATCGCTCTCCCTGTTTTACGGCATCGCATTGCGTTAAGTCCTGAAAAAGAAATGGAAGGCATATCACCTGATGTAATCGTACAACAGATCATTGATAAGGTTGAAGTACCCAGATGAAACTCGTTAGAAGCCTCTTTCTGACTCAACGTTTCTTTCAGGCAGCCATCGCATTGGTGATTCTGTTTATTATCAGCTTTGTGCTGCCCGCTACTTTATGGGTACCTAAAATACTTTTCTTCTGTTGTTTAGGGTTGGTCGTAACCGACTTTGTTTTGCTCTACAGGGTAAAGAAGGGAATGTATGGTATGCGCTTTACGCCAGATAAACTTTCTAATGGCGATGAAAACGAAATCAGGATCTATTTAGAAAATTTTTACGTCTTCAAAGTCGGGCTTACAATCTTTGATGAACTACCCCATCAGTTCCAGCGCAGAGATCTTGAATTTCAAATCACACTAACTCCGGGAGAGAAAAAAACGATTCCCTATTTTCTGAGGCCCGTGAAGCGAGGAGAATATTCGTTTGGTGCAGTCAACACGTTAGTTAGTTCGCCTCTGGGTTTTCTTTCCCGAAGATTTTCATTTTCACAAAACAAACTCGTGCCAGTATACCCTTCATTTATGCAAATGAGGAAATACGAATTGCTGGCTATTAGCAATCGGCTCACCGAAACAGGTATTAAAAAAATAAGAAGAATTGGTCACAACCAGGAATTCGAACTTATCAAGGACTATGTGTCTGGTGACGATTTCAGAACCATCAATTGGAAAGCTACGAGCAGAAGATCCAGGTTAATGGTCAATCATTTCCAGGACGAACGGTCCCAGCAGGTATATTCTCTGATTGACAAAGGAAGAGTCATGCAGATGCCATTCAATGGACTGAGTTTGCTCGACTACGCTATCAATGCCAGCCTGGTGATTTCCAATATCGCCATTAGAAAAAGTGATAAAGCGGGTCTTATTACTTTTCAAGACAAGGTAAACACCATCTTGCCTGCTAATCGGCTCAGCAACCAGATGAACAACATCCTAGAAAGCTTACACAATCAGAAAACAGCTTACGTTGAATCTGACTACTCCAACCTACACACCATAATAAAAAGGAAAATATCTCAGCGAAGCCTTCTTTTACTTTTCACCAATTTTGAAACCGTCTTTGCGCTGCAGCGCCAATTGCCGTACCTCATCAGTCTGGCACGCCAGCATTTGGTAGTTGTTATCTTTTTCGAGAATACAGAATTGACAGAGATCACCTCACGCAATGCAAATGGACTTAAAGAGATTTATCACAAAACCATTGCAGAAAGACTTTACCTGGAAAAAAAGCTCATTGTAAAGGAGTTGCTGAAGCATGGCATACAGGCACTACTTACTCCTCCAGAAAATCTCACCGTCAACACCATCAATAAGTACCTGGAATTGAAAGCCAGAAACCTTATTTGAGTAAAATTGAGGAAGCAACAATTAGTTTTTAAAAATTAAGAGATTTTATTCGGATTGATCCCAATATCCTGCAAATCATCATTATTTTTGCACCCGATTTACTTAATCCTCCCCCTCAATGCCAAGAGATAGAAGTATTCGGTCCGTGCTAATAATAGGAAGTGGACCCATCGTCATCGGTCAAGCATGTGAATTTGATTACGCTGGATCCCAGGCCTCCAGGTCGCTCAGGGAAGAGGGCATCGAGGTAATCCTCATCAACTCCAATCCAGCAACTATTATGACGGATAAGGTGACTGCGGATCATGTCTACTTGAAGCCTTTAGAGAAAAAATACATAAAAGAGATACTTGAAAAACATCACATTGATGCAGTGCTACCCACCATGGGAGGCCAAACTGCACTCAATCTTTGTATCGATTGCGAGAATGCAGGCATTTGGGATCATTATGGCGTTAAAATTATAGGTGTTGATATCAATGCCATTGAAACTACTGAGGACAGAGAGAAGTTTCGACTAAAAATGAAAGAGCTGGGTGTGGGGGTGTGCGAAGGAGCAACTGCCACCTCATTCCTGGAAGGTAAAGAAATTGCACAGGAAATTGGGTTTCCTTTGGTCATCCGCCCTTCCTATACACTTGGAGGCTCCGGTGGGGGCTTTGTAAAAAGAGCTGAGGATTTTGACGCAGCTCTAAACCGCGGACTGCATGCCTCCCCCATTCACGAGGTACTGGTAGAACAAAGCATAATGGGGTGGAAAGAATATGAGCTGGAGTTGCTCAGAGATGGAATTGGAAATATTATTATCATCTGCTCTATTGAAAACTTTGATCCGATGGGGGTTCATACTGGTGACAGCATTACTGTTGCGCCAGCCATGACTTTACCGGATACCGTATACCAAAACATGCGCGACCTCGCCATCAAGATGATGAATGGCATCGGGATGTTTGCAGGCGGATGTAATGTGCAGTTCTCCGTAAATCCTGACACAGATGAAATTATCGGGATCGAAATCAACCCACGTGTTTCTCGTTCTTCTGCCCTGGCTTCAAAAGCTACAGGATATCCAATCGCTAAAATAGCCGCGAAACTGGCCATTGGGTATAACCTTGATGAGTTAAGCAATGCCATCACCGGAACTACCACAGCGTATTTTGAACCAACCCTTGATTACGTTATTGTAAAAATCCCAAGATGGAATTTTGACAAATTTCCTGGCACCGATCGCAGATTGGGCTTACAGATGAAATCTGTAGGTGAAGTAATGGGAATAGGTCGCAATTTTCAGGAAGCACTTCAAAAGGCTTGTCAGTCTTTAGAGATAAGAAGAAATGGACTTGGAGCAGATGGTAAAGAACTCACCAAACAGGAGGAGTTGCTTCATAGCCTTGAAAATCCAAGTTGGAATAGATTGTTCCATATCTATGATGCCATGAAACTCGGCATCTCAATGAAAACTATTTTATCTCTTACCAAAATTGATAAATGGTTTTTACAGCAAATCGAAGAGTTGGTAGAACTGGAAAAGGTGATTGAAAAATATGAGATCGATACCCTTCCGGCCTCACTCATGCGCACTGCAAAAGAAAAAGGATATGCGGACAGGCAGATAGCACACCTGCTTCGTTGTTTGGAGAGTGAAGTACACAAGAAGCGCAAGGAAATGAAAATCAACAGAGTGTATAAACTCGTTGATACTTGTGCAGCAGAATTTGAAGCGCAAACTCCTTACTACTATTCTACTTTTGATGAAGAGAACGAGTCGGTTTCATCTAACAAAAAGAAAGTTATTGTTTTAGGTTCTGGTCCTAATCGCATAGGTCAGGGTATAGAGTTTGACTACTCCTGTGTGCATGGTGTGTTGGCAGCGAAAGAATGTGGCTACGAGACCATAATGATCAATTGCAACCCCGAAACCGTTTCTACAGACTTTGATATTGCAGATAAACTTTATTTTGAACCTGTTTTCTGGGAACACATCTATGATATCATCGAACACGAAAAACCTGAAGGTGTAATAGTACAGTTAGGCGGACAAACCGCTTTGAAACTTGCTGAAAAGCTGGACAAGTACGGAATTAAGATAATGGGCACTTCCTTTGAGGCTTTGGATTTGGCTGAGGACCGCGGAAGTTTCTCTTCTTTACTAAAAGAAATGAACATTCCTTACCCTGAATTTGGGGTGGCTACGGATGCTGATGAAGCGCTGGAGGTTTCAAAAGGAATCGGCTTCCCATTATTAGTTAGACCTTCTTATGTACTAGGAGGTCAAAGCATGAAGATTGTGATCAATGAAAAGGAATTAGAAAATCACATTCTTGATATTTGGAAACACCTTCCCGAGAACAAAGTTTTACTGGATCACTTCCTCGATGGTGCTATCGAAGCCGAAGCTGATGCTTTGTGCGATGGAGAAAATGTCTACATCATTGGCATCATGCAACATATCGAACCTGCCGGAATTCACTCCGGTGACTCTTACGCAGTTTTACCTCCGTACAACCTTGGTGACTTTGTTATTAAGCAAATAGAAAACTATACCCACAAAATTGCTGTAGCCCTAAAGACAGTGGGACTTATTAACATACAATACGCCATCAAAGATGACAAGGTATACGTAATCGAAGCCAATCCGCGCGCCTCAAGAACGGTTCCTTTTATTTGCAAAGCATACGATGAGCCTTACGTGAACTACGCCACTAAAATCATGCTTGGCGAAAAGAAAGTAACTGACTTTGAGTTTAACCCAACAAAGAAAGGTTACGCCATCAAGGTTCCGGTGTTCTCATTCAACAAGTTTCCAGATGTAAACAAGGAGCTCGGTCCTGAAATGAAATCAACAGGTGAAGCCATTTATTTTATTGATGACTTGCTGGATGATTATTTCCTGAATATTTACGCTGAAAGAAATCTATACCTGAGCAGGTAATGGAATTAAAATAATGAAAGAGGAGCCTTTTCCTAACTCTGAATTCATTTCAATTTTTCCATTTAGTTTCTCGATTGCCTCTTTTAGAATGTAAAGACCCAGGCCAGAACCTGTAGAATTGCTTGATCCTCTGTAGAACATTTCAAATATTCTTTCCTGAGATTGAGGAGCTATTCCCTCTCCATTATCCTCAATCTTAATTTTGGTGAATTGACCTTCTTGCCCGGACGAAATATTAATAAAAGGCTTGTGCCCTACATCCACCTTTTGATATTTGATGGCATTTGAGATCAAGTTGCTTAAGATAACCTTCAAAAGAAACTTGTCAGACATTACATATTCGGAAGCAAAATCATATTGGAATTCTATTTCTTGAAAATTTTCAAGGTATTTGAAATCCTCTATCAATTCCATTATCACATTGCTAATACGAATTTTTTCAGATTGTAATTCTGCCCGATTCGTTCTGGAATAATCAAGAACCTCCGCGATGAAAGATTCAAGTTTATTGATACTCATATCTATTTTAGATAAGTAAAGCGCACTCTGTTCTGGTGAGTTTTCAATTCTGCTCAAGTTCACCAGACCCTTAATGGACTTGAGAGGTGCGCTAATATCGTGAGACAAACTATAAACAAAGCGATCAAGTTCTGAATTGGTTTTGGTAAGTTGACTGTTGGCACTCTCCAGTTCTTTCTTTTGCTCGGTCAACTTATACTCTATCTTCCATAGATCTGATATCACGCGCCCAATCAGTGAAGAAGATATAATCATGGCCAACATACCCAGGTGTATACTCACCGATTTTGTAGACCCTTTTGAGGCTAAAAAAATGTCAGCAAAGTCAAGTACAGGAAGAATGTAGTTAAGAATAAAAATGATGCAATTGATTAAAATAACAGTAGCAAAACCCCTTTGAATGGCGACTATGATAGAAATTACTCCGTAGATATACCAATACGCATCAAAGTCCACGAAAAAAATCATGGCCACAAAACCAATTACAATTAGCCAAAACTGAATGGCCTTAGGACTTCGTTGCTCAAGCGAAAACGTAGCAAAAGGTTTTGAGATGGTGAACCTAAAGCTATCTTCTTTTGGAGCTAAGAAATAAAGTAAGGGTGTAGCGATTGTTAGAATGGTGAGAAAATCTGCTAGGAAAATAAGAGAAACTACGTAGAAGTCCCGATTAACGAAGGTATAGTGGTAGGTAAATAAAGAGTTGATCAACACCGGAACAAAAACACCCAAAAGCACAAATCGAATAAAGGAATCGGTTGAACTCAGCATATCTTTCAACCCCTCGTTATTGGTACGCTTATAAAAAAACCAAGAAGCATAAGTCATAACAGGCGCGTGCATAGCAATCAATGAAATTCTTATCCAGCTACCTGAAGCTCCCCATAGAAGCAGTGTAACTATCTCATTGAGAAAAATAATGGGAAGCATTCTTGGCCCATACCAATACAACAAAATAATTGCAAAAGGGGTGGGAAGATAAAGTAGTACCGAATCTGTAAAATTCCTTAAGTAATAAGAGCCGTAAGAAATAGAAACTAAAAACGTTAGCAGCAATGGCCAAGCCCACCATACCCATTTTGCT
The DNA here is from genome assembly GCA_040216665.1 of Cyclobacteriaceae bacterium. Lineage (GTDB taxonomy): Bacteria > Bacteroidota > Bacteroidia > Cytophagales > Cyclobacteriaceae > ELB16-189. Next base: position 381,701 of record JAVJOQ010000010.1, on the reverse strand, counting down.
GGCAAAGATTTTACAGGTTTCACAGTTTCATCTAAACTTATTTGCACGTTCCAACATTAAGCTAAATGCCAAATTATAAGGTTTTAGTGAAAAAACACTTTTTCCCTTGAAACCATTACCTTTGAATATCAGTTCTAACATCATATAGAAGGAGAGAAAATGCTGAAACTCTTATTAATTATCGCAATTGCGGTATATGTGCTGTCAAAATTTGGTAGATTTTTTTTTGGGATGGGTATGTCTTCCTCCCAAAGACGGTCGCACCAACGACCTCCAGATGGAAATGTAAATGTGAGCGGCACATCCCCAAAAAGCAAGAATAATTCCGACATCAAAGGTGGTGAATACGTAGACTACGAGGAGGTGAAGTAAGTCTTGTATGCGAATTCACTTTCATAAATATCAAGCCACTGGTAATGATTTCATCTTAATCGACAACCGCTCTGCCAACAAGTCCTTTTCAAAAAAAGAAATCCAGAAGTTATGCGATCGGAGATTTGGCGTTGGGGCTGATGGACTCATTCTGATTGAGAATGTCGATGAAGCAGATTTTAATATGGTCTACTACAACAGCGATGGTTCTCAAAGCTTGTGTGGCAATGGCTGCCGCTCTGCTGTAGAGTTCGCTTCTTCACTAGGCATTATTGAAAAAACCACTTCTTTTATTGCTTTTGATGGCTTACACAAGGCATCTATTTTAGAGGATCAAACCATTCGCTTAAAAATGAGCGATGTCGGTGGCATTAAAAAACTGAATGATGCCTACTTTATTGATACCGGCTCGCCACATTACGTCAGATTCGTTAAGCAGCTTGATGAACTCAATGTGGTGGAAAATGGACGGAAAATCAGAAACAGCGATGTATTTAAGCCAGGAGGCACCAATGCTAATTTTGTTGAATTACTTCCAAACAATACCATAGCTGTAAGAACCTATGAGCGAGGTGTAGAAGATGAAACCCTCTCATGTGGCACAGGTGTAACAGCCGCAGCAATTGCCGCCTCGCTTACAGGCTATTCTTCGCCCATCTCCGTAAAAGTCAAAGGCGGCAGTTTGGCGGTAGAATTCAAAGCCGGCACTCCTGATACCGGTTTGGCAGCTAGCGGCAATGTCTCAGCCACTTTTGTCGATATTTTCCTTATTGGGCCTGCCAAAATGGTATTCGAAGGCGACTTGGAACTATAATTGCACCCCTGAAATCCTTAACTTTGCACTCCTTTTGATGGAAATTTGGCTCTTCTTACTGCCAACTCTATCTGGGAATGTTTATTTATCTTTTTTTCTATGCTGAAATTTATTGCAAAGATCTTAGGCTCGAAGTCGCAAAAAGACGTGAAAAGCACCATGCCATTGGTAGAGCAGACCAAGGCTGAGGGAGAAAAATTGCTTTCTATATCAAATGATGAGCTACGCGGCAGAACCCAGGAGATCCAATCTCATATTGATCAAAAATTAAAACACATTGACGATAAGCTTGCTGAATTACACCAGCGAATAGCCGACTTTCCAGAACTTGATCTTAACGAAAAAGAATCCATTTTCGCTGACATTGATAGAATTGAAAAGGAAAGAAATGCTGAATTAGAAATTATTTTGCTGGAGGTACTGCCTCAGGCCTTTGCCATCGTAAAGGAAACTGCAAGACGCTTCAAGGAAAATGAAGAGCTGGAAGTTACAGCTCTGGATTTTGACCGGGTAATGGCTGCCACACATGAGAATGTTAAAATTGTAGGAGAGAAAGCAATATGGAAAAACCATTGGATGGCAGCGGGAAATGTCATCAAGTGGGATATGCTACACTACGATGTTCAAATCATCGGAGGTATCGTACTTCACCAGGGGAAAATTGCTGAGATGGCTACAGGTGAAGGAAAAACTTTAGTTGCTACTTTCCCCACTTTTCTGAATGCGCTTGCCAAAAGAGGAGTTCATATCGTAACCGTGAACAATTACCTGGCTCAGCGCGACAGCGAATGGATGGCGCCATTGTTTCAGTTCCATGGACTAACTGTTGACTGTATTGATAAGCACCAACCCAACTCTACCGAGAGGAGAAAGGCTTACGAAGCGGATATTACTTATGGAACCAACAATGAATTTGGTTTTGACTATCTGCGTGATAATATGGCACGTGACCCAGAGGAGCTCGTACAACGAAGGGGTCATCACTATGCCATGGTAGATGAGGTGGACAGTGTGCTGGTAGATGAAGCGCGAACACCACTCATTATCTCCGGCCCTATTCCCAAAGGTGACGAGCACGAATTCTATGATTTGAAACCGCGTGTTCACAACATTGTTGAAGCTCAGAAAAAATTAGTGACTCAACTTTTAAATGAAGCCAAAAAAGCGATAGCAGAGGGAAACGACAAAGAGGGTGGGCTTGCATTGTACCGCGCATTCCGTGGCATGCCAAAACATAAGCCTGTCATAAAATTTCTCAGTGAAACTGGCATCAGAAACATTCTTCAAAAAACAGAGAATTTCTACCTGCAGGACAACAAAAAGATGATGCCTGAGGCCGATAAACCACTTTTCTTCATCATTGATGAAAAAGACAACACCATCGATCTTACTGACAAAGGACTTGACTTGATTACAGGCGAGGGGGAGGATCCAAAGTTTTTTATTCTGCCTGAGATAGGTATTGAGCTGGATAAAATTGAAAAGAATGAAGCCATCACCAGCGAAGAGCGTTTTCAGAAAAAAGAAGAATTAATAAGAGACTACACTGCCAAAGCCCAGCGCATCCATAGCATCAACCAGTTACTGAAAGCCTATACTTTGTTTGAGCGGGATACCGAATACATCATCGTAGACGGCAAAGTTAAAATTGTAGATGAGCAAACAGGCCGAGTTCTAGATGGTAGAAGATATTCTGATGGTTTGCACCAGGCAATCGAAGCAAAAGAAAATGTGAAGGTGGAAGATGCCACGCAAACCTATGCCACCATTACCCTTCAGAACTACTTTAGAATGTACCACAAGCTAGCTGGTATGACGGGTACTGCGGAGACAGAAGCAGGTGAACTTTGGGATATATATAAACTAGATGTAGTTGTTATCCCCACCAACAGACCCATCGTTAGGGATGATGTTAATGACCTGGTATTTAAAACTGTAAGGGAAAAATTTAATGCGGTAGTTGATGAGATTGTAAAGCTTACAGATGCAGGAAGGCCAGTACTTGTAGGTACTACCTCAGTAGAGATATCCGAGTTGATTAGCCGAATGCTTCAACTGAAAAAGATCAAGCATCAGGTATTGAATGCAAAGCAACACCAAAAGGAAGCAGAAGTAGTAGCAGAAGCCGGAAAACCAGGAAGTGTGACCATTGCCACCAACATGGCGGGAAGAGGAACAGACATTAAACTTTCTCCAGAATCGAAAGCGGCAGGAGGATTGGCCATTCTTGGTACAGAACGCCATGAATCAAGAAGGGTAGACAGACAGCTTAGAGGTAGAGCAGGTAGACAAGGAGACCCTGGATCTTCCCAGTTTTATGTTTCTCTTGAAGATAATTTGATGCGGTTATTTATGCCAGAGCGTATTGCCCGTATCATGGATAAATTAGGACTAAAAGAAGGAGAAGTAATTTCTCATTCTATGGTAACCAATTCAATAGAACGAGCGCAGAAAAAAGTAGAGGAGAATAACTTCGGGATACGCAAGCGCTTATTGGAGTATGATAACGTGATGAACTCACAACGTGAGGTAATTTACAAGAGAAGAAAGAACGCATTGTTTGGTGAGCGATTGAAGTTGGATATTCTTACAATGCTGTATGACACCAGTGAGGACATAGTAGCCATTGGAAAAGCTGGTGATAACTTGGACGATTTCAAACTTAACGTGGTCAGTTTGCTTGGATTTGACTTCAAAGTCAATGAAGAAGAGTTTAAAAAGAGCGACATCAGTCAATTGGCCGAGAAGCTTTACGATGAGGCACTAAAGCATTACGAACAAAAAAATAAAGCAGTAGCTGAAAAAGCGCTGCCTGTGATTACTGATATCAACAAAACAAGGGGAGCGACTATAGAAAATATTCTCGTGCCCTTCTCTGATGGAGTAAAGCAAATTGGAGTAGCTGCAGATTTGAAAAAATGTGTGGAGACCAAAAACTCTGAGTTGATTCAGGCCATGGAAAAAATGATTACTCTGGCAATCATTGACCAACAATGGAAAGAACATCTCCGCGATATGGACGATTTAAAGCAGTCAGTTCAGAATGCTGTATACGAGCAAAAAGATCCTCTTCTCATTTATAAATTTGAGGGGTTTGAGGCCTTCAAACGTTTTATCGCTAAAGTAAATGAAGAGACAACTTCATTTTTGATGAAGGCCGATATTCCGGTGCGCGAGCCAGATCAAGTGCAGGAGGCAAGGTCTCAAAGAAGAGAAAGGCTAAAAGAACAAAAAGATGAATCACGATCTTTACTTCAGGGTGGACAACAACAATCCCCTCAGGGTGGGCAGCGCGCTGTTGAAGAAAAAGTGCAACCTGTGAAATCAGAAAAAATTGCAGGTAGAAACGATAAGGTAACTGTTCAATACACGGATGGCAAAGTCCTGAAGGATGTGAAGTTCAAAAAGGTGGAGGATGATGTGAAAAATGGAAAATGTATAGTCATAGAACAATAGTGATGGCAATGCGTAAGTTATTTATGAGTATGAAAAAATACACTCTGAATCTCAGCTTGGTACTGTTGATTCTGCAATTGTCATGTGTCGCTCAGCAATCAGGCATTAACTCGTCAAATGATACTTATACCGAAGACCTTACTTTGGTTCGCCCGGTATATGAATCAGATGATAATGATTCCATTGAAACACAGGCTGCTCCGGTGGAGCAACCCCAGGTTCTGGCTGCCACCAAAACTGTCAATTCAAAAGTAGACATGGTGCTTGATAGTCTGGACAAGCTAAACCAACTCAGGAGATACGTTGATGGCTTTACCATTCAAATTTATTCAGGCCCAAAAAGGGAGGACGCACTTGGCGCAAAAGCAAAAATGGTAAAAGCCATTGGAAGTGAATTGGAAGCTGACATTCAGTATACCCAGCCAAAATTCAGGGTAACAGTAGGAAAGTACTTTACAAAACTGGAAGCACAAAAGGACTTAATGCGCTTAAGGGATTACTTCTCCAATGCCATTCTTATTCCAGAAAAGATTCTGATCAAATAGAACAACTGCTGCACTTTTTCGTGTTTAATATTTTGATGTAACTTGGCGCATGCCTCTACTCGAATCCATCAAACAACTTTCTGAAAATTATTTTGAGGACACCATCTCCATCAGAAGGCATTTGCATGCACACCCCGAACTCTCTTACAAAGAATTCAACACCGCTAAGTTCGTTGCCAAAAAGTTAACTGAATACGGGTTATCTCCTGTCGAGGGCATTGCAGAAACAGGAATTATAGCGTTGATAGAGGGAAAAAATCCTTCTAAGAATACCATTGCCCTTAGGGCAGATATGGATGCCCTCCCTATCCAGGAAGCCAATGAAGTGGATTACAAATCAACCATGCCAGGAGTAATGCATGCCTGTGGGCATGACGTACATACCTCGTCTCTGCTCACTGCATCTAGGGTATTGTACGAATTAAAAGACCAATTTGAAGGCACCATAAAATTAATTTTTCAACCGGGTGAAGAAAAAAACCCAGGGGGAGCTTCATTGATGATTAAAGATGGTGTTTTAGAAAACCCAAAACCCACCCATATCATTGGGCAACATGTAATGCCTTTAATTCCAGTGGGCAAAATTGGATTTAGAGAAGGTATGTACATGGCAAGTTGTGACGAAATCTACCTGACTGTAATAGGAAAAGGAGGCCATGGCGCTGCCCCTGAATTGGCCATTGACCCGATAGTTATTGCCTCCCATATCATCATTGCTTTACAACAAATCATCAGTAGAAATGCCAGCCCAAAACAACCCACAGTACTCACTTTTGGGAATATTATAGGTAAAGGTGCTACTAACATTATACCCAACGAAGTAAAGATAGCAGGTACATTCAGGGCCATGAATGAAGAATGGAGAGCATCAGCACTATCCAAAATAAAAAAAATGGCAGAAAGCATCGCAGAAGGAATGGGCGGCAAATGCGAAGTGGAAATATCCAAAGGCTATCCGTATCTGGAGAATAATCCTGAGCTTACCCGAAGAATCAAGGCTGCAGCCACACAGTATGTGGGAGAAGAGAATGTAGTAGATATAGATATTACATTGGGAGCTGAGGATTTTTCTTATTACTCCCAATTGATCCCAGCTTCCTTTTATCGACTGGGCACGAGAAATGAAGCCAAAGGAATAACTTCCTATGTCCATACCCCTACTTTCAACATCGATGAAGATGCCTTAAAAATTGCCCCAGGGCTGATGGCATGGATGGCGATACAAGAACTTAAGCACTAACAACCCCTTTCCCGAACTTATGTGCCGGGTATACTTCCTTATCTTTACCTGATATGACTTCGGAAGAGGAACATAAGAATACAACATCAGCAAAGTGGGTAGTCTACCTGAAAAATACGTGCTACATTCTTTTTGCACTTATTATTTTTCTTTTTGCCTTAGATCTCATGATCTCTTCCCTTAATCAATTGGGTAAGACAGCGGCCGAGACAATACTCATTGCAACATCAAACCCTTTCACCGCGCTGTTCATTGGGCTCCTTGTTACGGCCATTATCCAAAGTAGTTCTGCCACCACATCAATGGTGGTAGCCCTTGTGGCATCGGGTGCTATTACTCCAGAGAGTGCCGTTCCCATGGTAATGGGTGCCAATGTGGGAACAACAATCACCAGCACACTCATTTCACTGGGATTTATAGCCCAGAGAAATGAATTTATAAGAGCTGTGTCCGCAGGTACTTATCATGATTTTTTTAACATTCTTACTGTTAGTATTCTCTTTCCATTCGAATACTATTTCGGTTTTTTATCCAATTTGTCCCACCACATTGCTTTGTTGTTCTTCAATGAGCCACCTACTTCCACTGCACAAGCGTTTTCCGGGTTAGGGACCAAGTCCTCATTTTTGGTTCAGTTCTTAATGGAATACATAAGCAATGGATTTGTTCTGATCGTGCTATCATTTGCTTTATTGTTCGGTTCGGTGCTTTTTTTCAGAAAAGTGCTTACCGACCTCCTGGGTTTTGATTCAGAAAATAATGTTCAAAAGTTCTTCTTTAAAAACCGCTTCAAGTCATTCGGATGGGGCCTTATTACCACAGCAACTATTCGCTCAAGTACTATCACTACCTCGTTAGTTGTTCCCTTAGTTGCGAAAGGAGTTGTGAATTTGAGGAACGCGGCACCCTTCCTCCTTGGAGCCAATATAGGCACAACTATAACTGCATTTATAGCAGCAATTTTTAACTCCAATGGAGCCCTTGATATTGCCATTACGCACTTCCTGATTAATTTCTTTGGGGTTGTAATGTTCCTACTTATCCCTTATTTGAGGGAATTGCCATTGATCCTTGCCCTTGGACTTGGGAAGCTTACCAGAAAATACAGATTGGTTGGGTTCCTTTACATTCTGATGGTATTCTTCGTTATCCCATTCCTTCTCATTTATTTTTACAAAGGATTGAACTAAAATCCCTTGACAGTTTCAGGACTGCTGCAAAAATCTTCCTTTCCTGTGGCAATACTTGAATGGATATCTCATCTTAAAAGTAGTTAAATTGCTATATTGCCTTTTGAAATGGAAGGAATAAAAGACACGATATTAAAATTCTTAAGATTAGACAACCTCGCCAGTAATGTAACCGGGTACGTGGAGACGCGCGTTAAGCTTCTTAAGATTGAAATCAAAGAGGATGTTGCCAAAGTGCTCTCCAAAGGCCTTGCACAGGCGACAATAATCTTTTTCGCATTCCTATTCCTTATTTTTTTTAGTATTGGTTTGGCCGAATACCTTAACACCTTTTTCGCCAATTCATTTGAAGGGTACCTCATCATTTCAGGCGTATACCTTATTCTGTTTTTGCTATTTCTAATTTTCAGAAAGCCCTTGAACAAAATGTTTGAAGCCTACTTTTCTGAATTGATCAATAGGAACGAGGAGTAATAACTATGAAGCTTCTGGAAGAATCTGACCTTGAAAAACAAAAGCTGAAGAAAGCTTCAGCTATGTACAAGAGTGAGTTGGAAAGTGAGATAAAATCCATCTCTAAAACAACTGAAAAAGTGGTGACCAACGCTCTTTTTATAGGTGGTGCAATGGCCCTTACATACCTTGTAGTTACGCAATTCACAGGATCGAAGTCGAAAAAAAAGAAATCAAAACATCGGAAGCATGAAAACAATGAAGAGGTAGACGAAATCCAAGAGTCTTCCTCGCCCACCATGCTTTCTCAGGTTGGTGATATCTTAGTTACGCAAGCCACCATGGTGTTACTAGAGTTTGCGAAAGAAAAGCTTTCAGAATATTTACATAGTAGAAAGGCTACAGATGAAAATTCTTGATTCGCTGATAGAGAAAAGTAAACTTGGGAAAAAGTCAATTGCTGTTTTAATTGACCCCGATAAAATCGAGGATAGCAGTAAGCTGAGGCACCTCATCAATTTAGCCAACGAAAATTGCGTAGATTATTTTTTAGTGGGGGGCAGTCTTATCACCTCCACCAACCTGTCGGAGGTTATAGCGCATATTAAAGAATCTGTTACCATCCCAGTACTTATTTTTCCAGGAAGCTCAATTCAAATTGATCCGGGGGCAGATGCCATTTTATTCTTGTCCCTTATCTCCGGTAGAAACCCAGATTTGTTAATAGGACAACATGTAATAGCCGCTCCGATTTTAAAGAATACGAACCTCGAAGTTATCTCCACAGGATACTTATTAATCAATTCAGGAAAAACTACCTCTGTGGCGTACATAAGTAACACAACACCTATTCCTGATGACAAGTATTCCCTTGCTGCTTGCACAGCCCTTGCGGGCGAAATGCTGGGCCTAAAACTGATGTATTTAGACGCTGGAAGTGGAGCTGAAAAAGAAATCAGTTCCAGAATGATCTCTACCATTCGAAAGGCGATAAAAGCACCCTTAGTAGTTGGTGGAGGGATCGACACCCCGCGCAAAGCCCTTAATGCGTTAGAAGCTGGGGCAGATATGATTGTGATTGGCAACGCGCTTGAAAAAGAGCCCAATCTACTCATAGAGATTTCGGAGAAAGTCTACGACTGGAATCAAGCCATCGAGGCAAACCAATAAATTATCTCAAAATCTCTCTTGAAATAACCATACGCTGAATCTCCGAGGTTCCCTCATAGATTTGTGTAATCTTTGCATCTCGCATTAGCCTTTCTACATGGTACTCTTTCACATAACCATATCCACCGTGGATTTGCACAGCTTCGCTAGTGACTTCCTGAGCTATTGATGAAGCAAACAATTTTGCCATAGCTGCAGCTTTTACAAAATTCTTTTTCTGATCTTTTAAGAAGGCTGCCTGCCAGATCAATAGTCTTGCCGCATCTATTTTAGTGGCCATATCGGCCAGCTTAAATTGAATGGCCTGGTGTTCTGATAAATGTTTATTGAATGCTTTGCGTTCCTTAGAATACTTCAATGCCAATTCATAGGCACCAGTAGCAATACCCAACGCTTGCGATGCAATTCCAATTCTACCACCATTTAAAGTGGTCATTGCAAATGTAAATCCAAAACCATCCTCACCTATCCTGTTTGCTTTTGGAACCTTTACATCCGTGAACATAAGTGAGTGTGTATCTGATCCACGAATACCCATTTTATCTTCTTTCTTTCCAACCACAAAACCTTCCATTTCACGTTCCACAATCAGGGCATTAATTCCTTTGTGCTTTTTTGAAGCATCCGTTTGCGCAATTATAATGTAGATGCCTGCACTATTTCCATTAGTAATCCAGTTTTTGGTTCCATTCAACAAATAGTAATCGCCTTTGTCCTCTGCAGTAGTTCTCTGGCTTGTGGCATCAGAACCAGCTTCTGGCTCTGACAAGCAAAAGGCGCCAATCTTTTCTCCTGTGGCCAGCTTTTTTAAATATTTTTCCTTTTGCTCTTCAGAACCAAATTGTTCTATTCCCCAACACACCAGTGAATTATTAACAGACATACACACTGAAACGGAAGCATCAATTTTTGAAATTTCCTCCATGGCCAACACATAGGATATACTATCCATTCCACCACCATTGTACTTTGGATCTACCATCATTCCCATAAATCCAAGCTCCCCCATTTTCTTAATTTGCTCAGCGGGGAATTTGGCTTCAGAATCTCTTTCTATTACTCCGGGTAGCAGTTCTGTATTAGCAAATTCACGTGCTGCATCTCTTACTGCAATTTGCTCTTCGGTCAATTCAAAATTCATTGGTTCGGGTTTAAAGCCTTAACAAAAAAAACAGGCCTGAGTTTAACTCAGGCCTGCAATTTAAATGATTTTAACTTAACTCATTAATCCCGACTACCACCTAAAAACATCATTACCCAGAAAAGTAAACTGGCAAGGGCTCCAATAGCAGCTACCAGATAAGTTTGTGCTGCAGTATCAAGTGCGTCTTTGGCCATGGCATGCTCACTAGAGTTAACAATACCACGCTGCTCAATCCATACCAATGCTCTTTTACTTGCATCATACTCTACAGGGAGAGTAATGAAAGCAAACGCAGTAAATACTAAATTACAGCCTACAATCAATAAAATAGCAGTAGGAAGCGCATTGTAAACAAAAGCACCACCAAAAAATAAGGCAATCATAACAAACTGCTGGATAGTACCACTTATGTTTTGAATAGGTACCATGGCTGATCTAAATCCAAGCATACTGTATGCCGTTGCATGCTGCACCGCGTGACCACATTCGTGGGCGGCAACAGCTGTCGCAGCTGCATTTCTTCCTGTATACACACCCTCACTGAGATTTACAGTTTTGTTGGTTGGATTGTAATGATCGGTAAGCTCTCCGCTCACACAAGTCACCTTCACATCGTGAATTCCATTGTCGGCCAACATAAGACGGGCTACATCGGCCCCTGTCAAATCTTTGGCCAGTTGTATTTGTGAATACTTTTTAAATTTATTCTTGAGTCTGGAACTCACGATCCAACTCAACAACATGAAAAAACCTATGATGACATAGTATAGTATCATAATCTTATTAATTACTTTTTTTAATCTTATCTATTATACGGGAAGTCGAATATCCAGATACAAAGTCAATGGTTTTTACTTCTCCTCCGTTTTTTTTCACAACTTCCGCGCCAACGATATTTTCTGCCAAATAGTCACTGCCTTTTACAAGAATATCAGGAATCAGGCTGGAAATCAATTCCAGAGGAGTGTCCTCGTTAAATAAAACCACCATATCCACAAACTGAAGTGAGGATAAAATCCTCGCCCTGGAATTTTGATCCTGTATCGGTCTTTCTGGTCCCTTAAAACGGCTTACTGAATCATCTGTATTTAGACCTATAACTAACCGATCTCCCAAAGCAGCTGCTTTTTCCAAATAATCAACATGGCCCAGATGAAGAATGTCAAAGCATCCATTTGTAAAAACAATCTTTTGCCCCTGATTGCGCCATTCCTCCACCTGGGTCTTGCTTTGGCCCCAACCTTTAATCTTGCTGACTATTTTCTCCATCGTACTATCCAATAGCTGATGATCAAAGATACTACTCCTCCCATAATCATGATAAAAGTTTGCCAGGCATGAAAAATAAAAACAAATGCGATGGCTTCGCCTTGTGGCAAGTTATACAACATCACCAACCCGAGCGGAACGATGGTATGGTAAGAGCCAGCTCCACCAGGAAGGGGTGCCGCCATTGCTATGGCACCCATTGTGAACAAAGTCAATACTGCACTCAACTCAAGCACCCTTGTTTCAGGAAATGCAATGATCACAAAGTAGCTCATTACAAAGTAAAGCAACCATATTAGGATAGAAATAACAATGAAGCTGAAACTATTTTCAAGTTTAAAAACCGCAAGCAACCCTTCTTTGAATCCCCCTATAATCTTCCTTATTTTTTCATTTCTGCGAAACAAATAAATGGCTGCTACTACACCTCCTGCTCCAACCATGCCTATAATTATCCATTTATAAATACCTCCTCCACCAGAAGAAAAAGGAAGAGTGTTGATGAAGGCCATCAGCTTCTCCCACTCTACAATGAAAGAAAGGCCTATTAATACAATTAAACAAAGTACGTCCACCACACGCTCTGCAACTACAGTTCCAAAAGAAACTTCAACAGGAGTTTTTTCGAGTTTTAATAAATTATAACAGCGGGAAATCTCTCCACCCCGGGGCACAGCCAGGTTAACGAGGTATCCAATCATCAAAGAAAGAAAACTATTTCCCAGACTCACTTTATTCCCTGTTGGCACCAACAGCATTTTCCATCTGTAGGCACGCAGCACATGACTAAGTATAGCCACTACCCCCATTATTATTAAATACCATTTATTGGAGCGCGCCCAGGTTTTCCAAATAAACTCAGCTTTGCTTTCACCTTCTACATCGGGAATACTTTTGAGGGAGAGCCACAGTAAACCTGCAGCCAATGCAAACATGCCAATGTATTGAAGGGCGTTTTTTAGTTTTGAATTCACTTTAATCAGTTAAGCCTATTCTGCTCATTTGGAAACACTACAGACGGCTTAAATGATTTGGCCTCCTCCCATTCCATCGAAGCGTACGATATGATTACAACTAAATCACCCACCATTGCCTTACGCGCAGCCGGGCCATTCAAACAAATTATTCCACTGTTATTCTCTCCTTTAATCACATAGGTCTCCAACCGCTCACCATTGTTCACATTCACCACCTGCACCTTCTCCCCCTCTATCAAATTGGCTCTCTCCATCAATTGTTCATCGATGGTAATGCTACCAACATAATGCAATTCGGCCTGAGTTACTTTACCCCTGTGAATTTTTGATTTTAATACTTCTACTCTCATTCTGCCAACAACATGTTATCTATCAATCTGACATCACTAACAAATGCAGCAATTAAAAGAATGCCATTTTTAAAATCATTGGCATCCTCCAATTCCACCAAAGTGTATTTATTGGCCAGTTCAAAGTATTCTAGTTTCACTCTATCATACTTCTTCACTCTTGCCTCAGCTTCTGTTCTAATCTTAGAAAAAGGTGCTCCTTTCAAAAGCTGGCCTTTCGCATCATGCAACGTCTCATAAAGAAACAATGCATTCTTTTTATCCTGTTCACTCAAACGTTGGTTGCGGGAAGAAAGCGCCAATCCTGATTTTTCTCTTACGATAGGAACGCTCTGTAGTTTTATCGAAAATTTTAATTCCTCTTTTAGCCTATTGATCACCTGAAACTGCTGGTAATCTTTTTGTCCGAAATAGGCCCTGTCGGGTTGAACGATATTGAAGAATTTAGATACCACCAATGCAACCCCACTGAAATGACCAGGTCTGAATTTCCCTTCAAGCACTTTGTCCAATGTTCCAAAATCAAATGCCATTGATTGATAACCGGAGTACATTTCTGCGTTTTGGGGAGCAAACAAAACATCACAGCCTTCCGCCAGAAGCAATTTGATATCTTCCTCACGTGTGCGAGGATATTTATCCAGATCTGCCTTATTATTAAATTGGGTAGGGTTGACGTAAATCGAGCTAACAGTTACTTCGTTTTCAGCCTTGGATGCCCTAATTAGGGCCAAATGTCCATCGTGAAGAGCCCCCATGGTAGGAACTAGTCCAATGGATTTTAAAGCTTGTCGCTTTCCCTTTAGAAAGGCCCGTAGAGGCTCAATTTCTTCGAAAATCTCCATTTAGGGCCATTTTAATGGGGCGCAAAGGTAGGCCTTTGATTTTATAAAAGTTGAATAAGGGGCAAAATTTGCGTATTTTTGTGGCTCGATTTTCCATTCTGTTGTAAAAACTCAAAAATATGTCAAAACTCCGTATTCTATATGTAGCCAGTGAGATCAATCCTTTTCTTCAAACTTGTGAGGTTTCTGATTTTGTCAGGAAACTGCCTCAAGCCATGCAAGAAAAAGGAATGGAGATTAGAATACTGGTCCCAAGATTTGGGCTGATCAACGAAAGAAAAAACCGGTTGCATGAAGTAGTACGGTTGTCTGGCATTAACATCGCTGTTGGTGACGAAGAAAAGCCATTAATAATCAAGGTGGCCTCTATCCCCAATGCAAAGCTTCAGGTGTATTTTATTGATAATGAGGATTACTTTCATAGAAAATCCGTTTTCCACGATAAGGAGAACAATTTCTACGAAGACAATGACGAAAGAGCTATTTTCTTCTGTAAAGGAGTAATCGAAACCGTTCGCAAGCTAGGATGGGCTCCGGACATCGTTCATTGCAATGACTGGATTACCAGCTTTATTCCGTTGTATCTTAAAACAACTTATAAGAACGATCCGTTATTTAAGCTTACCAAAACTGTGTTTACAATATACAACAACAGCTTTAGTCATAAGTTTAAAGGCGACCTTATGGGCAAAGTGAAGATGATGGACATTGAAGATAATATGCTTGGTCATCTTAAAACAGGAGATTACGAAGGGTTCATTAAATTGGGCGCACAATTTTCAGATATCGTGTCCGTAGCCGGAGACAATAAAAAACTGGAAGGTTTAGTTAAGAAGATTAAAGAGAAGAAAGTTGAAACTATTGAGAAAGACGATAATTACACAGAATCGTATTATAACTTATACAATGAACTTGTGGGGTAGATTTGCGGGATCAACATTCCTTGCTCTTATTTTTTTAGTCGCTTGTAAAGAAGACGAAACCAGCCTTCTAGGATTTAAAAACACTTCAGATAAGTTTAAAGTAATTTATCAAGAAGTGCCTGTTACATCATCTGTGATGCGAATTGATTCCGTGTTGACTTACAACAACATAAGTCATTCGGCTAACCCAAGATTATTGGTTGGAAGATATGTGGACAATACCTTTGGTGAGATAACCGCAGAGGCGTTTACCCAATTTGGGCCTGTTAATACCTCCATTACTATCGCTTCCACAGCTACGCTTGTTTCTGGGTTTTTAGTTCTCAGCCCAGATTTTTATCAGTACGGAGATGGCGTATCATCATCAAATACTTTTACTGTACACGAACTACTAGACAGTATCCCACATATTACATCACCTCTTAATGAGCTTCCTAGTAGTATTCAACGAGTTCCTGGATATCAACCATTCTACTTTAACTCTAGTGTTCCCTACGACCCAACCCCAATCGGGTCGACCATATTCAGTATTGACCCATCAGGTTATGACCAGAAGTTTGATGACATCAAAAACGACCCGGGTAAATTAGACCACTCGACAGTTGACACATTAAAAATTCCGTTGAACGCAACATTTTCCAACAAGCTGTTTGCAATGGCAAGAAATAAAACTGCAGACTACACTACATTAAGCAGGTTTAGGAGAATCTTTAAAGGACTTGTTATTCGTCCTGGAGCAACTGATACAAAGGTCGTTGGATTTAACCCAGACATAGACTCAACCACTTTTTCTAAATCCAGGTTGATACTCACCTATGATGAACCCGATGCCACTAATGGAGGAACGATTAGAAAAACCATAGATTTCTCCCTATTTAACACTGGTTTGATTGGCTTCAGTAAAATTACTGCAAACAGAGCAGGAACATCACTCGCTGCCTTACCTGGTCCCGGAGTTGAAGTGGAGTTAGACGGAACACGCTATTATCAATCTGGCGATCCGGTGACCACAAAAGTAAACTTTGATAAGTTTTTAGAGTTCGCAGATACCATCCCCAATCTGGTTTTCAATTCAGTACAGTTATCTATTGATGTTGATAATGCAACGCCTCAAACACCCCCTGAAGCCTTAAGACTTCGGTACCTGAATTCATCCAATGAGTTTGTTAACTTCAACAGTTCAATTGACACGGATGCAACGTTCCCTCTTTACCCATCTATGACTGCAGACGAGGACGGTTGGTATGTAGTTGGTCAAAAGATCAATCAAATACTGACAGGTTCGTTTTTTGACCTTATCTACAATTCAGAAAACAAAAGATATACCGCTGACCTAACTGATTTTTTTCAGACTTTGTACGAGGTGAAGGATCCTGAGTTTAGATATACTAATTTTGCCCTTGTCGGATTTGCTCCGCAAAGGGTTGGAACCGCTCCGCGAATAGGGAAGTCTGTGAACAGGACTGTTTTCAATAAAGACAACGTCAAGCTGAAGATTTTTTACACCGTGCCATCGGCAACCAAATAATTTAAACATGTGTGGAATTGTAGCATACCTCGGCCCTAGACAAGCTCAGGAGGTTATTATTAAAGGCCTAAAAAGACTTGAGTATCGTGGCTACGATAGTGCAGGAATAGCCCTCATGAATGGCGGTCTCAATGTTTACAAAAAGAAGGGTAAGGTATCTGAATTAGAAAACTCACTCAAGGGATTAAACTTAGAGAGCCATATTGGAATGGGACACACCCGCTGGGCAACTCATGGAGAACCTAACGATGGCAACGCACATCCACACTACTCTGCTACTAAAAAGCTTGCCATTATTCACAACGGTATAATTGAGAACTATAGCGCTCTTAAGCAAGATCTTATTAACAAAGGGCATACTTTTCAAAGTGATACAGATACCGAGGTTTTTATTCATTTTATTGAAGACATCAAGGAAAATGAAAATTGCACATTGGATGAAGCCGTTCGTTTGGCTTTAACCAAAGTGGTGGGTGCCTATGCTATCGTTGTGATGTCACTAGATGATCCCAACTTACTTATTGCTGCAAGAAAAGGGAGCCCGCTTGTAATTGGGGTTGGGAAAGATGAGTTTTTCATGGCATCTGATGCCACTCCAATTATTGAATATACCAATGAGGTAGTTTATCTCAACGATCAGGAAATAGCGATTATTAAAGATGGCAAGCTCGAGATTAGAGATACATCCAATCTTCCACTCACTCCTTATGTGCAAGTGGTAGACATGGAGTTGGAGGCCATTGAGAAAGGTGGCTTTGAACACTTTATGCTCAAAGAAATTTTTGAGCAACCTAAGTCTATTATGGACTGCATGAGGGGAAGGCTTGACTCATCAACAGGACGCTTGGTGCTTGGTGGATTAAGGGAGTATGTAAATGCATTGGTGAATGCAGATAGAGTTGTAATCATTGCCTGTGGAACTTCATGGCATGCAGGTCTGGTAGCAGAGTACTTCTTTGAAGAAACGTGTCGCATACCAGTTGAAGTAGAATACGCTTCTGAGTTTAGGTATAGGAATCCGATTATTAATGAAGGAGACGTAGTGATTGCTATCTCTCAATCCGGGGAAACAGCTGATACACTGGCTGCCATTGAACTGGCGAAATCTAAGGGAGCAATTATTTTTGGTGTTTGTAACGTAGTGGGCTCTTCCATTCCTCGCGCCACGCACGCTGGAGCATACACTCACGCAGGACCCGAAATTGGTGTTGCCAGTACTAAAGCATTTACCGCTCAGCTAACAGTGCTATATATGATTGCACTGATTGTGGCTCACAAAAAAGGTTCAATCACTGAACAAAACTATCAACAGCTTTTGGTAGAGATGGAAAACTTACCTGGCAAAGTAGAAAAAGTATTAGAGCACGATCCTCAAATTCTGAAGATTGCCGAAACCTTTAAAGATGCAACCAATTTTCTTTATCTAGGCAGAGGATACAATTTCCCGGTAGCCCTTGAAGGTGCACTGAAGCTAAAGGAGATTTCATACATCCATGCAGAAGGTTACCCTGCAGCTGAAATGAAGCACGGTCCCATTGCATTAATCGATGAAGAAATGCCAGTAGTATTCATTGCTACTAAGGATAGTTCGTACGAAAAGATTGTATCCAATATTCAGGAAGTGAAGGCCCGCAAGGGAAAGATTATTTCCGTGGTTACTGAAGGAGATACTTTGATTCCCAAAATGTCAGAGTATGTGATAGAAATACCCGCTACACTTGAGCCTTTAATGCCATTGATTTCTGTTATCCCTTTGCAACTGCTTTCCTACCACATGGCCGTGCTGAGGGGGTGTAATGTGGATCAGCCAAGAAACCTGGCCAAGTCAGTTACTGTGGAGTAAAATTCTTGAGGTAGTCCTTTTTCATTAAAGGACATATTTTGTAGCGCTCATCCTTTGTATCTTCATACACGGCATCCAGGAGCTCATACACATGTTTTATACCAATGCGTTCACACCATTCAAAAGGACCAAATGGATAGTTGGTACCTAATTTCATGCCCATATCAATATCCTCCTTTGTTGCCGTCCCTTCCTGAAAAGTAAAGTAGGCTTCATTGATAATCATACAAATAACCCTTGGAGTTACCATCCCCACCCTATCATCAATGACCAAATACTTTGTTTGAAGTTCATTACACACCTCCCCCAGCTGCTCCGACTTTTTATCATTCAATAATGCTACCTCAAGTACATCGCGGTTGAGAAATGTTGGCAGTCCATTAAAACCGTATAATGTACACCGTATAGCTCCTGCAAACGCTGTGACCAATTCCAATAAACTTATCTTGGTGGTGTTAAGAAAGGCCACAACGCTCGGATGATCACGGTAGACCTCCATCTGCTCTGGAGATTCATCAATAACAAAATCAAAAACGACATCATTCTTAGAAAAAGAACTTTCTGCCTCCTGATGCCCTCTAGCTTGCTGATAAGTATGCTTATCGCCAAACTTTGCCTTGCACTCGTCCATATGTTGGGCATCTCCAATTACAAGAATATTCATATTGTGCTAAGGCAGTTGGGTCAAAAATTAAGATATTTGATCAAAAGTACTAAACCCTCAGTTATGGCAAAAG
Source organism: Cyclobacteriaceae bacterium (assembly GCA_040216665.1). Classification (GTDB taxonomy): domain Bacteria; phylum Bacteroidota; class Bacteroidia; order Cytophagales; family Cyclobacteriaceae; genus ELB16-189. Next base: position 362,845 of record JAVJOQ010000010.1, on the reverse strand, counting down.
AAGTAGTCTACTCATCCAAAGCTCCCGAACCTATTGGCCCATACAGTCAGGCCATCATGGCTGGCAACACGCTTTTCGTTTCAGGGCAAATACCCATTGATACTGCAAGTGGTAAAATAATTTCTAGTGACATCACTGCTGAAACCAATCAAGTGATGAAAAATCTTGAGGCTATACTAAAAGAGGCTGGAATGGATTTCTCACATGTGGTGAAATGTTCAATTTTTCTCAGCGACATGAACAACTTCCCAAAAGTAAATGATGCTTACGGACAGTATTTCAAATCAAATCCTCCTGCAAGAGAAACAGTAGAAGTAAGCAGACTTCCTAAAGATGTTAATGTTGAAATTTCCTGCATCGCAGTGAAGTGACTCTCCTCCCTTCCCATTATGAAACTTTCGTTCTGACTCAGTCGTCACTGGAGGCAATACAGAAGATTCATAAAATCACTACCACCAAAGTATTACTACAGAATCAGGAGGGTACTCAGTACCGATTTTCGGGTTGGGTAAGAGAAAATGAATTTAGAATTTCTCTTAAAATTTCAAGGCCGAACAACTACATCCCACTTGTGGTTGGGAGGATTGAGACCACTTCATCTGGCTGCCTGGTTTTTGCTACCTATAAACTATTCCCAGTCACAAAGATGTTCCTCATCTTCTGGAGCTTGTTTATCGCTATGGCAGGGGGCTTAATGAGTTATCAATATCAGTCTATAATATATACGGCTGTTTCTTTTCTCCTTTTACTAACCATCCATTGGGTCACCTGGTCCAACTTTAAGATTCAATTGAAACATACCCGACAAACCCTTTTAGAAGTTCTCACTTAATCACCCATCGGATTTCTTACCTTTGAAAATCTAAACTTGTAGCTACTGATTTGATGAGAGAAGTAAGAGTTCGATTTGCCCCAAGCCCTACTGGCGCCCTTCATATCGGAGGAGTGCGTACCGCTTTATACAATTACCTGCTCGCGCGTAAGCACAACGGCAAAATGATTCTGCGGATAGAGGATACAGATCAAAACAGGTACGTCCCAGGAGCAGAGGAATACATCAAGGACGCTTTAAAGTGGGTTGGAATTGAAATTGATGAAGGCCCGGATATGGGAGGCCCATACACGCCTTACAGGCAGTCTGAGCGCAAAGATATTTATGCAAAGTATACTCAACAGTTACTCAATGACGGCCATGCCTACTATGCTTTTGATACTTCTGAGGAATTGGAAGCCATGCGAAACCGTCTAAAAACACAAAAAGGAGCTAACCCTCAATATGATAGCGCTACAAGGATGGAGATGAAAAATTCCCTGACCCTTGCTGAGGATGTTGTAAATGAAAAAATTAAAAACGGAGAACCTTATGTGATCAGATTAAAAGTACCAGCCGCTGAAGAAGTGGAACTTAACGACTTGATCAGAGGAAAAGTTACCGTAAACACCTCACAAATTGATGACAAAGTGCTGATGAAATCAGATGGTATGCCCACTTATCACCTTGCCAATGTCGTTGATGATTATTTGATGAAAATATCTCACGTTATTCGTGGAGAGGAGTGGCTTCCCTCAGCACCGCTTCATGTGCTTACCTATAAATTTCTCGGGTGGGAAAATGAAATGCCAGCCTTTGCACATTTGCCGCTATTGTTGAAACCTGATGGAAAAGGAAAGCTTAGCAAGAGAGATGCAGATCAGTTGGGATTCCCCATTTTTCCATTGAATTGGACAGATCCAAAAACAAATGAGTTGGCAGAAGGCTTTAAAGAAAGAGGATATTTGCCGGAAGCCCTGATAAATTTTTTGGCTTTCTTAGGTTGGAACCCAGGAACTGAACAAGAATTATTCACACTTGAGGAATTAGCTAGCGCCTTTGAAATTGAAAGGATAGGAAAGGCCGGGGCAAAGTTTGATATTCAAAAAGCCAACTGGTTTAATCAACAGTACCTCCGCGCCAAAACCGATGAGCAGCTTGGACAAATTCTAATTGCTGACTTAAAAAAGGAGGGTATTGATTGCGAAACAGGAAAAGCCAAGGCCATCGCCAGCGCACTTCGTGAACGCATTACCTTTCCAAAAGACATCGCAGAACTTGGAAAGATTTTTTTCATCGCCCCAACATCCTTTGATGAGAAAATTGCCTCAAAAAAATGGAATCAAGAAGCCATTACTGTTATGGCTGCCTTAAGGGACGAGATAAAGAAATCAGGCAGCCTAACCACTGAAACAGCTCAAACAATTCTCGAGAAGACTACAACACAATTGAGCATTCCACAAGGCAAGATAATGCAGGCACTAAGGTTGGCATTAACCGGAGGAGCCTCTGGTCCGGATCTAATGATTGCAATGGCATTATTGGGTGGTGATGAGGTAAGTGCTAGACTGACCTATGCGCTTGAGACACTTGGAGAAAAGTGAGCTAAAAATATTATCTTACACCATGGCTAAAAAGAGCGACAAACCCAGCAAAAAACAAGGCAAACCCCGGGTACATAAGGATTTGTCAGGTTTAGAAATTTCAATTAATCAGTTCGGTGAAATCAAATCCAATATGGACATCGAAAAGGTGAATGAATTTCTGGATAAAAATGTAGAGGACAAAAAACTGACCGAGAGGGAGGAAACTTTAAAAAAAGAAAAGAAGAAGAAAAAATAGTCCTTTAAAAAAGCTTTGGAATTAATGCCGGAACATCACGCTTGTATTTGACATACCGCTCTCCAAATTGCTTAATCAGTTTCCGTTCTTCCAGATAAATACCAATAGGTAAATAAGCCAAAATGCAAATAACAGAAACAGTCGTTGGCAGGGTTGGACTAAACAGCCAATATCCTATCGCAATGAGAATAGTACCTGAGTAGATGGGATGCCTCACGCTGCTCAGTATTCCTTTTGTTGTAAAGGGCTCCTCTTGTGTGGTTAGTCCCACAAACTCTGAAAACTGATACGAACGGAAAGATACCTTTATTACAATCACTCCAAAAGCTGCAAACATCAGACTTAAGTAACGAGCAGCACCTTCATGATTAAGTAAATACTCGGAAGAAATATTACCATTAAAAAAGAGTAAAAGCAGAAGGCCAATTGAGGAGAACACCACATATCCTATTCGATAAAACCTAAAACCATTACCCAGAACACGTTTAAAAAACTCCTTGACGGTGTCTGCAGCGAGTAAGCTGTGGAAAAAGAAGTACATCCCCCACCCTAGAACAAGCAATGCAATGGGTATCCAAAAGGCAGAGTTAGTCACGTTAATTTAGAATTTGTATGCTCCCAACTCGAAGGTCTATTTTTATTCATTCCACTAATAGAATATAGTAAATTTCGTAAAGGTATCTACATTTGACTCTTTTCAGCATTATGGAAATTATTCGTATTGGTATTATCAAAGAAGGCAAAACTCCTCCAGATAAGCGGGTCCCTTTTAGTCCTCTTCAGGTCATAGAAATAGAGCAGCGCTATCCCCACGTGAAAGTGGTGGTACAAGAGAGTCCGGTTAGGGCATTTACGGATGATGAGTACAGAGAAAAAGGTATTGAGGTAAGCGCTGATGTGAGCGATTGCGATATCCTGATGGGGATTAAAGAAGTGCCCATCCCTGATTTAATCCCTAAAAAAACGTATCTCTTTTTTTCACACACCACAAAAAAACAACCCTATAATAAAAAATTGCTTAAGGCAATTCTAGAAGCTAAAATAAGATTGGTGGATTATGAAGTATTAAAAGATAAGCTTAATAATCGGTTGGTCGCGTTTGGGCGGTTTGCCGGGATAGTAGGTGCCTACAATGGTCTTCTCACCTATGGCAAGCGGTACAACTTATTTGGAATGAGAAAAGCCAGCGAGTGCTTTGATATCAATGACCTTAAAATTGAGCTAAGAAAAGTCAAACTTCCTCCTGTTAAAATTATTCTTACAGGCGGAGGACGTGTGGCACGTGGTGCTATGGAGACTCTTGACACTGCAGGTATAAGGAAAGTGAGCCCAAAAGATTTTCTTACCAACTCATATGAGGAAGCGGTATACGTGCAAATTAGTAGTGCCGATTACCACATAAGGAGGGAAGGTGGGTTATTCAATCGGGAAGAATTTCATAAGAATCCTGAACGCTATGAATCAACATTCCTGCAATTTGCTCAGGTTAGTGATTTACTTATAGCCGGAGCATTCTGGAATCCTAAGGCCCCGGTATTGTTCACTAAAGAACAAATGACTCAAAATGATTTTAAGATCAAAATTATTGCGGATGTCACCTGCGATATTGAAGGGTCAATTCCTGCTACCAAAAGACCTAGCACAATTCTAGATCCAATCTATGATTATAACCCAGCCACGGATACCGTGGAAGCTCCGCTGAGTAACCCAGACCTTGTTACCGTAATGGCAGTGGATAACCTTCCATGTGAACTTCCTCGAAGTGCTTCAGAAGAATTTGGTAGAGATTTAATCGACAAAATTATTCCAGCCCTTGTAATCGCTGACAAGGATGGTGTACTAAAAAGGGGAAGTATAACTAAAGGCGGAAAATTAACTGAGCATTTCCTTTATTTGTCAGACTACGCTTACGACTAAATACTACTTGCTCGAAGCCCAACTTGCAACCTGGCCGCGAAACCATTCGTCAGCACTTTCAGTCCATTTGAAATTTTCACGAATATATTCCATGGTATCCTTTTCAACATCTGTATAGACTCCTCCATCTTTCACAGCCTCCCATAATTTTTTTGCATCGTCATTGGAAATTCGACCGTCTCCCTGACCGGCAACAACTTTCTCTGCCATTTCAACCAAACGCTTGTCCAGTTTCTTCCCGTTAATTGTAGTGTAGTAGCTCATCTTTTTAAGTTTTATGATCTTAATCTATTCATTACCCCGTCAATAACCAACATAGGATTGTTAGCAGTTTGTTAAGAATGAAAGGACTACTATTTTTAAGAATGATTTTGTACAATGTAACGGTAGGGATTGACAAGGAAATTGAAGCCGTATGGGTAGAATGGATGAAAGTTACCCATATACCAGAAGTGCTCAAGTCAGGGATATTCGTAAAATATAAGTTTTATAAAGTGCTTTCCCATGATGATGAGGGCTCAGTGTCTTACTGTGTGCAGTATTTTACCCCATCAATAGAAAAATTCAATCTTTACCTTAAAGACCACGCACCTGGCCTTATAGAGCAACATCGCGCAAAGTTTGATGGCAAACATGTCGCATTTCGTACGTTGCTGGAGGAAGTTTAATTTACTTTAAGAATGCGCTTTATGCTCTTGGCGTCAAGGCTGCAGTTAATAAACATACGGTCAAAGCTGGCATTGTATTTTTTATAAAATTCGATGGCGTTGGTGTTTTCATCCAACACTTGCCACATCAGCCCAGAACATTTTTCAGTTAGACATTTTTCCATGGTAGCCTCAAATAGCAGCTTCCCAATTCCCTTTTTTCTCATTCCTTCTTTCACAACCAAATCCTCCAGGTAAAGCCTTTTTCCTTTCCAGGTAGAGTAGCGGTAGTAATAAATCGAAGTCCCAAGAATAACTCCATTCTGTTCAGCCACAAGTAATCCGTAGATAGGATTGGGACCAAATCCATCCTCCCTCATTCGCTCTACGCTATTGTCTACCTGATCTGAAAAACCTGTGTAGGCTGCCAGCTCATGTATTAAATCAAGTACTGCCGGAAGGTCTTCTTCATGGCCACTTCTAATCAATACACCCGTCATGAGTTTTTTTGGTTTGGAGTAACCCCTAGTTGATTATTTTGAATCCTGTATAATCCCACAATGCTTTTGGGAGGTGAATACCCTCTTCGGTTTGATTGTTCTCTAAAATAGCGGCAACAATTCTTGGCAATGCAAGGGCACTTCCGTTTAATGTATGAAGTAAATTCGTTTTCCCTTCTTTGTTTTTATATCTCAGCTTCAATCGGTTCGCCTGAAACGTTTCAAAGTTGCTAATAGAACTAACTTCAAGCCACCTCTTTTGAGCAGCTGCATATACCTCCATATCATAAGTTAGCGCAGAATTAACTCCTATATCTCCACCACAAAGTAGAAGTTTTCTATAAGGCAACTCAAGGTCTTCTAAAAGCCCCTGAACATAACTACACATTTCATCTAGGGTAGGGTAGGAATCTTCAGGCATACTGATGCGTACTATCTCCACCTTATCAAACTGATGAAGTCTGTTCAGTCCTCTCACATGAGCGCCCCAGCTCCCAGCTTCTCTTCGAAAGCACGGTGTATACCCTACATTCTTTATGGGAAGATCTTGCTCCGTAAGAATAACATCACGGTACAAATTGGTAATAGGCACCTCAGCAGTAGGAATCATGTAGAGGTTATCCGCTTGCATATGATACATCTGGCCCTCCTTATCAGGCAACTGACCTGTTCCATATCCGGAGGCTTCATTCACAACTATAGGGGGTTGTATCTCAAGGTATCCCTGCGCTGTTGCTTTATCTAAAAAGAAGTTGATCAAGGCCCTCTGCAGCCTTGCTCCTTTGCCTTTGTATACAGGAAATCCAGCTCCGCTAATTTTGTTACCCAAATCAAAATCAATGATGTCATATTTCTTAATAAGGTCCCAATGCGGAACCGCCCCTGGCCACAAGGTGGGCATATCTCCTTTTTCGAAAACTGTAATGTTATCATCAGCACCCTTGCCGGCAGGCACGCTTTCATGCGGAACATTGGGTATCAGATACAAGATATTTTTCAACTCCTCCTCAACGCCTTCCAGCTCGGCAGAAAGTGCGCTCGATGACTTTTTAAGGTCAGCAGTTTTTACTTTGATCTCCTCAGCTTCCTCCCTTTTGCCCAACTTCATCAGATTGCCAATCTCTTTGGCAAGCTTGTTGGCTTCCGCAAGAAGCTCATCATTTTTCAACTGCTTCTCTCTTCGACTTTTGTCAAGGGCGGTGGCCTTATCTACTAGCTCAGGCGCTTCACTAAAGTTACGTTTTAGAAGGCCGGCTATTACTTTTTCTCTTTCTTCACGAATGACATTTATCTGCAGCATGAGTGTTTTTTTGTATCCTCAAAATTAGTCATCCTTGGCAAAAAATTTTGGTCTGGATTTGATTATATTCAATTTTGGGGTATACTTGCAATGTCATCACAGCCTACCCAGGCTATTTGATTTATAGATAACCCGATTCCTGCAAGCTACACCTATTCTAACCAACTGAATGATTCAGAATTATAATTCTGATTTTGCAAGCATAAGAACTCATTACCTATACCCATTTATTTTTTATAACCCATCATTTTTTATCCCTCATGTATACAATTGACGACTTGAATGTCAGACTACTTTCAGAGCTGAAAGAAATTGCGGAACAATTAGGTGTGAAGAACGCCAAGAAATTAGCTAAGCAAGATCTTGTTTACAAAATATTAGATCAGCAAGCGGTAACCGAACCAGCACCTACCCCTAAGAAGGCACCATCCAATACCCATGGAGACAAAGCCAAGCCTCGCCCAAGAAGAAGGGAAAATGTAGCGCCTGCTCCTAAGGCCGAGAAAGCTGAAAAAGAACTTTCCTCAGAAGAGCTTCTGGAATCAATAGATGCTGAATTGGATAGCACCGTTACTTCTTTTGAAAAGAAACCCGAGCCAGCAAAACAGAATACACAAAACAGGCCTGATAATAATAAAGGGAATAGAGACAACAGAGAACCAAGAGAACCCAGAGAAGACAGAAATCAGGCGGCTAAAAAGGAGAACTCTATTAAAGATTTTGATGGTGTAATTGCCAACGAAGGGGTGCTTGAAATCATGCAAGATGGTTATGGCTTCCTCCGTTCATCTGACTACAATTATTTGGCAAGCCCTGATGATATTTATGTTTCACCATCACAAATCAAATTGTTTGGTTTGAAAACTGGTGACACCACAAAAGGATTAATTCGCCCTCCAAAAGAAGGAGAAAAATATTTTGCGCTGCTAAAAGTAGAAAGCGTAAATGGCAAAACAACGGACGAAATTCGTGATCGTGTTGCCTTCGAATACCTTACGCCACTTTTCCCTGAAGAAAAGTTAAGGTTGAGCACTAAGCCAGACAACATGTCCACTCGTATCTTGGATTTGTTTGCTCCCATTGGTAAAGGCCAGCGTGGTATGATTGTAGCCCAACCTAAAACAGGTAAGACGGTGTTGCTACAACAAATCGCAAACGCCATCGCTGAGAATCACCCAGAAGTATACCTTCTTGTATTGCTCATTGACGAACGCCCGGAAGAGGTAACAGACATGGCGCGCAGTGTAAAAGCTGAAGTAATTGCTTCCACTTTTGACGAGCAAGCTGAACGTCACGTGAAGGTGGCCAGTATAGTATTGGAGAAAGCCAAAAGAATGGTAGAGTGTGGTCATGATGTAGTAATCCTATTGGATTCTATTACACGTCTTGCCCGTGCATATAACACCGTAGTTCCTTCTTCTGGAAAAATACTTTCCGGTGGTGTGGATGCCAACGCCCTACACAAGCCTAAACGATTTTTTGGAGCAGCCCGTAATGTTGAGAATGGCGGGTCACTGACCATCATTGCTACTGCCCTTATCGACACTGGATCCAAAATGGATGAGGTGATCTTTGAAGAATTTAAAGGTACAGGTAACATGGAATTGGTATTGGATCGCAAGCTTTCCAACAAGCGCGTTTATCCTGCTATCGATGTACCTGCATCTGGCACAAGAAGAGAAGACTTATTGATGAAGGAGGATGAGCTTCAGCGCGTGTGGATATTGCGCAAATTTATGAGCGACATGAATTCTAATGAAGCAATGGATTTCCTACTTCAAAAGATGAAAGGAACAAGAAACAACGAAGAGTTCTTAGTTTCGATGAACGGATAAATTCAAATAATATAAAATCAAAAAGGCGTAATTACTTACGCCTTTTTTTATTGCTCTTTTTTATCTCCTTCTTCTTTATTTCCTTCTTTTCGTGAAAGGCTCCCTTGAATGCTGGGTCTGCTCTTCTTCTTTGATTATCGAGTGTCTTGGCAATCGCTTGTGCTTCGTCAAACGATGTTTCTTCAATTTTTACCTGTTGAGGCAACCTCTTCAAAGGTATCTTTTCTCTTATCAGCTCCTGAATTTTCTCAATGTGGAACTGCTCAGCTTCAGTCACCATAGTGATGGCTTTTCCTGTCTCGGCAGCCCGCCCCGTTCTCCCTATTCGATGCACATAGTCTTCATATCGGTTAGGCACTTCAAAATTGATAACATGAGAAACCTTTGTAATATCAATACCCCTTGAACTGACATCTGTTGCCACTAATACCCGAGCTTCTCCTTCTCCAAATTCTTTTAGTGCATTTAGGCGGCTGTTTTGTCCTTTATTGGAGTGGATAACACGAGCTGGCCCCATGCCTTTTCGCTCGATGAACTTGAAAACATTATTAGCAGATTCTTTTGTCCTGGTGAAAATGATTACCCTTTTGAAATCGCCTGGTTTAGACAATAAGTACTCCAAAAAATTAATTTTTGTTTTCAGATTAGGCACCGAGAAATATTGCTGCTTTACTTGTTTAGCCGGAGTTGCCTGAGGTGTTACTTCTATCTTGTGTGGAAATTCAAGAAAGTCTTCTGAAAGTTTTTCAACCCTTTCAGGGAAAGTAGCAGAAAACAGGAGGTTCTGTTTTTTTGTAGGCAGTACTTCAAAAATTTTCCTCAGCTGATGAATAAATCCCATATCCATCATTCTGTCCGCCTCATCAATCACTAATGTTTTGATATTTTTTACTGGTATTTCGTTTTTCAAATAGAGATCCATAAACCTACCAGGTGTGGCTACCAGTATATCTGCGCCTGCTTTTACGGCATTTATCTGTCCGGTGGGCCCAATGCCTCCATAAAGCGAGACAATGCGTAAATCAGTGCTTTCTGACAGCGTAAGGGCATTCTGCGTCACCTGTACCACTAACTCCTTCGTTGGGGCAAGAATGAGCGCTCTCGGGCCGTTTTCCTGGGCATATTTTATTTTCATTAAAATCGGCAGCAAGTAGGCAGCAGTTTTTCCGGTGCCTGTCTGTGCAATGCCAATAACCTGTTGCCCTCCCAGAATAAGAGGTATACATTTCTTCTGAATTTCAGTAGGCTGTTTATAACCCGCTTTATCAATAGCGGTTAGCAATTGCTTGTTTAGCTTAAAGTTGAGCCACTCACTTGATTGATCTGCTTGTTCCACGATTCTATCTTATCTTTGCAAGGTATGAATTCGACCCTTATTCTTAATGCCAAAGTTGTAAGCGAAGGAGCTGTAACAGAAAATGATGTCCTTATCACGGGACAACATATAGAGAAAATTGATGCTGACCTTCAGTCTATTTCTGCCGATAAAGTAATCGATGCAAAGGGGAAATTTCTTTTACCCGGTGCAATTGATGATCAGGTTCATTTTCGTGAACCCGGACTCACACACAAGGCAACAATTTACTCTGAGGCTCGGGCTGCTGTAGCTGGCGGAGTGACTTCCTTTATGGAGATGCCCAACACCATACCCCCGGCCTTCACACAACAACTCCTGGAAGATAAATATCAGATAGCTGCCAAGACATCCCTTGGAAATTATTCCTTCTACATGGGTGCTTCCAATGACAACCTGGATGAAGTACTTAAAACAGACATAACCAGAGTTTGTGGATTGAAAATTTTTATGGGCTCCTCTACCGGCAATCTTTTGGTAGACAACTCAAAAACATTGGAAGGTTTTTATTCAAAGTTTCCTTCATTGATAGCCACCCATTGCGAAGACGAACCCACTATTCTCAAAAACATAGAACTATACAAAGAGAAATACGGAAATACGGTCACAGCCAAAATGCATCCCGAAATAAGAAGTGAGGAGGCATGCTACCGATCTTCCTCATTCGCAGTAAGCCTCGCAAAACAACACGGAACACGTTTACATATCCTTCATATCTCCACGAAAAAGGAGACACATTTATTTGACAATTCAATCCCACTAAAGGATAAGAAAATTACAGCTGAAGCGTGCATACATCACCTTTGGTTTAATGATGCCGACTACGATCGATTGGGTATGCTCATCAAATGGAACCCTGCTGTAAAAACAGCTGCAGATCAGGAAGGTATTTTAAAAGCATTACTAGATGACAGAATTGATGTAATTGCTACTGACCATGCTCCGCACACTTGGGAAGAGAAGCAGAAGGATTATTTTAATGCTCCATCTGGTGGTCCGCTTATTCAGCACAGTATAGTAGCGATGATGGAGTTTTATAAGCAGGGAAAAATATCCATAGAAAGGCTTGTGGAAAAAATGTGCCACAACCCCGCCATCCTTTTCAGAATTGAAAAGAGAGGCTATATACGCGAAGGATATTTTGCAGATTTAGTATTGGTTGACCCGAACTCCAAATGGGAAGTGGCCAAGCAAAATATTGTTGCCAAGTGTGGGTGGTCCCCATTTGAAGGTCAAACGTTTTCATCTTCCATTGATTCCACCTGGGTGTCGGGGCACTTAGCATTTCAGCAGGGCAAATTCGATGAAAGTAAGATGGGGCAAAGGATGACCTTTAACAGATAAAAGATTGAGGCTGGTTTTTATAAACTCTGAGGCATAAAAAAAGCCCCAAAAGGGGCTCTTAATATTAATGGGTGAAAGACGGGGTTCGAACCCGCGACCCCCAGAATCACAATCTGGTGCTCTAACCAACTGAGCTACATCCACCATTTTAGAGAGCCGCAAAGGTAGGCAGGGTAAGACAATTTGCAAAACAAAATTAACAAGCTGGATAAGGTCTCTGAAAATGGTTCTTTTCTAAAAAATGCCAGCTCGACTCAAGTCATTGAACCTAATCTATTTTTTCAGTATGTTAGAATTATGATCTCGTGGAATGAATTCAATGACTATTCGTTTGATCAAAAAATCAATACGCTCTATGCAAATGGAAATTTTGTGATGGCGATTCGTTACTACGGCTTTAAAGTGAATCTATACTTACTAGGCAGTTTCTACGTAGAGGTCTTTATCAACCATAAGAAGGCAAGAATTGAAAAGATATCAAGGCTGGACACCACACACAGCCGTATGAAGTTTTATTATGATCAAATAAAGTTACCAGTGATGAGCCAATAAAAAAAAGCCCCAATTGGGGCTTTTTTTATTTTATATATCATTCTGATTTCTATTAGGCTGTTGCAGCCTGAGATTCTTCCTGAAGTTTAGAAGACACTCTTAGAGTTACAGTTTTCTTAGCTTTATTTCCACAATATCCGCACTGGTAGTGCTTCAAAAGTTCACCTTCTTCAGTACCTGACGGCTCACGTACAATCTCTTCGCGAACCACTTTGAAGGTTTGGTAATTACACTCAGGACATTGAATGGCATGTAAGTGACCAGAGTATTTTTCAATTTTGATATAACCAGTCTCATCATCTTTCCACACATCGTAGTCCATGGAAAACAAATTCTCCTCAGCCTGCATACCTTCATCCAGGTAAGCATCTTCTTCCTCCTCACTTAGCAATTTCATTGCCTTACCAGTTTTAGGAGAAATCCGTGGCTTATAACGTAATACCTTAAGTCTTTTTTCAATAAAGAATGGATAGTAGAACTTAAGCAGATTTTGGATGATCAATGCCACAATCATACCCATAGATACAGTCGTGAACACCCTTACGAAAATCCACAGCGCGTTAAGTTCAATAATGTTTGCATTGGCAAAAAAGCATGCTCCAATCACCATTATTAAACCTGCGATCCACAACGCCTTGATCTCATACTTATTGATGAAATCATACTTAGACTTGCTATCAGAAGTTGTGAGTAATTTCAGGAAATAACCCAAAACTATGAGCAAACCTGCTGCCCAGCACGCCATCGCAATGTTCGCAGCTAGACTGTTCCACGAATCATAAGAGGGTAAAGCGCTTTCATTCATAATGCTATTTTTTTATCGTTTCTTTTATTCAGGCTAACAAATATAATAATCTATACCTCACAACGGCCAACTGGTAACTCAAATATATGAGAAAACAATTCAATTTAGCACAGTTTTAGGGTAAAATCCAATTCACTTATTGCCTCAGATCGTCTTGCTCACATTGGAAACGAAGTGGTTCACAATTTCCTCAAGTTCAGAACTGGCCTCAAACATACCCATATGGCCAACCTCCGGAAGGGCATGAAAAGTCACAAGATTATTGAGAGCTGCTTGTTCTCGTAGGCTTTCTATTGCAATTACAGCATCCTTTTCACCACCAACAATAAGTATCGGTTTAGAGAAATCAGTGAAAAATTGCTCATAAGATGGCCTGTCTCTCATGGCAGCCGTATAGGCCAAAAATGTTGATTCTGGAGTCTGAAGGGCCATTTCATGCACAAAATTTATAGAAGGATGTTTCTTTTGGTGATAAAGACCTGGAACAAAAGAATCCACAAAAGCTTTTACGCCATGCTCCTTTACGAAGGCTGTTACCTTGTCTCTATTCAATTTTTTTTCACTTGTATCCGCTCTGGATGTGGAGTGTATTAAGCCAAAAGCAGAATAAAGTGAAGGCATTTGATTTACCATGGACAAAGAAACATATCCGCCCAATGAGTGACCTAATACAATGGGATTGCTCAACCTTTGTTTTAACACCCAATCATTGAGGTCTTTTCCAATTTCCTGAAGGGAAATATCTGTTTTGGTCAGTTTACTTGAGCCAAAACCCGGCAGGTCAACAGTAATAGCCTTAAAGTTATTTGAAACTCGATTAACAAATGAATCCCAGATTTCTCCAGTTTCACAAAAACCATGGATAAAAATAACAGGAAGACCTTTTCCTTTTATCTTATAATTAATGGATCCCATTCATGAACTAAGAAGGCTTCGAAACGGGCTCTAGCATTTGCATTACCACCTTTTTGATGCCTTCCGGATCAAACCCACATTCCCGATGCAACTCAAGTTGCTCACCATGTTCCACTATTTTATCAGGAATTCCTAATCTCATTACATTCGCGTGGTAATTGTTGTCCGCCATAAACTCTAAGATGGCGCTTCCCATTCCACCCTGTATACATCCATCCTCTACGGTAATTACTTTCTTAAAATTGGCAAACACATCATGAAGTAATTCTTCATCCAATGGTTTTACAAACCTCATATCGTAGTGGGCAACTTCAATTCCTTGTGCCGAAAGTTCTTCACATACCTCCATTGCATAATTGCCAATATGTCCAATTGTAAGGATTGCCAGTTCTTCTCCATCTTTTACCATCCGGCCTGTTCCGATTTCAATTTCCTCCATCGGAGTTTTCCATTCTGACAACACACCCTGTCCCCTTGGGTAGCGGATCGAAAATGCCTGTTCTTCTCGTGGCAAAGATGCCGTATACATCAGATTGCGAAGCTCACTTTCATTCATTGGGCTGGCCACAATCATGTTGGGCAAGCACCTGAAATATGCCAAATCGTATGCACCATGATGTGTAGGTCCATCAGCACCTGCAAACCCAGCCCTGTCCAAACAGAAATTGACAGGCAGGTTCTGGATACAAACATCGTGCACCACCTGATCGTAGGCGCGCTGCATAAAGGAGCTATAAATATTACAAAACGGAATCAAGCCTTGTGTGGCAAGGCCTGCAGAAAATGTTACTGCATGCTGCTCCGCAATACCCACATCAAATGCACGATGCGGCATTTCCTTCATCATGATGTTCATGGAAGAGCCTGAAGGCATGGCAGGGGTAATCCCCATTATCTTTTCATTGTCTCTGGCGAGTTCTACCAGCGTATTCCCAAACACATCCTGATACTTGGGTGGCTGGGGTTTGTCATGAATTTTCTTAAAAATTTCTCCTGTTATTTTATCAAAAGTACCGGGGGCATGCCAAGTGGTTTTATTCCCACTTTCTGCTGGACCAAATCCCTTACCCTTGGTGGTAACGCAATGGAGGATTTTAGGTCCTTTAATTTGTTTGAGGTCTTTTAATACTGCCACCATATGGTCAACATCATGACCATCAACGGGGCCAAAGTAGCGAAGGTTCAGCGACTCAAAAAAGTTGCTTTGGCTGAGTAATGTTGACTTGATACCATTCTCCACCTTTGAGACAATCTCCTGTGCATTCTTGCCAAAGTGGGAAAGCTTGCCCAGTAAATTCCAAACCTCATCCTTGATCTTATTGTAAGTCTGAGAGGTGGTAATGTCAGTCAGATAATCTTTTAATGCCCCCACATTGGGGTCAATAGACATGCAATTATCATTGAGGATAATAAGAATGTTGGAGTCAGAAACTCCGGCATGATTTAAACCCTCAAATGCGATACCTCCTGTAAGTGCTCCATCGCCAATAACAGCAATATGCTGTTTCTCATTATCTCCTTTGTACTTGGAAGCCATGGCCATGCCCAGTGCAGCAGAAACTGAGGTGGACGAATGACCTACTCCAAAAGTATCGTATTCACTTTCCTTTCTTTTAGGAAACCCGGAAATTCCACCATACATCCTGTTGGTGTGAAATGCTTCTTTACGGCCCGTAAGAATCTTATGCCCGTATGCCTGATGTCCTACATCCCAGACCAATTGATCCTGGGGCGTATTAAATACATAATGCAAGGCCACAGTCAGTTCAATAACGCCTAAGCTGGCTCCAAAATGGCCACCATAGACAGATACGTTATCAACAATAAACTGCCTTAGCTCTTCACATAACTTTACCAATTGAGCTTGATCGAGCTTCTTGACGTCCTCAGGACCCTCAATTCGACTTAAAAGTTTTCCAGGTTTGATTAGCATTCTTTTAGAACGGGTATTTATCCTTTAACACATACTTAAGGTAAGTGTTTTCTCTAATTTGATCAGTTTGCGGGACAAATTTAAGCATTAGTTCCTAAAAGGTTTTCTGGGCACTTTTGAATACTTTTGCACCTCATGACGACTACAGAGAATTTCGAAGTAAGATTACCCCTTTTTGAAGGTCCATTTGACCTTCTTCTGTTCTTTATTGAACGAGATGAGTTGGATATTTACGACATTCCAATAGCCACTATAACCAAGGATTTCCTTGATTATATGCATCATATGGAGACACTGAACGTAGAGGTGGCGAGTGAGTTTATCCTAGTTGCGGCCACTTTGATGAGAATAAAGTCTAAAATGCTCCTCCCACGCCCTCAGATTGATGAGCAAGGCAATGAGGTAGACCCAAGAGAGGAGTTGATAAAGCACCTGCTAGAATATAAGAAATACAAGTCGGTAATAGACGATTTCCATAAAATGGAGGAGTCTGAGCTTCTGAAGGAGAAGCGGGGTAATATCATGAAGGAACTTCGCTCATTGGCAGAAATTACCAATGTAGAAGCTGAACTTCAGGATGTCGATCTGTTCAAGTTGTTGACCGTTTTTGAAAAAGTTTTAAAAAGGCAGGAAGAAGAAAAGAACAAACCTGTCCATCAGGTGATTCAATACCCATTTACTATAGACGGTCAAAAACAATTCATTACTTCTGAGTTGGCCACTAAATCCAGAATTGCTTTTACTGATTTATTTCATGGGGCACCTACCAGAATTTCGTTGATTTTTAACTTTTTGGCAATTCTTGAAATGTTAGCCAATGGGCAATTGGGTATTCAGGTGGGAGAGGGTTACAATAACTTTTGGATAAATAAGCCAGAAGAAGAGACTGTTTCTGAAAACTAGTCTTTAGGCGATTGATCAATAAGACCTCCTGTAATTCGGATCAGTCCAATTTTAGTAGATATACTATTAAAGATGGCCAGGTAGGCCTCCAAGGCTGCGTTGCGGGCATTCTCTTGAACGATCCTTAAATCAATAGCACTTAACGCTCCATTTCTATAACGTTCGTTGGCAAGGTCAAGATTTAGGTCTGCGGCCTCCAATTTTGTTAATGCAATCGTCACCAATTGATTGCGCAAATTGTACATATCATAGTTCGCCAATAAGTCATTTTCCAGAGACAGCTTGAGCTGGTCTGTGGTGAGCTCAGCAATTTTCTCCTGTACTTTAGCATTCTCGATGGCTCTTTTGATTTGACCACCATTGAATAAGTTAAATCTTAGAGAAAGGTTAGCATAACCCCCATACGAATTACCATTTTGTGTTTGTGGAGCCAAGGCAGTCTCGTTGACTGTGTTTATTACAGGCATAGAAGGATCATTGTTGAGGAAGCCGACTGTATTATCAATAGTGTTTCCTGTATTGGTTCGAAAGTTAGCATTCAACTGATCTAAACTTCCATTCCCGCCCACATTTAAAGCGACAGTAGGAGACATGTTGGACTGCTGTAATCTTGTATTATTCCTAAGTATTTCCTGATTTAAATATTGGTTTTTGAGGTTGGTGTTCGAGCTCACCATTTTCGCCCTTAGGTTTTCGTAATCATATATTTCATGCTGATATTCGAGTGAGTCCACCAGCTCATAATTGGTTTGCAGATTTTCATTAAGTAAAAGGTTGAGTTGCCTTAAAGAGTTTTTATAAACTATCCCCTGCAACAGCACATTAGCCGAGTCGGTGAGATAGTTGTTTTGCTCTTGCAGCACATCAAAAGAAATAGCTCCACCAAGCTCCTTTCTTAGTTTCACATAGTCATATCTTTCTTTTGAAAACGACATGTTGTTTTCCAGGATATGAAGTCGTTCTTTCTCCAACAAAGCTTGATAATAGCCCAAAATGATTGATTGAAGCGTGGTCTCCATCACAAATGCTGCGTTGCCATAACTCAATTGCTCCAGCTGAGACAGGCGTTGTTTGTTAATTTTTACAGCAAATCCATCAAACAATATGAATTGCACATCCAACTGACCATTCAAGTTATTGGAAATGTTTCTACCCGCTACAGCAAAAGGGTTGGCTGGCTTACGTTGCACCACCGTATTGTTTTGATTACCCACAAAAGAAATCGTAGGGAACCTACCTGCCTGCCCCCAAGTATTATTGTTTTGAGCAACCTCTACATTAAGCTGCTCAATCTGTACATCAAAATTGTTATTCAAGCCAATCGAAATGGCCCGTGCAAGACTCAGTGTGTCTTGGGCCTGTAAAGTAGTAGTAAGAACTAGGGCAATGAATATCCCGAGAAGTCGGTTCATAAAAATTTAGTCGGTAGATACGCTGGCTTCTTTGCCACTGAAATAACTATAGATGGCAGGGATTACAAATAGTGTAAGCATGGTGGCAAATAACATGCCTCCAATAATTGCTATACCCATGGACACACGGCTTTCTGAGCCGGCACCCAAAGCAAGCGCTATTGGCAAAATCCCTAAAATTGTTGAAAGACTGGTCATTATAATCGGACGGAAACGAGACTCTGCAGCTCCCACTACAGCGTCCATCACTTTTAATCCCTGCTCCTTGCGCTGATTGGCAAACTCCACAATAAGGATTCCGTTTTTTGTTACCAATCCAATCAGCATAATGATTCCAATCTGACTAAATATGTTCATTGTTTGATTGGTATACCATAATGAGATTAGTGCTCCTGAAAGTGCCAACGGCACGGTAAACATAATTATCAATGGGTCTTTAAAGCTTTCAAACTGCCCTGCCAATACCAGATAAATAATAGCAAGCGCCAATAAAAACGCCAGATAAATACTTGAGGAACTTTCGGAAAACTCACGGGAAGCCCCAGAAAGACTGGTACTATAAGTTTCATCCAACACCTCGCTGGCAATGCGTTCCATCTCGGCAATACCTTCTGCCAAGGCTATTCCAGGTGCAGGCTGCGCACTTACTTTTGCAGATGAATATCTATTAAAACGGTACAATTGGGGAGGGCTACTTTGCTCTTCCACTGTTACCAAATTATCCAACTGAATAATTTCTCCTCTTCTGTTTCTCACATACAAAGTTTTCAAATCCAGTGGTTCGTTCCTGTTTTTCTTTTCCACCTGACCAATGATCTGGTATTGTTTACCATCCATGATGAAATTACCAAAACGGGAACCGCTCAATCCAAGCTGAAGTGTTTGAGATATATCAATAACGTTAACTCCAAGATTCCTCGCTTTATCGCGGTTGATAATGATATTGATCTCGGGCTTATTGAATTTCAAATCAAGATCCACGAAAGTAAACATCGGACTTTCATTGGCCTTCTCTAAAAACTGAGGAAGTACTGCCTTCAATTTCTCGATGTCTGCTGCCTGCACTACAATTTGTACCGGGAAGCCCCCTCTCCTGTCTCCGATCGTTTGAGACTGAGACACAAAAGTCCTTACTCCAGTAAATTTTCTAGCTTTTGGGGTCAAATCATCAACTATTTCTTGTTGGGTTCTGTCTCTTTGTGAAGGATCTTTTAACATCACTTTTAAGAATCCACTATTAGCCGCTCCTCCTCCTCCAAAACTTGGTGAGGTGATACTTAAAACTCCAAGCACTTCGGGCACTTCTTCTACCACCAAATCATACATCCCATTCACATAAGTATCCATGTAATCAAAAGTAGCTCCTTCGGGGGCCTGGGCTTGAAATCTAAATTCACTCCGATCCTCCATGGGTGCCAGTTCTGAAGGAATGGTTCCCAGTAAAAAATAAATCAAAACTCCAGATACAAAAATGATTACAAATGCCAACCACCTTCTTTTCATAAATCCTTCAAGAGCCCTGGCATAAGACGCGGATAGTCTATTGAAAAATGGCTCTGTCTTCCTGTACAGCCATGGCTGAACTGCCCTTCTCTTTAATAGCTTTGAACTCATCATAGGAGTAAGCGTAAGAGAAACAAATGATGAAATGGCTACCGCGCTGGCAACCACCAGGCCAAATTCTCTAAACAGCCTTCCTGTTAATCCATCAAGAAAAATAACCGGTAAAAAAACTGCTACCACTGCAATGGTGGTGGAGATAACTGCGAAATATATTTCCGTTGCGCCCGCTCTTGCTGCTTCTTTAGGATTGCTGCCTGCTTCTACTTTGGTATAGATATTTTCCAATACCACAATGGCATCATCCACCACAAGACCAATGGCCAAAACGATACCCAACATAGTGAGCACGTTGATAGTAAAGCCCAACAAATACATGATAAAGAAGCAACCGATCAACGAGATAGGAATAGTAACTACCGGAATGAGAGTAGTTCTCCAGTCTCGCAGGAACATAAAAATTATAAATAGCACAAGAATAAATGCTATAAGAATAGTTTCCTGTACTTCACTGATCGAAGCTCTAATAAAGTCTGTAGAGTCATGACTTACTATCCAGGTTACATCCTCCGGTAAATCCTTCTCAATCTGAGCCAGTTTTTTATAGAGGTTGTCAGCAATTTCAATGTTATTGGCTCCTGGCTGAGCAACGATAGCAATCGCAACTCCCGGAACTCCATCACGTCTCATTAACGTCCTGTCATTCTCAGCATATAGCTGCGCATATCCTATATCCTGAAAACGCACTACCTGATCTCCATCCTCTTTTACAATTAGCTTGTTAAAATCTTCCACAGAGTTCAAACGCCCCATGGTACGCACTGTTAGTTCAGTGTTTTGTCCCTCAATTCTACCACTAGGCAACTCCACATTCTCTCTGTTAACCGCCTGATATACATCCGTTGGGGTCAATTTAAGGCCCGCCAGACGTATTGGATCCATCCACAAGCGCATAGAATATTTCTGCTCACCCCAAACGTTTACCGTACTGATTCCAGGGATGGTTTGAAGTCGTTCTTTAAAGTAAATGCCAGCGATCCTGGAGAGTTCCAATAGATTTCTCTTATTGCTCATCACAGTCAAGTAAATGATGGGCTGTGAGTCTGCATCAGCTTTGGACACCACAGGAGGATCTACATCTGGAGGAAGGTTTCTAACAGCTCCTGATACCTTATCTCTCACATCGTTCGCTGCAGCTTCTAGGTCAACACCCAGTTCAAATTCTATAGAAATATTACTGCGCCCTTCTCTACTAGATGAGCTAATAGTACGGATACCGGCAATACCGTTAATAGCGTCTTCTAGTGGTTCGGTAATTTGAGATTCCACCACATCGGAATTGGCACCGGTGTAA
This sequence comes from Cyclobacteriaceae bacterium, assembly GCA_040216665.1. Lineage (GTDB taxonomy): Bacteria > Bacteroidota > Bacteroidia > Cytophagales > Cyclobacteriaceae > ELB16-189. The sequence continues at coordinate 341,861 of JAVJOQ010000010.1, read as the reverse complement.
GACGTGGATACAGAAATAACCGGAGGATCTACACTGGGGAATTCGCGTACACCCAGATAACTAAACCCTATAAAACCAAACAGTATAATCACTAGCGAAAATACCATCGCCAGCACTGGCCGGTTTATACTAATATTTGATAAGCTAGCCATAACTAATTCATTTTAGTAATCTGAATGTCCAACCCATTTCTTAACTGTAGAATACCTGTTGTAATCAGTGTGTCTTGTGGATGCAGCCCCGAAACTATTTCCAAAGTAAGGTTATCCCTTATGCCAGTTTGCACAACTACCTCTTTTGCTTTTCCATTTTTACTAATAAAAACCTTGTGCCCATTTAGTTCAGGAATAACTGCTTCTGTAGGAACAAGGATGGCATTATTGGTAGAGCCAAGAATCAACTCTACTCTTACGAATTGCCCTGGAAGTAAAAGCCCTTTTGTATTTTCTGCCAACGCTCTAATTTTTATGGTTCGGGTATTAGCATCAATTTGAGGTTCCACAGCATAAACCTCTCCCACAAAAACACTTGTGTCGCTTTCTACAGTGAAATTGATTTTTTGCTTGGCCTTCACCTGCATACTGTACCTGCCTGGGATGGCAAACTCTATTTTAGCGGGGCTAATATTATAAAGATTTGCAATTGCTGTACTTGTAGTAATCAAGGCGCCTTCACTTACATACCTCAATCCTATTATTCCATCAAAAGGAGCTCTTATTTTAGTTTTTTCAAATTGAGCTTCAAGCACTGCAATATCCGCCAGTGAAGTATTCAGTTTATTCAGTGCATTGTCATACTCTTCCTGACTAATGGCATCCTTTTCTAAAAGCTTACGCTGTCTGAATTCAATGCCCTCATTTAGTTTTTTGTTAAATCTTTGTTTTGTTAACTCTGCTTTAATCTCTTCATCATTTACCTGTAGCAGCAAATCTCCCTTCCTTACAGCCTTCCCTTCTTGAAAGTATATTTTGGTAATCTTTCCAGCTGTTTCACTCTTTAATTCCAGTGATTCGTTGGCTTGTACGGATCCAGTTATTACTACTACGTTATCAAGTTTTGAAGCCTTAACGAGCATGGCCTCCACAGGAAGAGCTCCGGGACCTTTTCTTGCACCTTGAGCATTGCCTGACACGGGGTCATCTTCACCACCCCATAGGTTAAGCTTAGGAAGCACTAAGAGAGCGGCCACAGCCAGGAAAGTCAACACAGAAAAAATCCATTTTTTCATCAACAGTAGAATAAGGGAATCAAAAAATTAGTTCATTGAATTAAGCCGCTCATGTAATTCCAACACTTGAGGAATTACCAACTGCGTTTCATCATTTACGATTACATCATCGGCCTTTGCCATTTTCTCTTCATCACTTATCTGGTTCGCAATTATCCTTTCAACTTCAAGCAAACTTCGATGAGGGTCTCGCTTTAATACTCTTTGAATTCGAAGGCTTTCAGGTGCCGCTACAACGATCAAATGATCCAATTGTTTCACCGACCCTGATTCGATAAGCAAAGCCGCTTCCTTAATAACATACCTGCTATCTTTTTGCTGATCCACCCAAGTTCTGTAATCATGCGCTACGCGGGGATGTACTATCGCGTTTAATTTTTTCAATTCCGTAGGATTGGAAAAAGCCTTTCTTAAGTGCTCCTTGTTCAAAGTACCATTCGTATGGTACGACAAGTTTCCGAATTCTTTTTGGATTTGGCCGACCAGTATTCTGTCAGTGGTCATTAGCATTTTCGCTCGGCTGTCAGCATCGTATAAGGGAATTCCGAGACAACCAAATATCTTACAAATCAGACTTTTACCTGATCCGATGCCTCCCGTAATGCCTACCTGGATTGGCCTATTCATAATCCTTATTGGGTGATTAATATAATCTTACCGATACCGAATCTACGCTTACAAGCCGCGTGTTAATTGGCAAACCCTGGATTTTGGGCAATACCCTTCTATCTCCCTTTCTAACCCCCTTTAAATCTAATATGGCTACTGGTTGACCTACCGCTTCATTGAAATCTTCCAATTGGCTTTTGGGCACCTGTATCAAACATTGCACACTGTCCTTTACTAAACTAAACCTTGAATTACCGGGTACATTTTCAACAATAAGATTAACTGCCTTATTTACATCAACCCATTCAACCACTTCAAAAATTACCTCGACCGCTTCCGGAGTTCGTTTCAATAAATCCTCACGTAAGATTTTCACCTCTACCTCTTCTCGAAAATCCTTCTTTATCCCCTCTTCATTTAATTCCAACAACACAGAGTCGGGCAATTTATCAAGAACACTTTTAGGACCTTCCAATAAAACAGAGTCTGGGAGCACAACAATTGGGCTGAGTCTTCCAAACCCATCAGCAAACAAAAAATTATTTGGGTCAACGGTCACTCTTATTTTTCTTTTTTCCCGAGGATCCAAAGTCAGGTACAATGTATCGGTAACCACATGGTTGATCTGAAGATTACCCAATTGACCAGCCAAAAGTGCAGGCAAAGTACTTCCTACTATTTTCTTTACCTCGGTAGGTCTTTCCAGAGGTATGTTCATATCAGGAAGATTTACCCCAAGGCTTTTTCTTAGCAAATCCCAACCATTGCCACTCACATTCATAAAAACCGCTTTGGGTAAGGGCTCTACTGGCACATACCGCTCCTGATCAAACTGAAAATTAACTGCGAACCGGAGGTTTGTAGAGTAATCCTTATTAAGCGCATTGAAAAACCAAAACACCAGAGCGGTTAGTAAGCACAAGGTTACCGCTTTCCAATTGGTACGATTGAAATGAAAAAGATTGATAATGACGCGAAAAAAATTCACATGGGTTGTTATTTTTTGTTTGCCAGCGCCTTAGTCGACTCCATAGAAATGGATGACCTATTAAACTTAATACGCCCTCCTTTTTCTACTTCTAATATGAATGTATCACCATCTATTTCAGCTACTCTTCCGTGCATTCCTCCAATCGTCACGATATAGTCTCCTTTAGCTACTTCCTCAGTAAACTTCTTCTGGTCTTTTGCCTTTTTCTGCTGCGGACGGATCATGAAAAAGTAAAAAACAACCACTATAGCGATCATAAACACCATGGAAGTCCAACCGCTTCCACCTTGTGCTTGTAATAAAATTGTGTACATCATTTTGATAAAAATTTAGGCCGCAAAGTTATCCTATTAAAAGCAAACATCCCAAACCCTTACGGGAATGGGATGTTTCTTAATTCATTGGTAATGCAGTATTAGCGAGTGGGTCCGTTTGCTCCAGTAGCCTTAGGTGTTACCATTGCCTTAAATCTTAAGGTGGTTACTTTAGGCCATGTGTTAGCGGTCACTGTTATCGTCTTGTTTTGAATGTTAGGCTTTCCGTTGCTATCAAACTCAGCCTTTATAAATCCAGTTCCTCCTACGGGAATTGGCTCTTTAGACCACTCAGGTACTGTACATCCACATGATGGCTGCGCATTTTGAATAATTAATGGAGCCTCTCCTGTATTCTTAAAAGAGTAAGTGTATTCTACTTTGTCTCCTTCTTTAATTGTACCAAAATCATGATCAGTTGTAGCAAATTCAAATGAAGGAAGTGGTCCTTCCGGTTTTGTATCCGCCACAGGTGTTGCAGCAGGCGAAGCTACTGCACCAGATGCTACTGCTCCATTACCTTCCAACTGAACCAGTCTGCTCTCCAGTTCAGCAATTCTTTTCTCAGCAGCACGATCTTTACAACTTGCAAAAGCCGCACTTACCAATAGAACCAGGATTACACGATTTAAAATTTTCATATTTCTTCTTTTAATTATGATTGAACAAAAATAAATTCTTTTTCCAGCGAAAGCCAACCGGACAGATCAATTAACAATTCTTTAACTTTTTTCGCTTCCCCTAATTTGTGACAATAAGTCATCTACATCCTCCAAAAGCCGTTCTGCTTTATTTTTAGCCTCAGAAACCACCTTTGCGCCCTGAGACTTTGCCTCGGTGGTCAATGGGGTTTCTTTCCCTTTTACTAAATCATCCAGAAATTGCTCCAATACCTCTTTATACTTATCCAGCTTATAGGTAAGCTTCTCCCTGGTATTAGATCCCTTATCAGGTGCATAAAGAATACCTAATATACCCCCTAAGGCCGCTCCTGATAAAAATGCCATTAAAGCACCACTCTTTTTACTCATATCAAATTCAATTTTGGGAGTGTAAAGATACAACGAAATTGTAAGAAGTCCAGTTCTGAGGTATTTTACAGCATTTCTCCCCTTGAACCCCTATTTGTTGTCGATCAGTCCCCTTCCACTTTTCTTTACCACTCCAGATGTCACTAGCTCTTTGGCTATAACATCCAGAATACCATTAACAAATTTGGCGCTTTTTGGGGTGCTGTAATTCTTGGTTAGTTCTATGTATTCGTTGATGGTCACTTTCACTGGAATAGCAGGGAAATTGATCAACTCAGTAATGGCCATCTCAAGAATTACCCTGTCCGTCAAAGGCAACCTGTCCACTTCCCAGTTTTTCGTATTGTTGGCTATCAAATCCTTGTTTGATCGTTCGATTTGTGTGGTCTTTTCAAAAAGTATATTCATGAATATGAGATCATCCTCCCAGTCCATGGATAACTTTTGCACCTGAATGGTGCCTAAATCAGGGTCTAACGATTTAAGTGTTTTGTCAGCCAGACTTTTTACAATGTCATGATCCTCCGTCCAGCGAATGTCCCGCTCAGCAAAAAAATCATTAATGACTGTTTCTCCCAAAATAAGCTTGCGGATGATGTGTTTAATGATGTTCTTCTGTTCGTTCTCATCAGGGGCATCGCCTTTCACATGCTCCAAATAAATTTTGTCTGTTTTAATGACGTCACGAAACCACCCCTGAACCAGCGTTCTGTGGTTGTCCCATAATGAATTGGTTTTTAACAATAAACCCTGCACGGACTCATCATTCTTCAGCGCTGTGATGAATCCATTATTAAGAAAATTAGAATGATCAATTTTTTTATCTGATTTCGCTGCATCAGAGAATGCAATCAATAAACCCAACACTTCGTAATAGCGATGATTGATTTTCTCTACCTCGGCAACAAGGTTCTTTTTTAAGAAATTAAAGTCCTTTTTATTATTGCTGTGGCAAAGCTTAAGGGCCTCGGCAGTTACGCTATTTACGCTAGCGTCCTCACTCTCGCCAACTTTTTCATTAACAAAAAGCTTTTTGTATAATGTAAGTGCTTCGTTCTTCTTTTCCTTAAGTAACGGCTTGTCCTGCACCTCCATGGAGTTGAGGTCGGGGGCAAAACGCTCATCGATCAAATCTTGCGCAAGCGTATTATTCGCTTCCATGCATTGTTCGTATGCAAATAATGTTTGCATAATCTTTACTCGAAGCGTACGTCTGTTTAGCATGATTCAATGAACGTTGTATGCGCAAAATTACAACGAATGTGTCAATAAAAGAAAATAAGTGCCAGTGATCCTATCTTGGAATTCTTACCCGCCCAACCTCTGCTATTCTTTTTTCCGCCATCTTAATCGCTGCTTCCTGACTTGTAATTTTTTCCTTTTCTGCCAGGCTGAGAATATTAAGGCAAGTATCATAAATTTTTTCAGTATGATGATACACCCGATCCCTGTTGTAGTTGCCGTAAAACTCGTTGCCTACATTGATCACACCACCAGCATTGATCAAAAAATCAGGCGCGTAAACAATTCCTTTATCCAGCAACATATTTCCGTGCTTTAACTCATCTTTCAATTGGTTGTTGGCACCTCCTGCTACAACGGCACATTTCAACCTGGGGATGGTGTCATCATTTAGAGATGCCCCAAGTGCACATGGCGCATAAATATCCATGTCCAAATCATAGATTTTGTCCTGATCTACAGTATCCACACCAAAACGTTTTGAGATATCCTCCATTTTCTCTTCAGAAATATCAGTAATAGTCACTTTGGCGTTTTCCTTTACCAATAACTCCACCAGATAAGTTCCTACCTGACCGACACCTTGTACCCCGATTTTTTTACCTCCTAAATCATCGCTTCCAAAAACTTTTTTTGCAGTGGCCTTTATGCCCATATAAACACCATAAGCTGTAACCGGGGAGGGGTCTCCACCTCCACCCATAGATTCAGGAAGGCCTGTTACATATTTTGTTTCCATGCTGATGTGCTCCATGTCAGTGGTATTCATATTGACATCCTCTGCGGTAATGTATTTGCCACTAAGGCTTTGTATAAATTTTCCAAACCTTCTCAGGTAGGCTTCAGTTTTCATGGTTTTGGCATCACCTATCAACACCGCTTTTCCTCCACCAAGATTTAAACCACTGATCGCTGCTTTAAAAGTCATTCCTCGAGAAAGACGAAGGACATCTGTAAGCGCTTCCTGCTCTGATGCATAGTTCCACATTCTGGTACCACCAAGAGCTGGCCCAAGGGCTGTGTTGTGTATGGCGATTAATGCTTTAAGACCTGTAGCCTCATCATAACAATGCACTACCTGCTCGTGACCAAGTTCCGCAACTTTCGCAAACAGACCTTCTTGTTTCACCGATTGAACTTCTTTAATCTCCATCGACTTATTATTTAAATTATTGATTGGCTACTTTTGCCCCTTTCGCAATAAGCGAAAATTGTAAAGTGAGTGGGCAAAACTATCTTTTTTCTGGTTTTATATCAAAGGCGATCTGCCGTGAAATTGAACTAATGCAATATTCTTTCGTTTTTAGGAGATCAAGCTAATTTTTATTTCATGAAGGAACTCCGATACCTCAATAAATACCTGATAAAATATAAATGGCATATCGTCTGGGGAGGTGTTTTTGTAATCATATCCAATATTTTTCAGATCCTTCCTGCCCAAATGGTGCGTCACGCCATCGATTTGGTGATTGATAATATCAGAATTTATGAGGCTTTCGATCAATTGAGTGTCCAAGACAATTTCTTTGAAGTCTTTGCTTTCGGAATACTCGTTTATGCTGCCCTTATTCTTATCATGGCATTGTTACGAGGCATCTTTCTCTATTTCGTGAGACAAACACTCATCGTGATGAGTCGCCTTATTGAGTATGATCTGAAGAATGAAATATTTGAGCACTACCAAACTCTCCCAATAAGTTTTTACAGAAGAAACAACACAGGAGATTTGATGAACAGGATCTCTGAAGATGTAGGTCGCGTGCGGATGTACCTCGGTCCATCCATTATGTATGGCATGCAGCTGTTCACACTATTCGCCATGCTCATCCCTATCATGTTTAGCATTAGTCCTATGCTCACCTGGTATGCGTTAATTCCGTTGCCCATTTTGTCTTTCTCCATCTATTACGTTAATAACATTATCGAAAGAAGGTCGGAGGAAATTCAAAGGAGCCAATCACGGCTAAGCACATTTGTTCAGGAAGCATTCTCTGGCATTAGGGTACTCAAGTCATTTACACGTGAGAATGAATCCATCAATAATTTTTCTAAAGAAAGTGATGAATACAAACGCCAATCGTTACGCCTTACTCGCGTGCAGGCTTTGTTCTTTCCTTTGATCACAGGACTTATAGGTCTCAGCACAATTCTGGCCGTGTATGCTGGTGGAGTAGAGGTGATTAGTGGAGCATTAACTTTTGGCAACATCGCTGAGTTTATCATTTATGTTAACCTGCTTACCTGGCCAGTTGCTTCTTTGGGGTGGACAAGCAGTCTTGTACAAAGAGCCGAGGCTTCACAAAAGAGAATCAATGAGTTTTTGAAAACTAAAACTGACATTGTCTCAGAAGAAAATCTGGAGAGAGAGATTCAAGGAAAAATAGAATTTAAAGATGTCAGCTTCGAATACCCGGACACTGGTATTGTTGCCCTTAAAAACATTTCATTTAGTATTAGTCCCGGAGAATCGCTCGCTATCATTGGAACCACGGGATCTGGAAAAAGTACTATCGCCAATCTTATCGGAAGGCTTTACGATTCTACAAAAGGTGAGGTATTGATTGACGATATTTCCATAAAAAAATATCACCTGACTTCCATCCGAAGTCAAATGGGATTTGTGCCTCAGGATGTTTTTCTTTTTAGCGATACCATTTACAACAACATCGGGTTTGGCATTTCCGATTCAGATGAAGAGAAGGTAAAGAAAGCGGCTATTGACGCTGATGTGTATGACAATATCATGAGTTTTCCGCTGGGCTTTCAAACGAGAGTAGGAGAGAGAGGAATCACATTATCAGGTGGACAAAAGCAACGTGTGTCAATAGCCCGTGCCATTGCCCGTGAGCCTAAAATCTTAGTGCTGGATGATTCACTTTCAGCCGTTGACACAAAAACAGAAAACACCATTCTCAACAGCATGAAAAAAATCATGAAGGGGAGAACCAGTGTTATTATTTCGCATCGTGTGTCCTCAGCAAAACTGGCTAATAAAATTATTGTTCTTCACGATGCAGAGATTGTAGAAGAAGGGACGCACGAAAGTTTATTTGCTAAAGGAGGAACCTACAGGGAACTGTATGAAAAGCAAATGCAATCGAGTGAGGTAGAGGGCTAAAACACGTAGCGAAGCCCTACACCTCCCTGAAAACGCTGATAGCCGGGATCTAGTAAGGTATCCGTAAACCACTCAATCTCAATGAAGGCAGATATGGGTAGTGTAAAGTAAGAATATTCAAACCCGACAACAGCTACAGGGCCATAGGTAAAGCGATTTCTTTTAAACTTGTCAAATCTGCTTTCAACATTTACAATCAGTCCTTCTTCATACAGATAATCGTACTCCAGCGTAGTACTTCTCCATTGCCATCCGAGACCCGTATAAAACTGTAGTCCTTCGGATACTTTGTCCATGTTCCATTGGTAGAGAAACTTGGCCTGAAAAAACCAGTCTGTAGTGGCTTTGTGTGCGAGGTAAGTAATACGTTTATCGTCCCCTAAAGTATCAGGGAGATAAGTATTGTAGAGGTTGCGATAGTATTTATTGTATAATCCACTAGCTGCCTTTCCGGCATCAGCTGTAAACGACCAGTTTTTGTTAGGATAAAACTTATAGGTGAGGGCAAACGGGTCTCCCATCTTCACTCCAATTCCCTGATAAGGGTAAGCGCTGGTCTCAAAAATAGGGCACATGATACGCATTTTACTGCGTGAAACGGTAGGCACCCTAAACTTGGCACTCTTTACGCTTTTTCTCACTTGCGCATGGGTATATCCGGTAGCGAGCACCAAGGCAAATAGTATTATAAATGTCTTTTTAAAGGGCATTAAGGCAAATATAACTCTTTTGGGATTATGGCTAGATGAACTGTAGATTTTGAAGGTCGAACGCTAAACTACCTCTTTGTATTGCATCCTGTGAAGATGAGCGTAATAACCATCCCTAGCCAAAAGGGTTTCATGGCGCCCTGCCTCCTTAATCTCCCCTTTATCCAGCACAATGATGGTATTGGCCTTTTGAATAGTAGAAAGCCTATGGGCTATCACTATGGAAGTTCTGTTGCTCATCATCTTTTCAATAGCCACTTGAATCATTTCCTCTGTTTCATGATCCACAGAACTTGTCGCTTCATCCAAAACAAGAATTTTAGGATCATACACCATGGCTCTAATAAATGACAATAACTGTCTTTGCCCTACCGATAGCGTTGCGCCTCTTTCCATCACGTTATAATCCAACCCACCAGGAAGGCGCTCTATGAATTTCCTTGCTCCTACTAGATCAGCTGCTTGCATAATCATGTCATCCGTCACTTCTGGAGCTCCGAGTGTAATATTATACCTAATCGTATCACTAAAAAGAAAAACATCTTGCAACACTACACCAATACCTTTGCGTAAAGAGGACAATTCAATATCAGTAATATCATTGTCATCTATTTTGATGCTGCCTCTGTTAATTTCATAAAAACGATTGAGCAAATTGATGATGGAAGATTTTCCTGCACCGGTTGCTCCAACAAGGGCTACTGTTTCTCCTGGATTAATCTTGAGGTTAATGTCTTTTAAAACATAATCAGCTTCATTGTAAGCAAACCAAACATGCTCAAACTCCACTTTACCTTTTATTTCTGAAAGCGATTTTGTGCCATCGTTTACCAAATGTTCATCACTGTCCAGCAAGTCCATTATTCTTGAAGAACTTACAATTCCCATTTGTAACGTATTATAGCGATCGGCAATCATCCGTATGGGTCTGAAGAACATTTGAATGTACATGATGAAAGCTGTAAGTGTTCCAATTGTAACACCTGTGTCTCCACCAATTACACTCCTTGCGCCATACCACACCAAAAGGCCTACACCCATAGCCGCGATAATCTCAGCTACAGGAAAATAAACTGAATAATACAATACCGACTTCAAGTGCGCTGCCTTGTGCTCTTTATTGATGTCCTTAAATTTTTCAAATTCTCTTTTTTCACTTCCAAAAATCTGTACGATGTTAATTCCTGTTAAATGCTCCTGCACAAAAGAGTTAAGATTAGCTACTGCATTGCGCACATCATTAAAAGTGACCTTAATTTTCTCTTTGAAAACATAGGTAGATAAAAGCATTAATGGGATGGTTGATAAGCTCACCAATGCCAATCTCCAATCTGTGTAAAACATAAATGCCAGAATGAAAACAATTTGCAAAAGATCGCCAGCCAATGCCGCCAATCCCTCACTGAACACATCTGCCAGCGCTTCCACATCTGAAATGGTGCGGGTTACCAGCCTGCCAATCGGAGTACGATCAAAAAACTTTAATCTGAACCCAACAAGATGCTTGTATAATTTTATCCGGATATCCCGAATTACATATTGACCAATCCTACCTGACAAATAGGTGTGTACATACTGGAAAACAGAGTGCACGATAAGCAGACCAAAGATGAGCAGCATGATTTGTACCATACCGTAGTAGTCGCCATTGGCAACGTGACGGTCCAATGTGTATTGGATAAGCAAAGGCCGGATAGGGGTAAGCACCCCAAGCACCACAGTTAATGCAATTAGAAAATAGAATCTACCTCGGTAGGGTTTTATAAACTGGAGTATTCGCTTTAATACATTAAAGTCGATGATATTGCCACTACTGATCTTTTCTTTCTCCACTACTAGTCTAAAAAAATTCTCTTTGGGTATTTAACATTGAAAAGATACAGTCCGCCCGGAGGCACATTCATTCCGGCTTTTTTTCTGTCTTTACTCTCAATAATGCGTTGAAACTCTTTAACAGAAGTTTTACCACTTCCCACATCCAATAAACTCCCAACAATTGCCCTCACCATCCCTCTGAGGAATCGATTGGCAACGATGGTAAAAACCAATAAATCTCCTTTTTGATTCCAGTGAGCTGTTTTCAGGTCGCAAATAAAATGATTTACATCCGTTTTTACCTTACTAAAGCACTGAAAGTCCTGCTCTCCGACTAATAACGCAGCAGCCTCATTCATGGTTTGAATATTTATTTCTTTGAAGAAATGATGGGCATAATCCTGATAAAATGGATTTTTCACCCTTGTTATCTTGTATTCATAAGCCCGCTCAATCGCACTGTAGCGCGCATGAGCATCAGGCTTTACCTTTCGGATGGCGTTGATTGCAATAGCTTTCGGTAAAAAGGAGTTGAGTTTTTGAATAGTGGATGTATAATCTAATTCCTGTTCAAAATCAGCATGGAAAAACTGTTGTATACAATGAACCCCCGTATCGGTTCTTCCACTTGCTACAATCTCAATTTCCTTTCTAAACAATTTTTTAAAAACCTCCTCCACTACCTGCTGCACACCAATGGCATTTTTTTGAGATTGCCATCCATGATAGTTGGTACCGTTATAGCTTATTTCGAAGAAGAATCTCATCGAGGAGTAAGAAGTTAAGGAGTTAAGGAATAATAATTCCGATTCATTTTTTTTGAGTAGAATTAATTGCTCTCATGTAAGAATTAAGAATTTTACTCACCTCTTCAGCTTGATTTTCAAGATGGCCATTGTCTCCGAATTTCAAATCTTTGGAAAGAATTATGTAATACCTGCACTCTTCAAGTGACCCCTGAGCGATATTGAGGAATCTTAATTTATCAGGTAAAGTACGCTTTATAAAACCTTCTGCAATATTGGCTGCAATTGAAACTGCCGCTCTTCTAAATTGAGAAGTTAGACCATAAATTTCGCTCTTGGGAAAATCAGCGGTATAGGCATAAGTTGACAAAACAAATTCATGAGCTTTTTGCCATAAAATCAAATCCCGAAAACTCTTTGCCAGTTCCAATATCTCTATTTCTTAATTCTCGCTTCTTAATTCTGACTTCTTACACCTTCACATTCTCATAAATCACTGCAGCTCCTTGTCCTACGCCAATGCACATCGTGGCCAATCCGTACTTTACTTTTCTCTTTTGCATTTCGTGAATCAATGTTGCGCTTATACGCACGCCACTGCACCCTAACGGATGGCCAATGGCAATAGCTCCACCGTTTACATTTACAATCTCTGGATCAAAGCCTAACTCTCGCGTGCAAACAATAGACTGAGAAGCAAATGCTTCATTCAATTCTACCAATCCAATATCTTTTGATGAAAGTCCGGCACGCTTCATTGCTTTTTGAGAAGCCGAAATTGGACCAACACCCATGATAGCAGGATCTACTCCTGCCACTGCCATTGATACTACTCGTACCAGTGGTTTTAAATTCAATTTTTCTACCAGCTTTTCGTTTACCAGCAAAGCTGCGGCTGCACCATCATTTATTCCCGATGAATTTCCTGCCGTTACGGTACCGCCTGCCTTAAATGCTGGCTTCAATAAACCCAATTTTTCGATGGAAGTTTCACGAGGGTATTCATCCTTACTTAACTCAATAGGATCTCCTTTTCTTTGGGGTATTTGAATAGGCACAATCTCTTCGTTGAATTTGCCTGCCTCGGCCGCTTTAAAATATCGTTGCTGAGACTGAAGTCCGAAAGCATCCTGCTCTTCTCTGGATATTTTCCATTGTTCAGCTACATTTTCAGCAGTTTCTCCCATGCTATAGGGGTGATACAACTTGGAGAGTTTCGAATTCGTAAATCTCCACCCGATGGTAGTATCAAATATTTCTGCTTTTCTGGAATAGGCATCTTCAGACTTAGGCATTACAAAAGGTGCCCGGCTCATGCTTTCAACGCCTCCAGCTATGTACACTTCACCATCACCATGGGCAATAGCACGTGACGCATCCATAATTGCCTGCAGCCCTGAGGCACAAAGCCGGTTAACGGTATTACCCGCCACCTCAACCGGAAGACCCGCCAATAGCAATGCCATGCGCGCCACATTTCTATTGTCTTCGCCTGCCTGATTGGCGGCTCCAAAAATTACATCCTCCACCAGTTTTTGATCTACCTGAGGATTCCTTTCCATTAATTTTTTAATGACGTGAGCTGCCATATCGTCCGGCCTCATTGATGCCAATGTTCCGCCATATTTCCCGATGGGAGTGCGCAGTATATCTACAATAAAAGTGCTGTTCATTTTGAATAGGGGTTGGAATTAGGCCAAAAAGCCTCAAATTCATTACTTTTGCTGCAAGTTAAACCCAGATTGGGTATTAGGATAGATTCTGCTTTGATTTATTGATGAATCCTGACCTTCAGCCAGAATTGTCAGGGTTTAACCTTGACAATGAAAATCATTGAAGCTCTTACTAACTAATATGCAATCAGGTGATTATTCATTCGTCAAATTATACAATAGAATTTCTATTGTATAATTGCGGTTAAATCAACCCCCCTATGTGGCAAAGGAAACAAACTGTATTTCTAGTGATTGTTGGAGCATGTATGCTGATCAGTATTTTCTTTCCTGTATGGCAATCCTATAGTGATGGTGTACAGAAAGTATTGTTTCCACTTCATTACTCCGTTACGGAAGGTGATGTTAAAACAACCATCTATTTCCCTTTTAGTTTAAGTGCCATTTTTGCCATTGCGGCAGCAACAGTAGCCATTTTTGAAATTGGTAAATTTCAGAACCGAATGCTGCAAATAAAATTAGGCGCACTTAACTCATTCTTTATGGCAGGAAGTATCGGGTCTGCGGTTTATTTTGCTACCGACCTGATTAAAACTCATCAAGAAGCGGGTACATACGGATTTGCAATGTTTTTACCAGTAATCGCTATGGTAAGTAATATGGTTGCCAATCGCTTTATCAGAAAAGACGAAAAATTGGTGAGGGACTCTGACCGACTTCGATAAACTTTATTTACAAGAAATTGTTCTTATTATTAATCTATAAACCAATTGATACATGGCTCAAACTAAATTAGGCGAAAACACAGTGAACACAATTGGCGAATTGCCAGCAGTTGGCTCCACAGCCCCCAACTTTACTTTGGTAGATAACACATTAAAAGATGTAAGTCTTGCCGATTTCAAAGGCAAAAAAGTAGTTCTTAATATCTTCCCAAGCATTGACACTGGCGTATGCGCTACTTCAGTTAGAGAATTTAATAAGAAGGCCTCCTCATTAAATAATACGGTTGTAGTATCCGTCTCTAAAGATTTACCTTTCGCGTTCAAACGTTTCTGCGGTGCAGAGAGAATTGACAAAGTGGTTACACTTTCTGATTTCAGAAATTCAGGTTTTTCGAAAGATTACGGAATGGAAATGACCGATGGCGGAATGAAAGGATTTTTCGCAAGGGCCATTGTTGTTTTGGATGACCAAGGAAAAGTAAAGCATACAGAAGTAGTTCCTGCGGTAGGTCAAGAACCTAATTATGATGCTGCATTGAGCGCACTTTAGATTTTATAAGTATTAAAATAAAACTCCCCTTCTTTTCAGTTGGGGAGTTTTGCTTTGTAGCCGGTTCATTTATTTCTACCTTTCCTATCTATCACTTCTCACATTATAACATGAAATTGTTTACAGCCTCAGGTCTCATTCTATTTTTCTCCATTCAGATCATGTTTGCTCAATCTTACTATCTCGAGCCCGATCGCGTATTTGATGGAAATGAAATGCATGAAGGATGGGTAGTGTTGGTCACTGAAAATAAAATTGCAGAAGCAGGACCTGCGAACAAAATTACCAAACCCAGAGGTGCAACCTCTATTTCATTACCAGGAACAACACTAATGCCGGGAATGATAGAAGGGCATTCCCATTTATTATTGTACCCTTACAATCAAACCCCATGGAATGATCAGGTTTTGAAAGAATCGGATGCATACCGTGTAGCCCGCGGAACTGTACATGCCAAAAATACACTGATGGCGGGATTTACTACTGTGAGAGATCTTGGCTCAGAAGGGGCTGGGTACGCAGATGTAGGATTAAAAAAATCAATAGAAGATGGTGTAATCCCAGGCCCAAGAATGTTGGTAGCAGGAAGAGCTATAGTAGCTACCGGAAGTTACGGGCCAAAGGGATTTGATACTGATTTTGATGTGATGCTAGGGGCAGAACCTGCGGATGGCAATGACCTGATTCGTGTTACGCGTGATCAAATCGGTAAAGGCGCTGATCTTATAAAAGTATATGCCGACTATCGTTGGGGAGCCAATGGAGAGGCTGCGCCCACTTTCTCAATTGAAGAACTGAAGCTAATTGTTGAAACTGCAAAAAGCAGCGGAAGGCCTACCGTTGCACACGCTTCTACCAAAGAAGGGATGCGCAGAGCGGTGATGGCTGGTGTAGAAACCATTGAACATGGTGATGAGGGCGATGATGAAATTTTTAAACTGATGAAGGAGAGAGGAGTTGCTTTTTGCCCTACGTTGGCAGCGGGCGATGCTATCCTTCAATACAATGGCTGGAAAAAGGGAATCGATCCAGATCCTGAAAGAATAGTAAGTAAAAAATCAAGTTTCAGCAGTGCATTAAAAGTGGATGTAGTTATTGCAGCAGGCGGTGATGTAGGTGTGTTTCCGCACGGAGAAAATGTTATTGAACTGGAGTTGATGAAAGATTACGGAATGAACAACATGGCCATTTTAAAATCCGTGACCTCTGTAAATGCTAAAACATTTCACTTGAAAAATCTTGGCGAAATAAAGTCTGAGTTCCTTGCCGACCTCGTGGCAGTAAAGGGAAATCCAACAAAAAATATATCTGATCTAAGAAATGTATCGTTTGTAATGAAAGACGGTGTTATCTATAAACAGTAATAAGCCTTAAAAAAAGTGAGGTACGTATTAACCATACTTCTATCGCTTGTTGTTTTCTTTAGCGGGGCACAAGATTCTTTTTCTGAAAAATTATCTGATGCCGCCATTGAACTTACCACCCATAAAGTTAGGTACGATCCTACTTATTTCAGCATTCCTTATCCTAATGGAGATGTGCCCTCCGATAAAGGAGTTTGCACGGATGTAGTTATTCGCGCTTATCGAAAGCTTGGGATTGATTTACAAAAAGAAGTTCATGAAGACATGGCCAGTAATTTCTCGCTTTATCCAAAAGACTGGGGCCTAAAAACGACAGATAAAAATATTGACCACCGAAGAGTTCCCAACCTCATGACATTCTTTAAGCGATATGGTACTGTTAAAAAGAAAAGCACCAATCCTGCTGACTACGCCCCAGGAGATATCGTAACATGGAATTTAGGAGGAGGGATAAACCACATTGGCATTCTAATCAATCAAAAATCACAGGACAATGAGCGATACCTTGTCGTTCACAATATTGGCAATGGTCAGGAAATTTCAGATTGTCTCTTTCAATTCAAGATCATAGGACACTATTCCTACGAGAAATAAATTTTAATTGGGTTTGGAGAGCCGTATCCTCGCATCGTCAGCCCTAATGTTCACTTTGGCTGTGCCATTGGCTAATTTCAAACTGGTAAAGGTCTCTGATTTTTCGTACACGTCAAATGCGCCTTCGGCAATTACTCTTGCATCATCATGACGTACATCAAATTGGCCTCCTCCCTTGGTCACCACCATTGACACCGAACCATCCTGCGCATTAATATCATATTCCCCACTATCTGACAATGAAGTTTCAATCATAAAATCTCCGTCATCGATAGTAGCTACTACTTTAGAGAAATTTCCATTTTTAATTCTGATGTCTCCATCGTCAATATCAATTTCTATGGAGCCTCTTCCCTGATCCATGGTAAGGTTACCATCATCCAATCTAAAACGAAATTTACTTCCTTTACAACTCAACAAATCAATATCCCCATCATCAACACCCATCACAATTGATCCATTAATATTTTTTATCCAATAATCTCCGTCATCTCCCTTCACCAAAATACTAGCGCCTTCAGGAGCTTCTATTTTTATCTCATAATCTTCATTATAGTATCCTACAATGCCATGACTAGATGAACTTGACCTTTCCCTGATTTTCAAATTACCATTAGAGTTGTCTATCTCAATAGCGAATTCATCGCTACCGAAGAATAATCCTTTAGTAACAACCGTTCTGTCAATTTTCAAATGCACATTTTTTCTGCTGGAACCAGTAATGGTGACCTTAGCATCTGAAGATGATAAATCTATACTGCCTGTTGGGCTCAGATCAAATTCTTTATCCAAGTGATAGTCACCCTCTTTTTGCGCCCAAAGCGTAATGCTAAATAAAAAAGCGGCAATAGTAAGTAATGTTTTCATAACAGGTGGTTTTCTTCTCTATGACGCTGAAAGACCACCAGAGGTTGCACCTTTACAACAATCCGATCAAATCAACATAAAGGTCAGTGAGGGCTACTTCCGCTTTTCCTGCGATTTCAATAATTTCATTAATGTTGGCAGGTTGTAAATTATCCGGATCACAATCATCTGTAAGCACAGAAATTGCACAGCAGGGCAATGACACATGGTTGGCCACTATTACTTCAGGAACAGTGGACATGCCCACAGCATCAGCACCAATTCTGCTCAAAAAGCGATACTCGGCCCGGGTCTCCAGGTTTGGCCCTGTAACACATACATATACACCTTCATTCAGCTGGATTCCTTTTTTAATCGCAATGTTTTTTAGTTTGCTATTCAATCCTTTATCGTAAGGCTGGCTCATATCTACGAACCGTGGGCCTTGTGAATCTATATTTGGACCTCTTAATGGATTATCCGCTTGCAAATTGATATGATCATCAATCAGCATCAGTTCTCCTTTGTGCCAATTCAAATTCATGTTGCCTGCCGCATTTGAAATCAATAAATATTGAACACCTAACGCTTTCATCACCCTAACAGGCAAAGTGATTTGATCGGCAGAATAGCCTTCGTAATAATGAAAGCGACCATGCATGGCAAGTACTTGCTTTCCATTAATGCTCCCACTAATCAGTCTTCCATTGTGAAACTCAACGGTTGAAATTGGAAAGTGAGGGATAGCACTATATTCTATTTCAATGTGGGCTTCAATTTTTTTTGTAAAGAGGTTTCCCAGGCCTGTCCCCAGAATTATTCCAACCTCAGGATTTTGTATGCCCTGAGATTTAATAAACTCAACTGCTTCATTTATTTTTTCTATCATAATGCGTTATTGTTTAACCACAAAGCACACGGAGACTTCACAAAGAGCGTGAAGCATCTCTATGACCCATTATCCATTCCCTTTGTGACCTCTGTGGTTAAATAGAAATTACTCATAAAAATTATTCTTATCTGTTTTGGCCACCTCAATAAAAAATTGACCAACTTTTTCCGTTACCGCTTTAAAATACTTTTCTCCCTTCTCAGCTGTTGCTTTTCGGGGATCACCTACTCCGGTATCCATTGTCACTTTTGTCCATTGCCGTTCGGCCCATGCCCATCCTTCTCGTATAGCTTCGAATTTAAATTTCTTGGCACTTCCATCACCTGCCTCGTTTAACGGCAATACTAAGTCCGGCCTGAGATGAAGCATAAGGCTCGTTTCCATCTCTCCTGCATGATCATCTTTATTTTCAAAAAACAATTTTTGATCTAAAGATTTGAACCAATCACAACTGCTGATAAACATTTTAGGAAATAGAAGGCCTAACTCTCTGATCATTGGTTTAAAGTCGTTGCCTCCATGGCTATTCAAAATAACCAACTTAAATATCCCTTGACGGTTCAGCACTTCAATAACATCCTTTAGCACAACAAACTGGGTGCTAGGGTTCATATTCATATCAAGCGTAACATCATGTTGTCCGGTATTCACACCAAACGGAATTGCCGGCAGCACAATAACCTTGCTTCCTTTATCCCAAGCGATGCGAGCAGCTTCAGTTGCAATTGCCTTTGCCTCGATAATGTCAGTGCCATAGGGCAAATGATAATTATGAGCCTCAGTAGCTCCCCACGGAAGTATAGCCAAATCAAAGGATGCCCCCTTGATGTATTTCCAATTGTTCTCTGTCAGAAGGTAGGGCCTCATATAGCAGGTAGCGCAATGGTATAGGTTTCATTCCTTCGCACAGTCAATCTATCATCACGTAGCCAGGGGTTATGGCGCTTGAGCAGTTTATAATTTGAACCCTGCTCCAATGCAAATTCTACAAGATCAGGAATGGTCTCGGTCACTTCAACAAAGCGTAAAGAATCTTGCTGGTAGAGATGCTTTGGATTGATTTTAAATCCATAGCGTTCGGGGTTTTCGATTATTTCTTTTATCGCTAATATTCTAAAAACGTAGCGAGCGGTCTCCTCATTTAAGAATAAATCATAGTAGGTATCTACTTTTTGTTTTTTAATGGCTCTATCCAAACCACTCATGCCTCTGTTGTAGGAAGCCGCCACCAAAGTCCAGTTGCCAAATCTTTCGTAGGCCTTTTTAAAATAATTACACGCTGCCTCTGCTGCCTTAATAGGGTCGTAGCGTTGGTCTACTTCTCTAGATATCTCAAGCCCGTTTTCTTTACCGGCACTTTTCACAATTTGCCAAAACCCCACTGCATTGGCTGGTGAGGTTGCGTTGAGTAATCCGCTTTCAATCAAAGGCAAGTATTTAAAATCATCCGGAATACCATTGCGTTTCAAAATAGGTTCAAACTGAGGAAGCCATTCATTGGCTCTTTTTATCAAAAAAATCGTGTTGCTATGAAAGTAGATATTGATTTGGAGTTCTTTATCAATCTGCTCGCGCAAATCAGAACGATTCAACGGCACTTGTTCTCCTGCAAAATTCAATTCTTTAGGAAGGTCGTAGGAGATAGCAGTCAGTGGACCATCCTCTTGTGGCAATTTCTGGTACACTACCTCAGGGTTATCTTCCGATCCCACGATTTGCTCCAATCGTTCAATACGTGTATTGATAAAAATGACGAGAAACAAAAGCACGGCTAACCCACTGATCACCATTAATTCTACACGGTACTTCTTCAAAAAATCTTCCATCACACTATTAAATTAGAAGTTAGGGGAAAGTAAATATTTAGCGTAAAAGTCATTGATCACTTTTACAGCCTCTTCTGGTGTATCTACCACATTGATCAATTTCAAATCTTCTTTGTCTATCATTCTATCAGTTACAAGCATCTCTTTGAACCATCCAACTAGCCCTCCCCAAAATTCTCTTCCCACCAAAACAATAGGGAACCGTCCAATTTTATTGGTTTGTATCAAAGTTAACGCTTCCATCAATTCGTCCATTGTTCCAAATCCACCGGGCATCACAATAAAACCCTGGGAATATTTTACAAACATCACCTTTCGAACAAAGAAGTAATCAAACGAAATCAATTTCTCGGGATCGATATAAATGTTGCCTTTCTGTTCGTGAGGTAAAAAAATATTCAGTCCTACACTCTTACCTCCAGCTTTGTGAGCTCCCTTATTTCCAGCCTCCATGATTCCGGGCCCTCCGCCTGTAATTACCCCGTAGCCATGATGGACTAGCTCAAAGGCAATAGCTTCCGCCATTTTATAAAAGGGGTGCTCAGGAAGTGTACGTGCTGATCCAAAAATGGTAACACATGGACCAATTTTAGCGAGCTTCTCAAACCCCTCAACAAATTCAGACATGACTTTAAAAATCACCCAAGAATCAGAACTTTTAATCTCCGCCCAATCCTTATCAATAAAGGCTTTTCTGATTTTGTGCTCTTCTTCAGTTGTCGATGACTTCTTCTTTTCTTTCCCCATACTCAATTCTATTTGATTTGCTAATATAACGCGAATGCCGCCTTTGCAATAGCATTACAGGGAGTAATAAGAATTTTTGAAATTGAATGAAAAAAGGCAGACTGGAACGCCTGCCCTTACCCAGAAGAAGAAGATAGTTTGATGTTTCAAATGTATCTCGCCACTATCACCTCAATATCACATGGCGGTTAAGAGATTGTTACTTTACAGGTGTTAGGCGTTATACTTCCTTGCGGAAAAGGTCTTCAAGAGCACGATCCAAATCAGGATGCTCAAAATCAAAACCAGTACTTTGAATTTTTTTCGCTGAGACATGACTCCCCTTTAAAACCAGATCCGACATTTCTCCAAGTATTAGTTTCAAAACGAAACCAGGAACATTAGGAGCCCATAGTGGCTTACCTAGTGCTTTTGCAATAGCTACAGTCATTCCTTGATTGGTTGTTGGGGTTGGAGCTACCGCATTGTAAACTCCTTGCATGGACTTATCCTCTATTGCCTTGATAAATATTTGGCAAGCATCATCAATGTGAATCCAACTCATTAGTTGCTTCCCCGAACCCAAAGGAGAACCCACACCCCATTTTATAGGTTTTATCATTTCAGCCAGAGCACCTCCTTTTTCACTTAACAAAATGCCAATTCTGATCTTAACGACACGAATACCCAGCGATTCCAACTGAGTAACACTGTGTTCCCATTGCTTTACCACATCTGCAAGAAAATCGTCAGCAGGTTGATCTTCTTCAGCAAATATTTTTTCAGGGCCAGCATCTCCATAAATACCTATGGCAGAAGCTGAAACAAA
The DNA here is from genome assembly GCA_040216665.1 of Cyclobacteriaceae bacterium. Taxonomy (GTDB): domain Bacteria; phylum Bacteroidota; class Bacteroidia; order Cytophagales; family Cyclobacteriaceae; genus ELB16-189. Next base: position 320,032 of record JAVJOQ010000010.1, on the reverse strand, counting down.
AGTCTTTACGTTGTGCTCACTTTGCTTCAATGTTTGATAAAGCAGTTCACTTGATTTCGTCCGGCTTTCCAGTATTTCTTGTTTTCTGGAGTCAGACCAACGCTTATCAGCAATGCCAGCACCCGCCAGGTGGACAATAGTATCTACCTCATTCATGGCACCATCTTCTATCGATCCGGCTTGTACATCCCACACGAAGGTAGGAATAGGCCCTTTGCTGCTACTCCTGGACAAATGAGAAACTTGGTAGTCTTTTTGCTTTAACAAAGAAGTAAGTCTTGTACCTACGAGCCCGGAGGCCCCTGTTATTAGGACGTTTTTATGCATATGGATAATTACTAGCTTTGATCAATAATATAAACAGCATGAATCAAAATAAGTTTGGGTTTGGCATCCTTTGCCTACTGTTTAGTGTGGCTGCTCTTGGGCAAAAGGTAACTACAGAAAAGCAGGGACAAAAAATAAATGGTGAAGAAAGTGAAGGTTTTGTAACCACGCTGGAAGGCAAGAAAGAGCATGTTGCAGACTCCTGGAACAAGTTTTTAAAAGACTTTGGCAAGGTCAAACAAATAGCAGGATTGATGAGCATTAACGAACCAGCACTAGGAGGCACTGTATATATCAAAGGAATTATCTATGCAGATATCAAGGAAAAAGGAGAAACTACTCAAGTGTGGTTGGGCATCGTAGCCAATGAGTGGACGGTGAATGACATTGAGATAGTAAAAAAGGAATTGGAGAAAGAGGTATATCGCTTTGGCATCAAATATTACAAAGACAAAATACAAGCTCAGATTGATGAAGCTCAGCGCGCCTTTGACGCTACTACCAGACAATCTCAACGGCTGGTTAATCAAAACAAAGACCTCACCATTCAGTTGGGCAACAATGAACAAGAGAGGGTAAAATTAGAAGAGCGCATTCAGTCCAACACTTTGGAACATGCTGTGTTAGTTCAGAAGCTAGAGAACAACAAACTTGCGCAGGATTCAGTGGTACAAGCAGGGGAACAGATTAAAAAAGTCATTCTGCTTCACAAAGAGAGACAGGGTAAAGTGAACTGATCAGCTTGAGTATAATAGAAAAGCCACCTAAAAAGTGGCTTTTCTATTAGCTTAAAGGTTATACGAAAGCCTCAGCTTAAATCTAGCTCCAGGACTTAAGCTCGAAAACACTTTGTCACCACTTCCAAAATTTTTGGAGAAACTTTCAATTTTATCATTCAACATATTGTCTACACCTAAACCAATCCTCATTTTCCCATCTATTCCACCTAAAGTTCTATTCACATTAAGGTTCAAGCTGTTAAAAGGTTGATCAAAAACATCTGGATTTGAGTTAATTCCTACAACCGAAAGTCGCTCTCCTTGTACATTATAAGATAGCGCTGCCTCCCAGCCTTTCTGATTATCATACTGAATGCCTGCATTAATTAAATAAGGAGATTGACCCTGTAGCTGTCTTTTGCTTTCAATTGTTTCGCCTGTCCGCTGAAATGACATCCTGCCTGCTAATTCAGCGTCACTCATCTGAACTTCAGATTCGATAAAGGATACGTTTGCGTTAAGTGTAAAATTCTTTAACCCCGAAAAAATAAAAGCCATATTCTTGCGAGCTTCTAGCTCTATTCCATAAACCTTAGCATCATTAACGTTTCGAGGTTGCAAGGAACGAGGATCCGTTTGAAAAGACACTAGCTCGATTGGATTCGTAAAGTCTTTGTAGAACAGGCTAAAGGAAATGTTTTGACCACGTTCTTGGAATAACTCCCAACGCAAATCGAAATTAGAGATATTTGTCTCTTTCAAATCTATATTACCAATAAATGTTCTATCCGTGATAGGGTCAAATATTTGCGCTATTGATTTTTCCTTGAAGGAGGGACGTGCAATAGTTCTCGAAAACCCGAGTCTTAAGTTCATTGTGGAATTAAATGAATAAATCAGATTGGCTGACGGGAAAAAATTCAATGTGCTAAGAAGGTTCTCATCTACATAATTGATTCCGTTTACAACATCTCCGGATGCATACGCTTGATTTTGACCGGTATAGTTATGGTCAAATTGTTCGGCACGCACACCGAGGATAGTCTTAATCCTTTCAGAAACATTCATTTCGTTTGATACATAGGCTCCTAAAATGTTTTGCGAAGCTTCGAAAGTATTAGACACTTCAAAATTTCCTCTTACATAGGTTCCACGACCAGAAGTTGTGTTCCAAATATTGCTGTCATCTAAAAGTTCATTTGGATCTCCGGTAAAAGTAAAACTAGATGCCCCTCTAACCCCAAGTCTGTACTGATCGATACTAAAGTTTCTCTGCTTAAAGGTTTCACTAAGCCCAAACTTTACTTTGGCATCAATTCCCTTAAACTTATAATTCTGAGTCAAATCAAGCTTTCCCACATAATTTACTTCGTCCAAAAATCTCCAGATTCTAATTGGGTCGCCCGCCTCACTAGGCTCAATTGTATAGGTTCCCCCTTCAAAACGATAAGGTGTTTGTCTCACATCCTTGTCATCAATTCGCGACCAAGTAGGGGACAATCTCCAATCAATTTCAAATTTTGATTCAGATCCAATTCTATGATCACCCGATAATAGCACGTTAGTTATAGAACTTTCATTGTAATCCAAGTTCGTAGCGGATATAGTGTTTGAACCAAAAATAAATGTGTTCCTTGTATACATAGATGCCCGAGACTCTCCATTTTGAAGTCTAAGGAAATTCGCTTTAAACTTTGATTTGGTTGTCTTTAAAGCCACACCAGCCAAACCACTTGTCAGTACCTGGTTAGATCCTAGTGGGCCACTTTGAATTCTATCTGGAATTAATTCCAGTTGGTTTGGATTAGTTGCCTTCTGATAGGCATTCAATTCAGCATTCTCGTAGTATGTTGTAGTATTCTGATAATTTAAGGCAATATTATACCCAATTGTGAATGAGTTAAAACCTTTTTGGTTTCCACCTGAAACTCCAATATTGTAGTCCATGAAACTACTTTTTCTCATGGCCGACAATGTTGGATTCAAACTCATTGTCAATTGCTCTAATTTCGGATCGCGCACTGCAGGATTTGGAATTACCTCATTACGAGAAATGGGTAGGTCTCTTCCACCGTCATCAAACCCAAGAAAGTCTGTACCTCCTCCCTCATAAGTAATAAAGTCCTTTTTGAAGTGCATAGATGGATTGTATCCTAATCCTGACGTGACAACCCATGTCTTTTCTTCAGGAAAATCTTTTGTTTCAATGTCTACAACACCACCCGTAAAATCGGCCAGTTTATCAGCAGTAAAAGATTTCAGCACAACCATGTTGTTGATAATGTTTGTAGGAAAAATATCAATTTGTATTGAGTTCCTATCGGGATCTAATCCTGGAATATCTACATCATTAAGAGTAGATTTACTGTACCTATCACCTAACCCTCTAACAAATACATACTTTCCTCCTTGAACAGAAACCCCAGGTACACGCTGAATAGCGGAGGCCGCATTCGAATCCCCAATCTTGCGAAATGATTGGGCAGAAATACCATCCATAACGTTAGGAGATTTTCTCCGAACTGTCATCAAAGCAGATTCATTATCACGGATAACTTTGGCCGTTACAACTATCTCCTCCAATTGCTGAATATCGGTCGACAATTGGATATCAATTAATGAAACCTCGCCTGGCTTAACTTCAATTCCTGTAACCGTTTTTGTTTGATAAGAAACAAAGGAAAACTGGACATCATAAATACCTGGCTCAACTTTTTCAATGCTAAAATTACCATCAAAGTCAGCCGCTCCTCCAACTGTTGTTCCTGAAATAACTGCTGTAGCTCCAAATAGCCCTTCTCCGTTTTCAGTGTCTATTATTTTTCCTCGTATAGAACCAGTTTGGGCGAAAATCGGTGAGAATGCAAAAATCAAAACAACGATTAATGCATTTTTGAAGTTGTTGATCATAGGGTGGTAAATTTTGATGCAAAGGTATCGTGAGTTCGCTCATTTGATCCAAAAGGTGCTTTACCAAACTATTAATTCGTTCACATTGAAGTAATATTAAATTAATATTCGTTAGAAGGCTCTAATTCGATACAAACCCGCAATAGTAGATTGTCATAATTTTGTTTGGCTAATGTGATTTAAGCAGAAGTATGTTTTGTTGTGATGTAACCCCAATGTTAATAACTGCAAGTTGTAACAAAAAAAATGCCCGCATTCTGCGGGCATTTTTCTTATTGCAAAACAGCATACTTATTAAAAATCCGCAAGTTTTCCTTTCGCATCAGCCAAAGTCCATCCAGTGAACTTAGTCTTATCAGCACCTTTTGTTTTAGTTGCTGTTGTTACCATGCTATTGTTAGCCAGAAAGGTCACCTTATTAGCAGCAGCTTGATCAATTGCATTCTGATCCGTTCTAGTATCAACGCCTAATGTGTATGTATTTGGAGACTTTGACCATTTGTCGGCAAAAATGGCTCCTAGAGTTTGAGCTCCGGCATCATCAGTCACCGTAGAGTTAAACTCAAGACCTGTAATAACAAGAGCTCCAGTAAACCCAGCTCCAGCTCCCGCGAAGTTATCTGATACACCTGGATTATCAGAGTTTTTTGTAGAAGCGCTTGCATCTGTTCCGTCAGCATCCAATTCCAAATCAGAACTTTTCAAATAATTGAAGAAGTAAAGATCCTTTACAGTTCCTTGGGCCTTATCTCTAAAATCAGCGTATTCACCTACTAATCCTTTAAACGATCCATTTTGAATTGTAAACCCACCATTCACTGATGATTCAGGGCCGTCTATCTCCATCCCATGGTCAGATTCAGGACCAGCGATGTAAATGATGTTATCAATAGTTCCTTTATAGGCCTGGTCAATATCAAATCCATCATCTTTCTGTGCCCATACTAATGCGTTAGTCACATTTACAGATCCACCGAACCATTCAATACCGTCATCCTCATTTCCAACTACTTCTATGAATTCAATTGTTGTTCCGGATCCTACACCGCCCAATGTTAATCCATTAATTTCATTATTCGCTCCTATAAGAGTACCTCCATGACGAATAGAAATATAACGTAGGGTACCTGAATTATCGTTGTCTACAGGGCTAACTCCTCCACCATATTTCGCGTCATCAATATCTGCTGGAACACCTTCAATTTGAGCCTCACCAGTAGGTACGGCCACCGTAGCTTTTCCTAAAACTAAAACACCACCCCAAAGGCCTGTATCTTCTACTGCATCCAAATTAGTTCCTGCTAATTCTCCAACTTTGATATTATCAAGTATTGAAGTGAAAATGATTGGTTTCGTGGATGTTCCTTCTGCCATAATTTTGCCACCACGGGCTATGATCAATGCCGAAGCTAACGAACCTGATCCTTCTCTTCCTTTAACAATCGTTCCTTCTTGAATATCAAGAATCTTTCCGTCTGGCACTACAACACGTCCGGCTAATTCGTAAATTCTGTCGTTAGTTAGATTAATTGTGTTATCAGCAGTTCCATCTTCTGCTCCAGTTAATACGCCACTCAATACTACATTTGGTATAACCACTTCAGTTCTAACTGCAAAAACTGAAGTAACGTTGTTGGAATCTCCTTCCTTGTCAGTTACTGTTAATGTTACTGATCCTGCTGCTGCACTAGCCCCAGCAGTGAAGGTCACACTAATTGTTCCTGAAGTTGCTCCATCAGTTCCATCAGTATCAACAGTTACTGTTCCTCCAGTAGCCGTAGCAGTTGAGGAGGCAAAGCCTGCAGCAGCTGTATAAGCAAAATCAAGTGTGGCCGTAGTGCCCACCTGTACGTCAGCCGCAGTTGGTGCTGTTATACTTGGTGCATCCAAGTTTGCTGGCTCATCATCACTACACGCAAAGAAGGTAGTCACCAATGCGAAAATGATAAGTAATGAAAGTAATTTTTTCATGAGTAATTTTTTAAGATTTTTTCATTTTTGGTTCTGTGCAAAGGTGAGCATCCAATGTTACACGAAGCACAATGGTGGTTTACCAAATTGTTAAAGAAGATGAAGGAAGCTTTATTGGATTGTTACCAAATCCAAAATGAAAAAGTGAATTGGTTTTGCTAAATGCCTGATTCTAAAAAATTTAAAAACAGCATTTTCAATATTAAAAAATTGTGAAGCCCTTGGCATTCAAAATGCACTTTAGCTTAATAAGAGAAAAACAGATAAGATATAGATACTACTTATTGATAGGCACTTTGGAAAGCAATACTTTAATGATGTCGGCTGTACTCACATTATCCGCTTCTGCCTCATAGTTCAAGATAATACGGTGATTGAGTACATCCAGCGCCACCTCTTTGATGTCTTCTGGCAACACATAATCACGGCCTTCAAGATAAGCCATTGCCCTAGAAGCCAAATTGAGATTGATACTTGCGCGCGGTGATGCGCCAAATTGTATGTATTGCGCTTCATGATCCAATTTGTACGCCTTTGGATTACGTGAAGCCGACACCAACTCAATGATATATTTCTCTAAGGATTCAGATATTTTCACCTTGTTCACTTCCTGACGAATCGCAAAAATATCTTCCTTGGTGAGCACTTGATTCACGGTGTAGTCAAACTGCATGTTAGAGATGCGCCTCATGATCTCCAACTCATCCTCTTTGGAAGGATAGTTAACAAACACCTTCATCATGAATCGGTCGATCTGTGCTTCAGGCAAGGGATAAGTTCCCTCGTTCTCTACTGGATTTTGGGTGGCCATTACCAGGAATGGTCGATCGAGGTTGAAAGATGTTTCTCCAATCGTTACTTGTTTCTCCTGCATGGCCTCCAACAATGCCGACTGAACTTTAGCTGGTGATCTGTTGATCTCATCCGCCAAAATGATATTGGCGAATATAGGTCCCTTCTTCACCTCAAATTTTCCATCCTTCTGATTATAAATCATAGTACCTACCAAATCTGCAGGCAGTAAGTCAGGAGTAAATTGTATGCGGGCAAAATCAAGATGCAACACCTGAGCAAGGGTGCTTATAGTTAGTGTTTTGGCTAGTCCGGGAACACCTTCTAATAAGATATGACCATTGGTAAACAAACCTATCATCAGGCGGTTGACCATATATTGCTGGCCTACTACCACTTTTGCTACTTCAGTGTAAACCTGTTTTACCTTTTCTGTATGCTCTTGCTGTACTTCGGTTGCCGTCTCAAACGCCATATTTCTATGCTTTTACCCTTAATTTTAGCGCAATAATAAAGAATTAGGTTCAAAATTAGTTATAAATGGATGGAATCGGATTTAAAGGTCGCCTCTCGCTGTTATCCTGGCTCCAAACCATTAGAAAATTCGTTCTATGCCCAAAACTTTCGTTGTAGGTGATATTCACGGTTCTTATCGCGCATTGTTGCAATGTTTGGAAAAATCACGCTTCAATTACCAAAAAGACACGCTCATCTTCTTGGGAGATGTTGCTGATGGCTGGCCTGAAACAAGGCAGGCAATAGGCGAACTGTTGAAAATTGAAAACCTGATTTACGTATTGGGCAATCACGACTTCTGGGCCCTCGACTGGATGGAAACAGGATATGCAAATGACACGTGGCTTATTCAGGGTGGGCAGGCAACTATCGATTCCTATGAGGATAAAGTACCCGGGAATCATATTCAACTATTGAAAAGCGCACTGCCCTATTATATCCTCCGCAATGAATTATTTGTTCATGCCGGCATTGGCATTGAAAGCCCGATTGAGCGACAGGGCATTCAAACTTTTCTGTGGGATAGGAGCTTTGCACAATTGGCCAAAAAGAAACACCCACAAAAGCTCACTTCTTATAACTCTGTTTACATTGGTCACACTCCGATTGACAAGGACGGACCCATTCAATATGGTGAAGTATGGATGATGGATACCGGAGCGGGGTGGTCTGGCCGACTATCTATGATGAATATTGAAACGCAAGAATGTTTTGTCAGCGACCCGGTACCCCAACTGTACCCGGGTATTGAAGGAAGAAAAAAGTTTTAACCCCGTATTCTGCAATAGAATTTATCTATTGCAGAACTGACGAATGAAAATCAAACACTTACAAAATTAAAAGGAGCAAACCCATTTGGTGATTTTCATTGTCAGGGTTTAACCTTGACAAAACATTTTTTCAATGTTTTCGTCAACCCTTTGGGCAGAATGTGCATTTTTAATGCATATTCTGGGTTAAAAAGCAATGACCTCAGCGCCTCTTGGGTTTACCAGATAGGAGTTCACCAGGTTTTGTACTATCCTGTTTTCTTTTCCAATTTTTATAAAATCTTTAGCCGTCTCAAAATCTGCCAACGTTTCCTGTTTATCGATAAATCCAAACCCCAGATAAGCACCATTTTCCACCAGCACCAGAGAGCGCTCACTGCTCTTTCTTCCTGCTCCTATGATGGCCAATGAATTTCCTTCCTCAAAAAACGACTCAATGGCTGCGTTAATTCTTTTGTTGTACTTCTTTGCCGTCTCCACGCCCATGCAGCCCCCTTTGCATTCGCCTGTTTGATAACTAAAGCACAGTCCTTTGGCCAACTGAAGCCCCGACAACTTTGGGCATAAATTAAACTCCCTTACTTTCTCCCACATAAAATTCCATGCGTCTCCTTTTGAACTAAAGCTTATTAATGGTCTTGTACCGCGTTTGACCACATTGACACAAAATCGCAAATAACCACCTCTGTCTTCATAATCATAAATTCCCCACTCATCTGCTTTCTGCTTCTGTGCGAGGTTATACTTTGGCCACAACCTTCTGATTTCCTGAGATTCTAAAATCAAAGCAATCAATTCACTTCCTGTGAGTTCGAATGTAATATGATGAATCTCATTTCTTATGTTGGATCGGTTCCATTCTCGGGCTGCACCTGTAAAATGTCCAGCTATTCTTTTTTTGATGTTGACTGCCTTACCCACATAAATAACATTACCGCGCGCATCCATAAAGTAATACACACCGGCTTTGGCTGGTAATTTGTCAAAGTCTTCTTTCGGTAGATTTGGAGGCAGTGTAGTCTCTCCGGAATTTCTTTTAAGCGCTTTTACGATGGTTCCATCTGTATCTCGTTTTAGTAACAAATCAAAAACCTTTGATGTGGCCTCAGCATCTCCACCTGCCCTGTGCCTACCCAATATCTCTATCCCAAGGCTTTCGGCCAACCTACCAAGACTATAGGAACTTAATCCAGGAATGATCTTTCGGCTTAATCTTACCGTACACAATTTTTTTGAGTTCCAATTGATTCCAGCTTCCTCAAATTCTTTCTTTAAAAAACTATAATCAAAATGAGCATTGTGTGCTACAAAAACTCTATCCTTCAATTGCTCGTGAATTTCGTTGGCCACTTCAGAGAAAGAAGGGGACTCTTTCACCATTTCGTAATTGATTCCCGTAAGGCCGGTGATAAATTGAGGGATACTTCTGCCCGGATTGATTAATGTATGATAGTGGTTGGTAATCTGCATGCCATCATGATGATAAATAGCTATCTCCGTGATGCGATGACTATTCGCATACCCTCCTGTGGTTTCAATATCAACTATTGCGTACATACTTATTGCTCAAAATTAGAGTTTGACAATTGCAGTTAAAAGCGGAACTTGAATCAAATTTTATAGCATGAACGGAATAATACGTTTTCTTCTCTCAGGCCTTGCCGTGTTGCTTACTGCCTACTTGCTGCCAGGTGTACATGTAGAGCATTATGGTTATGCTTTGCTGGTTGCGGCCGTTATATCGTTTGCCAATGCCATTGTAAGACCCATACTGGTTGTGCTCACGATCCCCATTACTGTATTCACCCTTGGCTTGTTTTTATTGGTCATCAATGCCCTTATCATCCTCATGGTGGATTATTTTGTCCCCAAATTTGATGTGGACGGGTTCTGGTGGGCCTTGGGATTCAGCCTTATTTTATCCATATTCAACAGCATGTTTTCGGAAATGTCGAAGCCAAGAAACCGCTAATTTTCCGCGAAGCATCGGTATTTTCCATTCATAAAAATTCCATGGCCTTTGGTCATGTGATACCGTTTACCCTATACCCAGAAAAATCCTATGAACAAATTACTCTTGCTCCTACTTGTGACTTCATCTGCATGGGGCCAACAACTGAATGAACTGTCGGTCGAAAAAATTATGCGTAACCCAAAATGGGTAGGAGTGTCACCCTCAGACGTATTTTGGTCAGAAGATAGTAAAACAGTCTATTTCAGTTGGAACCCTAACAATGCAGCGGGTGACTCCTTATATGCAATTACTTTATCTAATAAAGTTCCTGCCAAGGTAAGCCCATCCATAAGAAAAACATTGCCCACTGATAATGGGACTTATAATAGAGCGTACACTAAAAAGGTTTACGAAAAGTTTGGCGACCTTTTTCTTCTGGATATACCTTCCAACCAAACCGTAAAAATTACCAATACGATTGAAAGGGAGTTCGCTCCTTCTTTTTCTCAAGACGAATCTAAAATAATATTTACATCAGGAAGTAACTTATATTCCTGGAGTATTAGCACAGGATCGTTCAGTCAACTCACTGACTTTAGAAAAGGGAAGAAGGCATCCGAGAGCAAATTGAGTGCTCACGAAGAATGGCTGAAACAAGATCAACTCGCCTATATACAAATACTCAAAGAAAGGAGCGACAACAAAAAAGCAACCGACAAAAACAACAAAGCCAACCGGCCGGATCGCCCTTATACTGTTTACCTGAATGGTCAGAATATTGATAACCTGATGATAAGTCCGGATGAAAACTTCATTACTTACCGGATAACGAAGGAGGCAGCCAGTGCAAAATCTACAATCGTTCCCAACTATATTACAGAATCCGGTTTTACTGAAGATATCCCAGCACGTGCCAAAGTGGGTGTGGATCTTGATACCTATGAATTTTGGGTATATAATATCAAAGGAGACACGACTTACCAAGTAGATACCAAAACCATTCCTGGAATTATGGATGAGACGGATTTTTCTAAAGATTATCCTGATCAACAACCTAAAGAAAAAATAACACGATCCGTTGTAATCAATGGACCTTATTGGTCAGGTGATGGCAGGAATAATTTTGTTGTTATTCGTTCTGTTGACAATAAGGACAGATGGTTCATGTCAGTAGACCTGGCCACACGTCAACTTAAGCCGCTGGACAGGCAAAGAGATGAAGCGTGGATCGGTGGCCCTGGCATTGGTTATTTCTTCAGTTCCGGTAATGCCGGGTGGATGGGCGACAATAAAAGTATTTGGTTTCATTCTGAAGAAACTGGTTTTTCTCATTTATACTCTGTAGACGTTACCACAGGAAAGAAACAAGCCATCACATCAGGCAAATACGAAGTGCAAGACGCACAACTCTCCAGAGACAAAAAGTTTTTTTACATTACCACCAACGAAGTACATCCAGGAGAAAAGCATTTTTATAAAATTGGTATAGATGGAAATAAAAAGGAACAACTGACTGCCTCAACTGGATCCCATCAGGTAGTTCTGTCTCCTGATGCAAAGTGGATAGCGGATTTGTACTCCTACAGCAACAAGCCATGGGAGTTATTTCTCTCTGAGAATAAAGCAAAGGCAAAACCCGAGCAAATCACAAAATCTACTTCCTCAGAATTTAATTCCTATTCATGGAGAGATCCTGAGGTGATCACTTTTAAAGCCAGAGATGGAGCCGATGTGCATGCAAGACTCTATCAGTCGAAGCAACAAAACACTAAAGGTCCCGCTGTGATTTTTGTGCATGGTGCTGGTTATTTACAAAACGCACACAAGTGGTGGAGCAGTTATTTCCGCGAATACATGTTTCACAATATGCTTGTAGACAAAGGCTACACAGTAATCGATATAGACTATCGGGGCAGCGCAGGCTACGGAGGTGATTGGCGTACAGGTATTTATAGATTCATGGGCGGAAAAGATTTAACCGATAACGTGGATGCAGCCAAGTTGTTGGTAGATAAATACAATGTTGATCCCAAACGCATCGGCATATATGGAGGTTCGTATGGCGGCTTTATTACTTTGATGGCCCTATTCACAACACCAGATGTTTTTGCAGCTGGTGCCGCACTCAGACCTGTTACCGATTGGGCGCACTACAACCATCGCTATACTTCCAACATCCTCAATGTACCCTATGCTGATAGTATTGCATACGTAAAAAGTTCACCGATCTACCATGCAGAAGGCTTGAAAGGAGCATTATTGATGTGCCATGGAATGGTGGATACCAATGTACACTTTCAAGATGTAGTAAGACTTTCACAACGTTTGATTGAATTGGGTAAAGACAATTGGGAGCTTGCTGTGTATCCGGTAGAAAATCATGGTTTTGTTGAACCCAGTAGCTGGACAGATGAATACAAACGAATTTTAAAACTCTTTGAAGACAATCTCAACCCCTAACACATGCTGAAAAATTACATAAAAATTGCCATCAGGAATTTAACCAGAAATTCCTTGTACAGCCTGATTAACATTATTGGGCTTGCCATCGGCCTTGCGTGCTTTGTACTGATCGCTATTTATGTAAAAAACGAAACGAGCTATGATCGTTTTTATACCAACGCTGAAAATATTTATAGACTAAATACGCATGTAGATGTAAATGGAGTTCAAAACAAGTACAGCATGGCGCATTACCCTGCGTCTTTTGATATGGTTGAGGAATTTCCTGAAGTAGAGACGGCTGCCACTATTTTCAAACCATTCTTTTTTTCCAACCTGTTGCCTACCATAAAGTATGAAGACAATGAGTATCAGGAAAGAAAGTTTTATCTCGCAGACTCCAGTTTGTTTTCAGTTTTTGATTTTGATTTCAAATATGGCAATCGTGAAAAGGCCTTTGAGAATAGTAACTCTGTTGTGCTAAGCAGTGAAGCGGCAAAGAAATATTTTGGAGATGCTAACCCATTAGGCAAGCTCATAACATTTCAGGATACCGTTTCCTTTAAAGTAACCGGAGTGCTTGAGCCGTTCCGGGGCAAAACCCACCTTGATTTTGATTTTCTTGCCCACTCTAAATTACTTATCAATCAACTGGTAGGTTTTAGAATTGATCATGATTACAGAGGCATGTGGTATTATAGCTATGTGGTTCTTAAGCCAGGATCTGATCCTAATCAAACGGATGCCAAATTACCCGCATTCGTAGCCAGTCACTATCTCCCAAGATATACTGAGAATAACGCAGCACTCAAGTTGCAATCTATACAAGACATTCACCTAAAATCTGATTTTAGTAATGCGGATATGTCTGTCAATGGCAACATCCAATACGTGTACATACTGTCCTCTATCGCGATTCTGGTATTGATTATCGCCTGCATCAATTTCATGAACCTGTCCATCGCACGATACTCTAACAGAGGTAAAGAAGTAGGTATACGTAAAGTGATGGGAGCGCAAAAGAAAAATCTGGTCTTTCAGTTTTTGGGAGAATCACTGCTCATCGCATTTATTTCAGGTATATTTTCCTTTCTTATTATTTGGGTCGCTCTTCCCATATTCAATGACTTAGCCTCCACCCAACTTGATTCCAAAGAGTTGATTAACCCATCCAATATCATAGCAGCCCTATTGGTCACTTTGTTTGCCGGATTGATTGCGGGGCTCTATCCCTCTTTTGTAATGGCTTCTTTCCAACCCGTAAAAGTTTTGAAAGGGCTCCATAAAGCTGTAAACAAAAAAATTGATTTAAGAAAAGCATTGGTGGTAGGGCAGTTCACAGTTTCACTTATTCTTCTCATTGGAACTCTCATCATTTCCGATCAACTTGATTTCATGCGCAACAAGGACATGGGCTTTGACAAGGAGGAAGTTATTGTAGTGCGTGCAATAGGCACAGGGATGCCTCCTAATTATGCTACTTTCAAAGAAAGACTCTTAAACGAATCGGGAGTTATTTCTGTTACCAACCTCTCTCACGATATGGGACAGAAAAATCTTCCTTACTTCCCAATGATTATAGAAGGGGTAGAAGACGAACAAATGTTACCCATCATGTCGGCCGGTTTCGATTTTTTAGAAACATTTGGATTGGAAATGAAAGAGGGTCGATATTTTGACATTGAACACCCTTCTGATAGCACGCTTGCTGTCGTTATTAATGAAGCAACAGCTCGAGCGTTTAACTGGAAAGATCCTATCGGAAGAAAAATTACTTTTGGAGAAGGGGGAAATCCCAACATCACAGTTATTGGCGTTATCGAAGATTTCAATTTTGATCCACTCAGGAATAAAGTGAATCCGGTCATTATGAGTTTTGGTCCCGCCTTTAGTAATATTGCTATTAAAATTAAAGCAGGGGATTACAAATCCACGATAACACATATTGAAAACACCTGGGGTGAAATCATTCAGGACAATCCTTTTTCCTTTTATTTTCTTGACGAAGCGCTTAACCAAACTTATGCTGAAGAAGAAAGACTTGCCAAAATTTTTAAAACATTTTGCGGGTTAGCCATCTTTGTAGCTTGCCTTGGTTTGTTTGCCCTTGCATCGTTTAGTGCACAAAGAAGATTAAAAGAAATTGGCGTGCGCAAAGTGTTGGGTGCAACAGAGCCCAGTCTCGTCTTATTAATGTATAAAGAGTTTCTAATTCTTGTTGTGGTGGCCGCTGTATTGGCAAGTCCGGTATCCTACTATTTGTTTGACGGTTGGCTTGATAGTTTTGCATACAGAATACAAATCAATCCACTAGTATTCTTAATGGCTTTGGCATTGCTTACGTTAATTGCATTTATAACGGTGGGGTATCAATCGTTAAATGCAGCAAGATCTAACCCGACCCAGACTTTACGCAGCGAATAATTCTATTTCTACTCATTGAAAAGGCTCATACAAAAAAGTATGAGTCTTTTTTTATTCTTTTCAAGGCCTCAATAATTTTGTATCTTTAGCATACCCTAAACTCTTCCACAATATGCAATTCAAAAAAGTAACTCAAACTGCTCTCTATTCACTGTGCCTATTGATTTTGGCTGCATGCTCCGCTCCCAAAGAAAATGACAAACTGGGCAGTATATACTTTGATGTAACAGGTTCGGAGGAAGCCATTAAACATTTTGAAGAAGGGCTTCTATTACTCCATAGTTTCGAATTTGATGATGCGGCAACGGCTTTTATTGCGGCTCAAAAAGCAGATTCCACCATGGCAATGGCTTATTGGGGAGAAGCCATGACCTACAATCATCCACTCTGGGCCGAACAATCCTATGATGAAGCCACGGCTGCATTGAATAAATTAAGTGACTCTCCTGAAGAACGTGTAGAGAAATCTTCTACAGAAATTGAAAAAGATTTTATGAAGGCCATCAACATCCTTTACGGAGAAGGGAGTAAATATGATCGCGATGTGGCCTATTCAGAGTTTATGGCTGAAGTCCACAAGAACTACCCGAAGAGTCAGGAAGCTGCAGCCTTCTATGCACTTTCATTGCTAGGCTCTGTGCCAGTAGGTCGCGATGTAGAAATCTACGAAAAGGGAGCGGTTATAGCCAAAGGCATTTTAGAGGAAAATCCCAATCATCCGGGTGCTCTCCATTATCTTATTCACTCTTATGATGATCCACAACATGCAAGTGCAGCAGTGGAAGCTGCCAACCGATACATGCAAGTGGCCTCCGCTGCCGGACATGCTTTACATATGCCTTCTCACATTTATGTAGCCATGGGTATGTGGGATGATGTGGTACGATCAAATGAACAATCCTATGCAGCGAGCGTTGAGAGAATGAAAGAAAAAAACCTTAACAACGATGCCAGAGGCTATCATGCATTGCAATGGCTTGTGTATGGCTACTTGCAACAAGGTAGAATGGAAGAAGCCCGACAAATTGTGCATGACATGGAACAATACACTTCTGAACTTCCCTCGGCAAGGGCCAGGGTACACATGAGTATCATTAAAGGTGCTTATCTGGTGGAGTCAGGTGATTGGTTGGGGGAAGAGTCCAACATTGAAGTAGATCAGGAAGGGCTTAATATCAGTATTGTAGCCACAAACAAGTTTCTTGATGGCATGAAATTGTACCAACAAAAAAATGCCACGTTGTTGGATGAACAAATTAATTCGCTCGAAAAAGAAAGATTGAAAGTCACTATCCAGATTGAAAACAAAGGAATAGCACTTTGCAGTGGTGTAGGTTGGGAATCACAAAAAGCCAATCAACTCGATGTAGATCAGGCACAAGTTATGGAGATGGAACTACGAGGTTTGGCTGCTGACTTGAAAGGAAATAAAGATGAAGCCAGCGATTGGTTAAAGAAAGCTGCAGAACTTGAACGAAACATCAGCTATTCTTATGGGCCTCCAACAGTAGTTAAGCCATCTTTTGAATTATACGGAGAGTGGTTGGTTGAAAATAAACGATTTGAAGAGTCCCTAGCTCAATTTGACTATAGCCTCCAGCGAGCACCAAAACGCATCTTGTCTTTAAGAGGTAAGCTTGCCGCTGCAAAAGCGTTGGGCAATGCCGCCTTACAAACGGAAGTTCAAAACCTATTGGACGAAGCACTTCAAAAAGCAGACAGTAAAGTTGCAACATCACAAATTTTATAATCGCTCAGTAATTTGTCGATAGACAGCGCTCATCTCAATTTTAGTCAGGACTCATTGTGGGTGCTTAATCTGTGCCTGGCTATTATCATGTTTGGCATTGCGCTAGATATCAAATGGGAGGATTTCAAAAAAGTTTTCAGATCCCCCAAAGCCACTTTAGTAGGATTGCTATTACAATTTCTTCTGCTCCCTGCCACTACTTTCATTCTGGTTTGGATGCTTCAGCCAGCTCCCAGCATAGCACTAGGCATGATCCTAGTGGCGGCATGCCCCGGTGGGAACATTTCCAATTTCATGACCCATCTATCAAAAGGAAATACGGCACTCTCTGTTAGTCTAACTTCGATTGGTACATTGCTTGCCATTGTGATGACTCCATTGAATCTACAAGTCTGGGCAAGCATGTATCCCCCTACTGCAGCCATATTAAATGAAGTGAGTTTAAACCCTTGGGAAATGTTCGAAACGATAGCCGTTCTCATAGGCATACCATTAGCGCTAGGTATGATGATCAGCAATAAGTACCCAGTAATTGCAAGCAAGATTTCCAAACGAGTAAAACCTTTTTCCATTTTCATTTTTGCAATGTTTGTTATCATTGCCTTTGCAAATAATCTTGACACATTTCTAGAGTTCATTCATCTGGTGATCATTTTTGTATTCATCCATAACCTGGTTGCCCTTGCGCTTGGTTATAACGTGGCGCGGCTTTTTAGATTAAACCTAGAGAACAGGAAAACGCTGGCCATAGAAACAGGTATACAAAACTCAGGATTAGGGCTCATCCTTATCTTTGGTTTCTTCCAGGGACTAGGCGGAATGGCCATTGTTGCTGCCTGGTGGGGAATTTGGCACATCCTATCTGGGCTTGCCCTATCTACGTATTGGTCGCGCAATACCGCAACACAAACCACCTAAGCGAGGCTGATCTTCATCGATAAGGTGATATATGGCACCTTCTGCATAATTTTCTATGCGCCCCTTAGTTTCTTTGATAACTTGCACGTCAAATTTTTAAACAACACTATGAAAAGATTACTTAACAATTGTTTATTGCTGCTAGTTGGCCTTTTCCTATTCTCTTGTGGTCAGGAGAAAGAAGAGACGCTTTCAGATACATTTAAGCGCATTAATGAGGAAGTACTTCAAAACTCTAAAGCATACGCTACTCTTGGAGAAGCTACTTCAACAATAGGACATCGCCTTACCGGATCGGAAAATGGCTCCAAAGCTGAAGAGTATACGTATAATAAATTCAAAGAATATGGATTTGATGATGTTAAATATCTTGAGTTTGAAGTTGAAGCCTGGTCAAGAGGGGACATTGCAGTAGAAATCGATGGTGCACCTGTACCTGCTGTTACGCTCGCACACTCACCTACTGAGTCGGAAATTACTGGCCAACTAGTAGATTTGGGTAATGGTTTAGAAGTAGATTATGCGTCCAATCCTGGCGCTGTAAAAGATAAAATTGCCGTTGTATACATCGGGATTTTAGATGGCAGCCCTGAAGGCCTTAACAATCTTCACAGAAGTGAAAAAACGGCATTGGCAATCAAGTATGGTGCGAAAGGAATTGTCATCATCAACCAGGTACCTAATGGCGTGTTGCTTACTGGAACAGCTTCCGTTACCGGAGAGTTAATTCCAATCCCTGCAGTATGTATTGGCAAAGAAAATGGCATGGCCCTTAAAGAAAAATTGAAAACCAAAGCAGTATCTGCTCATATCAAAATGACCAACAATAGCAACATGATAAAAGCGCGTGATGTTGTTGCTACAATTAAAGGTTCTGAAATTCCTGAAGAGCGTATTGTAATTGGCGGTCATCTTGATTCGTGGGATTTGGCTACTGGTGCCATCGACAATGGAATCGGTTCGTTTTCAGTTTTGGATATTGCAAGAGCATTTAAAGCCAATAATCTTAGCCCAAAGCGAACCATTCAGTTTGTAATGTTCATGGGTGAGGAGCAAGGATTACTTGGTTCACGCCACATGGTTGAACAAGAAATCAAAAACGGAACAATTGAAAGCATCAAGTACATGATGAACTTGGACATGAGTGGAAATCCTATCGGTATTAATGCGGGAGGCAAATTAGATGACCCTGATTTCTTCACCACACTTGGAGCAGAAATCAATAAAGTTGACACCATTTTTCAAAATGAATTCAGCAATAGGTCAGGTCTTCATAGCGACCACCAGCCATTCATGCTGGAAGGTGTGCCTATCGTAGGAGTGATCGGCAATCTTGATCGCTCTATCTATGGATGCTATCACTCTGATTGTGATGATTTTGATTTGGTTAACGAAGCCCATATGGTAAATACGGCCCGCTTTGGCACAATGATTTTATATGGTCTTGCCAATGCAGAAACGCTTCCTGCCAAGAAAATGGACAGTGAGACTACTAAGCAGTTTATGATTGAAAATAACCTAAGAGAGCCATTAACGATCGCTGGTGATTGGAAATGGGGTGATGAATAATTCACAAACTCCTTAACACAAAAAAAGCCTGTCTCATTTCTGAGGCAGGCTTTTTCTTTGCTAATTATTAATAAATGCTTGGAAGGCATAATTAACTATTTCTAACAATTACATTTTAGTGGGTTCCTTCTTAATCATGATCATTTCAATACCTTTCTCTTTGATCATATCATTAATGGTTGATACATTACTATCGATAAGCGCATCCAATTTATTTAGCTCATCATCGATTTGCCTTGAAATTTCCACACGGAACTCCTCAGCCTGTTGAGTGGGTGGAAAATCTCCTGTTCCCTGCTCATACATTAAGAAGGCCAATCTGTTGTTGAGTTTAACTCCAAAATTCAAAGGATCCTGACGTGCTTCGTTTTTAGTCTGATGAATATTATTTTCAATTACCGTCAGATCACTTTCAAACTTCTTCATTGCGTCTAGCAAGTTTTTGTTTTCAGGTTTTTCATCCACCTTGGTTTTCACATAACCCAAATCCGTTTTTATTCTTCTGATATCCAGGATACCCTGATGGGCATCACTTACTTTATCTCTTACTTTAGAAAGAAAGTCGAACTGATCTTGAAACTCCTGTTGTGTGGTAGTCACTCTGGGATCTTTTACGATTTCAAACTCTTGTTCAGTCACCTGTCCATTCACCGTTAATCTGGCTTTGTACTTGCCCGGTACAGCTTTCGGTCCAATATTAGGTGATGAGTAAAACACAAGACCTGGGAATGCTTTATAACCAGGATAGCGCATGTTCCACACAAACCTATTTCCTCCCTTACTTACTTGCAATTGCGTGCTACGCTCCTTCGACTTGTTGGAAAATGTTTGAATAATATCTCCATCCATTTCCATTACATCAATAGACACCTCACTACTCTCATCTGTAGATGCCAAATAATAGTGCATCATTACACCGTTGGGATGATTCTCTCCTTCCAGCCTTCTGTCGGGACTTCCCCATCCAGAACCGCCCGCCATTCTATACGTAGGCATGGGTTTAAAGAGATGAGATTTTTTGCTCTCAATCTCTCTTGATAATTGCTGAAGCGGAGTAAGGTCATCGATCATCCAAAAACTTCTTCCATGTGTAGCTGCTATCAAATTATCATTCTTAACGGCCAAATCATGAATAGGGACAGGAGGCAGGTTCAATTGAAACTGAGACCAACTGGCTCCATCATCAAACGATACCCACATTCCCTTTTCTGTACCCGCGTACAATAGCCCTTTTCTCTTTTGATCGGCCCTTACTACCCTTACATACTCTTCGGAAGGGATACCTCGAGTAATTAACGACCAGGTTTTTCCATAGTCATCTGTCTTATAAATGTAGGGAGTGTTGTCTCCAAATTTATATGAAGTACCTACCACATAAGCCCCTCCTTTTACAAAAGGATTTACATCAATACTGTTCATCATGTTATTCTTGGGCGCCATGGGAGGCGTTACATCATTCCATGTTTTTCCACCATCCTGTGTCAAATAAACCAAACCATCATCAGACCCCGTCCAGATTTCATTCTCTGTGTATGGCGATTCAGTGATCACAAAAATATTAGCATAATACTCAGCGCCAGTATTGTCTTGCGTAATAGGTCCTCCAGAAGATTTAATGGTTTCAGGATCATTGCGCGTAAGGTCGGGGCTAATCACTTCCCAGCTCTGACCACCGTTGGTTGTTGCATGAAGATGGTTTGACCCAGCATACAATTTCTTCGGATTGTGGTGACTAAACACTACCGGATAATTCCAATTGAAACGATACTTCATTACTTCCGCCCCAGAACCTGCTGGTAGATCAGGCCATACGTTAGTGGATCTCTCCTGGCCAGTTTCCAGATTCTCCATATTCATATATCCTTTGTAGCCCCCACCGTAAACATTGTTATTGTTCAATGGATCAGGTGCTATATGTGCACTTTCACCCAATGCTAAAGCAATCCAATCACTTTCTGTAATGGCCACTCCATTTCCACGATGGTTGATTCTGACACTTGAGTTGTCCTGTTGCGCGCCATAAATTCTGTAGGGAAAATGATTATCCGTAGATACCCTGTAAAATTGTGCAGTCGGTTGGTTGTGATAAGTCGTCCAGTTTTCTCCACCATCATTGGATACTTGCGCACCTCCATCATCCGCAATAATCATTCTCTGATTATTATTAGGATCTATCCATAAATCGTGATGATCTCCATGTGGCGCATTCTTTAATTCGAAAGAAACACCACCATCTTTAGAAACTCCATAACTCACATTCATCACCCACACCTTGTCTTCGTTTTGTGTATCAGCAGTTATTCGCATGTAGTACCATGCACGCTGACGAAGAGCTCTGTCTTCGTTTACTTTTTTCCAGGTAGCACCAGCGTCATCCGATCTGTAGACGCCTCCTTTTGCATTTTCCATGATCGTCCAAACTCGATTTGAGTTGACGGGTGAAACTGCTACACCTATAATTCCATTCGGGCCTTGAGGCATTCCAGGGTTATCTGTCAACTCATCCCAGGTGTCACCACCGTCTGTGCTTTTCCATAATTTAGAATCAGGGCCGCCACTGTCCATTCGGTATCCGTTGCGCTTAATGTTCCAGGTACTTGCATAGAGAATACGTGCATTGTTGGGGTCCAATACCAAATCAACCACACCTGCCTTATCATTGATAAACAAAACTCTTTCCCAGGTAGCTCCTCCATCTTTACTTCTGTAAACTCCACGCATGTCATTAGGCTTCCACAAATTCCCCATGGCTGCCACATACACCAGGTCTGGATTCTTAGGATGAATCCTTATTCTTCCAATATGTTTGGAGTCTTTTAGTCCGATATGCTTCCACGTTGTTCCGGCATCCATACTTTTCCAAACGCCCCATCCAGAAGACACGTTGCTTCTCACTCCCTGCTCTCCTTCGCCCACATAGATAATATTGGGATCGCTCTCCGCAACCGCTACCGCTCCGATTGTTCCTCCAAAATATTTGTCAGTGATATTAAACCACGTTTGCCCAGCATCCACACTTTTCCAAACGCCTCCCCCAACAGCTCCAAAATAATAAGTATTGGGGTCACCCACTACACCTGTTGCTGTTACAGACCGGCCACCTCGGAATGGACCTAACTCTCGCCACTTTATACCCTCATAGTATTGCTGATCAAATGTTAAAGCTGCACCGGAATTATTTGCCGGAGCCGTTCCTTTTCTTCGCTGTGCCGTGGCGCTCTCTATTACGAGCATCGTTAGCACAAATAGGGTTAATAATTTAACTCGCATGGTTTCAAAATTTGGTTGGGTTTTATAAAAGAGGCCACCTTACTCAGGTAGCCTCTTTCAAATTAATAATTAAATAAATTGATCAACATCAAAATACTACATTTTATCCGGATCCTTTGCCTTGATAACAACAGCAGGAATGTTTTCTGACTTGAACATTTCATTGTAAGAAGCAACATCCTTGTCTATTATGGATTGCATTTCCTGCTTATGGTTTGACCATTGGCTGTCAATTTCCTGTCTTCTGTCTTTAACTCCTTTTGTCAATGCAGGATCATGTGAATCAGCCACTCCTAATAGTTGGAAAAACTCAGCATTCAATTTACTAGGCCAGTTGATCACATCCTGTCCATTTTTTTGCCTTGTTTCTATAACATTAGATTCCCAGGATTCAATCTTCTTTAACAGTTGCTCACCTGTCTCCACTATCTCCTTAGCATCTCCCTTGGATTTCAATACCTCATTGTGCAGTTCGATTTGCTTCTTCACACTTCTCAATGAATTAATTGAACCGTGAATGTCTTCGATGGTAGACTCTACTTCGGTAAGAAATTGTTGCTGTGCTGCCCACTCTGCTGCAGTTGCTTTTACGCGTGGATCAGGAATGATTTCAAATTCGGTAGAAGAAGTTTCCCCTCCATAAGTCATTACCGCCTTGTACTTTCCAGGCCCAACACGATGACCGTTATAACTTCCATACACAAATGCATTGGGAACATCTTTGATGTTTTCATGACGAAAATCCCATGCAAATCGATTTACACCTGCCTCTGAAGGAATGACTTCAGGAGCTGAAGGACCACCTGGGTAAGGTTTAAAGTTTTTGTCCTTGATATTCGTATAAGACCTAATGGTATTCCCACTCAAATCCTGAATTTGCAGTGTCACCACGTTGGAGTCTGCCTTTTCTTTCAGGTAATAATCCAAAATCACTCCGTTCATTGGGTTTTGTCCAACGTTAGGAGGTAATGTCATCCATGATGGAGAAAAACTAGTTAAACGATACGTTGGTTTTGGTGTATACAGTTTCACCTTCTCCGCTCCAAACTTTCCTTTCGATTGTTGTATTGCTCCCAGGTCATCCAATATCCAAAATGCACGGCCTTGCGTTGCTGCCACTAAATCATTTTTATGAATAACTAAATCTGTAATTGGAACCACTGGTAAATTCAGTTGGAATTTATTCCATGAATTTCCGCCATTGTACGAAATGTAAAACCCTCTTTCTGATCCAGCATACAATAAATCTTTTACTTTTTTATCTTCTCTAATCACTCTTATGAAATCATCTTGATCAACTCCACCGCCTAGTTTAGTCCACGTCTTACCATAATCGGTAGTCTTGTAAGCCATGTTGTTAAAGTCATTGAACTTGTAACGCGTAATGGCCACATATGCTGTGCCTTTGTCGAAAGGGGAAACTTCAATAGAGTTAATCAATGACTCGGGTACTCCGGGAGGTGTAATGTTTTCCCAATTCTTACCTCCATCTCTGGTCACATGCACCAATCCACAATCACTTCCTGTGTAGATCACATCCTTTTCATGAGGTGATACGGCCAGATAACTAATAGTATTGTAGTTCTCACCACCTGCTCCTTCATTGGTAAATGGTCCTCCACCTACACCTTGTTTCGCTTTTTCATTTCTTGTTAAATCAGGGCTAATTTCTTCCCAGCTTTGCCCCCAGTCCATAGACTTGAAAACCACATTACCCGCATGATAAATTGTGTTTTTATCTTGAATCGAGGAAACAATCGGTGCATTCCAATTGAACCTGTATTTCATATCCTTTGCTTCGTACGCCAGGTAAGTGGCAGGATCCTCCCTTACATCTTTAGATTCGCCAGTGTTGATATCCAGCACATCAATATTTCCCTGATAGCATCCGCCCATTAATTTTTCAGGATTCTCAGGATCAAATACGATGAACGCACTTTCACAACCAGGTCCGTTGAACCAGTCTCTTTCTGTGATCCCCGCAGAATTAGTTCTGCTGGCAATTACCACTGACGAATTATCCTGCTGTCCTCCATAAACGTTGTATGGGAACACATTGTCAACAGCTACTCTGTAAAACTGAGCTGTAGGCTGGTTGCCCTGTGTACTCCATGTAGCTCCGCGGTTGAAAGTAATTTCTCCTCCACCATCATCGCCCAAGATCATGTTGTTATTGTCTTTTGGATTAATCCATAAATCATGAGTATCACCATGGCCTACCGATACCCTTGAGAAATTTTTTCCTCCATCAATAGAACGCATTACTGGTGCATTCAATACATACACGATGTCTTCGTTAATCGGATCAGGGAATACTTCCATATAATACCACGAACGTGAGCTTATGTCTTGATTGTTGCTCAACAAGCTCCACTTGTTACCACCATCATCTGAACGATAAAGGCCAGACTTGGATTTTTCTGTTTCTACGATGGCATATACTCTGTTGGAATTGGCTCTTGACACAGCAACACCCATCTTACCTAAATCTTTTGGAAGTCCTTCAACAATTTTTTTCCATGTATCTCCACCATCCGTAGACTTCCACAATGCTGATCCTGGACCTCCACTTACTACTTTCCAGGGAAGGCGTCTATGATCCCATGTAGCCGCATACAATATCCTCGGGTTATTCATGTCCATGTTAAGACTTGATACCCCTGTGTTTTCATCTACATATAAAGTACGCTTCCAGGTAACACCTCCATCAACAGACTTATAAACACCTCTTTCTGAACTTGGTCCATGAAGAGCGCCTTGTGCACCCACTAGCACTACATCAGGGTTTGTGGGATGCACTGCAATCTCAGATATGTGTCTTGTTTTCTCCAATCCAATGTTCTTCCAGGTAGCACCTGCATCGGTGGACTTGTAAACACCGTCACCGTAGGTAGTCATCACACCCCGAACAGCGTGCTCACCCATCCCTACATAAATAACGTTAGGATCAGACTCAGAAATGGCGATTTCGCCTACTGAACCTGACTTAAAGAAACCGTCAGAAATATTCTTCCACGAAGCACCAGCATTGTCTGTCTTCCAAACTCCACCTCCAGTATAGCCTGTGTAGTAAAGCATATTGTTGTTGACCACACCCGAAATGGCATTGGATCTGCCTCCACGGTAGGGACCTATATTGCGCCACTTTAGACCTTTATATAAATCCGCATCGAGGGTACTTTGCGCAGGCTGTGCAGGGGCCTTTTTTGACTTTCTTTGCGCATAAACAAGACTTACAGATAACATGAGGATACCCGTAAGTAGATAGAATTTTCTCATAATAATTTTAGGTTTTCGAACTAGCTAAGTACCAAAAACCAACTCAAGAATCCTAAAAGTATTATTTGATCGGCTTTGACTGATCCCGATCGACAGCGGGCATTGAAAGTGCCCACACTACGGCTAAATAGGAGAATTTTATCGGTTCTTCATCTGCTGAAGTGCGAGAACGAAATGGTTTCTAATTTCTTTTTCGTCTCTATGCCTGTTGTTTTTCACAACCCACTTTCCATTGACAATGGTGCCCAGCCCATAGGTGGAATCCGCAGAATAAACGATTGTAGCCGTCAGATTCTTTAGTGATGTTGCCGATAGGAGTGGGGATTTTGCGTTGAGGATAAATGCATCAAACGGTTTACCAAGTTCAAAATTATCCTGCGAATCAATTCCCATGGCTTTGCGCCCAGAAACAATTTCCTCATTGATCATATAGTGGCCTGCATCTCCTTCAAAAGTATTTCTCTCATTGCTCACCAATCTTTGACGATAGTCAATCATTCTAAGTTCTTCTATTGGATTAATTCCAATGTGGCTATCCGTTCCTATGGACCATCTTCCTCCATGCTTCACAAATTCCTTCATTCTAAAAATACCATCCCCTAAATTTCCTTCTGTTGAAGGACACAATACTACTCTTGCTCCAGACTTTGCCAACCTTGCCAATTCATCATCATCCAAATGAGTAGAGTGAACCAGGTGAAATCTCTCACTCACCGGAAGGTTATCCAACACCCATTGTATCGGTCGTTTTCCACAATGGTCTATGCAATCCACAACTTCCTTTTTCTGCTCCGCCACGTGAATGTGAAAAGGCAAATTAACTGGCATTGAATCAACTGTTCTAATAATGTCATTAAAATCCACTGCCCTCAATGAGTGAATACTAAAAGCGATGGAAGCATCATCGTAATGTTTAATCACTTTTTTTGAAGCTTCGAAAAGTTGAAGGTATTCATCCACTGATTTTGAAATGAATCTCCGTTGACGAGGTTGTGGATCTTTACCAAACGTTCCTTTTTGATAAAAAACAGGGACCAAAGTAATTTTGATACCAGCTCTTTTGGCTGCAGCCACCATGCGCTCTCCCAATTCTGCACGGTTATCATAATGATTGCCCTCCTTATCGTGATGGAGGTAATGAAACTCTGCCACCTGCGTATAACCATGACGTACCATTTCCGAGTAAAGCATAGTTGCAATTCCCTCGACCTGATCAGGATCAACAGAAAGTGCACATTGATACATGGCCTCGCGCCAAGACCAGAAATCATCTCGTGTTCCTATAGGATGATTTTCAGCAAGCCCGGCCATTCCATATTGAAAAGCATGAGAATGAGCATTTTGAAAACCCGGAATGGCATATCCATCCACTGTTTCCAAAGCAAAACCATCAGAAGGCGGAGTGTTTGATAAATACCTGATGATTCCGGAATGATCCACGCCCGCATAGGCAGGGCTTACCCACTGATCTCGCTGGAGAAGGCCTTTGAATTTGAAGTAGGTAAGTCCCTCAATCCGATCTTGATTCTCGTCCATTCCGCTTTTCTGATTATTCGAGTGCATCAATTAATCTTTCAAAAGTATTTATCAAAACCGCACGGATCTCCTTTGCTCTCTTCGGATCATACTGAAGCTCGTCATCTTTCATGTACTTTACTTTACTCATCTCCAACTGCAATGCGTGTTGATTCTCAAGTGGCTTCCCAAAACTCCGCGTGATATAACCTCCTTTAAACGGGTGATTGTGGTTTACCTCGTATGCTGAATTTTCTAATCCACCAAGAGCAGTTTCAATTAGGCCGGGTGAAGCAGAAGTGCCATCGACATCTCCAAGAATGAGATCTGGAAATTTCTCTTTACGGATAGTGGGCACATACTGCCTTATCGAATGACAATCCCACAACAAAACTTTACCAAATTGATTTTTTAGATCAGTGAGTAACTCATCAATCTTATTATGGTAGGGGGAATAGTATTCTGCAACCCTCCTCTTTACTTCATCCGGAGCTACTTCTTTTCGAGCATCGTTATAAATCTGATTGCCAAAAAAATCTGTAGTAGGGCAAAGGGCCGTAATTATTCGACCATCACTATAAAGCGGCTTGCTCTCGGGGTCTCTATTTAAATCAATTACCCATCTGCTGTAGGCAGCACTGATTGTAGTGATGCCCATAGAAGGAGCAAAGTCATACAGCTTATCAACGAACCAATCTGTATCATCCGGCTGGCTACTCCTATCTTTCTTGTACTCCTCTCTCAGTTCATCAGGAAAATCGATGCCGCTGTGTGGTGAACTCAGTAAAATAGGAACTCTTACCCCTTGGGGAATATTTATATTGAATGGCTCCACCTAGTTCTTTCGTTTTTTCTTCTTAGTCTCCTCTTTCTCAATGACCGTTGGTTTATTCTTTAGCATCTCCAGCTCACTTTCACTTTGCTCAAGTTTAGTCTTATACGCTTCAAATTTCCCTTGCGCCTTTAACCATTCTTCCCGGTAGTAATCTGCTTGAGATAAACCCATTCTTTCTTTTAGTTTCATAATCCTATGAAAGGACTTATCAATTCGGCTGGCAGGTATGGTGCCGTCCATTACGTACTTTTTGATAATAGAATGTACCCTATCCACGGTACGGTCTTCACTCCCCTGAATATTATTTGAAAAGGTCAGTATATCAACTCCTGCATTCACAGCCAGTTTGATAGCTTCTTCAAAACCATAATGTTTAGTGATGGCGTGCATCTGCATATCATCCGAAAAAACAACACCATCAAACTTTAAGGATTTTCTTAATAATGAATCCAGAATTTTTTTAGACAATGTTCCAGGTAATGATTTATCATCTAGGTTTTTATTTACGATGTGTGCCGTCATGATCGCATCCACATATCCGGAATCAATTAATGCCATATAGGGTTTAAGTTCTTTCGTTTCCCATGTTTTGGTGACATCTGCTATTCCGTAATGCGTGTCATCCATGGAACTACCATGCCCAGGGAAATGCTTCAGCGTGGTCATTACACCTAATTTTCGGTGGGCTTTAATAAACTCTTTAGCATATAGTGTTACAGAATCTTCATTAGGTGAAAATGATCGTCCGTTTTTTGTGATTACCGGATTATTAGGATTGATCGCTACATCTACCACTGGAGCAAAATTGACATTGATACCCAAGCCAATAAGTGTAGCAGCCGTTGTTTCTCCATAATAACGTACCGAATCAATCGAAGCACTCATATCGGCTGCAGACAATGATCTGGGGAATCCATATTTTTCTTTTAACCGATTTACTTTTCCTCCCTCCTCATCAATAGAAATGAATAAAGGAATAGGCGCGGCTTGCTGATAAGTCCACGCCATATCCCTTAATCGTTTGAATGAGTTCTTTGGTGAGATATTCTTTTCAAAAAAAATAATAGAGCCGGCTTTGCCATCCTGTATTTCCCTTAATACTAAAGGATCCACTTCAGTTCCAGGAACACCAATCAATATCATTTGACCAATTTTAATATCGAGGCTATCTCTTGTTTGAGCGCTCGCCACATTAATTAGTACACAGACTGATATAACTATTAAAACTATTTTTTTAGTAGCGTTCATGTATTTCAAGTAAAACAGACTCCATATCCTTTTTTATATCATTAGATGAAGCCGTGTAATTATTATTCATAAAACTAAATATCAACAACTTTCCTGTCTTGGTGATAAGGTATCCACTCAGGCAGTGATTATTGCTAAGTGTCCCGGTTTTACCATAAATATAAGCCGGAGTTGCCTTATAATAGTTTTTAATCGTGCCAGCCTCCCCACCAATAGCAAGTAATTGAAACAACCTCTCCTGAGGCACTAATACCAAAATTTTCTCCCACAGCTTTACAATTGATCGGGGTGTAAATAAATTATACCTGGATAATCCGGAGCCATCTACCCATTGAGGCTCATCCGGTAGGTCGAATAAAAATTTACTCTTTACGTACTCAATAGCTATATCTGTTTTGAGTGAATCACTGATCACCCCAGCACACATCTGCAACAATTGTTCCGCAATAAAATTATCACTCTCCTGCATCATTACTTTATATAAACTGTCGGAAGGGATGCTAAAAAAAGTCTGTGCTCCGGATGGTAAGGGTTTATCAACCCACGTTATGTCACGTTGCAACGTATCTTTCAATAGTGAAGTAATTACCTTAGGTGTTACATGAAAGGGAATCTCTCTGGTAAATGAGGAAGTGTCGTTACCTGTATAATAATTGATCAAATTGTTATTGATCCCTCTATTGAGTCTTCTTCCCTTTCCCTCCACCTGAATGACCTTAACAGAGTCCTCAAACAACAGAGGGTAAACATTAATGTTTTGATTTGTACTATCCGCAATCGTTAAGTTATTACCATAGATAGGAAATGATGATCGCTCAGGCGAATAACTATAATTGTAATCATCCCAAGCCCATCCAGGCCCGAAATGATCCTGATAAAAATTGGATGAAGAGAAATAGAGTGGTGAAGTTTGATTTTTTAGAAATTGATAAGCCCTCTCATTTTGGAAAACTTTAGAGTACAAGAACGATGGATCACCCGTTCCCCAAAAAATTAAAGAATCGTTTCTTTCTACATAGCGAAGTGCAGGTATCGAATCTCCGATCAAATGCAGACTACTTAATAATGTAAAGATTTTGGTATTTGAAGCAGGCGTAAAATACTTGTCCGAATTGTAATCTACAATCGTTTTTCTTGATTCGGGATCATAGACCAGCAACCCTATGTGGTCTTGAAATTTGGATTCACTTTTGGCAAGGTCCTTATGGGTCTTAAGGTGTGGAGCACACGATACCAGGAAAAGAAATAAAAAATAGTAGCTAATTCTCCCCATCAATTCCAGGCACTGAAATATCTTTCTTTTAAAATATTCAGATGATGTGTTTCGTGCCCGGCAATGATAAAGCCTTGAGATGCCACCGAAAATTCGTTTTCGTTGGCTACACCCTTCCTCGACAACATTTCAGGTGTAAAGCTTGCAAAGAGATCAATGGTCGAAGTTCTTAAGTGTGCCATTTCAGTAATGATACTCTTCAGCTCCCTCCCATGCGCATTCGATTCTGGCGTATATAATTTTTCGTCAAATCCTGACAATGGTGTTCTATCATTTCTTGCGAACCGTAACGCCCTGTATACAAATACCCTTTCCGAATCAATCATATGACAAAGTAATTCTCTGATTGTCCATTTATCATCAGCATACTTAAAATCCTGCTTAGGGGCAGGAATACTGTGCATCAATTCTTGCGCGCGGTGACCGGAGATTCGCAACGCCTGAATAGGATCTGTTTCTTCAACAAGCTTTACATAACCTTTGTAGAAATGGGGAATGGATTCAAGGTTCAGTAACATATGACTTTATTAAAACTTGGTAAATACTTCATCAGGCAACTCTTCGTCTACCTTCACATTCTTAGGCCCACCATCATCCGAACGATCAGCTGATAATAAAATGTTGCCATACTTTTTATAATTATCCCATGGGCGCTTCCAATTGGCTGTATCGCTGGTTGCATCACTGTAATACGCCCAGGATTTTATCAGATTTTCCTGAACATCCACATAGAGGTCGTATTTGTTCTGAGGTGTCACTCCTACATTTTCAAATGTTAATTGTAGCACATTGTAATACTTATTATTTACGAGTGTGTCTTCACCCATGTATTTTAGTGTTACACCAGTGTCCTTGAGTTTAAATGGCATAACCAACCAGTAGGAATCGTTAATCCATATTCTTTTCGCGCGATCCAGCATCTTTACCAATGAATCTGCTTCAGTCAATTCCTCTCCCTTTACCTGCACCTTGCCCTCCATTGTATTCAGGTTAAGTAGATAAATAGTACTGTCGCGGTTGCTTTCAATGCGCACGCGACCCTCCTTTTTATCCCAAACCAAATCCCTTGCTCCGAAAAAATTCCATGAAATAAAGCGCGTTGCATCCCAATTTTTCCTGCCACCAATGGCTACCATTATGCTATCCGCAAGTTCTATCGCTGCCGGATCAGACTCAGCAGAATTAAACCCATCGGCAGGCGGATTATAGTAAGCATCATCCGCTTGTTCTGTATTAGTTTGACACGACCACCCTATCAAAGCAACTATTAACGGTAGGTAAAGGTTTTTCATAACTATATTTTTTAATTGAAGTGAAGTTAATTAAAAGATATAACGGAAACTAAGGCTTTATTCGCTTTAAGTTCTTTAGATCGTATTGCCCTTCTGATGCTTTTGTCATTAATTCTCTCATCTTATACTCCAGAGGCAATATCAAAAGGGCTATAAAAACCTGGATAAAAAAATCAAACACCGGTGTAGTTTGCATCTCTATAAATGATTCAGCCGTATTCTGAACAAGTTGTATGAGCATAATTACGGTTAGAATAGAGAGCAACTGACTAACATGTCTGTACTTTCTGTTTGCAGCACTCAGCTTAAGCGACAAAAATACAAGAGTGGCAAAAAACACGAATTCTAGTCCGTAAAACCATGTTTGCTTCCAGTAGGGAGGAATTACTCTAAAGTCAACCGGTTCTAATTCAGACTCTACACCAAATAAATCTCGGGATTTTATCCTTAGCTTATAACTACCAGGTGTAAGGAATGGAAAATTTACAATGTTGTTGGTAGTTGACCACTCCGACCAGGACTTGTTAATTCCCTCAATCATATACTGGTACTCAATGGCCAAAGCATTGGTATATTCAGGCTGAATAAACTCAAAAGATAATGCACTTTCTCTTTGGTCAATACTGAAAAGATTGCCCAACAAAAGTCTATTTTCAGAACCTCTCACTTCTTTTAAGAATAAGGGGTAGTTTTTCGCCATCTCCTTCAACTCTGATCTTGTAAATTTATAAAGTTCATTATCAGCAGTAATTAGCCACAGTCCATTCCCGTTGTCTGCCATTGTAAGTGTTCGGATATCTGGAAAAAGCCCTAGCCATTGAAGATTCAGTCTGTTTTGAAGTTGAGCGTCTACAGTTCCCCATTTGTGACCGTCATTGTACCAGAAAGTCCCCATAGAGGTGAAGTATTTTCTTGGTCCGGGTAGTGAATCATATTTTACAAATTGATGGTTGACAACATCGTACCTATGAAAAGCTCCAGAGGCTGCCACAAAAACTTCTACTCCCTGAGAAAAGCCCATCGTTTCATCCAACACAGTAGAAGCAAATGGAACGGAGGAGATGGTACTTATTTTGGCATCTATCAATTCCACCTTAACCACATCAGCTCTACCACAAAGCCAGATATTCTGAACATGGTCTTCAAAAATATTTCCTACATAGGCCCGAAGCGTATCCAACAAAAATGTCTCTTCCCATTGTTCTCCATTATTGCGTAGCGTTCTTATTCTGTCATTGTAAGTGCTCACCAATAATTGCTTCAAAGTAGGAGAGTGGAATATTGTGCGCACTGGCACAGTAAATACCGGGGTTGCTTCTAACTCTTCAATTTCAAATACACCTCCTACACCTGCAGCCATAAGTCTCCCTTCGACATTCATGAAATGCGTTACCTTACCTTCTATCCCTGCAACTTTCTTATATCCATATTCAAGTGCTTCCAATACTTTTCTCGTTCTTTTCTCCACCACTTTCTTGACGCCTTTTTCTTGCGCTGGCTCATCATCTGCTTTTTCTTCCTCTTGATTTTTATCTCTTTTTAAAAACCCAAAAAGTCCTCTTCTGCTTTTTTTTCGCTCCACCTTTTCCTCTTCAGCAGTCGTTTTTCTTAAGCGGGTAACATAGTAAGTTTCTTCACTGTATACTTCTTCCTTGTTAAGCTTGAATAGACCAACAGAAGTACCTACATACACCTGGCGCTCATCAGAATAAGCTGTCAGCAAATTCCCAGATAAGCCGGGGTAATGATTGAACGTACGGAATGGTAAATAAGGAGCAATCCGCGTGAAGCCATAATCATGGCCTACCCAAACACCCTGATTGAAGTCAGTCATCAGTGCAAACACTTCATTGTCGGGTAATCCTGTATAATAATTTATTATTTCCTCAGTGGCGCCAGTATCAGGATGAATGAAAACAACGCCTCCACTTAATGTACCTATAGCAATTAATCCTTCATTCACCCATCTGCCACCAACCACTACATTGTCTTCCAGGTACCCCGCGTCTTCCCCGTTTATTTCGATGGCCTTTGCTGAAGAATAGACAAGTAGTCTATTGGATGCTGTGCCAATCAAGTACTGGGCTGAGCCTGCCAACTTATCAACAAATAACAACTCGTCTCCATTTAAAAAAGAAAGTGAAGCAGGTATAAGTTGTCCATTATCCAACTTATGCAGTGAGGAGTTAGCATCGGTTAAATAAAGTGCTCCATCCAACTCATGCATCCCTGTAAAACTAGCGTTGGTTTTTGCATCAACCGTAAGTTCAATTGATTGTGTGTCAATATTGAAAATATAAAGGTGCCCCTCATTTAAAAAGTAAACCTTGTTACCTATAGTTTTACTTTTAAAAATATTCCCGGCTTTAACATTGGCAGAGAGTGACTGAAAGGTTGTAACACCATTATCTGTTAATGTCAATTTGCCAAAACCTGTAAGGCCGCCATAGTAGAGGTCATTTCCATTGGCTATGGTTAAAGAATATATGGCGCCCGGGGATTCGATCACATCCCAGTTTCTCCCATCAAACTCCACTACTCCGCTTTTATTGGCGAAATAGATTATTCCTCTCTCGCTTTGTACAATATCAAAACTTAGATAATCAATATTTTCATCGGTAGGCGCGTAATGGGACAAAAAGTAGTTGCCCGGCTGCCCATAGGAAAGTTGGGTAATGAATTGAATAAAAAATAGAACTAAAAGCCTGCAACGCATATTAACCGCTAAAAATGGGATTCAATTTAACATTAAAGCACAAAAAAAGGTGAGTTATTACACTCACCTTTTCACATATCTATAGTAATGACCTACCTCGCAATGAACACAAAATCACTTCCAGGTGCATTATCGCCAAATTCTCCCATTCTGGGCTGAGGTTTCAATGCCTCCACATATGTATTTAACTCTCCCAAGGAAAGAATCATATCTTTACCCCCTCTACCCCTTAAGGCTTCTAACATCTTTCGCGCAAAAGGTGAGTTCATTCCAGGTCTTCCGTCTGGCACATATTCTTTTCCTCCGGAGGTCAAATACTTTCTGGTTTTGTAGGAAAGCTTTCTAGTTACCATCTCTGCCTGTGTTGCCTCCTTATAGATATCTTCATCCATCCCGCGATGTGCTATGGCCTGGTCAAACGTTCCTCCAAAGCAAACATCCATAGCAAGGAAGATATGCTCACACGGAATATTATTAATGATTGATCTCAATCTATTATGAGAAAGATAAGTTGTCTTTGCTTCATCGTTAGCCAATGATTCTTTTGTCACCACAAAGCCTTCCCCAAACGTTTCGTCAAACTGACCATGACCTGCAAAGAAAATAAACAACTGATCCAACGGCTTATATTTCTTTTCAGCATACTCTCTTATTTTCTTAAGGATATCCGATTGTGATCCTCCTTCCATCACTTCAACCTCATAGCCGAAGTTATCCTTGAGCTCCTTGGCAATCATTCTTCCATCATTCACTGGATTAGTAAGGTCTGGCCAGTTGTCATAATTATTCGTAGTGAATAAAATCGCATAGTCAGTACGATCCAATTTACTGGCATCGGCCAAAGCTGTAGTTCCAATTCTGATGGTACGATGACTTATCGTTTTTGTACCATCCTCATTTTCAGCGATGATCTCCACCACATTATTACCTTCCATTAAGGTGAGATTTTTTTCTATGACCGTATTATGTCGCTCGCCTTCTTCAGGCTGCACCGACATCATTCCTCGTGATGCAGATTCTTCACTCTCCTTAATAATGATTTGAATATTCTTAATCGGTTTATCCGATTCTATCTCGAATTTGATTTTGTATTTGGACTCCCCAGAGTAGTTGCTCTCCGCAATAGGAGTAATCCAACTAATTACAGGTATGGTAGAGCTTACCAACTTATTGGGATCGCTGAAGTCCACCTCAAATGAGTTAGTTCGTGAACTTACATTTTGTGCCTGAACACCAAATGCCGTACCCAGGAGAATTAAGAGAGCCAGTTTTAATTTTGTTGTCATGGCCTTATTATTTATTCAAAATTATTTTATCCGTATATACTTCATTCTTTCTGTCGCCCGCTACTACTAAACGGTAAGTGTACAACCCGTTGCTAAACTGTTTGTTCGTTGAATCCCATTCGGATTCGTAAAATCCAGCTGGCAGTAGTCCATTCTGCAAAATATCAACTCTTCTTCCTACCATATCATACACTTCAAGCCTTACATGGTAACTGCCAGTAGCTTCTGGCAAAGTAAATGGAATGGTTGTCAGACCACTCGTTGGGTTAGGATATGCCTTCCCCAATTTTATTTTCTCAGGTTGAATTTTGGCAGCCAGATGCTCTCCAAAATAAACCTTGAACTGCGATGAAATGTTTGCATCAAAAGTATAAGCAGATGCGTCCCTCATATTGATGGGTTTCTGTTGGGCTACATCCAATAAGTACAACTCATTCTCGTTAGCACCAAAGCTGGTGTTATCCCATTGCAAAGTAGCAAGTCCATCCAGATTGCTATCTACTGTAAATTGCCATGTATACTCTTCCTGTGTAGGCACTACATCACGCGAAAATCTTTTTGCAAAGTGCTCCGGATGATGAAAATTCATTTCAAGGAAATCATTTAAACGCGGCACCGTTACATCATCAAAATCATCATAAGAGAGTTTGGCCTCCGGATTCATTCCAATGCCACCAAGGGTAAAAGTAACGTCAGATTGTTTTAGTGTAAACATTGTGCGCCAGTTATCTGCGTCCAACTCTGTGGAGGCAATTCTACCGGCTTCCCTTTTACGCCCACCGGCAGATTGGCCTGGAAATGAAATTTTGTAGTCAGAAACTGCCTGGTTGGCAAACACAAAGCCGCCTCGATAAACCTCCAAAATACTTCCATCTCCGTATGACCTTCCATTGCTGCTGTACACTTTTAAATCCCCTACACCTGAAACACCAGAATTAAATGCTTTCACATCCGCCCAATTCACATTCACTAAATAAGGATTACCAATCTGATTCCATCCCGGGTTTAGATTCATTAAGAACAAATTAGATTGATTGTTTTGTGGCGCCAGAATTTCGTCAGCAATAGTTATACCTGCTGATGGTGGTGTTTTTACGTTCAGAAAATAACCAGTTCCTCTATTAAAAGAGGAGAAAGTAGAAGGAAATTCAGCCCACTCCGTTTGATTTTGATAAGTCAGTAATCGCCAAAGTGTATTATCAAAAGCTCCTAGTTCATCCAATACTGATGTTACTGTGGCACTGGTGCCCAAATCAAACGGTATTGAAACGATATTCCAGGTACTCTCCGTTCCACCAAAAACAAGTGATGTTGTTGGAAACTTAGGTGCATTTGTTTCTTTGTAGTTAAAATACGAGTAATGATTACTTGTAGCAGGGCTTCTTGTAGTATTACCAAATGGGTCTACTGCTTCGAAGTAAAACTCCATTCCCATGTCATCATACCATCCTTCCTGGATCGAAATCTTCCATTCGTTAGTGCTTCCCACACGGCTCATTGCGTCTGTTACAAAATCCTCTCCTCCAATTGGTCGATAGACTACGCTCACCCCCGATACTGACACAGCATCATTGGCATTAACAGAAATTTCCTCCGACACAAACCCCTTGTCACGATTTTTCGGGGAGAAGGCAGAGAATTGTGGGCCCTCTGTATCCTCAGAAATTGTAATTATCTGATTTACCTCTTGATCAAGAATAGTCTTAGTAATCGAGGGTCCTAAGGGACCTGCGGGGAATTTAATTTCAATTGAGGTTATTGAGGTTGCAGCGCCTAAACCAACGTGAACCCGTAAACTATTTCTAGCCGCTTGACCTGACTGTGCTGTGATCTCTCGAAAATAAGTATTTCCTCCTGCAACAACTTTAATCTTCGAACCAACTCCCGATTTATTTCCATTTACAGTGACAAGCTTTATTTCAACCCAATTTCCAGTTGAATTGTTATTCTTATACAAATTGTTATTAACTGCAATTGTCCCATCACTATCATCTGAAAAAATCAAACCAGACATCCCTATATCCAAAAATCCATTTTTATCATAATCTGCATGTGCAGCACTAAAATGAGTAACCGAGGGATCATTGATTTTCTCCTGATCAATTTTCGTAAATACAACACTTGATGTAGAGCCCGGATCTCTCAAAAAGAGCTTAGTAGGTAATCCAAAAAATCCGGCAACTAATAAGTCCAGAAATCCATCATTGTTAAAATCTCCCCATGTTGAACTGAGAGAAGGATTTACTTCAGAAATAGAAGTAGTCAAATTTTGAGTAAACGTCTCATTTCCATTATTCAAATAAATAGCATTGGCGCTTGGGTCACTCAGAAATAGATCAATTTTTGAGTCATTATTATAATCTCCCCATGAAGCAGCTGTAGCCATTGCAGTACTGAAGCCACTTCCTGTAACCCTAGTGAAAGTTTCGTTTCCAGCATTTCTATATAGGCGAACAGGATCATCGGTACTAACTATTAACACGTCAGTAAAACCATCTTGATTGTAATCAGCCCAATAGGCAATGTTCTTTTCATCCAAGTCTGTAGCTAAATCCCCACCTGCTATTTGTGTAAAACTGTTATTAGAGTTTTGCTTATAGAGTCGTGGGGGATTAGAATCTTCACCTCCTAAGAGCATTAAATCCAAAAGCCCGTCATTATTAATTTCAGCCCATGTAATATTGTTAACTTCCATATCAATTGAAGCAGCATCACCAAGTTGTGCTCCACTTACCGATGTAAATGTTAAATCTCCATTATTGGTATAAAAATCTAATCCTTCTGCTTCATCAATAGGAAATATAAGATCATCGAAACCATCATTATTATAGTCGATCACGGAGAGAAATGTATACTCCTTATCCAACACGACAGGGTCAATTTTCACAAAGTCTCCATTTCCTAGGTTACGGAAGATTGACAATTTTGCCTTTAGAACCTCACCTGATTCATCCAGTGATAGTGTTAAGTAATCTTCTTCACCATCTCCATCCATATCTGCCCAGTATGAACCAATAGATGCAGCTACAAAATTGCTCAACGTAGTACTTGAGATCACAAAATTTGGTTTCTTAAATACCACTGAAACCTCATCAGAGTCTTCAGTCAATGGGGTTAAGTTTGAATTACTGGCTCTTACTCTGTAGAAATATTCTGTCCCCTCAACAAATGGGCCGCTATCAATCAACTTAGATTCAGGATAATTTACCGTAGCAATTTCGATATAAGGGCCTCCCATACTTGTGGATCTGCCTACTGAATAGCTACTTTGAAAAAACCCAGTAGTCCAACTCACTTCAACTGAAGTATTACTTAAAATAAGCGCTCTTACATTCTCAGGTTTTTCAGGCGCAGGGTCATTTGCATTCAAAACCAATGTTATCGTATTTGAGATTGGAGTATACTGATTCTTATCAGTTTGAAATTTCAGGGTTAGGGTATTTGTTCCGGAAGACCAGGTTCCCACTCCATCAGGATAGGCTCCACTTGTTGGATCAATAAACGGTTGCCCACAATTTTCAAAAAAGGTTGCATCAACTTCGGCAGAAAAACCCTCTCCCACCAATGAGCCAGCCGTAAAATCACTTATGAGGTATGAATCCTCATTTATTTTTCTAATGCCAATTTCTGTATTAGAAAATGCGGCCGGAACAGTGCCAGTCCAACTCCTATTATCAGGAATAGTTAATTCACAATCATCTCCAGAAGTCACGTTAACAGTAATATTATCGCTACTTCCAGCAGTACTAACAGCCGTTACACGATATTGATAATTTGTGGCCTCCAAAATATCCTCGTCCACGTAATACATATCCTGAGAGTATACTGTATCAATAGCTATATAATCTGGTTCGCCCTGTATCCTTCTTGCAATCGCGAAGTCATTTACAAATAGGCCATCGTGATCCCACTCTAAAACAATTTCTATCTCTGATGATCCGATAGCCTTTAAGTTTGTGGGTGCGTTTGGCCTAAAAATGGGTTCATTTGAACGATATGATGGTGCGCCAGAAAAAATAACATTGACATATCCATTCTCATCTAATACTCCTCCCGCAAATACAATTCCGTCTCCTTCATCATACTCATCAACCTCTACCCAAGTGATCCCTGCGTCATTACTATAAAAAAGTTTACTCCCAACGCCTCCTTGATCAATCCCAAGAATAATATCGCTCGATAAAAAGGTAAAATCATCCATTGATTGATTTTCATCCACTGAGCTTGTCAATGTATAAGTCCAACTAGACCCTCCATTAGTAGTTTTGGCAATCTCATACATCCCAGACGAAGACCTGAATCCACTAAGATAAAGAGCTCCATTAAAGTTATTAATGGCAGTCATTTGTGTCATTCCTGTATCCGTAATCTCTGATGCTACTGTCTGACCGTTAACTACCTTAAATAATTTGATAGGTCCATTATCAGTTAAAAAGTATAAGTTATTTGCCCCATCTGCCGCAAATCCTATGAGATCATAATTGGCGGGAAGCCCTGTAACATTAAGTGTGCTCCAAGTAGCAGCCGGTGTTGCACTTGTAGAAACATAATAGGTATGGGTTGAACCATTAAGATTGTGCCCATAAAATTTTGTATCCGTTCCATTGGCAACATTATCTAAATAAACTGCTGGGCCTCCTATGTCACTCCAAGATGCTCCATTATTTGTTGATCTATACGTTTGGTTACCAATAGCCAGTATATTTCCATTACCTAATTTAATAAGTGTACTAAACGCACATGTAGAGCAAGAATTCAAAAGCTCGCGATTCCAGTTGAAGCCAAGAGAATTTGACGTGTGAAGAAAAGGCCCTCCATCCGCAACAAAAAATTCATCGGTGGTATTTGCTTTGATAAAACTCTTGTTGTTGTTAAAGGTAATTCCGTTATCAGAAAAATCCCAGTTGGCCCCGTCATCTATTGAACGTAATAAACCTCGATCTTTATACCCCACAAAAATACTTGTCCCTCCTTGAAAGGCATTCGCAGACATGATTTGCCCTCCTAGGTAGACATCAGTTAATTCCACCCAAGGCCCTGTAGTTGCACTGGTCGATTTGTATAATTTCCCTTCAGATTCAAAATACACATACACATTTGTTCCTGATCCCAGTACTACGCCATGATCTGAACTATTAAAATTTTCAGGAAGTTCTTCATTCCCACCCTGACCTGGGCCACCGATAATTTCCCATGTTGATCCATTAAGCCGATACACCCCATCTCTATTTGTCTGGTACAATTCTGCTCCTCTTAACGCAAAGGAAGCGGCCTGATCTGGCAGAGTAATTCCAGTATTAAAGGCAGACCAAACTGAAGTGTTATTTGGAAGTTTATATGTTCCAGTGTTTAAAACCCCAAGATAGATATCGTTGGCTACGGCAATTATCGCAGTATAATTAGGGGATGGTAGATTATTAGAAATATCAGCCCAAGTATCACCGTCATCATTAGATTTGAATACACCCCAAAAAGCATCCCTTATATATAACTCCCCATCATTTGTTTTTACTAATTCATCACCACTAATAAATGGCGAAGGAGGAGTAACTGAGGTCCAGGTGTCTCCATTGCTTGCAGCCGAAGACTTGTAAATTTTAGATTTCCCTAATATATAAAGCTTATCATTTGCATCGATTAAAATATCTCTTGCTTCATAGTCATCCAGCCCATTCGTCCCGATAGATATTTTGATCCACTCATTGCCATTATTAGTGCTTCTATACACGCTTGATTGCTGATTCGGATTCAAAACTCTAATGAAAATATGTGATGACCCATTAATTGCTACTTCTGCAATTGATCCCC
This sequence comes from Cyclobacteriaceae bacterium, assembly GCA_040216665.1. GTDB lineage: Bacteria > Bacteroidota > Bacteroidia > Cytophagales > Cyclobacteriaceae > ELB16-189. Next base: position 278,448 of record JAVJOQ010000010.1, on the reverse strand, counting down.
CGTTTGGCCCTTCCTGTTTAAAGAATGGGATTTGGGCTTCAATGCAGAATGCGTGAATAAGGAAAGCTGTTAAGAGTAATATTTTTTTCATACCTAATTGCTAATTCAAATAGTCAAATAATTTCTCAATCACCATCCGGAGGTAATGGAGGATCAGGAATTACTCCACCTGTTTCCGTGCCTCCACCATCTCCACCTCCACCACTACCGGACAATCCGGCTGCTGCAACTCCTCCGCCCACGATCACCAACCCTCCTAACACTTTGGCTACCATCGGAATTTTAGGTGCCACCTTGAAATAAGGAGTGAACATCATCTCATCACTGTTCTTGGCATCACTGATCTTTAGCCGATAATCACTTCCCGGCTTAGATTTTGGCGGGATATTTAATGTATATATTCCATTGTTGGGGTGGTTCATAGCGCCATCCAATCTCAAGTTACCTTTGTACAATTCAAGGTGAATAGGATTGTTATTACCCGCCTTCCAGGTAATGTTGTAAGTTTTTCCTCTCTTATAGGCTTTCTTAGTAGAGAAATTTTGCAGCTTAACAAAGGGGGTATACACCCTGCCTTTTATTTCTAGCGCTATTCTTCCCTTATACCCACCGTACTCCTGTCGCACATTCCACTCAATTCGTTTATTTGTTCCAGGTGCCACTTCACCACCAACATCACCGGAAACGTTTTTCAGCGGCTCCGTGAAATTGTCATTGGAACTGTAGAGGTTAAGTAAGTATTCGTGATTGGTGTTGGCGTCTTCCAGATCATAAAAGACAATGATCTTTTCACCTTCAATATCCACCTTGTTGATAGAAACCTTTTGAGCACAGACAGGTGAAAGGAGGGTAAGACTAAAAATTGCGGCAAGTAAAACTCTATTCATACCGGAGGATTTGTTGAATTGATAAAGTTACTTTATTAATAGAAAAACTACACCTTTCTTACAACATCGTTTAATGCCAAAAATGCCAGTTTGGTAAATGAATTGAAGGAATTAATAAATAAATGCACCCTCAATGCCTAATGAAGCACAATTCAATTTGTCATTTGGGTGTTTCAACAATCTTTAAACAAAGGATTACCTCGCAATAAAGATAAAGTCACTACCTGGGGCATTATCACCGAAAGCGCTCATGCGAAGTTGTTTGAACCAGTTATTGACCGTGTCTCACAATTACTTTCAAATACTTCCGCTTTGAATCAGAAAGTATGGCCAGGATATAGATGCCATCAGGAATATTCTCAGTAATAATGGTTGTTTTATTTTCACCTTTTTCGATTGATTTACTGGCAAGGACTTTTCCTGATAATTCTGCTAAAGTAACCTCGGCATGGATCTGTACAGGTTCTTCCAGTACTACGTTAAGCTCATCGTTTACTGGGTTAGGGTAAATGCCTGGCAATAAATTCACATCAGGTTGTTGAGGGTCTGGAGTTATAGCTGGCTCAGGTTTATCTGCCCCTACTCTAGGCATTCCACCTCCACCGCCTCCACCACCATTGCAGTTTTGATAGGCAACATAATAGGATGCTGATGCGCTGCATCCGTTTTTGGAAATCTGCACTGTTTTAGAGCCTGCGTTTGCCCATGTGGAGGCTGTAGTAGCACCGTTGTGAGGCCAATAATAAGTACTTCCTGCAGTAGCATTGGCCGTTAAGGTTACATATCCTGAAGGGCAAAAGCTACCAGATTTTGATATGGAGACTGTAGGCGTTGAATTAATTGTAACGTATTTACTGGCTGTAGATGAACAGCCAGCAGCACTATATCCGGTAATATAGTACCATCCGGTATAGTATGCAGTTTTGGATGAGCCACTGCCACTTACCCCAGGCCCACTCCACGTATAGGAAGACCCACCACTGGCAGTAAGAGTTGTGGAATTACAGGCTGAAGAAGGACCGGAAATTGAAACTGAAGGGTTTGAATTTATAGCAACATAAATAGAGGCAGAGCCTGCACTCTGACAACCTTCTGGGTTATAGCTAGTAACAGAATAGGTTCCGGTATAGTAAATAATCTTTGATGAGCCTCCACCACTTACGCCAGGTCCGCTCCAAGAGTAAGAAGAGCCTCCACTGGCATAAAGAATAGTTGATGCACAGGCAGAAGATGGACCTGATACCGAAACTGAAGGAATAGGGTTGACTGCTATATAATGGGATGCCTGACTTATACTCGCACATCCATATGAATTGTAACTTGTTACGTAATAGGTACCAGTTTGGATAGCTGGTTGTGGGTTCTGAGCCGGATCAGTAACTCCAGGGCCACTCCAGAAATAATATGTGCCCCCTGAAGCTGTTAATGATGCAGGACCACACGATGAGCTTGGGCCAGATATTGAAACTGTTGGATTGGGGTTTACGGTGACAACAGTAGGTTGGCTTGTAGCTGAACAACCTGGTGAATTAGTAACTATGACTGAATAATCTCCACTCGTAGAAACTGTAATCGATTGGGACGTTGCCCCATTTGACCATAAATAAGAAGATCCAGAGTTTGCATTTAAGGTTACGTTTCCACCTTCACAAAATCCTATTGGGCCAGATGAGCTAATCGTTGCAGTTGGGGCAGGTAGTACGTTGACAGTTGCCGTATTACTTGTAGCTTCACAAATCACCCCCATATTAGGGTCGAAATTTGTAGTCAGCCTTTTATAATAACTTGTTTGGGTTAGGCCTGGTGGTATATCATAATCTTTACTAGTCGCATTTGGCACATTGCTAAATGTGATGTTATCAATTGACGTTTGCCATTGATAAGTTCTTGTTCCGCTCCCTAATGATCCAGGATTTTCAAGAAAGATACTAGGGTCTCCTCCTGAACAGATAGTCTGGTCCATAAGATTGCCGCCAGTTATGGTCATGACCTCAATGTATACACTGTTACTATATGCAGTACATTGATGACCGTTCAATGTCGATGTTGTCGCTAGCCTGTAGCTTTGTGCTAGACCCGGAGTTGGGTCATATGTAGGGCCTGTCGCATTACTAATATAACTCCAAAAGCCATCTGAATTGCGTTCCCATTGATAGGTCAATGAACCAGATCCCACTGAAGGAATGTTCTGCCAGAGTTGTGATGGTGTAGAGCCTGGACAGATAAGTTGATTTTCTTTTATACTGCCTCCAATCACATTATTCACGAACACATTCACAAAAATATACCCAGTGCAAACAGTACCATAAAAGTTACTAGTAGTTGCTCGTCTGTAATAAGTCGTTTGTGTCAGACCAAGAGGTGGGTCGTATGTCAATCCTGTTGCATTAGCAATGCTGCTCCAGTTATTTCCGTCTGTTGAGCTCTGCCACCGGTAGGTCAAAATCCCTGGGCCCGTTGACGCAGCATGTCCATCAAAGGCAACTGGATTTCCTCCACTGCATACGATTTGCGATTCAGATATATTTCCACCCGGTAAAAGTATTGTAACACTTATTGGATATGCTAAGCTTTCACAATTTGAATTTCGAACCTTCAAAAATCCATTGAATACACCTTCATAAAGAGACGGGATTCCGCTAATCGTGATACTTCCGGGAGTTGATGGCAATGAAGTTAATGGGGTATCTGTTATTCCAACTCCACCTACAGGGTCGTCCCAATCAATACTGTATTGGTCAGGATTCCCCAATGTTAAGTAAGGAAATGTTGCTGTCGAGGCACCAAGACAAACGCCAATATTGGGGTTGAATGAGATAGTAGGCCCTACCATTACACTAATTTCGTATCCTATGCTCCCACAGCCAACGGTGCTGTTTTGTACAAATAGATTCCCAGAATAAGTTCCGAGGGTTGAAGGAATATTAGATATTGTTATTTGACTTGGAGGAAGTGTAGTTAAGGATACATCAGTTAGGCCAGCAGCATTTGCGGCAGCATCCCAATCTATATGATATTGATCAGGATTTCCAGTATTAACCGTATAGGCCAAAGTTGTAGAAGAAGACCCTGGACAAACGGTTGAATTCTGAACTAGCGAAATACTAGCACCCACATCAAGTGATATCGGTGTTCCAGGGCTTTCGCAACCAGCACTAGTAATTACAAATAGAGAACCTACATAATGTCCAGCTATGCTAGGTATATTTGATATATTTAGAGGGCTTGAAGGCAAATTTGTGAAACCAACATCAAACAGGCCAGCAGCATTAGCCTGAGGATTCCAATCAATTCTATACATCGTTGGCGTCCCCGTTGTTGTAAAAGGCACTTCCGCAAATGAGGCTCCTTGGCAGGCTGTAATAACGGAACCTACTGATATTGATGGACTCGAGATGTTTATGCTAAAAAACCACTCTTCGCTTTCACAGCCAGTTGAAAATTTCTTTACATAAATATTGCCATTATAAGTTCCAGGAGATGAAGGTAGATTACTTATTGTAATAGGCCCAGAAGGTAAATTTGTCCAATTTACATTCGGAATTCCTGCACTAAGCCAATCTATACGATATTGATCAGGTGATCCCGAGGTTAAATAGGATGCATTCGTGAAAGATATACCAGCGCATACATCAGCTGGAAAGACTGAGGTAATCATAGGCGTTCCGTCACACTGACTATAGGAAATATTTTGAGTCGCAATTGATATTCCCAGAACAAAAATTAGTTTGAATATCGCACTTTTATCCATAGGGATATGGTTAAGTTTTTCCGTATTTCTCTCGTAAGATAGAAAATTAAACCTGATAGTAAACCCCTAGTGCCAAATAAAAAAGCAGCTTCTTAGTGTCTGCACAATAAGAATGGTATGAATTACCTCGCAATAAAAATAAAATCACTTCCTGGAGCATTATCACCGAATGCGCCCATGCGAGGCTGTGGTTTTAGGATTTCAACGAATGTATTGATTTCACCGGTAGTCAAGATCAAGTCCTTGCCGCCACGTGTTCTCAGTGCTTCCAAAAATTTGCGTGCGAAGGGAGAGTTCATTCCTGGGCGGCCATCTGGCACGTATTCTTTTCCACCAGAAGTAAGATATTGCCTGGTCTTGTATGTCAATTTCCTATTCACCATCTCCGACTGAGAAGCTTCTCTTTCTTTGTAGAAATTTTCCTCCATTCCACGATGTGCAATGGCCGCATCAAATGTTCCTCCAAAGCAAACATCCATAGCCAGAAAAATATGCTCAGAAGGAATATTGTTAATAATAGAACGCAGTCGGTTATGTGATAAATAAGAGGTTTTGGCCACATCATTGGCAAGTGATTCTTTGGTCACCACAAAACCTTCCCCAAAGGTTTCATCATATTGTCCGTGACCAGCAAAGAAAATAAACACTTGATCAAGAGGCTTATACTTACGTTCAGAGTATTCTCTGATTTTTGTAAGAATATCTATCTGAGATCCATTCTCCATGATCTCCACTTTAAAACCGTAGTTTTTTCTTAATTCTTCTGCAATCATCCGTCCATCATTAATAGGATTGACTAAATCAGGCCAATTATCATAATCGTTGCTGGTAAAAAGAATAGCATAATCGGTTCTGTCAAGTTTGGATGCATCCGCTAACGAAGCTGCTCCCACTCTAATTATTCTATGGCTTAGAGTTTTTATTCCATCTACATTTTCGATTCCAATTTCTATATAATGATTGCCATCCTGTAGTGTCAGGTTTCTTTCTACAGTTGTCTTTAGTTCTTCCCCTGCCGGAGGAATAATCTGAGATGCTCCTCTAATCTCTGCCTCTTCGTTTTCTCTGGCTGACAGTGTAATTACTTTTATTGGCTTTTTGGATATTACTTCAAACTTGATCGTTACTTTCTGAGATTCAGAATATAAATTTTCAGCCAATGGTTCAATCCAAGTAATTTTAGGCACAAAAGATGAAGTAACCAGTTTGGAAGGATCAGAATAATCGATCACAAACACATCACTTCTGCTGCTCACGTTTTGAGCAAACCCTGAACTCATTACCGAGGCGAACAGGAAAATTGATAATATTTTTTTCATGGCCTAAATGGTTAATTAAACCTATTTATTGACAATAACTTTTCTAGTCTTAATAACTCTGTTTCCATTAGAGGAAACTGCTAATCTATACGTATACAATCCATTAGAGACACTTTGATCACCCAAATCCCATTGATAAGTATAGAAACCTGGCGCTAAGGTTCCTTTAACGAACCTTTCAATAGATTTTCCCATCATATCATATACTTCTAAGGCAACCTGATATTCAGGTTCCTGATCAGATAAGGTAAACGATATAGAAGAAGTTCTATTTGCTGGGTTCGGTACAGGATTTCCCAAACTGACACCACTGGGCATTATCTTTGTTTCCAAATTCTCTCCATAATAAAGCTTGAAGCTGCTTGAAACATCAGGATCAAAAACATAGACATCAGATCCCCTCATGTCTACAACCTTCTGAAGCTCTAAATCATATAGCATCAATTCTCTAGCGTTTTCTCCAAATACCAATGGATCCCATGACAAGGTGGCCAGTCCTTCCTTATCAGAAATTACAGAAAACTCCCATTCACCGCTTTCTGTAGTAGGTCGGATATCTTTACTGAAAACCTTCATAAAATGTTCAGGATGTTTAAAAGCCAATTCAAGGCGTTCGTTAACAGCTGGAGGAGTAAGGTCATCATTATCATCATATGAAACTTTCGAATCTGGGTGCATCCCCACGCCACCTAAAAGAAATTCCGATCCGGCCTGCTCCAATCGAATTGGAACAACCCAAGAGGGTTTATCTATCTCCGTTGAAAATTCACTCTTTTTTCTCCCTCCAGTTAATGAAGTTTTCAGCTTCACAGAAACTGGTTGTGCAACATCAGCAAACACAAACCCTCCACTAAAAATGGGCATCTCATTACCATCAACGTAGGTGCCATTTTGATAGGCCTTTAAACCTCCAACTCCTGTAAGTCCTGAAATAGATTCATTCCAACTTGCTGTTACTGTATAAGGGTTTCCTATAAGATTCCACCCCGCTATAAGATTTACAACGAACAAATTTCCTTGGGAGTTAACGGGTGCTTTTGCACTTCCAAACTTGATATTCGCACCGTCCCTCACCAGCATAAAATACCCCTCACCTCTGGCTACCGCATTGAATCCATTAGGGTACTCCAACCAGGACTCTGGATTATTTTTGTATCGTAAAATACGGTATTGCGCGCCATCAGGCTGACCCAATTCGTCAAATAAAACACTTATTTCATTGGACGGTAAATTTTCAAAAGGCACACTTCTTATTTGATAATTGTTGACACCGGCTCCACTTGCAATTGAAAGTGTCGTATTACTATCATCAAATTCTAAAAGTATTCTATGATTACCGCTGGCCGGTGATAAAGTTGTATTCCCAGCTGCATCCTTTGCCTCCAAATAAAATTCCATACCCATATCATCAAAAAATGATTCAAGTAATGGAAACTCATAAGAAGATCCCGATGTCACACTCCCGAACACTTGAGAATATTGAGTTGCGGTAACTTTTCTGTAGTACATAGAAAAGGAGGTGACCGCTTTGTTATCGCTCGCAATCGCATTCAGTTTTTGGTTGGACCCAAAACCCTTAAGCAATGATATGTAATCATTGGGATTAAATGTGATTGCGGGAAACGTCAGGTCTGGTGGCTCTGAAGTTGTAAAAGTCCAAGCTGAAGGCGCAATCACCAGAGAAGGATTCTGGTATTGATCAACAAAAGCCCCCGCATCAACACTAACAAAATAGGTTGTTTGATATTCAGTAGATGCCGCTAAAGTGTACGTAAACACATTCCCATTTTTTGTTCCGCTATTTGCTGCCAACGATTGAATTGGGGTTGCCGCTTCTGACCCCTTTCGGATTCTGATGAATTTCCCTCCAACTCCATTTGCATCTTCATCCAAAGTAATCATAAGGGTATTTCCAATAGGCGCAGATGTTGTGTTTGTTGCTGGTGTAAAGGATAACACCGGTCCGGCAACGTCTTCAGTAATTGTATGGATTTGGTTGATCGCCAGATTATTCAACACCATTACATTACCAGAAGGCCACTTGATCTCAATCACATCAGCCACAAGCGCGGTTCCCAATCCAAAATGTGCAAGCAAACTGTTGGCGGCTCCATATCCGGTGCGTGTACTGATTTCCCTGATTTGAGATCTGGCAGGCGTAGTGGTTGTTACTTTTATTCTTGCACCAATAGCCGCTCGGTTAGATGTTGTACCAATCAGTTTTATTTGGATCCAGTTTCTTGACCCATTGTTGGTTTGTGTATTCTTATACAAAAGATTAGGTAGATCCACAGCAGCTGTTATCCCCTTTGCAGGATAGATATCCAAAAAACCATCTTGATCATAATCTGCAAGGCCTACTCCAATATTTTGTATCTGAGGATGATTAATCATTTCAGATCCAACGTATTTTGTAAAAGTACCATTTCCGTTGTTGAAGAAAATTGAATTCGCATTGTCGGTTGTGCTATTCCCATTCACCGCGATAAGATCTAGGTCACCATCATTGTCTAAATCACCAAATGCAGATCCAAAAGTACGCCCGGTAGCTTCAGCAACAACACTTGATGTCAACTCTGTAAAAGTACCATCACCATTGTTTTGAAGTAACCGGTTTGGAGCAATTGGGTTTGAAATTAGAGAGCCCATAAACAAATCCATGTCCCCGTCATTGTCTATATCTCCCCAACTGGAAGTCCTTATCGAGTAGAAAGTTTGTGAATCAAATATCGACCCGTTCACCTTCGAGAAAGTACCATCACCATTGTTTTTAAAAAGCCTTGCGCCACCGGGATCATTGGAATAGTTTACAACAAAAATATCTACCAGTCCGTCATTGTTATAGTCAACTGTATTCATATTGCGGGAGTTGCCGGCTTGTGTAACTAAATCGCCAGTTAGTATCTCCGAGAATCCTGTTCCTCCGATATTCCGAAAAAGCAAGTCCCTTAAATTAGGTGGAAATTGATTACCATCCTGACCCACAAGGATATCAATCAGCCCATCATTATCAAAGTCTATGTTTGCAGCACTTCTGAATCCGGTTTGGTAGTTTGCTGTCGTGGGCACAACAATTTTTGTAAAATCCCAATTCCCATTGTTAATCAACAGCAGGTCTGTGAGGCCACCGCCACTTCTGGATATATACATGTCAAGCTTGCCATCATTATTATAATCCATGATATTGATTCCTCGGCTAACACCAGTATTCTCATTGGTGAGAACAGAGATATCCTTCCTTTCAAAAGCGCCTCCTCCAGCATTTCTAAAAAATACGGGGGGAACGGTAGCCCCTGCACCATTGGTAAATGAAGGTGAAGCAATGTCCTCCAGACCATCGCCATCCAAATCTCCCCACGAAACACCTTGTTGGTTTTCAAAATTTAACGAAATGTCATTTTCTCCAGGGCGAAATAACACAGGTTGCAATAGAATTGACTTCTGTGCAGAGACTGGTGAGGTTCCCGTTGTATTAGAAGCTTTGAGCCGGTAATAGTATGTCGTGCCTGTAAGCAGATTTTTATCCAAATAAAAAACCTTAGGATAGGTAAGGTTGGCAACTTCAGTAAATGGACCTCCTGGAGCAGTTGACCTTTCCAGAATAAAATTCGTTGCAAAATTTGTCAGGGTCCAGTTTATAAATGCTTCTGTCCCTGAATACAGATAAACTTCAATTTCCGGGGTTGCGGGAACTGGATCAGTTGCATTTAAAGTAAACTCAGTTGTTCCTTCTAAAAAATCACCGAAACCGGATGACTGCCATTTCAAGATTAGCTTTCCGGTTAACGGATTCCAACTGCCGTTTCCGTTCGCCATATGATACCCATTTTGCGACAAATAAGTTTGACCACAATTTTCATCAATGATTGTTGAAACGTTATCATTATTGATCCCAAAAGTATAATCATCTATACGAAAAGAATTAGGGCCATTCGAAAGCACTTTAATGGCAACATTGGGAAACGTAAAAGGTCCTGCGCCACCTGGTGCAGTGCTCCCAGGATCGACTGTTGCCACTCCAGTCCAACTTCTATTATCAGGAAGATCTGAAGTACATATGGCTGGAAAATTGATCACTACTTCATTGCTGTAGGCCGAACTACCTGCGCTATTCTTTGCCTTTACCCGCACATGTACTTGTGTGCCGGGATCGCCACCAATAGCTGCATCCCATATTCCCTGTATGTTCTCGTATAAAAATCCAATACTAGAATACTCTTGCCACGAGAAATTATTTCCAACTGAAAATTCAACTTCAAACGTTTCTGTATTGAAATTGATTATGTCGTAATTCCACGAAATCGTTGCCTGATTATATGTAGTCCCGTGTACAGTAAGGTTAGTAGGTGCCTTGGGAAAAATTATGCCATTGATGCTTTTGTGCACCTCCGAGTTTTGTGGGGCAACATATAGGAACAGGTCGTTTCCATTCTTTCGCCATTTCAAGTCTTTAATAAAAACATCATTATCCAAAAGAGCATGTGAAGTCCATGTCGTTCCGCCTGATCCTGAAATATTCAGTTTCCCATTCTGGTTGCTCATTGTAAAAATGTCTTCCTCAGAGTAGGCCCATATTCGGGATGCAGCAAAAGTCGATGTCCAACTCTTTGAGCTAAATACAACTCCACCATCTGTTGACTTCTCCATAGTTAAGGAAGATGACAGAATTAGTAAAGTGTTGCCCACCAAAGTAAAATCAATAGCGTTGGGCGCAAGCTGAGTTGCTGTTGATGAGCCGTTGGGTATTTTATAAATTCTGCTATTGCTCCAATCTCTTATAAAAGCATTGCCTGCATCATCTACCAATATTTTATCGTAATTTCCACTAAGGCCTGTAATAGCGGTGGTGGTCCAACTGACTCCATGATTAGTACTCTTGAGCAAATTTGTTCCACTAAGCATATACAAGACATTCCCGCTTGAGACCATTTGATCATAGAACCCACCAACATTCTGTTGCGACCAAACATCTCCTTCATCAGTCGATCGCAAAACGCCATCTCCATGCAGTATGATGGAATTATCGGCCAATCTTAATATTCCACTGATGTATCGGTCGGTAATTCCTGAGCTAACAAGGTCCCAGGATCCCCCGTCATCCAGAGAAAGCTGATAGCCTCGGTCATTCCCAGGTATCATCAGGCGGTTTTGACCGGTCGTAATCGTGATGCTGCGGGGATTGAATGACTTGATTCCATTGTTTGTACTTACCCAGGTTGCACCGGCATTTGCTGACTTATACACCCCGTATGTTCTTGCTACCTTATATAATTCTGATGGCGACTTCGCTGCAAATGCATTCATGTGAGACCCCGGGTGAACATAATCACCACCGGGAGTGTCCCATGTCACTCCTCCATCGGTTGAAGTAAATAACTTATTAACAGCATTATTGAACAGGTACAAGCTGTTAGCTCCAAAAAAAATATTCCCATAAAAAGTTGTGCCTGCTAGATTGCCCTTCACAGAAGACCATGTGCTCCCTGTACTTGGCAACTTAAACGGCCCTACATCTGTTAGTGCAAAAATATTATTAGGGCTGGCATTGTCCCTTGCAATTCGGTAGTCATGTCCGCCATTGATAACCGGGAAACCCGTTCCAGCATCCGACCAGGACGTGCCATTCGTTCCTTTCTGAATTGCCTGCCCCCTACGCGCAACAAAAACAAGTTCAGGCGAACCAGAACTCACCTGAAGGCCTGTGATTTCGTTGCTTGCTACATAAGTGGTATTGACGAATGAGGTGCCATTGTTGGTAGATTTCAATATGTTGGAGAAAGTAGCGAGGTAAATGTCCCCATCACTGGCAATTTTTATTCTTCTGCCATCAGTGAAATTTGCTGTATTCGTTTTTACCCAACTTAGGCCCAGATCGGTCGAGGTGTAGAGATTGTTATATGTAATGCAATAGACCTTTCCTGCACCGTCAATTTCCAGGTCACGCATGCTCGTATCAAATTGATCAAATCCGGTTTTGACCCGCGTCCAGGTCGAGCCTTCATCGGTAGATCTGAACAATCCACCATTTGTTGCGGCAAGCATTGGCCCTGAACCCAAAGTAATTATATCCTCAACATCACCTCCAAAAGGCCCATTCAACCCGGTCCAAAAGCCCTGACCGTTAACATTGAAAATCAATGCTGACCCTAACACTATTAAAAAATATAATCGCTTCATACTTAGAATTAGCTACAAAGATTAATTACTAGGAAAGGCTGGGAAAGGCAATTCAGAATCAGGCTTAACACCACTTTCGCCTCCACTTCCACCAAGTCCAACAACTGCACCTCCCACCACAGCGAGAGGCACTAAAACTTTTATAAGCAAAGGCAACTTCGGCACCACCCTAAAATTCCGGGTGTAAACAATTCCTGAAGGGTTTTTGGTATCAGTAACTTTTATTCTATAGTCATCTCCTTTTACAGCATCAGCTGGAATGGACAACAAAGATGATCCAGAATTAGGGTGATTCACTTCTCCAGAAATTCGCTGGGTCCCCTTAAACAATTCAATATTAACCGGGTTCGAGTTTCCAGGTCTCCACTTTAAAGGGTAAGACTTCCCTCTTTTATACTTTTTATCAACCTTAAATTCTTGGAATTTTACTATCGGAGTGAATACTTTACCTCGAATCTCAAACGAAATTTTACCACTGTAACCCCCAAATTCATCCCTAACTCTCCACGTTACCTTTCTATCAACACCTGGTTTTATCTCCTCTCCGATATCACCCTTCACTTGCCGTAGCGGACTAGAGAAATTGTCTTTAGAGGCATAGAGTTCCAGAGAGTACTCATTCGTTGGGTTGGAATCTTGTAGATCATAGTGAACGATAATATCCTCTCCGGCCAGTTCTACATCTTTGATTTCTACATTTTGAGGAAAGCAATAAAAAGGTGAAACCACCAGAAACAAGAGTATAGTCCTTCGCATAGGAGACAGCATTAGATTAGGTAACATTAAACCTAATCAAAAAAAGCCTTTTAGTCCAGTAAAGTCGGCTTTATTAGCCTCATTTATAGGGGTTTATGAGTATTTGGGTTCAAATAGGGACAATCAGCTAATCCTGCTCCAATTCACGGCTGTTTTCCGCAAAGACTCTATTTGCATCCTGATCAGCTTGTTTTCTGGTTTGTCGAGACTTGGATCAGCCCCTAATAGGGCTGCGGCCGCGTCACGAGCCTGTTGCAACAACAAACCATCTTTTCCCAAATCGGCTATCAACAAGTCCAGCGCTCCGCTCTGCTGTGTGCCCATCAAGTCTCCCGGGCCACGTAGTTTCAGGTCTGTTTCCGCGATCTCAAAACCATTGTTGGTCTTCACCATAGTGTTCAATCGAATTTTAGAATCAGCACTGAGCTTGTAATCTGTGACCAAAATGCAATACGATTGCTCTGCACCACGGCCTACCCTTCCCCTCAACTGATGCAATTGAGAAAGTCCAAATCGCTCAGCGCTCTCTATGATCATAACTGATGCATTGGGTACGTCTACCCCCACTTCTATTACCGTGGTAGCCACCATGATTTTTGTTTCCCCTTTTGCAAAACGACCCATCTCAAATTCCTTGGCATCAGGTTTCATCTTGCCATGCAGAATGCTGATAGGCACTTCCGGAAATGCTCGCGCTACACTTTCATAGCCATCCATCAAATGCTTAAGATCGAGCTTTTCCGATTCTTCAATCAAAGGATACACAATATAAATCTGTCGTCCTGCTGTTATCTGCTGTCGCATGAATTCATTGATTTGTAACCGATGCGAATCGTATTGATGCGTGGTCTTGATCGGTTTCCTTCCTTTGGGAAGTTCGTCTATTGAGGAAATTTCCAAATCCCCATACAAGGTCATGGCCAAAGTACGGGGAATAGGAGTGGCCGTCATTACCAGCACGTGTGGATATACATTTTTGTTTTTCTGCCAAAGTTTAGATCGTTGCGCCACGCCAAAGCGGTGCTGCTCATCAATCACTGCTAATCCTAGCCTACTAAACTTTACACCATCTTCAATAAGTGCGTGTGTGCCAATCAATATTTTTAACTCTCCTGTTTCCAGTCGATAGTGCAACTCTGTCCTTGCTTTCTTTTTTGTTGACCCTGTTAACAAAGAAATAGACAAGTCCATCAGGTCTGCATATTTTTTCAAATTGGCATAATGCTGTTGTGCCAGTATTTCAGTAGGTGCCATTAATGCCACCTGCGCATCGCTACCAATCACCAATAGCATACAAATAAAGGCCACAATGGTTTTACCACTGCCCACATCTCCTTGCAACAACCGATTCATTTGTTTGCCTGACCTCATGTCTGCATAAATCTCCTTAATAACCCTTTTCTGTGCACCTGTAAGTGGGAAGGGTAAATGCTCTTCGTAAAACTTTGTAAGAATGGTGGCATCATTAAAAATGATCCCTTTAAATTTCTCCTGGCGAACCAATTTCATTTTGATGAGTCGCAGTTGAATGTAAAATAACTCTTCAAACTTCAACCGTTCTTGAGCTGCCGCCAACAACTGGTGCGACTGAGGAAAATGAATGTTGATTAATGCCTCTTTTTTAGAAACGAGTTGTTGCTTTTTAATTAACCCTTCAGGAAGAGTCTCACGAATGTGGTTGATAGCCGTTGTAAGTAACTCTCGTTGCAATTTCACCAAAAACTTATTGTCAACATATTTTGATCGAAGCCTCTCGGTGAGAGGGTATACAGGTTGTAAAAACCCTTTCTTCTCTTTGCTTATAGTAACGGGCTCTACTTCCGGATGCGCAATAGATATCGTTCTTCCAAAACGGTTGGGTTTTCCAAATATGATGTACTCAATGCCTGGTTTAATCTTGCTCAACACCCAATTGATTCCTTGAAACCACACCAACTCCAGTTCTCCGGTTGGGTCTTCAAAGTAGGCTACCAATCTTTTTTTTCTGCCACCCCCAATCATTTCAAAACGAAGGATCTTCCCTTTGATTTGTACGTGGGGCATCGTTTCATTTACCTCTTTGATGGTATAGAATTGAGTTCGGTCTTCGTAGCGAAATGGATACTGTTGAATTAAATCGCCATAGGTGAAAATCTTTAACTCTTTTTGTAAGAGCAACGCGCGTTGAGGGCCAACGCCTTTTAAGAATTCGATGGAAGTGTCAAAAAAATTAGCCAAGAATCAAATTTACCGCAAAGACACGGTGACGCAAAGAAAGTTGAACTATTGAATTTTACCTTGGGGCTTTGCGAACTTAGCGACTTCTCTCTCGACTCTGCGTGAAATGATTCCTCGCATAGCGCACTTATTGTTCTCAGTGAATACGAAGCAAAGAGTCAGCGCCTTAACCTATAATCTTCAATTATTCCTCCACTCCAGCGTGTTGATCATCTCCATCATGTCCTTCTTCACATATTCAATGGCGGGGCGAAGGGAATCATTTTGAACTTTAACATTGAAATACAAAGCGGCTCTTAAGAAATTCCGCGATGAATCCGTCATGGTAAACTGAAACTGACTGGGCACTTCTCCCTCTATTTCTGCAATTACAGCCACTTTTCCGCTTTCTGTTTTGGTAATACTTTCATCGATAGCATAGGCTTTGATCTGATGTTTCGCTGTAAGCACATAAGCATCATTCAAATACTCTTTTAATAATTCTTCACTATTTTTTAATTGCTTGTAAGTGACGTGAATGGTCGCTTTTATTTCTGGATATGAAATTTCAACCCATTGCTTTTCCCTTACCCATGATGTGTCCTTTTTTAATAGAGCATGCGCAGAGTATTTAAAATAGTAGGGCAGTGAATCTGCCGTAGCCTGATAAGCAGCTGGCGGCAAAATCAAACGATTGTAGCCTTTCGGCTTGGGTGAATATTCTGTTTGACAAGCGCTTAAGGTCAACCCGAAAATCATTATCAGCAACAAAAGTCGGATCATGTCTTGGGCAATGGCTGTTGGTTAATCAATACTCTTACTCTTTTGATGCGTCTTTTGTCGACCGAAACAATGGTAAACACAAATCGATCAAACGTAATTTGATCTGCCACCTTGGGCATCGCTGAGTTGATTTCCAAAATCAAACCGCCCAACGATTCACTCTCCCCTTTCACCGTATCAAATATATTTGACTCTACATCAATGGTCTTGCAAAAATCATGTAATGAAGTTTTCCCCTCAAACACAAAAGTGTTTTCATCAATTTTTACAAACGAGGCATCCTCTTCATCAAATTCATCATTGATATCCCCTATAATTTCCTCTATTAAATCTTCGAGGGTAATAACCCCTGAAGTGCCTCCATATTCATCCACTACAACGGCCATGTGTACGCGCTTATTCTGGAAGTCTTTTAATAAAGAGTCCAATTTTTTTGTTTCTGGAACGAAAAGCCCTGGCCTTATCAGCTTCTGCCATTTGAATTTTTCATCTTCGTCCAGAAAAGGAAGAAGATCTTTGATATAAAGTACCCCTTCAATTTTATCAATGGTTTCCTTGTACACTGGCACCCTCGAAAATCCGGAGGAATTGATCAGATCCATCAGTTCACCAAAGTTGAGATCATATTCCACTGCAGATACATCTACACGCGATTGCATCACTTGCTTCACGGTAAGTGTACCGAAGTTCACAATCCCTTTTAATATATCCTTTTCCTCCGCTGTCGTCTCATTATTTTCAGTGGTAATCTCCAGTGCCTGATTCAGTTCCTCTACAGTAGTGCTGTAACCTTTCTTTTCAAACCTTCGCTCCACCACATTTCCCATTTTTAACAACAACCAGGATATAGGTATGCATATGCGCTCAAGCACTTTCCACACCGGACTCATCAACCGTGAATAGAACAGGTTGCGCTGAGCCGCAAATACTTTTGGAATGATTTCACCAAAAAAGGTAATAGCAAAAGTGACACTAAATGTTACCACGCCCACTATTATTTCTGTAGGGTTACGCGTAGCTGCCAATTCCCACATCATGAAAGTAGACAATGTCACCAGGGCCACATTCACGAAGTTGTTCATGATCAAAATCGTGGCCAGTAGCAGTCGAGGATTCTTGAGCAGGTAAACGATATTTTTATCTCGCTGATCTTCAGACTCTCGGCAACGTTCCAGATCATCAGCCCTTAACGAAAAGAAAGCCACTTCAGAGGCAGATACCATTGCTGAAAGGAAAAGCAAAACGACAATAGCAATAAAGCCCGATAGTAAAAAAGGATCGGGAGTTCCCGATAATAAATCTGCCAGTAGCGTGCTACTAGGAGGTTCGTCTAAAGAAGTGGGTGTTTCCAAAATCAGGAAATAGGTGCAACATCAAAACGGCAAATCATCTGACGAATCAGATGGCTTGTAATCAGTATTTCCACCCGGGGAGCCAGTGGCCGATGAGGGTGAATAATCAGAAGAGCCGCCTCCTGATGGCTTGGTGCTAAGCATGGTCATATTGTCACCAACTACCTCTGTAGTGTACCGGGTCACATTATCTTTTTCCCAGGAACGGGTACGTAACTTGCCTTCTATATACACCATATCACCTTTGTGAAGATATTTAGAGGCAACGTCCGCCAAGCCCCTCCACAATACGATGTTATGCCACTCTGTAATCTCTTTTCGCTCTCCAGTTGTTTTGTCCTTGTAGGTCTCTGATGTAGCCATGCTAAAATTGGCTACTGTAGCTCCGTTTTCAAGATGGCGCACTTCCGGATCCTTGCCGAGGCGCCCTACCAAAATCACTTTATTTACTCCTGACATATTTTTTGATGAATTATTCTCCTCGATGACCATCTCAGCGCGAATGACACCCATACTGAGCGTTGGCCGGATTGCAAAAATACCAAATTTCTCCGGCTACTCTAATATCCCCTTTTTTGTTAAAAAAAGCGAAACCAATGCCGGTTTTGGTAAGGCAGCTATTTCAGCCAGGGAATACAACTTGATCCCTAAGGCGTCAGAAAGTTTTTTGACCGGAAAGCCAGAGGCTAAAGACAGCATTACAAATTGCGCAAAGATATGCTGATGAGTAAGTACATGTTTAACGCGTTCACTCTTAAACTCAATTCGAGTAAAGGACTCAACTTGTTGAAGTGCGGAGTCTTTCCTCATCAACGCTTCAATACGTTGCCCCTTTTTGCCTTCTATCAAATAGAAGTCATAAAGTCCACTCCATATGTCTTTGCCATTTCTTTTTTTCATGGCAAGCTTATTTCCTTTGGTGATGATGAAATAAGTAAAATACCGTGAACGCACTTTTACCTTTTTGCTTTTCACGGGAAGCAAACTTTGCATCTGCCTTGCTTTAGCAAAGCATCCCGATGAAAAAATGCAATCCGTACAATTAGGAGACTTTGGAGTGCAGTGAAGTGCCCCAAATTCCATAACTGCCTGATTAAAGGTGCCCGGTTGACCAACATCCAGAAGTTCTTTCGCCTTCAAAGTGAAAGCCTTTTTGCCCTCTGAAGTTGAAATATCATCTTCCATTCCAAATACCCGCGATAGCACCCTAAAAACATTGCCATCCACCACCGCTTCTGGTTCACCAAAAGCCATGGAGGCGATGGCGGCTGCGGTATATTCCCCGACTCCCGGCAGAGATAGCAGTTCTGTATGTGTTTTGGGAAACTTCCCTTTGTATTGACCAGCGATCAACTTAGCGCAAGCATGTAAGTTGCGTGCACGGCTATAGTAACCAAGCCCTTGCCAGGTACGCATTACATTATCTGCACTGGCGGTCGCCAACGCCTTCACGTTAGGAAAGTTCCTAACAAACTCCAGGTAGTAGGGCAGCCCCTGAGCTACGCGCGTTTGTTGCAGAATAACTTCAGACAACCAGATGCGATAAGGGTCTTTTGTTTTCCGCCAGGGCAAGTCCCGGGGATTTATCAGATACCAGTCGACTATTTTTTTAGAAAAATCTCCTTTGCCCATCAATTAAACTATTCGCCCCGCGAAGGTCTTAAAACCACTTTTAATACCAGAATGTTTCTAAAAATACCGGGGTTTTAATTCACATCTTCGTGATTATCAAAGATTTCATTTTGGGATTGATGTTTCTGGATTAAATTTGCCGTCCTTGAATTTAGAGAATCTTAAACGTTACCCACGTGACCAAAGCAGACGTTATCGCACAAATCGCTGAGAAAACCGGAATAGACAAAGCCGATGTATCTCATTCCGTAGAAGCCTTTTTTAACATTGTGAAATCTTCAATGGCTTCCGGTGAAAACATTTATATCCGTGGCTTTGGAAGTTTTGTGAACAAAAAGAGAAAGAAAAAGATTGCGCGTAACATCTCCCGCAACACGGCTATCATCATAGACGAGCATTACATCCCCAGCTTTAAACCCGCAAAGATTTTTGTGAACAAAATCAAGAACAGCGAAAAGGTGAAGCAACTTGCGGAAAAATAAATCTGTTGTTAGTCATTAGTCGCTTATTCAAAGCCAATGACAATGACCAATTACTAATGACGAAATGCTAAAAACCCGGATCATCCTTATCGTAGCCAGTGCCGCCATTGTGTGGTTATTGTTTCTATTGCCCAAGGTAGTAGTAGAAAACGAGGGGCAAATGGAGGCGGATGAAGGTCAGGAAGTGGCCGATGACCCTCATACTACTACACCTGCAGCTTTAAGAGAAACCATTAATTCCTTGAATGCCCAATACTTAGAAGCATCAGGAAATGAAAAAAGTGCTATCTTTGCCGACTCTTTGGCAAGCATGTATTCAGAAGCGGGCCAATTTGACAGCGCAGCGTGGTTTGCTGAGAAAGCCGCATCGTTCTTTAAAAACAAGGAAAGCCTCATAAAAGCTGGAAATAGCTATTATGATGCCTATACATTTGCTCTGGACCCTAAAAAGCAAAACGAAATGGCTGAAAAGACCAGAAGTTTGCTTGGACAGGTACTGGAAGCAGATCCGGAGAATCTGGAGGTCAAGACCAAAATCGCCATGACTTACCTAAGTTCACAAAACCCAATGCAGGGGATTATGATGCTTAGAGAGGTATTGGAAAAGGATCCGACCAATGAGCAGGCCATGTTTAATATGGGTATGCTGTCCATTCAGTCCAATCAGTATGACCGCGCAGTAGAGCGGTTAACAGATTTGGTCGCCATTTATCCGAATCACGTTCAAGGTCAGTTGTTGTTGGGGGTAGCTTACTTAAATACCAACAAAAAGGACAAGGCCAAAGAACAGTTTGAACTTGTAAAAAAATTAGATAATGATCCTGCGGTGCAAGCTGCCGCTGATTCTTATCTGAAGGATTTAAAATAATGTTAAACCGCCCCGACATGTCGGGGCAAAAAAGAAATTTGTATGCCAAGCGGTAAAAAAAGAAAAAAGCACAAAATGGCTACTCATAAGCGCAAAAAGCGTTTGAGAAAGAATAGACATAAGAACAAGAAGTAGTAAATACATCTCCGAATCGATGTAATTTTTTAACACATCCAATTTTAAGTTTTGAGTAACGAACTAATTATTAGCGCAACTCAGAACGGATGTCGCATAGCACTTCTCAAGGATAAGAATCTTGCAGAGTTTCATCACGAAGAAGCAGGAAGCAAGTTTTTAGTAGGTGATATTTATCTGGGCACTGTAAAAAAGGTGGTCCAGGGACTTAACGCTGCATTTATTGATATCGGGTATGAAAAGGATGCATTCCTTCATTACCTGGATCTCGGTGCACAATATGGTTCACTCCAAAAATTCACTAAACTAGTCCGAGTAAAGAAGATTACTGGAGGCCGGTTGGATAAGCTCCAACTAGAAAAAGACATTGACAAGCATGGGAAAGTATCCCAACAGCTTTCCAAAGGTCAGGTCATTCCAGTGCAGGTGGTAAAAGAACCCATATCCACCAAAGGGCCGCGACTTTCGTGCGAGTTATCAATTCCAGGCCGCTACCTGGTTCTGGTTCCTTTTAGCAACACCGTAAGTGTTTCTAAAAAGATCACCAGCAGTGATGAGCGCAAGCGCCTCCTGCGATTAATACAATCTATCAAACCTGAAAATTTCGGGGTCATCATCCGCACCGTTGCCGAAGGCAAGGAAGTGGCTGAATTGGACAAAGACTTACGCAACCTCACCAAAACCTGGGACGAAGGCATCAAGCGTATGGTTACTGCCAACCCCAGAGATAAAATCATTGGAGAGATCAGCAAAACATCTTCTATTCTGCGGGATGTACTCAACGAATCCTTTGATAACATCCATGTAGATGACAAAAAGATTTTTGAAGAGACAAGGGACTACATCAGAACCATTGCCCCCGACAAAGAAAAGATTGTCAAGTTCTATAACGGCAAGGCGAAAATATTTGAACATTATAACGTAGAGAAGCAGATCAAATCTGCTTTCGGGTCAACCGTAAGCTTAAGAGGAGGCGGTTATCTGATCATTGAGCATACGGAAGCACTTCACGTGGTAGATGTCAATAGCGGCAACAAATCCAACCGTGAAGAAAATCAAGAGACAACAGCGTTGTCTGTCAATCTTGAAGCGGCCAAAGAAGTAGCCCGTCAGTTGCGTTTGCGCGACATGGGTGGAATTATCGTGGTCGACTTTATTGATATGAGAAGCGCTGAGAACAAGCGGCTCATTCATAAAACCATGAAGGACGAAATGTCCGGAGCTGATCGCGCCAAGCATACCGTGCTTCCGCTCTCCAAGTTTGGACTGATGCAAATAACCCGGGAGCGTGTTCGTCCGCAGATGGATATTGCTACCAAGGAAGTTTGCCCCACTTGTAATGGCACAGGAAGTATCACCGCGAGTATACTGATCACCGACCAGATTGAGCAACACCTGGATCATTTGTTGGTAAAACAAAACGAAAGTGGAATTGCATTAGCACTTCACCCATTTTTGTACGCGTACTATACTAAGGGAATTATCTCGAAACGTGTAAAGCTGTTTTTTAAATACAATAAGTGGTTAACACTGGTGAGAGACTCTTCTATGGCCATCACGGAATTCAAATTTTTAACCAAAGAAGGGGAAGAAATTGATACCGGAGTGCATGGACAGCCAGCTACACCAGCAGCAACGGAAGAAGCCTAAAACACTAATAAAAAATTGATACCGCAGTACTGAAGTGCTGCGGTTTTTTTGTTTATGCACTGAAACGCTGAGGCACGAAGCGTCTTTGCGACCAGATGAATTAAGACCAGCCCCAGCTATTCATGGAGGCAGAGTTCCTTCCAGAAGACTCTGTGAGAAGGGGAAAAGGGCATCCAAATTTTCTAGGGCTGACATAAGGAAATTCTTTAGTAAATCATATTTTTATATGCTATAGGATTAACTTATTGGGGCAAAAGGTGCTTTATCGCTTGATCTTCATATTTATTTGCACAGTTGCATTAGGCCTCTCATTAGAGACCAAGGCGCAAAACCTTACTGTTTGCCAGGAGGGGAGCATGCTCATTGCCACAATAAATGACAAGCACATTGAGCCCATTGTCAATGACTCATTATGGTCACAATCTCTTTTTGAGAAAGTTTTTACGGTTATTGACCCCAATGGAAGGCTCTTTACCAAAGATGATATTGCTAACCTAAGAGAATTCTCAGGTCAGCTGACGAGAGAAACTCTTAAGAGAAACTGTCAGTTCATTGATAAGCTTGACTTTCTCTACCAATCGCGGCTTAAAAGGCTTGAAAAATTTATTGATTCGTTATCGCACATTCCAGTAAAGCAATTCCCCACAGATAAGATATCTCCGTTTTTAAACATCACAACTTTTTGCAATTCAACCGAAGCACTCTATGTCCGATGGCAAAATCAATTTTCTATTCAAATAATACTACAAACAATCCGCATAGGTCAGTCAAACAAAATTGATTTTTCGAAAGATGATTTCCATGACTTCGAGATCAGTGGCCGAACCAAAGTATTTATTAGAGAACGTAAGGAAATTCAACAACGCCTAAAGGATACTTCTATTATTAGAAATGCCTTTTTGCAAGCCATTGCGCAAAACTTCGATCCACACACACAATATTTTTCTTCAGGAGAAATTAATTCATTTCAATCCTCTATGGATAAGACCATGGATTCCTTTGGATTACAATTTTCAGAGAATCAAATGGGCGAAATTATTGTTGCCAAAATTATTCCGGCTGGGCCAGCTTGGAAAAGCAATTCTATTCATAACGGAGACCAATTGATAAACTTCAAGTTTTCAGATGGTGAGTTGATAGATGCATTCGATTTTGATGACGATGAAATCAATGAAATGTTATCCCAATCAGGACAGCTTGCCGACTTTACTTTTAAAAGAACTGATGGTCAAGTTATAAAAGTAATTCTCGAGAAGAGTAAACTCGAAAACACAGACAACTCAGTATCTAGTCTCATTTTAAAAGGACAAAATAAATTTGGGTACATTTCGCTTCCTTCATTTTATACCAATAGCGAGGACATCAACGACAATGGATGCGCCAATGATGTCGCTAAGGAAATAATAAAACTTAAAAAGGAGAACATCGATGGATTGATTCTGGATTTACGATTCAATGGCGGTGGTTCAATGTACGAAGCCGTTGGTCTTGCAGGAATATTCATTGATTATGGAACATTAGCATTGGTTCAGCTGGCTGACAAGTCAATCATTTCACTAAAGGATTTAAACAAAGGTACCGTTTATGACGGGCCTTTGGTTGTTATGGTAAATTCAGCCAGTGCTTCGGCTTCAGAATTGGTGGCGATTGCACTTCAGGATTACAATCGAGCACTCATTGTTGGAAGTTCAACGTATGGTAAAGCAACTGGCCAGGTCGTTTTGCCTGCCAAAGAAGGCACTCAGGAACCTACCGATTTTGTTAAGGTAACCATGGAAAGAATTTATAGGGTTTCGGGCAAAAGTTATCAGAAAAAGGGCGTTCAGGTAGACTTTCCTCTTCCTGACCTTACCGAGACACTTGTATACCCTGAGTCATCTTTCCCTAACGCTATTACAAATCGACCCATTGTGAAGAAAGTCTATTTTACACCAGGTAAGGACCTACAGCTTTCCGCCCTGAAGGCAAATAGCAAATTAAGAATTCAAGAGTCAGAAAAATTCAACGCTGTTATTTCCCTAATTGAAAAATTCAAAGTATCAATAAGTTTAAATCCAGAAAGCTTTTTGAACTATTTTGAAGACCTCAAATCCCTCTATTCTGTATTAGAAAAATCCGATGATTATAATATTTATGAAGTGAGTCAGAATCGTTTTGAAAACGACCTGTTAATGGTAAGTGAGTACCAAAAAGAAATTTCAACAAACAATATTCAGGAAATACAAAATAGTTTTTACATAACCGAAGCCTATCAAATATTAAGTGAGTATTTAGCACAACTCGAAAAATGAAACCACAAATGTTAACCCGTTTTTTCATCACCATCTTTTTGCTAACCTCGATCTGCCAATTTACCAGAGCACAAAACTCCGGCCCTGGTGCATATCTCGATTTTATTGGAAACGAGTATCAAAAAATGACCGAAGACATGATGAGTTATGCAAGCGCAGCTGCCCACAGCAGAAGTGCCAGAAAAATTGATAAAAGGCGAACGGATCTTGCGATACAATTAAAAGAAAGCGAAAGAAACATAAGAATGATGAAACCATTTAATGGTGATCATTCATTACGGGATTCTATTGCGTCATACATGAGGATTTGCGCAATAGTGCTCAATGAGGATTATGCTAAGATCCTTGACATGGAAGACATAGCAGAGCAATCTTATGATGCCATGGAGGCCTATTTATTAACAAAAGAAAAGGCTAACGAAAAACTTGAAAGGGCGAATACAGTGGCTTCTGAACAATACAGACAATTTGCTACAGACAATGGAATAACCCTAATTGAAAATGAGTCCAAGCTCCATCAAAAAATGGAAGCTGTTGGAAAAGTGAATAAATACTATAATGAAATTTATCTTCTGTTTTTTAAAAGTTATAAGGATGAAGCTTACCTATTAGATGCTCTATCACGGGACGATGTAAGTGCTCTTCAACAATCAGCTAACACATTGATGTCCAGTTCATCTGAAAATCTAACCAAAATTGGAACTGTAACTGCTTTCAAAGGTGATAATTCACTTAAAACAACTTGTCAAAAAATGTTGGCCTTTTATAAAGAAGAAGCAACTAAGGCATCCCTGTTCATCGATTATTTACTTGAGAAGGAAAAGTTCGATAAAATAAAGGAAGCGTTTGACGCAAAAAAAGAAAAAGCTCGCACAAAGGATGACGTAGACCTGTATAACAATGCTGTCAATGACTTTAATTCCTTTTTAGGAAAAGTAAATCGCGCCCATGACGAGCTCAACAAAAAGAGAAATGCATTATTAAGTAACTGGAACAAAGCATCTAGTGCTTTCTTAGACAGTCACACACCTAAATATAAATAGCCCAAACCCTGCCATCCTGTCACCTTTTGCTTGATGGAACGGCTTTTGAAAGGCTTGCCTTTGTAAATTTTAATCAAACCAAATCAACGAATATGGCAACTGTTGCTGAAAAGGGGTCCATCTCCATTCATACCGAAAATATCTTTCCCATCATCAAGAAATTCCTCTACTCAGATCATGAGATCTTTTTAAGAGAGTTGGTAAGTAATGCGGTAGATGCCACACAAAAAATAAAAAAACTGGCCGCAATGGGGGAGTTCAAAGATGAGCTTGGCGAAACCCGCATTGAGGTAAGCTTCGACAAGAAGAAAAAGACCATCACTGTAAGCGACCGCGGTATAGGAATGACTGGGGAAGAAATTAAAAAATACATCAACCAAATTGCATTCTCCGGAGCAACCGAATTTGTAGAGAAATTTAAAGACAAAGGAGACGCTAAAGATATTATCGGAAAATTCGGTCTTGGGTTTTATTCGTCATTTATGGTGGCAGACAATGTAGAGATCATCTCTCGTTCACATGCGGTGGGTGAAGATGAAGCTGCCAAGTGGACCTGCGATGGATCTACTGAATTCTCACTGGAGCCAGCAAAGAAAAAGGAAAGAGGAACTGATATTATACTTCATATTAATAAAGACTCTGAAGAATTTCTGGATGAGTTCCGACTGAAGGGTATCCTTGAGAAGTACTGCAAGTTTTTGCCTGTTGAAATAAAATTCGGAACCAAAGAAGAAAGTGTTCCGGATGGAGAAGACAAGGAGGGTAAACCAAAAACCAAATCAGTAAAGGTTGATCGTATCATCAATAACCCTGAACCTCTGTGGGCCAAGTCGCCCAAAGATTTAAAAGATGAAGATTACCTCAAGTTTTATAAAGAACTATACCCTTTTTCAGAAGACCCACTGTTTTGGATTCACCTGAATGTGGATTATCCATTCAGCCTAACTGGAGTACTCTACTTCCCTAAGGTGAAAAATGATTTTGAACTTCAGAAAAACAAAATTCAGCTTTACTCTCGTCAGGTCTTTATAACTGATGAAGTAAAAGATGTAGTCCCAGATTTTTTGATGCTGCTGCACGGTGTGTTGGATTCACCGGATATTCCTTTGAATGTTTCAAGAAGTTACCTGCAGTCCGACTCAAGTGTTAAAAAGATCAGTCAGCATATTACCAAGAAGGTGGCTGACAAACTGAGTAACATGTTTAAGAAAGATCGTCCAGCATTTGAAAAGAAGTGGGATGACATCAACATATTTGTTAAGTACGGAATAATCAGTGATGAGAAGTTCTACGAAAAAGCAAAAGACTTTTCATTGTTGAAAAATGTGGATGGAGCTTACTTTACTTTTGACGAATACAAGGAAAAGGTAAAGGACAATCAAACCGATAAAGACAAGCAGACCACCTATCTCTATACCACCGATGCTGGAAAGCAAGATACCTACATTCAAATGGCGAAAGACAAGTCATACGATGTGTTGCTTATGGATGGTGTTCTAGACAGCCACTACATCAGTAATCTGGAACAAAAGCTTGAAAACACGCAACTTAAAAGAGTGGATAGCGATACCATCGACAAGCTGATTGCCAAAGACGAAAAGATTGACAGTGTTCTTAGCAAAGAAGAAGAGGAGCAAGTAAAAGGAATTTTTGAGAAAGCAATCAATAATCAGGCGATGACATTGGCTGTTGAATCGATGTCACCTGCTGATCTGCCTGTAACGGTAACCATGAGTGAGTGGATGAGAAGAATGAAAGACATGGCTAAGACGGGCGGTGGCGGAATGCCATTCATGGGTGGCATGCCTGATAGCTACAATGTAGCAGTCAATGCCAATCACAATGTGATCCAAAAAGTATTAAAAGCAGAAACTGAAGAGCAAAAAGTAAAACTGGCAAAGCAAGCTTACGATCTTGCATTACTGTCGCAGAATATGCTGACCGGTGCTGACCTGACCAGCTTTATCAAACGGAGTGTAGAGCTCGTTTCATAATCGAAATCAAATTCAGTAAAAAGGTCTGTCGCAATTCGACAGACCTTTTTTATTATTTAGATTTTAGTAGCAAAAGGCAAATCATTAATGAGTTGCCATTTACCATCGGTCGTCTTGATCAAATGCAAAAGAGATTCAAAAACCATTGTTTTTCCTTTCAGCAATACCTTAACGGAAGCATTTTGGTTGACAACATCTACAGACACAAAATCAATAGTCCGTTTACCTCCTCCCATTTTCTTATCACGGATTAGTTGAACATAAACCGCTTTATTCATAAAGCTTATTTCAGTACTACCAAACAATTGATTCATCACCACACGGAAATCTTCATGGAGAACTGAAGCCACCTTATCTGCATCTTGCCTATCTGCGGCTTCGACAAATTGAGTGATTATATTTTTTACCATTTCCTTTTCTGATTGCGCCTGCGATACATTTAATGTCATAATAAACAGCGTTAATAGAATGATTAAATTTTTCATGTTATAGTTTTATTTTAGTTGATGTTCTCATCATAGAGTGATGATCGAAATCATCCTCTGCGCTGAATGCCATGAGCAAATGGTACTCACTTCCTTCATTTAATTGTAAGTGATACTTATCTTTTAATTGAAGTGGAATGACAAATTCAATCACTGTCTTTCCTTGCCACTCCCTTCCACTCTTTAAAGTGATTTGATCCTCCACCCCCATTTGAATCATCGACCTATGATTGCCAGGCGCAACAATGTATCGGTCATCGATGCGATAAAACTCTTGTTCCACAGCACCCATAATCAAATGAGTTCCTGAAAGTTGTGAGTGAGTGTTGAACCCAATGGCAACCCATCCTGTAGTAGGTGCCATAACTTTGCATCTCAGATGAGCCCCTTCGATCCTCCACTCGAAAACCATTCCGTTGCGTTCCACCTTTTTCCAACTCTCTTTTTGAACGATGGTGCCCATAACAAAGCAAAACGTTAACAGTAGTTTCATAATTAGTTGATATATCAATTATTGGGTCAAATTTTTTTACTCCAGATTGTTAATCATTTTACCAAGCAACATCTTCAACTGCTCCGCTTCTTTGGTACTCAAGCCTTCAACACCCTTTTTTCTAATCTCCACTACCGTGGGTAACATGACCTCAAACATCTTTTGCCCCTTACTGGTCAGTAGCAGTTCCACCTGACGTTTGTCATCAGGTCGCGATTCCCTTTTTACTAGTTTTTTGACCACCATCAGATTGATTATTCGGTTAATTGCAGCTGTGTCCTTAAACAAAGCCCTGGCCAGTTCCACCTGACTAATGCGATTGTTATCGGCAATCTTTTTCAAAACCAACCATTGATCCTTAGTAATGTCCCATCCTTGCTCATCAAAAATCTTCTGTGAGTAACGTCTGCTTACCTTATTTACCTTTTCAATCAGGTAATAAAGTATACCCTCTAATTTCTCATCTTTCATATAATTGATATATCAACGATTAAAGGTAAGTTTAGGTTTCCCAATCGCAAAACTTTAAAGAAATATTTTTTTGTTAACTTCGTTATATCGTTCTAAAACGTCCATTCCTCATGAAATCATGGCTTTTTACATTTGTTGCCTTTCTTCCGCTCCTGCTGTTCGCACAGCCCGGGCAGGAGGCACGTATTGTAGAGGGTCAATTTACTTTTGATACCGACAAGCCTTTTAAATTGTTGGAATTGGATGAGGAAATAGATGAGCCCATCGTTACCAAAAAGAAAAAACCCAAGAAAAAAGTTTTCTACGGCATTAAAACCAAAAAGGGTTTTACCCGCAAGGGATATGGTGACAGAGTGACCATCGAGTTATTCTATTTTCTCAAAAAACCAGACAAGCCCAATCGTTTTGTTCGTGATATCTACTGGTATGACTTTACACGTAGAGAGATTAGAAAGTCCAACAATTTTGATCCAAGCAAAGGAGTGCTCTTGCATGGGCCCTACAGAAAAATGCAAGGCGACATTCTCTTGGAAGAAGGCATTTATTACAAAGGCACAAAACACGGCCGATGGATGCAATATGACCGGCAGAGTTTATTAGTAGACAAAGAAAAGTACTATAAAGGCTGGCCAAAAGAATCTTTAATTGTTTACTATGATCCTGTAGAGCGAACTAAAGTAAAAGAAATCATTCCTGTAGAATTTGGTGAGCGAGAAGGATACTACTACCAGTTTCATGAAAACGGAACTATCGCAGTAACGGGAGAATACCATTGGGACAATAAAGTCGGAGAGTGGATTGAAAATTATCCATCTGGAAGAAGGAAAAAAATAATCATCTTCCCGCAGGATCCATTCGACCGAGAGTTAACACCATTTGTACGCAGCGAATGGAATGACAAGGGGAAGGAAGTCTACTCGAACCGCAAGGGTCAGTGAAAGGCATCTTCAAAATGAACAATTTCGGGTTCACCCTCTTTTAAAATTATTGAAACAATATCATAACGAACGTTACCATTCCAATTTTTGACGTACATATATTGGTCTGCGCCTTCCATAATTTTTTCAGCTTTTCTTTCATCTACAAATTCTTCTGGATAGCCAAAGGAGGTTGAACTCCTCGTTTTCACCTCCACAAAAACAAGCCAGTTATCTTTTTCAACAATAAGATCAATCTCCGAACGCTTATACCTATAGTTTCTTTCTAACAAACGATACCCTTTGTTTTCCAAAAAGGTAATTGCCAGGCCCTCCCCCTCAAATCCTCTTTTGATTTTATCTGTCATGCCCCTACATTTATGCCTTTAAGTTAGGAATAGAAATGAAAAAATTGATTCAGGGCTTTACACGCCAACTTACCGATGCCCTTAGAATAGGAGAAGCAGTAGATTTAGTCAGACCAGGAAGCGACATTCGGAATATTCTTATTACGGGGATGGGTGGTTCAGGTATTGGTGCTAATCTCATAGAATCCTTGACTTTTGGCCGTATTCCCATACCCATGTCAGTCAACAAAGGGTATAATATTCCTCAGTACGTTGGGCCTCATACGCTTTTTATTGCCTGCTCTTATAGCGGCAATACAGAGGAAACACTTTCTGCCATTGAAAAAGCCCTTCTGAAAAGAGCGCATATCATATGTATTACATCAGGCGGCAAAATGCTGGAGATCGCCAAGGAATATAACCTATACTATATTCAAATGCCCGCAGGCTCGAGCAGTCCACGCGCTATGTTGGGATATTCGATGACATCTTTACTTTTTGCACTTTATCATACCAATCTGATTGGTGCGGCTTTTATTAAAGAAACTCAAAATGCAGTTGAATATCTTGATCGAGGTGAAAAAGCCATTCAGGCACAAGCCGAACTGATTGCTAAAAAGATCAATGGGAAACTGCCTATCATCTACTGCGATGGAAGATTGGAAGCCATGGCTGTGAGATTTCAAAATCAATTGAATGAAAACTCCAAGCACCTGGCGCATGTGAATACGTTCCCTGAAATGAACCACAATGAAATTGTAGGCTGGGAACATCCTGCCAATGTATTGGCGCAAAGCCAAGTGATCTATCTCTATACAGACCATGACCATGTGAGGGTGGAAAAGCGCATGGAACTTTGCAGAGATATTTTTGAGAAAAAATCCAATCCCATTATTGACATCGTAGGCGAAGGAGCTTCTTTGTTAGAGCAATACTATCACCTTATTCATCTCACCGACTGGATTTCCTATTACCTCGCCATTGAAAACAATGTAGATCCCAATCCGGTGGATGTAATCATGTACTTGAAAGGTGAGCTAGAAAAACTAAAGTGAATTCCAAAATCAATCGAAAAACCCAATTCATTGATTTAGGCTTAAAGGAATACTCCCAAGCCTGGGATTATCAGACAAAATTATTTGAGCAAATCTTAGAGGTAAAAAAAAAGAACAGAGACCTTCCTGATACTGAACAAAGTCTTACTTCCAATTATTTGATTTTTTGTGAACACCCTCATGTCTATACCCTTGGTAAAAGTGGAGATGAAAAAAATCTTTTGATTCCTAAAGAAAAGCTGGGTGACATCAATGCCACCTACTTCCACATCAATCGTGGAGGGGACATTACCTATCATGGCCCCGGGCAAATTGTAGTGTATCCGGTTATCGATATGGAAAATTTCTTTACCGATATTCACAAATACATGCGATTGCTGGAAGAAGCCGTTATTCTAACTCTGAAAGAATTTGGAATAGCTGCCGGCAGAATCAAAGGGCTCACTGGAGCATGGCTCGATCCTGAGGATGCTGAAAAAAGCAGGAAAATATGTGCATTGGGAGTAAAAACCAGTCGATGGGTAACGTTGCATGGTTTGGCATTTAATGTAAATACGAATTTAGATTACTTCAAACATATTGTGCCTTGCGGAATTGATGACAAAGCCGTTACTTCTATGGCATCGGAATTGGGTGTAACTCAGGATATGCGTCAGGTAAAAAAATCACTTCTCAATAATATTGTATCACTTTTTGAAATGGAGATCGTAAATTGAATCAGTGAAAATTAAATTGTTTCTATTCATTGGCTCCGTTCTGCTTTTTGGCTTACTCGCCAGATTTGTGGTCCCTTTCGCAACCGATAAGGGCCATTACTACACTCCAAAACAACGTGGTGTCTGTTGGGTAGGTGGTCGAGAGGTTGTTACAGAAAAAGAGTTCGGGCCGCTTGAGCGTAACAATGTGGACTGGATATCTCAGACACCCTTTGCATGGCAGAGTAGTCCTAATGATCCCTCCATTAGAATGAATACAGACAGGGAGCATTCATGGTGGGGCGAGTCGGATGATGGTATTTCAGCAACTACACAACTGGCCAGAAAGTCAAATATTAAAACTTTACTTAAGCCGCATCTTTGGGTGAGAGGTAGCTGGCCTGGTGAAATAAAAATGTCAGATGCGAAAAATTGGAGCGAGTGGTTTTCCAACTACGAGGAATTTATTCTTCATTACGCTCGGCTTGCAGAGGAAAATAAAATAGAAATATTCTGCATCGGTACAGAGTTGGCCATCGCTTCCTCTCATGAAACGGAGTGGAGAAAACTTATACAAGAAATCCGGAAAGTATACTCAGGCAAGCTCACTTACGCTGCTAACTTTAATGAAGAGTATGAACAGGTAAATTTTTGGGACGCGCTGGATTTCATTGGCATACAAGCTTACTTTCCTTTATCAAAAACCATCAACCCCACCACAGAGGAGATGGCCAACAATTGGTCAACCCATTTACAATCCGTGGAAAAGGTTTATAAAAAATTCAGAAAACCTGTAATCTTTACTGAGATCGGATACAAAAGCACAGAAGATGCTGCGATTGAACCGTGGAAATGGCCACAAGAAAACAGAGAGGCAATCCCCTCTAATGAAACACAAGCCAAATGCTATGAAGCTTTCTTTAAGTCTGCATGGAAGAAAGAATGGCTGGCGGGTGCCTACTTTTGGAAATGGTATCCACATGGCGGGCGCTCACTGCATGAAATAGATTTTACCCCTCAAGGTAAATTGGCAGAAGAAATTATTCTAAAGAATTTTAGCGACAACAATGATTAATGATATTGAGTTTCCGGAAGTAAAGAATGTAACGCTAGCAGTAGTAAAGGAGGAGGAAGAGAGTCCGTGGAAAGTTTACCTGATCAACAGAAATCAATTCCCTATTGAAAACACTTTGGTAGCCAGCAAAGGATATGGAGAAGTAGAAGGTGAGAAGCAAAAAACTTCTGTTTTGCGTCATTTTTTAGAAACCATCCCAGGAAATAATTCAGCCCTTGTAGAACCTATCGATCCGGGAGTATTTCATTTGAACAATGAATACTGGGTAAGCTATTATGTAGGTGATGTTATTTACGATAAACGCTTTTTATTTGTTCCCGATGCCATCAAAGAAGAGAACATGATATTCATCGAAGAGCTTGATAGAGAAGGTGTACTACACTCATAAATACTTGTAGGCTGATCCTGTATTAAGCATCAATATTGATTCACTATGTTTTATCTCTCCGCTTTCCAATAAAGTTTTCATCGCAGGAAGTAGTGCTGCGCCTTCAGGGCAAACCAATAAGCCTTCCAAAGAGGCTATTTCTTTCATGGCAATTTTAATCTCATCGTCTGAAATAGAAAGAGCTGTTCCCCCCGATTCACGGATTACGTTTAGAATCATCTTTTCAGCAAAGGGAGTAGGCACTGCCAAGCCATTCGCAAATGTGGCACTGCCTTTATAATTTTTCACGGTATCCAATTTACCCTCCAAAACCTGAACAATGGGATTGCAATTCGCTGATTGTACTGCAATCATCCGTGGAAAAGGGCCCGTTATCCAACCCAATTCTTTCATTTCATGAAATGCCTTCCACATCCCAATCAAACCTGTACCACCTCCGGTAGGATAAAGAATTACATCAGGTAATTTCCAATTGAGCTGTTCCGCAATTTCATAACCCATGGTTTTCTTTCCTTCCAAACGGTAAGGTTCCTTCATGGTAGAAATGTCAAAGCAAGGTGTTGTCAATTTTATTTCAGCCACCTTTTTTGCGCAGTCGCTAATCAGTCCGTCTACCTCAATCAACTCTGCACCAAAGTACCTGCACTCCTTTTTAAACGCTTCGGGTGTATGGCTGGGCATCACTACAATTGCCTTCATCCCTGCCTTTGCGCAATAAGCACTCAAAGCACCACCGGCATTCCCTGCTGTGGGCACGATGCAACAATCTACACCCAGTTCTTTGGCCTTAGAAACAGCCATGCTAAGACCACGAGCTTTAAAAGACCCAGTGGGATTGGCCGATTCATCCTTTATCAACAAATGCTTCAAACCATACTTCGCTGACAATCGATTGGCAACAAGCATGGGAGTCCAGCCCTCGCTCAAGCTCACAATATTTTCTTCGTCCAACACGGGCAACATAGCCTGATACCTCCACATCGATCGCTCCTGAAGATCGATTTCATCTTTGCAGTAGCCATCCAGCAATTCATAGTTAGCAATCAATGGACTCTTCCCACAATTTTCGCAATCTGCAAATGTCTGTAACTCGTGAACAGAATACGTTTTATCACATCCTGAACATTGTAAAAATGAAACGAGCGACTTTTTTTCCTTTACCACCATCCTTATTGATTCTAAATTAAGCCTCTAAACTAATAGAGGCGGTATTCTAAAACCAATACAGTTTTTTTATCAGCTATAACTTAATATTATAGTGATTTTTAGCAAATTTTATAAAGGAAGCGTTCAGGCCGCGGTTCTCATCACCATGGCGTTGCACGAAGTAAAATTGACGGGTAATGGTAAGGTCATCAATGTAAAGTCTGACAAGTTCTCCTGAAGCCAGCTCCTTGGCCACTGCCCTTGCGGGCAAAAAGCCGAGGCTGTCATCTGCCAGAAGAAAATTCTTAAGTGCTTCCGTTCCGCCCAGGCGCATACTAATATCCAAATCTGTCATTTTAATTCCCTTCCCACTTAGCGAATGCTTCACAGCCGCCAGTGTGCCTGATCCTCTTTCCCGAAGTGCTACCTGAATAGTAGGTAGATCCTTTATATCTATGCGGGGATTCTTAGTAAGAGCGCTCCGTGCAGCACACACAGGCACCACCTCATCGGTAAGAAAATGTTCACTTTTTACCTGACCGATTTTATTCCTTCCCTCAACTATTCCAAGATCGATCTCCCGATCTTTAAGTGCCGTTAAAACACTTTCGCTATTTCTATTGAACAAACTAATTTTTACGTCAGTATATTTTTTCCTAAACCCTGATAAAACTGGAGGTACAATGTATAGCGCCACTGTAGTGCTTGCCCCTAACCTAAGGTCGCCCTTAATCTGAGATGGATCACGATAGGTATTCATTTCCAACTCCAACTGACGCTCCAATTCCTGACCGCGGAGCAGAAATTCATATAGTATCGATCCTTGTTCCGTCAGTGTGATAGAATTTCCCTTTCTCTCAAAGAGGCTCGTTTTATACTCTTCCTCCAATAATCGAATATGTTTACTAATAGCAGGCTGACTAATGAACAAGGTCTGACTGGCCTTGGTAAAACTTAGCTGCTGTGCTACCTCAAAGAATACTTTATGTTTGAAGGAAATCATAGAGACGAGCAATTCTATTGAAGCACAAAGTAAAGTATAATAATTTCAGAATACACAAATACAGTTTGATAGCGAGGATTAGCGTAACTTGCATATATGAATGCGGAATTAAAAGACATTCTTTTTCTAGACATTGAAACCGTAGCCATTTCTGAAAATTACAGCCAGCTTGACGAAAGATTGAAGGTGCAATGGGCCAGGAAAGCTGGTTTTTTTAGACGAGAAGAAGAACATACGGATGAGTACTTGTTCAATACCAGGGCCGGAATTTATGCCGAATTTGGAAAAATCGTTTCCATCGCTGTGGGCATGTTTACAGAAAGTGAAGCCGGAGAGCTTGGATTAAGAACTAAGTATTTTACTTCCCACGATGAAGCTCAGCTTCTAACAGAATTCAAACAGCTATTAGAAAAACTAGGGCCAGCTACCAAGATGTGTGCCCATAATGGTAAGGAGTTCGACTTTCCATATATGAGCCGAAGAATGCTGATCAATAATATTAAGTTACCGGAAGCGCTCAACCTAAGCGGAAAAAAACCATGGGAGATTTTACATCTCGATACGTTGGAGCTTTGGAAGTTTGGAGATTATAAACACTACACCTCTCTGGATTTATTAGCCGCTATTTTTAACATTCCAACCAGTAAAGGTGTTATGGATGGAAGCCAGGTAAATGAGGTGTACTACAAAGAAAAAGATTTAAAAAAAATATCAGTGTATTGTGTGGGTGACGTAATAGCCGTTGCTCAACTCTACCTTCGGCTAAAAGGATTCCCCTTGATGCCTGAAAAAAATATCACACACGCAGAAAATGAGTAAGAAAAAATTCAAAAAGATTAAAGATAAAAAGAACAAAAAGGAAAAAAGCAGTGTATACGCTTCCATTCTTTCCTTGTTAGAAGAGATGGTGGGCAAAGCCTACAGCACCAAGCAGATCACAAGAAAGCTAGGCATCAAAAAGAAAACATTAATAACAGATTTATACAGGATACTGGATCAGTTAGAAGAAGAAGGAAAGATTCAACAATTGGGGAATGGTACTTACCGCAGTGCGAAAGAGTCAGTTGCATTAACAGGAAGAGTGGATCATGTTAATCCCAGGTTTGCCTATATAATTGTTGAAGGCGAGGACAAGGACATTTATGTGAAGTCACGTGATCTTGCCTCTGCGATGCATGGAGATATTGTAGAGCTTAGCATCTTCTCATCACGCAAAGGAGCAAGCCCAGAAGGAAAAGTAACCAAGGTTGTAGAGAGGGCTCGCAATCGATTTGTTGGCAGAATTGAAGTGTCTCCTAATTATTCATTTATCGTTCCTGATTTTAAAAAGATCTATCAGGATTTTTTTGTGTACCAGGAAAACATCAACGGTGCGGAGACCAATGACAAGGTTGTATTTGAAGTAACAAAATGGGCCTCTGGTGATCGCAACCCCGAAGCCAAAGTAATTGAAATTCTAGGTAAGACTGGCGAGAACGAAGCCGAGATTCACTCCATTATGGCTGAGTTTGACCTTCCCTTTCGTTTTGATCCCACTGTATTAAAAGAATCAGAAAATATAAAAGAAGAGATCTCAGCAGCAGAAATTAAAAAGAGAAGGGACTTTAGAGAAGTACTCACCTTTACTATAGATCCGGAAGATGCTAAAGATTTTGATGATGCCATTTCATTTCAAAAACTCGACAATGGACATTACGAAGTAGGAGTTCACATAGCTGATGTAAGTCACTACGTCCAGCCCGGTAGTATTCTCGACCAGGATGCTTTTGACAGGGCCACCTCCGTTTATTTAGTTGACAGGACAGTGCCTATGCTTCCGGAAAGGTTGTCCAATCAGCTTTGTTCTCTCCGACCTAATGAAGACAAACTCACTTTCTGTGCATTGTTTGAGATTGACGATAAGGGGAAAGTATACAGTGAATGGTTTGGAAGAACTGTGATTCATTCAGATCAAAGGTTTGCTTATGAAGAAGCTCAGGTTCAAATAGAAAGTGGTGAAGGCAATTTGGCGAACGAACTTCAGTTGCTTAACAAGATTGCATTAAAATTAAGAAAGGATCGATTTGCTAAAGGAGCGGTGAACTTTGAAACTACTGAAGTAAAATTCAGATTGGACGAAAAAGGTAAACCTTTAGAAGTAGTGCCTAAGGTGAGAAAGGATGCACACAAGTTAATTGAAGAATTTATGTTATTGGCCAATAAAGCAGTAGCTACCTACGTCTTCAAAATGAAAAAAGGAGAAGACAGAAATACTTTTGTTTACCGTACCCATGATCATCCCAATCCTGAAAAAGTGATGGACTTTGCTCAGTTTGCGAAGCAATTTGGTCACAAGCTGAACATAGAGGAAACTGCAGTTTCTCAGTCATTGAATAAGTTGATGACAGACATTGAAGGTAAGCCGGAACAAAACGTGCTGCAGCAATTGGCCGTCAGGGCGATGTCTAAAGCCAAGTACACAACAGAGGCCAAAGGACACTTCGGGCTTGCATTTCCTCATTACACCCACTTTACATCGCCCATCAGACGATACCCGGATATGATGGTGCATAGGTTACTTCAGCATTACTTGGATGGCGGTAAATCTGTCAACAAAAAAGATTACGAAGTACAATGCGTACATTCTTCAGAACGCGAAAAAAGAGCTGCCGATGCTGAGCGCGCCTCTATCAAATACAAGCAGGTAGAGTTCATGAGCATGGCTGCCAACAAAGTGTACGAAGGCATCATCACTGGTGTAACAGACTTTGGGGTATTTGTAGAAATAATAGAAACAAAGTGTGAAGGCATGGCTCGCCTTGCTGACATGACAGATGACTTTTATGAATTCGATGAAAAAAATTTCCGCATCATCGGCAGAAGAAGAAAAAATATTATCCGCCTCGGTGACAAGGTGAATGTTCGTATTAAAAAAACCGACATTGACCGAAGGTTAATCGACCTTTCCATCGAAGTTTAATCCCTCCTACTTTTTATACATGAATAATAGCTACTTACCGTGGATTGAAGCTGAAATTAAAAAGCAAAAATTTGGATCTGCTCCCTCTTCCCTATACGATCCCATCCGATACATTATGAGTTTAGGGGGTAAAAGATTGCGTCCTCTCTTAGCATTGCTTTCTTATACACTATATAAAAAAAATACCAAACGAATTGTGCCATTGGCAACAGCAGTTGAAGCCTTCCACAACTTCACCTTATTACATGATGATATCATGGACAATGCACCCCTTCGCAGAGGAAGTAAAACGGTACATGAAAAATGGAACGTGAATACAGCAATATTGGCAGGCGATGTAATGTTGGTTAAGGTGTATGACCAATTGTTAAAAGTAGAGAAGGATCTCCTTAAGGACGTTCTTTCAAAATTCAATGCATGCGCTGCTGAAGTTTGCGAAGGGCAACAATGGGACATGGAGTTTGAAACCATGAAGTCTGTCACAGAAGAGCAATACATTCAGATGATCAAGCAAAAGACTGCGGTATTACTTGGTTTTAGTTTAGAGCTGGGGGCAATGCTCGCTCATGCACCAGCCAAAGATCAGAAGGCTCTTCGAAATTTTGGAATTGATATCGGCATAGGGTTTCAACTGAAAGATGATTGGTTGGACGTATTTGGAGATGGTGAAAAGTTTGGCAAACAGGTAGGGGGTGATATCATGGCGAACAAAAAAACATTTTTAC
Source organism: Cyclobacteriaceae bacterium (assembly GCA_040216665.1). Taxonomy (GTDB): domain Bacteria; phylum Bacteroidota; class Bacteroidia; order Cytophagales; family Cyclobacteriaceae; genus ELB16-189. The sequence continues at coordinate 239,373 of JAVJOQ010000010.1, read as the reverse complement.
TCATCAATGCATTGGAGAAAGCACAAGGCAAAGACAAAAAAGAACTCAATCAGCTTATTGCCTCCACCCAGTTGGATAAAAAGAAAAAGGTAGAGGCCGTTACTGCTATCTATGACCGGCTGGGTGTAAGTGTCCATACCGAAACCAAAATAAATTTTTACTTTAAGCGAGGACTTTCTCACCTTAATAAGCTCAATGTAAGCGAGGTGAAGAAAGCTGATTTAAGAAATTATACTCTAAACCTGATCGATCGCATTTCCTGATGAGTCAGTCCGAATCCAAACTTTCTATTCCTGAGGAATTCTTTAATTCAGAAACAAAAGAACCTTTTCGAACCTGCATGATGTGCAATCAGTCGCTCGCTGAAAAGCAATACATGGTAGAAAAAGCAATTAAAAATTACCCTTCCCTGGGCACCAAAGAAATCATTTTTGAATATGCCATGTGCATAGCATGTGCGGGTAAAATGCATTTGGAGCTTTCTGAAGAATCGAGAAAGAGAATTGGAGACTACATGAAAACTCACCTTGAAGGCAAAACTCATCTCCCTATTGAAGGCAAACCAGATCTAAACAAACTTCTTAACCAATGCATCGTTAAGGAGAGCGATGTAAGTCAGTCTGCAGAGTACTCCATCTACGCCATGTGCAACGGCACCGACATGACGATTAAAGATTTTCCCTATGCGCTGAGTGGGGAAGTACAGGATGAAATCATGCAGTTGCTTTCTGCTAAAAGCCTTGATATACTGGATGACTTTATTGGTAATCACTTTACCGGTCCTCCAGAAGTAAGAGAAATTTTGAGAAGGCGCCCGGTTCTTATTTAGCTCTTTTGTAAAAGTACAGCTTACCACTTGTGTCTTTGGTGGTTTCGCTCAGGGTATAAAATCCGCCTCCATCTAAGGACCACGCAACAGATTCACCCTGAGGCTCTCTCTTGTAGTTTAACAATATAGGGTCTTGAAGCAGCACTTGTTGAATAGAAAGACTGTCAGGCCTGTTCCAATAATAAATTTCATCATAAGTTTTGATCAAGAGCTCTTTTGAATCCAGCGTGAAATCCACTGCCACCACATTATGATATGGCAAAGTGCCTAACTTTTCCGGCACAAGGGTATCACCAGCAATTAATGTATTGGCCAATGATCTATAGACGTTGATGTTTTCTTCTCTTTTCGAAAACAAATACAAATCACCCGTTTGCTGATCGATGGTTATTGATTCCATATCTCTTTTCCCATCCGGCAGGCTAATCACAAGTGTATCAAATTTTTCAATGGATATTTTCTTGTCCCCCTGAAAAATAGGCTCAACCACCCTGTACAAATATTTGTAATCATACTTTGCTTCATTATCACCGATCTCTCCTACGTACAAATACTTAATGCTATCATATGGGCCAGGACCAATAGCAATGTCTTCCCAATCGCGATTATGAACCTTTAACTTGCAGGTCATTTCAATCTCCCCTTTGTCGTTGAGTAAAAAGATCTCGGATGGATTTCCACTGTCGTTGAGTGTCCAAAGTTTGCCCGGGTTTTTATAACTCGCCACTAGTCCAGATGCCTCCTCCAAATCTCCAGATACCCTACCTCTATTTTCCGCTTTTTCAAATAAGTCAGATTTGTTCTGCCCCAAGTTGGAACAAAATGTAAGCAGTAACATAAGTATTGGACTAATGGCTCTGGCAATAAAGGAAGTCATGTGCAGATAACGTTAGTGGGGTTATTAAAGTTAAATAACGTTAAAGCCGATAAAATAATGGCGAATTATTCAGCTTTTCTTAATAGTAAATACGTAAAGGAGATATTGGTTCATTATTCCCCCAAAAACAAAATCATGCCAACAGCAAAAATATATTTCTTCAATTTATCATTAATGATTGCAACAGTTAGCTGTTCCCAACCTCAATCCATAGGTCAAGAATCAAAAAAACAAAATGACATTATTGAAAACATTGTAACACAATTCAATAATAACTATGTATTCCCCGAAGTTGCAGAGGAGATGGGAGCGCATCTTTACAACCAATTGGAAAAGGAAGCCTACGCTGGATTAGACTCAAAGGAGTTTGCTGCCCAACTGACTGAGGATATGAGAAGTATTACAAATGACAAGCACGTCCGCATAAACCATGTTGAAAGAGATGCCAACGACAAGCCTACCAATAGTCTCCTGGATATGCACAAACGTTTTAAAAATTATGGTTTTGAAGAGTCTAAAATATTAGAAGGCAATATTGGATACATTGATTTAAGATTATTCTTCCCTATTAACACCGATACAAAAGCAAAAATTATAGTGCAGGAAATAATGAGTGAAATGGCAACTACAGATGCACTGATATTTGATCTTCGAAAGTGTGTTGGAGGAAGTCCTGAAATGATAAGTCTTTTGGTTTCTTACCTGTACCCTGAAGACACTATCATTCATTTGAATAATTTCTTTTACCGGCCAACTAACTCAACCTTTAAAAGTTATACCCTCAAAGAAATAGATGGGAATCGGTTTCCCGATATGCCGGTTTACATTCTCACAGGAGCTAAAACCTTCTCTGCAGCAGAGGAGTTTTGTTACGATTTAAAAAACTTGAAAAGAGCCACTTTGGTAGGTGTCAATACAGGTGGTGGAGCTCATACGGTGGAGCCGCGTAAAATCAATAACGACTTTGAAATGTCCCTTCCTACAGGCCGCGCCATAAATCCTATTTCCAATACTAACTGGGAAGGAGTAGGAGTAACTCCACATTGGGAAGTTAGTGAAGAACAAGCGCTAACAAAAGCTCATTTGCTCGCTGTGGAGTCGCTTGCCAAGAGCAATGTAAATGCTGAACAAATAGCCATTTATCAAGCGCTAATTCAAAAATTTAGGATTGAAACAAATTAGTCAATGCCATCAAAATTTCCGATTCCAGAGCTAGGATGATACCCCAGCCACCCCGATTGTGTAATTTTGAGCATGGAACAAGCTGAACATTTTGAAGAGGAGGAGGACGATGAATTATTTGAGCATTATCGGATAGTTGCCGACCCCAAACAAGGACAGATTCGAATTGATAAGTTTTTGAACGCTCGCCTTCCCAATGTTACCCGTAGCAAATTGCAGGACGGCATCCATGGAGGTTTTGTGAAGGTAAATGACCAAACCATAAAGCCGAATTATAGAGTCCGTCCACACGATGTTATTACCGTGTCACTTCCGGAACCACCTCGCGACACCGAAGTAAAGCCAGAAAACATTCCTCTCGACATAGTTTTTGAAGATGAGCATTTACTCATTGTAAATAAAAAGGCTGGTATGGTGGTGCACCCAGCTTTTCAAAACTGGAGCGGAACATTGGTAAATGCCCTTACCTATCATTTTCAAAACCTACCAGAAATGCCGGGTAATGAAGGGAGGCCAGGTCTAGTTCACCGCATTGATAAAGACACCTCCGGTCTATTGGTGATCGCCAAATCTGAAAAAGCTATCACTGGGCTTGCCAAACAATTCTTCGATCATAGTATAGACAGAACCTACTGGGCAATTGTATGGGGAGAGCCTAATCCAGAAAAAGGGACGATCGATGTGAATGTGGGTAGGAGTCTAAAGGATCGGAGAATCACCTCCGCCTTCCCAGATGGAGACTTTGGGCGCACCGCCATTACCCATTACAAGACATTAAAGACATTGCGTTACATAAGTTTGATCCAGTGCAAACTCGAAACTGGAAGAACGCACCAGATTAGGGCACACATGAAACACATTGGCCATCCCATATTTAATGATGCCACATATGGTGGTAGCGAAATTGTAAAAGGAACTATCTTTTCAAAGTACAAGCAATTCGTTGACAACTGCTTTAAGATTATTCCACGCCAGGCACTTCATGCCAAGACGCTAGGTTTTGAACATCCTATTACTAAAGAAAGAATGGAGTTTGATTCTGAATTACCAGAAGACTTTAAAGCCGTAATAGAAAAGTGGGAACACTATGTGAAGTACAATTAAGAATCTAATCAATCTTAATACTTTTCAGTCCCATCTGCCTGCGCCTTTTATTAAGTTCCTTTCGATTCTCCACCGGAAGGAGTTGACCGGAATGATCAGTTTGGGTGCCATAAATTTGAGGCTTCCCATTTTGAATCAGAATCCTGTCTTTCATCGTGGCCAAATCCGATCGTTTGGATTCTCCCTTGTTTACAGATTCTTCCAACAATGGATAATATTTTTCGCGAACACGATTGTCTTGTGCATGTTGAACAACAATAAATAAAGTAGTGTTGGCCAGTTCTCCCACTCTAGATTTTCCAAGCCAGCCATAGGTTGAGATAATACTTTCTACTTTGGCCAGCGCCAACGAATCAAAATTCTGAATCACTGAATTCAAAGAATCCATTTGTGGAGATTCGTAACCAAAAGTTTTAATGGTGGGCATTACATTTTTCCGGAGGGCAAGCGATTCCGCATGAATGGTCTCTAACTCCAGCCTTACACTATCCATATTCTGAGCACAGACTAAACCCAGAGATAAACTCCAAAAAACAATGACTAGTTTAATAAATGAAGGATGTGGTATTGCGATGTTACTGATCTACGATGTCAGAAATTTTATACTTCTGAATTATATAGTAGAGGAAATTGAAAGAAAGAGCATCTTCTTCCTTCTTGTCATCAGAGGTTTTTTTGCTTACCCTTGCTTTTGCCTTAATGGCAACAGAGTCTCTGGTGGTTACGGCTGTTGATCTGGAAGATTTGTTCTCATTGACCTCATAGATCAATAATTTATCTTCGTTTAAATTAAACTCTTGGTAGTCGGGTTCTTGATAAGATTGAATAGGGAAACCACCATCCTGAGCAAAAGTGCTTTGCGAAAGCAAGGTTATGCATCCGAATGTAAAGACCGTCAGGATATATGGTAATTTGCTATTCATATTCACTGTACCTTCTTTTGTGATTAACGGCAAAATAACGTTAAGAGCACTAAATTATGAAATTTTGATATGATTACATGGGACGAGTTCAATAAAATTGATATTAGATCGGGTACAATTGTACGCTCAGAGCCCTTTTTGGAGGCAAAAAGGCCCGCCTTTAAGGTTTGGGTCGATTTGGGGCCCGAATTGGGCATTAAGAAATCCAGTGCCCAAATAACAAAAGTTTACAATTTAGAGGAGTTGGTGGGCAAACAGGTCGCCTGTGTGGTCAATTTCCCACCCAAACAGATAGCTTCTTTCATGTCCGAAGTACTTATAACGGGCTTCCCGGACAAGGATGGAAACGTAGTGCTTACCACCATAGATAAACCCGTTCCCAACGGATCCAGGTTATATTAAATTAATGGTTTTATTCTCACAGCTCCCCGACCTTCTTGCAGGCCAAATGGTACAACTCGCCAAAGACGAGGCCATTGAATATCTTATCATTGACAGTCGCAAATTAATTGCATCGCCCAGGAGTTTATTCTTTGCTATAAAGGGTATTCGCAATGATGGTCATACCCATATCGCAACATCCTATGAACAAGGAATAAGGTTATTTATAGTAGAACGGGATGTAGAAAAAGAAAAATTTCCTGAGGCTAACTTTTTTAAAGTTGCTTCCAGTGTAGTAGCCCTTCAAAATTTAGCAGCCGCCCACCGTAGTCAATTTGATTATCCTGTTATTGGTATTACAGGCAGCAATGGAAAAACCATTATTAAGGAGTGGCTTTTCCAAATGCTATCTTCAAAATACAAGTGCGTTAAAAACCCCGGAAGTTATAACTCTCAAGTGGGTGTTCCTTTGTCAGTGTGGCAAATGAGTGATCAACATGAACTTGGAATTTTTGAGGCAGGAATTTCCTTACCAGGAGAAATGGATGCGCTACGAAAAATAATTCAACCTACGATTGGATTATTTACCATGCTGGGTTCTGCGCATGATGAAGGATTCTCTTCTTCCCATGAAAAACTACTGGAGAAACTGAAGTTGTTTGCATCTTGTAAAACCATTGTTTATTGCCACGATAACCCTGCAGTAAGAGAAGGAATTAATAGCATAAAAAAACCAATCCAAGAATCCCTCAGCTGGGGGAAAAGTGAAGGCTCAGATGTTTTACTTGAGTTCAATAATGATGATTCCATATCACTATCTGGTAAATTTGGAAAGGTAAATCTTGTACTTCCTTTTACGGATGCCGCCTCCCAGGAGAATGTTTTACACTGTATAATGATGCTTCTGCACCTGGGCTATTCAGAACAAGAAATACAGAAAAAAATAGACCAATTGCGGGCTGTTCCTATGCGTCTGGAATTAAAGCAGGGCATCAATCAATGCCAGGTTATTGATGACACTTACAATAACGATCTTGGTGGCCTGCGTATCAGTTTAGATTTTTTGGAAGGCATAAACATGCCAAAAAAGACGTTGATACTTTCCGATATATTGCAATCAGGATTGACACTAGATGAGTTGGCCCAACATGTGATTGATCTCATCAAGGAAAAACAAATTCAAAAATTCATAGGAATTGGATTTGGATTTCATTCTCATCAACAACTATTTAAGACGCTAGAAATTGAATCTAGTTTTTACCTGACCACAGAAGATTTTCTGAAAGAAATAGATTGGAATTATTTCACCCAAGAAGCCATTCTCGTAAAAGGTGCTCGGGTATTTCAATTTGAAAGAATTACAAAACCACTACAGAAAAAAATCCATGGTACCGCGATGGAAATAGATCTGAGTGCCATGGTGTACAACCTCAACTATTTTCGGTCTCTGCTTCAGCCCAACGTAAAGTTAATGGTGATGGTAAAAGCTTTTGCTTATGGAAGTGGAAGCAATGAGATCGCAAGTCTCTTACAATACCATAGAGTAGATTATCTGGGAGTAGCCTATGTAGACGAAGGCGTTGATTTAAGGAACCACAATATTCATTTACCTATCATGGTAATGAACCCCAGTAAAGACAGTTGGGAAGTAATGCTCGACCGCCAATTAGAGCCCGAAATATACAGTTTGTCTTTACTCCAATCTTTGGTGGCGTACCTGAATGGAAGACCTTGTCAGATTCATCTGAAAATTGACACAGGAATGCACAGGCTGGGCTTTGAACTAAAGGAATTGGCTGAAGTGATCCAAATTCTATCCAGCAATAACAATGTAAAAGTGGTCTCTGTGTTCTCGCATTTGGCAGGCTCAGACGATCCTGCCCATGATAGTTTCTCTGCCGAACAGGCAAAGTACTACAACGAGGCACTGGAATTGATCCAAAGCAAGCTCAAGATTGCTCCTATTCGGCATATCCTCAATTCAAGCGGCATTTTACGGCTTCCTGAATATCAGCTCGATATGGTAAGGCTTGGCATCGGCCTTTACGGGATAGACCCATCAGGTACATTCAAGGACAAACTACAACCGGTTGCCACCCTTAAAACGGTGGTGTCACAAGTTAAAAAAATAAAGCCCGGTGAATCCATTGGCTATAGCAGAAGCGGGATAGCCCAAAAAAGTACCACTATTGCCACCATTGCTATCGGCTATGCAGACGGCTATTCCAGAAGCCTCGGAAATGGAGTAGGACAGGTAAGCATTCGTGGTAAAAAAGCCCCTGTAGTAGGTAACGTGTGCATGGACATGACCATCGTGGATGTGACTGACATTTCCGGTGCCGCTGAAGGGGATGAGGTTATCATTTTTGGAAAGGACAATTCCATCCATGAAGTGGCTGTTCAGGCACGCACAATACCCTACGAAATACTAACCAACACCAGTGAACGTGTAAAACGGGTATTCTTTGCAGAAGGAATTTAACCGCAACCCAGGTTCTTTTTTAGGTTCCGGTCCGGTAGCCCCACGTATTCCGGTTCTTCTTTTTCATCCTGCTCATCCTTCAGAGCATCGCTTTCCTCTTCAGTCGGTTCTGTTGTTTTTGGGTCTGTTTTGTCTGTTTCCATAAAGAGATCAACAACCTTTCGCTAAACATGGTTTATTTGGCGCTCAACAATTATCTTCACGCAGTTTTAATTTAATCTAAATAAAAGTGGCAGATCTTGCCAAAAGTATTGCTCAAATGGCCCCGGGAGAAACTGCCGTAATTGCAGGGTTTATATCCGAGGAGCTTTCAAATAAGCTATTGGAAATGGGTTTTTTGCCTGGATCGGTTGTCAAATTCAATTTCAAAGCCCCTTTTGGAGACCCCATCTGTGTCACTATTTCAGGTTATGATATTACCCTTCGCCTTGAAGAGGCAGCTATGATTTCTATTCTAAATTAATTCTACGGGTGAAACGGTTGAAGGTAGCATTAGCAGGAAAACCCAACTCAGGAAAGTCATCACTTTTCAATCAACTGACTGGTCTCAATCAAAAAACAGGAAACTTTCCTGGTGTCACTGTTGACAAAAAAACAGGCACCACTCGTCTGGACGAAAACACACAAGCAGAAATAATTGATTTACCGGGTATCTATAGTCTTTATCCAAGGTCACTTGATGAAAAGATCGTAGCAGAAATATTTTCAGATAGGAGAAATAATTATTTCCCCAACAAAGTAATTCTGGTGGCTGATGCTACCAACCTTCAAAGTTCGTTGCTGCTGCTTACTCAACTTATCGATCTTAGATTGCCCACGGTGCTTGTGCTCAACATGGTAGACCTTGCAGCCAAGTCGGGGCAAAACATTGACGTGATTAAGCTTTCTCAATACCTAGACTTGCCCGTTGTTTTAGTGAACGCTCGCACGGGGCAGGGTATCCAGGAATTGAAGAAAGTATTGGCTGGTAACATTCCCGTTTCCAAGCAAAAAATTTATTCCCTTGACCAGAAAATCATCCCCGCTGTGGATGAGACGAAACAACACTTTAAGTTGGAGTCAAACTATGAAGCCTATCAATACCTGCAGCAGGTAGAGAATCTTTCCTTTTTACGCGATGAGGACAAAGCTTTTATAGGGTCTCTTGCCAAGGCGTACGAATTCTTTCCTGGCAAGTACCAGGGAGCAGAAACCATCATCAGGTACCAATATATTCAGGACTTGTTGAGCAATGTAGTTTTAAAAACTGCTGATACAGAGTGGAAGCGATTCTCCTATCGCATCGACAAAGTATTGACACACAAAGTCTGGGGCTACCTCATATTTTTCAGTATCCTGTTCTTAATTTTTCAATCCATTTTCGCATGGGCGCAAGCTCCGATGGATTTCATTGACTCCACATTTGCCAACCTCAGCAACTTGTTGAGGGACATCTTTCCTGAAGGACCATTCTTTGATTTGATTACACAGGGGATTATACCTGGCATCGGAGGTATCCTGATTTTTGTTCCACAGATAGCTATCCTATTTGCTTTCATTGCTGTGCTGGAGGAAACCGGATACATGTCGCGGGTGGTATTTCTAATGGATAAAATCATGCGCAAGTTTGGCATGAGTGGAAAAAGTGTAGTCCCGTTAATCTCCGGATGGGCATGTGCCATACCAGCAATCATGGCTACGCGCACTATAGAGAACTGGAAAGACAGACTGATCACCATTTTCGTAACACCACTAATGAGCTGCTCCGCACGCTTGCCAGTCTATGCTATTTTGGTAGCATTAATTATCCCTGAAGACAAACTATTTGGGTTCTTTAACTTTCAAGGGATTGCACTGATGGGGTTGTACCTGCTTGGGTTTTTGGCCGCCATTGTTTCAGCAATGGTCATGAAATGGATTGTGAAGTCCAGTGAAAGGAGTTACCTCATCATGGAGCTGCCTACTTACAGAATGCCAAAGTGGTCTAATGTCGGTCTCACTATTTTAAGTAAAACCAGAACTTTTGTTTTTGAAGCGGGAAAGATAATTCTTGCCGTATCTATCGTGCTTTGGGTCTTGGCTAGCTACGGTCCTGCTCAGCAAATGAATCAGGCAGAAACTGTAATTGACCAACAAATTAGCAATAATGAGGTTCCTGCTGACCAACGCGAAAGCTTACTGATGGCCTATCACCTTGAACATTCCTACGCAGGAATTATTGGAAAAGCAATCGAACCCGTCATTGCTCCATTGGGCTACGATTGGAAGATTGGAATTGCGCTGATCACTTCTTTTGCCGCAAGAGAAGTTTTTGTAGGCACCATGGCCACAATATACAGTGTTGGCAATACAGAGGATCAAACTACCATTAAGAGCAGATTGCGTGCTGAGATCAACCCTGATACAGGTGGACCCAGGTTCACTACCGCCACAGGCCTTTCCCTTCTCGTGTTTTACACCTTTGCCATGCAATGTATGAGCACACTCGCCATTGTAAAAAGAGAAACCAATGGATGGAAGTGGCCTATGATTCAATTGGTTTACATGACTGCGTTGGCTTATGTGTCAGCTCTTATTGTATATCAGCTCTTTTCATAGTGCTATTGTTTCATAAGTCAGCATTCTCATTATATTTACGGGTTTAAGAACTTATGAGCCAGAATAAAAACTACCACCTAGGTGTATTATATCTTATGCGCCTCCTCATCAATGCAGATGGAATTGTCGATATCAGTGAGAATGATGCGCTGAATAAAGTAAAAAATCACGAAAGCATTCCTGAATCCACCTTAATCGAGTTTGAAAAAGACGTATTGAACAAAGAGGAAAAGGAGGTTTATCAAACTGGAATTGATTATATCAATTTATGTTCCGATGAAGAAAAGATGAAAGCCTTTGTTCATCTCTACAAGATGTCGGAAGCAGATGGACGAGTACATGTAAAGGAGGTTCGCCTTTTACTCTATTCCATCAGGCAGGCAAAAATTGAATTTAATGATGTGGTCGCCAAAGCAAAACAACTTAAATACAGCTAGCCATGATGGCTCCTGTCCGGTAAATTATTTATAGGTTTGCGGCTCCTATGAAGCCACAATATTATCAAAACAACTTTAAATTAGGTGTACTAGGCGGAGGCCAACTCGGCCGTATGCTGATTCAATCCGGTATTGATTTCAACATCTCCTTCTCGGTTTTGGATCCTGATACAAACGCCCCGTGTAGTCAGCTTGCCCCCTTCACTGTTGGTAAGCTTACCGATTATGACACTGTCCTACAATTTGGAGCTTCCTGTGATCTGATTACGATTGAAATCGAAAACGTAAACACAGAAGCCCTTAGAGCTTTAGAAAAAAGAGGAAAGAAGGTTTTTCCACAGCCATCCATCATAGAGTTGATTCAGGATAAGAGAATTCAAAAGCAGTTTTATGTCAACAATGGAATTCCTACTGCTGAATTTATTCTAACTGAAACCAAAAGCGAAGTATTGAAACACAGTGCTTTTTTACCTGCAGTTAATAAACTTGGGAAGGAAGGTTATGATGGCAGAGGCGTTCAAATGATGCGAAATGAAAAGGATCTGGAAAAAGCGTTTGATGCCCCCGGTTTACTGGAGAAGTTAATTGACTTCGAAAAAGAGATTGCCATCATAGTAGCCAAAAATGAAAAGGGTGATATCGTTTCTTATCCTGCAGTGGAGATGGCATTCCACCCAGAAAAAAATTTAGTGGAGTACTTATTTGCGCCTGCTGATCTTGCTGAAAACGTTCAACAAAAAGCAGATCAAATTGCACGTAAGGTGATTGATCAATTGGGGCTGGTAGGTATCCTTGCTGTAGAAATGTTTGTGACTAAAGAAGGGAAGGTATTGGTGAATGAAGTAGCACCAAGGCCTCATAACAGCGGGCATCAAACCATTGAAGCCAACGACACCTCGCAATACGAACAACACCTGCGGGCTATATTAAATCAACCATTGGGTAGCACAAAGTTGCGCATCCCCAGTGCAATGGTCAATTTGTTGGGAGAAGACGGATTTACTGGAGAAGCAAAATATGAAGGCATGGAGGAAGTATTGGCTCTGGAAGGAGTTCATGTACACCTTTACGGCAAGAAAATCACCAAACCATTTCGCAAGATGGGGCATGTAACAATTGTGGATGACAGCATGGAAAGTTTGAGGAAGAAAGCCAACTTTGTAAAAAACAATCTTAAAGTAAAAACATGAGCAAACCTTTAGTAGGAATTATCATGGGCAGTCAATCAGACTTAAATATCATGAGAAAGGCTGCGGATTTTCTGACAGAGATGAAAGTACCTTACGAAATTACCATCGTATCTGCACATCGAACACCAGAGCGTATGGTGAAATATGCAACATCTGCCAGAGCCAGAGGACTAAAGGTAATAATAGCTGGGGCAGGAGGGGCGGCCCATCTGCCAGGGATGGTTGCCTCTATGACATCTTTGCCCGTAATTGGTGTGCCTGTTAAATCCCCCAACTCTATAGATGGATGGGACTCTATATTATCAATTCTTCAAATGCCCGGGGGTGTGCCTGTGGCCACGGTTGCACTTGATGGTTCAAAAAATGCCGGGATTCTTGCCGCTCAAATCATAGGTACGGCCGACTCTACAGTGGCCCAACGTTTGGATAAATACAAAGAAAACCTGAAAAAAAGGGTGATTGCTACCGCGACAAATCTTGAAAAGTCCGGGCTGCCAAAGCCTTAGTACAGTCCATCACTGGATATCAGTGGTTTTTTCAGTAACTTTTCAAATTCATTCAAACTAATTCCAGAATGAGGCCAAGTGAAAAGGGCTGGTTAAAAGAATACCTCGACTTCCGCAAAGACTTACTAGGAGAGCTGACTACCGAAAAAAAGAGGTCATCTCACCCTGAGCATTCTTTGTACCGTCTTATTCAACCAACCGGTTTAATGTACGGTCATGCTGTGGATGTGCTTGACCACCCGGAATTGGAGGAACTGGATGAAAAGGATAAAATGAAATTGTTACTGGCTGAAAGCCTGATCAGCAGTTCGCTGCTTTTCCACGACAAACCAGTTAAAGACCCCGAAGAGCTTTCCAGATTAATGACAAAGACGCTGGAGAGTATTGCAAGTTTTTACAATAACGTTTTTCCGGAACTTGCCACTCCTTCCAAATCGCTTTTTGGGAGAAGAAAATCAGCACAAGAGCTAGCCGAAAAAATCTTAGACAAAAGAATAGAAAGAACTGCCGACTACAGCGGGAATTTTTGGGTTCAGTTTTTTCATAACAGCTTACTCTTTCTTGATATCTTCATCTTTGGGCAGTGGATCCATACGAATGCCGACCGTATTGTCTCCGACTTTTTCAAATATGAACGGGATGAGTTGCGTTTCTCTGTTGTAAAAATTATTGCGGCAGCAGCGCATGCCAATAACAAAATTGAATTTGAAGAAAGAAAATTACTGGAGTTCTTTTTACAAAGTGCAGGGCTTTCGCCTGACAAGAAAAAAGAAGCGCTCGCCATTTTTGAAAATGGGATAGAAGTAGAAACCATTAATCTACCTACCAATAATTCATGGTTACTTAAAAAATACTTTCTTGAGATGGCCATACTTACCATCTGGGCAGACAAAAAAATTGAAGACACTGAAAGTGAGTTTTTGATTCAGCTATGCCACTATCTTGACTTCAAAGAAGACGATCTTGAAAATAGTATGATCGCTATAGAGGGCTTCGTACTGGAGCATTGGGAGGAATTGGGCTATCTACAAAATAAGCAAGACTACAATGAAGTAAGTGAGCGGTTTATTAAAAGGCTAACCAAGCTCACAGAAAATAACAAGAACAGGATCGTAAGCGAAGTGAGAGAAAGTAAAGTGCTTATGGATCTTTTGCGAAAAGCGAAAGTGGGTGAATTGACTGAAGAGGAAAAACAAAAAGTGCAGGAGCTGATCTTGGTTGTACTTAAAACCATCCCAACGTTTGTAATTATAGCCTTACCCCAGCGATATCTTACATTGCCTGTCTTAATGAAGATTTTACCAGCCAATATCTTTTCAGAAACATTGAGCGATTAAGCCAGCTCGTCCGATTTCTTTTTCTTTGGAACCATTACTGAGAACACAATCGAAAGCGTGAGCGTAAGCAATATCACTGTAAAGGATAGTGTTATCGGAATATGCATGTCGAATATCTCCAAAAGCATCTTGGCACCGATAAAGAATAGAATGATAGAAAGTCCCTTCTGCAGTAAATAGAACTTGTCAATAATTCCAGCCAAAAGGAAAAACATTGCTCTAAGCCCTAACACCGCAAAGATGTTGGATGTATAAATTAAGAACTCATTTTGGGTAATCGCAAAAGCAGCTGGAATGGAGTCCACTGCAAAGATTAAGTCGGTAGTTTCAATAAGTACAATTACTAAAAATAGTTCGGTGAACATAAGCTTGGGCTTCGTCACCACAAACTGTGCCCCCGTATCACCTTTGGCCATTGGGAGGTATTTCCTGCAGAGCTTCAGTATAGGATTTTTTTCAGGATCAATTTTTTCATCACTGTCTTCAAAGTAAATTTTGATTCCGGAATAAATAAGAAATACACCAAACACGTACAGTATCCAGTGGAACTTGGCTATAAACAGGGCCCCAACAAAAATAAATATCCCCCTGAAAACTACCGCCCCTAGTATTCCCCAAAAAAGAACTTTATGAAAGTACTCTTCCTTTACACTGAAGTATTTTAGAATGAGCAGAATAACAAAGATGTTATCAACAGATAGCGCATATTCCGTTAAATAAGCTGAAAAGTATTCAAGGGCAGCGTCAGAACCACTATCATCATATCGATACACCAAGTAGCCAAACGCAGTACTTACTATCACCCAGAATATAGATTGATAGAGGGCCGACCTAGTTGATATCTTATGGGCTTTCTTATTGAAAACACCAAGGTCAATCAGCAGAAAAAGGACAATCACAACGGCAAATACAACGAACAGAATCGTTTCAGCCTGGTTGTTGTTCCTGAACAAGGAGAATAACAGCATTTGCCTTTTTCGTGTTTTTGAGTAAAAAAGAGGTGATTATCGGCCAAGTTAAGGCATATAATCACCCCTTATGAAATTTCTATAGCTACAAATATAAACTAATCCTTAAAACTTACACGAGTGTTTAATACTACACCCTGTTAAAAGGAAACCTCCTCTTTTTCAAGCTAAGAAGTCTCTCCAATCGATAGATTAACCTCCTCCTCCTTTAAGCCTCAAAGTAACTTAAATCCCCAGCATAGACAGTATGCCCTTCAAAATATTATTTTGACAACTACTTGTCTCTTATTGTCCTTATAATGGCTCTTTAAGGGGGCCATTAGTTCTCGTCAAACTGCAATTTTAGAAGATTACTATAGACACCGTCAGTCTGATCTGTCAGCTCATCATGGGAACCTGATTCTGCTATCATTCCCTCCTTTATAACCAATATCTTGTCCACCTTTCTAATGGTACTCAACCGGTGTGCAATGATAATGGTTGTCCTTCCTTCCATTAGGTTTTCAAGGGCATCCTGAACCAATTTTTCAGATTCCGCATCGAGTGAAGAAGTAGCTTCATCTAAAATCAGGATTTTTGGATCCTTCAGAATCGCTCTTGCAATAGCCACCCTTTGGCGTTGTCCTCCCGATAATTTTACTCCCCTGTCTCCAACCCGTGTATTCATCTGCTCAGGAAAAGAAAGGATAAAATCAAGTGCATTGGCCTTTCTCGCTGCCTCCTCAATCTCCTGTTCAGTTGCAGTTGGTTTTCCGTATGCAATGTTTTCCCTTATTGTGCCACCAAACAGTATTACTTCTTGTGGAACGACCCCAACATTACTTCGATAATCCGAAAGTTGATAATCATCTATTGGCCTTCCATCTACCAAAACCACACCCTCGTTGGGTTGGTAATAGCGCAACAATAAACTGGTAATAGTAGACTTTCCGGATCCGCTTGGCCCTACCAATGCTACCTTTTGTCCTGCCGATATTTCAAAGTCAATTGTTTTCAACACCGGTAAGTCTGCGCGTGTTGGGTATGAAAATGCTACTTCTTGAAACTGTATTTTACCTTCAAGTTTAAGCTCAGTGACGGACTCATTTTTTTCATCAGTCTCCGCCAATATTTCCATGATGCGCTCTGAGGCTCCTACCGACTTTTGTAACTGGCTGTAGATATCTCCTAATCCTGCTATTGACCCTCCGATAAAAGTGGTATAAAGAACAAACGAAAATAATTCCCCCACTGTCACTTCATTGGCTTGTACAAGAAAAGCTCCGTACCAACTTACCGCTACAATGCCACCAAATAGTGCGACAATTGTAAACGATATAAAGACACCCCTGTACTTTGCTGCATGAAGTGCAATACGAACAACTTCTTTTAATGACTTCTTATATCGCGCTACCTCAAATATCTCATTGGTAAAAGATTTGACAACAGTAATGGACTGTAAAGTTTCCTCCACAATCACATTGGTAGATGCCAGTTGATCCTGTGTCTTTTTTGAAAGTTTTCTTATGAATCTGCCAAAAAACAAAGCTGCTAACACCAGCACCGGGAAAGTCAGCATCATAAATAACGTGAGCTTAGGCGTTAATACAAAAATGACAATGGTTCCTGCAATAAGCACCATTACCTGCCTCAATAGTTCCGCCAAGGTTACCGTGAAAGCGTCTTGCAAAATCCCTACATCTGATGTGATGCGACTGATCAATTCTCCCACTCGTCTTTTATCAAAAAATGTGAGTGGCAACCATAGCATTTTTTCGTACACTGAAAGCCGGATATCCGCCAGAGTTTTTTCACTGACAATTGCAAAAGTATATACCCGTATAAAAGAGAATATACCTTGTACAATTAAGATCGCCAATAAGGCTAAAGCAATCTGATTGATACTTGTAAGAATGAACCCATCCTTTCCAGATGCAACATCAAGTAGTTTTCCGGCAAAGTAGGGGAAGGCGAGTAGCGTACCACTCGACAAAACCAGACATAAAATTCCGAGGAGCAGCGTCCACCGATAGGGCCTTACGAAGGTAAAGACACCAATTAGCTTCTGAAAACCTGAGCGATTTAGTTTTGGCTTTTCTTCTTCACCCGTTACCTGCTCAGCCATGCTTTTTAAGTTTTTTTTAATAGATCACCTCCGAAGAAATGGAAAATTTTACGCTATCACGAAGAATCATTTTCTGAACTCCTCGTACATCGTACATGGAAACCACCATCTGTTGACCTACATTCTCCAGCTCCATTGAAAATTTTCGAGCTGTGTAATAAAGAGAGTTTTGTTCACTCAATGTAGCCTCCAGTTTCCTCAATTTGTGTGGGCTATCTTGATAATACAGTTTTAAACTTTTAACAGGAATTTCCCTATTAGCCACAAAACTTCTCACCGTTAAATTACTGTTTGCATCTTTCACTCCATCGATTACTTCATAGGCGTCAACATAGATGGGCTTGTTAATGATATCAAGGTGGCGAAACACCTCTAGCTCATTTGCCCAGGAAGCACTGTCGGGTTTAAAGTTGGTATTGTCCTTTGTGCTATCAATAGTTGCCACTTTAGAAAGTGAAGCCCCGGTCTCTTTCAGATACAACAGCTGCCGATCAATTAAGCTATCGATGTCAAAATATTTTTTAGAAACTGTGGTGTTGTTTTGACAAGAGGTAATTGCCAATGCACCCAGAATAACAATTAAACTAAATCTCATTTATATGATTCTATTAAGACATCTCCTGTCATTTCAGATGGAATGGGAATGCCCATGAGTGTGAGAATGGTAGGAGCCAAATCACCCAGTTTTCCGTCTTTTATTTTGCATTTATAATCGGGTGACACAAAAATACATGGCACCAGATTGGTGGTATGTGCTGTATTGGGCGACCCATCTTCATTGATCATAATATCTGCATTACCATGATCTGCAATGATGATAATGGTATAACCATTCTTTAGTGCTGTTTCTGTAACGATCTCGTTGCACTGGTCCACTGTTTCGCATGCAATTACTCCGGCACTAAACACACCGGTATGACCTACCATGTCGGGGTTGGCAAAGTTTAGGCAAATGAAGTCTGCTGATTTCTTTTCCAACTCTGGAATAATTTTATCCCTAATATCCCTTGCACTCATCTCAGGTTGCAAATCGTAAGTAGCTACTTTGGGTGAAGGGCAGAGAATTCTTGACTCTCCTTCAAAAGGCACTTCACGCCCGCCAGAAAAAAAGAAAGTAACATGTGGATATTTTTCAGTTTCCGCAATTCGTATTTGCTTCTTCCCCGCTTTTGAAATCACTTCCCCCAATGTGTTGCTCAAATTGTCTTTTTCAAAAATCACCTTTACTCCCTTGAAAGAATCGTCATAGCTTGTAAGGGTAACATAATGAAGCGGAAGTGCATGCATATTTTGTTCGGCAAAATTTTGCTGGGTAAGCGCCATTGTAATTTGCCTTCCTCGATCCGTTCTGAAGTTGAAACAAATTACTACGTCACCCTCCTGGATGGTTGCTAATGGTTTTCCAGAAATACCCGTTGTAATAATGGGTTTTAAAAACTCGTCCGTAACACCTCGCTCATATGACTTCTTTACAGCAGCAATTGGGTCATTTGTTAATTCTCCAGCTCCATTTACCATGGCATCATAGGCCAATTTCACCCGTTCCCATCTGTGATCCCTATCCATGGCATAGTATCTCCCTACCACACTCGCCAACTGGCCCGCAGTCCTCTGCATGTGGTTTTGCAAATCCGTCAAATAACCAACAGCGCCTTTCGGATCTGTATCCCGTCCATCCGTAAAAGCATGCAGAAATAAATTCTCTACACCACTGTTCTTTGCAATCGTACAAATGGCCTTGACATGAGTAATCTGAGAATGAACACCTCCATCTGAAACCAATCCCATTAAATGAACCTGTTTCTTATTCTCTTTGGCATACTTAAATGATTCCAGCAGAACAGGATTATGATCCAGTTCTTTATCTTCAATGGCCTTGTTCACCCTTACCAAATCCTGATAAACAACACGACCAGCCCCAATATTCATATGGCCAACCTCAGAATTTCCCATTTGTCCGGCTGGTAGCCCAACGGCCAGCCCAGAGGCCTCTAGTTTACCATGTGGATATTTATCGTATAAAGATTTTATGTACGGAGTGTGGGCGTGGTCTATTGCAGATACTTTTTTGTTTTTAGCAATACCCCACCCATCCAATATCATGAGCAAAACTTTCGAATTCATAATTGCTATTGTTGGCCGCAAATATAACCCTCTGGTGAGGATTATCTGTGTTATCCAATCCAATTACAGTTTTAACAAGCGTTAGGTTCGGGAATATTAGTTTTATATTTAGGTGATATCATTTAATGGCATAATTTTGGTCAGTAATCATTTGAAATGAAGTACAGGAGAGTAAAAATTGTTGGGTGGGTGTTTGTGCTTGCGTTTTGTGTAGCATTACAGCATGTGCATGCTCAGGATGCTATTTTTGATCCCATCAGGGACGTGATAAAAACGGGAAGCGCAAAGGAAATGTCGAAGCATTTGAACCAAAATGTGGAGATCAATATCGAAGGCAATGTAAATACCTATAGCAAAGCACAAGCCGAATTCGTTTTTCGCGATTTCTTCAAAAAACATCCCGCAAGCAGTTTTACTATTGTACATAAAGGCGCATCAAAAGGAGGTCAACAATTTGCTATCGGCAGGTATGTCAGTAACAATGACAGTTATAACGTACTTATGCTGGTTAAGGAAATCAGTGCCACTTACCTTATTCATGAGATCAGTTTCGTGAAGGAATGATCCAACCTGCTTACCTCACAGACCAAGCACTTACAACCTTTATTTCTTCTGCCCTGGCTGAAGACATTGGAGAAGGAGACCATTCTTCACTGGCTGCCATCCCTGCCAACGCCACCAACAAAGCCAAACTTTTAATTAAAGCCGATGGCATTATAGCCGGGCTAGAATTGGCAGAAAAAATATTTAATTTTTATGACCCTAACCTCGTTATCACTTTTCAGAAAAAGGACGGGGATCCAATTAAAACAGGCGAGATAGCATTTGTTGTGGAGGGATCATCCCGTTCATTGCTATCCACCGAACGTTTGGTACTCAACTGCATGCAACGCATGAGTGGTATTGCTACCTATACCCATCGCTTATGCAAAATTATTGAAGGCACTTCCGCTCAATTGATGGACACAAGGAAGACAACACCCAATTTCAGACTTCCGGAAAAGTGGGCCGTACTTATTGGTGGTGGACTTAATCATCGGTATGCATTATACGATATGATCATGCTGAAGGACAACCACATTGATATGGCAGGCGGAATTGAAAATGCGCTTGAGAATACCAAAGCCTACCTGATAAAACAGAATAAAAAACTCAAGATCGAAGTTGAGACGCGCAATCTGGAAGAAGTAAAAGAAGTGCTTCGTGTAGGAGGCGCTGATGTAATCATGCTGGACAACATGAGCCCTCAATTGATGAAAGAAGCAGTTGCCATTATAAACGGCCAATGCAAAACCGAAGCCAGCGGGGGCATTACTGAACTAACGTTGCGCGAAGTGGCCGAATGCGGAGTTGATTTCATTTCAGTGGGAGCGCTTACTCATTCTGTCAAAAGCCTCGATTTAAGCCTTAAAGTGTTTGAATAAATTTTTACGCCTCGCGTAAAGAGCCTAATTTTGCACCTGATTTTCCAGAGCACACAATACCATGATTGTTAAGACCAAAAACTATAGATTAGAAAAGAAGAGTTATATCAAACTGGCCATGCGCAATATATTAAAGCAGCAATGGTGGGTAGCCCTGATCGTAATTGCCATCTGCCTGGGTTATGTATGGATACCCAACATATGGTGGTTTATAGGCGCTTTTATTGGCGCAGCTCTTTATTTGCTTTTCTGGTGGGTTCAATTTTACGGTGTCACTCAGTTGGAACAGGGTAAAATGCTTTTTGAAAGATTGTCGTATGAAATCAATAGCCAGCAGGTCCTAATCAAGTTGAGTGCGCGTGAAGGAATGCCCATGAAATGGGATCAGATCAAAAGTGCGCAAATAGGCAAGGATCATTTTTTGCTCATGGTCAATAAAGCCCAATTGATTCATCTTCCATTTAAAATTTTCAACAGTGAAAATGAAAGGAAGTTTGTTACCAGCATTCTAAAAACAAAAGGCCTCATCAAACAATAGGGAAGAATAATCCATTCTTCATTGATTTCTGTATACATCCTTAGCAACTTTGGTTGTGGAAAAAAGGAAGCAGAAACTAACTCCCCAACAGGCCCTTCAAAAAATATATCACTACTGTGCTTACCAGGAGCGCTCGCATAAGGAAGTGCGCAACAAACTCTACGATTATGGTTTGTGGGGTAGCGAAGTAGAAGACCTGCTGACCCGACTCATCACTGAAGATTTTTTGAACGAGGAAAGATTTGCCAAGTCATATGCAGGAGGAAAATTTCGTATGAAAAAATGGGGAAGGAGGAAGATTGAAAGAGAGCTTGAAAGCCACGGCCTCACGAGCCGATGCATCAATATAGGGATGAAGGAAATTGATGACCATGATTACAGAGAAACATTGACCACGCTGCTTGAAAAAAAGTGGGGCGCCACGGAAGAAGAAAACCTGTTTAAAAAGAAAGACAAGGTAGCCCGCCATGCCATAATGAAAGGGTTCGAGCCTGACCTCGTTTGGGGTATTATTAAGGAAATATCGCTTTAATCTGTTGTTTGGAGGACAAATGGGCCTATTCAAAGAACCGAAATCTATCAATATCACGTTAGTTCACTAAAATTACCCGGATTTAGGCTTTAGCCATATTTCGCCCTCATGAAACAATTCTTGTTTGCTCTTTTTATGAGTATAATTTTCATTTCAGCCATTCACGGTCAAAGTGATAATATGCGCAGTAAGCAATACAACATAAAAAAAGCAATTGCGCTTGAGGGATACGACCCTGTAAGCTACTTTTCTGACAACCCAATTGAAGGCAAATCTGAATTGAGTTATACCTATAAAACCATTACTTATTGGTTTGCCAATCAGGCCAACCTGAATAAATTCGAAGCCAATCCGGATCAATACGAGCCAGCTTACGGTGGGTGGTGTGCCTATGCAATGGGTGAAACGGGTGAAAAAGTAAAAGTCGATCCGGAAACGTATAAAATCCTCAACGGGCGCCTCTATCTCTTTTATAATTTCTGGGGAAACAACACGCTTACAGATTGGAATAAAAATGAAAGTGGTCTAAAATCCAAAGCAGACCAAAATTGGAAGAAAATTGTACAATAGGCTGACTATAAAGTACTTCATAAAGTATATTTGCTCCTTGATTTAAAATTTATGCAACTAATAAAGGCTTCTTACTCCATTTTGTCTCAGTTGGCCGCTGTCGTAGAACAAATTGAAGAAAAGGACTTTTCGTTGCCTTGCCCCTCCCTGGGCAATGCCAGTATTGGACAACATCTTAGACACACGCTTGAGTTTTTCCTCTGTCTGGAATCGGGGTGCAATGATGGAATGGTCAACTACGACAAACGTTCGCATGACAAGATCATGGAGAGTGACAAGTTCATAGCGTTATCAACTATCAACAGGATAAAAGACTTTATTGCAGAAAAAGTGGAAGACTTTACTTTTACGCTTGAGGTCGGATACGAACGCGAAAGTGAGGACAGTATAAAAATGCAAACCAACTATTTCCGCGAGCTCACCTACAACATTGAGCATGCCGTACATCATATGGCCATTATGAAAATTGGCATTAGGGAAATTGCATCCTACATTTCGCTTCCACCTGATTTTGGTATTGCGGCATCCACCATCAGATACAAAGAATCTAGCGTAGTCGCTTCTCGCTAATTGTCGGGATGGGTGTTGGCAAACAAATTTTGAGAAGTAATTTTTTCATTAAACTAAAGAGCTGGGAATACTGGCCCTTTGGTATTGTTCAGGGGCCAGTTATTATCTACTGGCTTTGGCTTTCGCTTAAAGCAAGGTCTCTATTTTTTTTCTCAGCCTCCAACCCAAGTATCCTTACTGGTGGTATGTTCGGTGAATCTAAATTTAGTGTACTTCAAAAACTGCCAGCAGCTTATCAGCCCAAATCAATATTAGTCAATCACCCCACTACAGCGGAGGCCCTCATTCAAACTTTAGATAAGGAAGGATTTTCCTTTCCTGTGATTTTTAAACCCGATCTGGGCGAGCGAGGATGGATGGTAAAAAAAATAAAATCAGAATCGGATTTACGAAATTATGTTTCTCAAGCGAAGTGGGATTTTATTGTTCAGGATTACATCAGTCTTCCACTTGAGTTCAGTGTCTATTATGCGAGACATCCCGAAGAAGAAAATGGCAAAGTAACTTCCATTACCAAAAAGGAAATGTTGAGCGTAAAAGGTGATGGCAAAAGCACTTTGCAAGAACTTATTTTTAATAAAGATCGCGCAAAACTGCAATGGGAGGTTTTGAAAAATACATTTGCCCATCAGCTGACAACAGTACCAACATTAGGTGAGGAAATAGAATTGGTTGGCATTGGTAACCATTGTTTGGGCACTACATTTCTTGATAACAATCACTTAATTACGGAAAAACTATCCACTTCATTTGACCGCATCAGCAAACACGTAAAGGGATTTTATTTTGGACGATACGATTTGAGAGCTGCATCATTGCAAGATTTGGAAGAAGGCAACATCATGGTGATGGAACTCAACGGCTGTGGAGCGGAGCCTTCACACATTTATCAACCAGGTTCTTCATTTTTTAAAGCTGTAAATTATTTGTTCATCCACTGGCGCACTATATACGCTATCAGCGTAGCTAACCATAAACGAGGCGTACCATACCTTCCCTGGAAAGAAGGTAAGCAAGTGTATCATCGGTTTAAGGAGATAACTACATCGTGATGGAAATATTTACCGTCTTCCTGCTGGGTGCATTTTTCAGTTTTATTGGTTCTATTCCTCCAGGCACACTTAACCTTTCCGTTTTGCAGTTGGGGCTTGAAGGGAAGGTAAAAACCGCACTTCGTTTTGCCTTGGCCGTAGCGATAATAGAATATCCCTACACATGGATAGGTGTAGAGTTTGAAAGCTGGATCACATCTTCTCCCATGGTCATTGACAACTTTCAATTAATCACTGCTATCGTGATGGTGGCCATCGGAGTACTCAACTTATGGTCTGCCGAAAAACCCACCAACTTTTCTTTAAAATTCAATGAGAGCGGATTTAGAAGAGGTCTTGTCTTAAGTATACTCAACCCCATGGCTATTCCTTTTTGGATTGGTGTTACTGCTTACCTCAAAGCCCAGGGCTGGCTTGACTTATCATCTGTTGGGTTGCTGCACAGCTATGTTTTGGGTACTTCAGTAGGCGCCATGATTTTATTGACGCTGTTCGCCTTATTGGCCAAAAAACTTGCACGCTATGTAAAGAACAGCAAAATGGTAAAACGTATTCCTGGGTTTACCTTATTGGCATTGGGTATTTACGCCTTCATTAAATACCTATTTTAGTTTCCTGGTTTCTTTATACCTGAAACAATCGGTGAGGTGATCATTCACTAAGCCGCACGCTTGCATGTGTGCATAAATCACGGTGCTGCCTACAAACTTAAATCCACGTTGAATTAAATCTTTGCTCAATGCATCCGACTCTTTAGTGGTTGCTGGTACTCCTTTCATTGTCTTGCGTTGATTTACGATCGGTTTCCCTCCCACAAACTGCCAGATGTACTTGTCAAAGGAGCCAAACTCCTTTTGCACTTCCAGAAATCGCTTTGCATTGTTGGCAGCCGCAAACACTTTGAGCCTGTTTCTCACTATGGATGGATCCAGCAATATTTTTTCAAGTTTCGCATCAGTAAATCGCGCTACTTTATTGGGATCAAAGTCTGCAAATAGTTTTTTGTAACCTTCTCTTTTTTTAAGGATAGTTGCCCAACTCAAACCCGCCTGTGCCCCTTCCAGAATAAGAAATTCGAAATGGATGGTATCATCATGAACAGGCACTCCCCATTCTGTATCGTGGTATTCGATGTATTGCTCAAACCCCAAACACCACGAACAACGCTCTTTTTCTTTCATTGGTCTAAAATCAATTAGAAGTCTATTGTAAAAATCGTAACTTTCTTACAAAGAAATGCAAATGAAAGCCTGGTTTGCTCTCCTATTTTCAGTTGGCTTCTTTCTCAACGCGCAGGCGCAATTGCGCGTTGTTTTGCCTGCGTCTCATGAAACCTCTCCCATAAGTGCAAATGGGCTTTCGGATTTTCCGTTACAATCCTATCACTACAAAAAAATTAGAAACAAACCCTCCGGCATTTGGTTGGCACAGACTACCACCTACACGGGAGAAAGCGGCACAACTTATTGGACTGGCAACATCACTTCTCAATCCTATGGCAAGGGCAAGTGGGGTACTTTTTATTATTGGGATGTGCAAGGCAACCTCCGCGACATGAAAGGATTCATCGATATTGCGGGCAAAAACAAAAGAGGACTTAAGCTGGTTTTCCCCTGGCGTTGATTTCTTTTTTATATCTTGGAATTTAAAATAACCCCGAACACATGAAATACCTGTTGACGCTCACCTCAATTTTATTCTTTGCTTCTTTCTCTTTTGCACAGAAAGTGGACTACGACAAAAAAGTAGAAGACATGGGCATTAAGTTAATTACACCCACCAAGCCGATGGCAAATTATGTAAAGGCCGTGCGCACTGGTAACTTGTTATTTCTTTCTGGTCACGGGCCAAGCAGACCAGATGGCAGCAGCATTACCGGCAAGGTGGGGCAAGACATGACCATAGAAGAAGGATACGATGCAGCACGTCAGGCAGCAATCTCTTTACTTTCTACTATGAAGGCAGAGTTGGGCAGTCTTAATAAAGTGAAGCGTGTTGTTAAAGTATTGGGTATGGTTAACTGCACACCCGACTTCAAAGATCAACCTAAAGTAATCAATGGTTGCTCCGATCTATTGGTAGAAGTTTTTGGCGAAAATGGAAAGCACGCTCGCTCAGCTGTGGGCATGAATGCCTTGCCCAGCAACATTACCGTTGAAATTGAGATCATCGTTGAGGTAGAGTAACCCGAGGCCGTCTCAAAAGTCAGATCGTCATTGCGAACCGCCAGTAGGCGGAGAAGCAATCCCCAAAATACTAGCACAATTGATAGGATCACCACATTTCACTCGGGTGACCCTACTCGCTAGATTTTTGAGACAATTTCACTTTTTACTGCCCTTCAGACCTACAACGCTTGCTTTATATCGTTGATCAAATCGGTTGGGTCTTCAATACCCACTGAAAGCCTTACCAGTTTATCGCTGATGCCTACCGCTTTGCGCTCCTCGGGAGTAAGCTTGGAATGCGAAGTTCTCATCGGTGAGTTAATAGTGCTTTCAACACCACCTAGGCTCACCGCTCTTTTGATGTACTTCAGTTTCTGCATGAACTTATCCGGGCTGCCTTTCACTTCAAACGAAAGCATGCCACCAAAGCCACCCGGCATTTGTTTTTTGGCTATGCTGTGCAGCGGATGTGTTTTTAGTCCTGGATAAAATACTCTCCCCACTTTGCTTTCAGTCTCCAGGAAACGGGCAATGGTCATCGCATTGCTGTTCTGCTGATTCACACGAAGTACAATAGTTTTTAAACTACGCTCAACCAGGTAGCAGGTTTGCGCATCGAGGCTGCCGCCAAAATGCATGGCACTTGCTTTTATTTTGTTGGTTAATTTTTTTGACGAAACCATTAGTCCGCAACACAAATCGCTGTGCCCCCCAATGTATTTAGTCCCGCTATGCGTTACAATGTCTATTCCCAAATCAATGGGGTTTTGATTGACAGGCGAGGCAAACGTATTGTCAATGATGGTAATCAACTTATGCTTTTTGGCAATGGCTGCTACTTTCTTAATGTCCGTAATTTTCAGCAGTGGATTGGACGGTGTTTCTATATAAATGACTTTGGTCTCCTTGCGTATCGCTTTTTCAAAGTTAGAAGGATCTGTAGCATCCACCATCGTATAGGTAATACCATAGCGATTGAGTTCATGCAATGCAGCATGATGCGTGCCACCATAAAGATCATTTTGAAAAATGATATGATCTCCCATTTTTACCATGGCAAATAGGGAAGTCATAATGGCCGCCATACCGGAGCTAAACACTAAACCATCCTCTCCGTTCTCCAATGCTGTAATTTTTTCCGCTACAGCCAATTGATTTGGTGTATTGTAGTATCTTGGGTACCTGACCGTTTCTTCATAATCGTAGGCAGATGAGAGGTAGATTGGATTTACAACGCCACCATAGAGGGGATCACCGGGAGAGCCGGCATGTACACTTTGTGTTAGTTTCGAAGAAGATTTCATCTGCAATAAGTTTAGGATGGATCAGTGTTGCACAAATATAGCGCAGCAACAGTAAAATATGGAACAGATATAATTAACTCAATTTTTTTAACTTTTAAACCCTATAGCAATGGCTGACGAAATTTCTCCCAACACCGGTGACCCCATCAGTGGTGAAACCGCAAAAAGATGGATTGATAATTACAAAGAAAGACATCCCGCTCCTGATGAGGTCATTGCTACCTTCTATGGAAGTAAAATAATCAATCAAATCCTGTCTCAACCAGATTGCATTGGAATTCGATTTTACTATGCCTATGATGATGCTAATGCCCGACATTTGATTTTAGTCGGTGTAAATTCAGCCGGTAACGACCTTTGGGATCTCAATGCGAGCCAACCTAATGAGGGGGGTCTGGTTGCCCAATATGGAGCGAATTGCCCTCCTTGGTGTCCTTCAAAATAATTCATTTGTAGTGAATGACATTAAATGAACTTTTGATTCTAAGGGTACTTCAGTTTAGCCTTCTCTTAGCAGGAATCCTTTTGGGATTTAGGTTATGGAAAAGGCTAACATCACCCTTAAGGTTATTTATTATATACTTAACCCTTTTGACATTATTTGAAATGGTTACATATATCATGTTTAGGCATGGTATAAATCCCAATATTTTGGGTAGTGCATTTCAATTTGTGGATACCGTAATCATTCTCTATTTCTACATCCTAATTTTGGATGGCAAAAGGATTTCAAAAATTCTTTTTCTAGCAGTTTTTTTTCTCATTATTTTTTACGGTTTCAATTTAGCCTTTATTCAAAAAGACAATCATATTAATTCCTACTCAATAATTTTACACCTCTCAGCAATGCTAATACTAGGTTTATACTATGTGTTCAGATTGCTTAAGGAACCACCGAATGAAAAAATCACCAAATTGCCAATATTCTGGATAAATGTCGGAAACATTATCAAAGCATCAGGCACCCTTTTTCTGTATATTTTAAGTGACTATTTAATTTATGTTCTTAATAACGACATGATAGCATTTACAAGTTTGATTTACATTGTTCAGTTCTTTGTGTATGCATTTTTCATTTATGCTATCTGGATGGAAGGAATTGGAGCGAAGATCAAGGCTAAATGACCTCTCCTGGATGAATTCTCAAGCATTTTTAATATCCGTCACTTTATTAACATATTTAGGCTTACTGATCGGTGTTTTAGGGCTTTACAATTGGAAAAAGTTATCTCAGCCTTTCCGGTTCTTTTCTGTACTCTGGATACTTACATCCTTAAACGAAATTGTTAGGGACATCCTAATGAGTAGAGGAATTAACCCAAATCATACCGGCATTATCAATTCTTTAATGAAGCTCGTACTCTTTTTCTTTATCTATTTTCTGGCGTTTCAAAAGCCAGCTTTAAAATGGCCATTTATTATTTTGATGGCTTGTCTCTTACTTTTTGAGATTTCCTTTTGGGTTTATGATGGAGCACAAAGTAAAAGCATTTTTATCCTTGCCGTAAACTCTGCCGCCTTGCTCAGCCTCTGCCTTTATCACTTTTATGAATTGATTAAAAACCCGGTCACTCATGTATTAAACATTCCCATGTTCTGGATCAGTACCGGCCTTATTATTTCCATGTCCGCCTCGGTTATACTTTACGCTACCAATCATTACCTCTATCCCATCCTTAAAGATGACCTGATTGACCTTTGGTCATTTCGCAATTATTTAACAGTCGGGAGTTATGGCTTTTTCCTTTATGCCCTATGGCTTGAGGTGAAGATGAGCCCAGCTCAAACTTAGGGATCATCACCGATTCCCTATTCTAAAAATTCCCCCTTATCTTGTGGCTGATAATTGTTTTCATCCATGAATGGTGATTCACAAATAATTCTTCTGTTTATAGCGGGCACAGCCGTGATGTTGTTGATGGCGGTAGCTATTATCCTGTTTGTGGTCTTCCACCAAAAGAAAATGGTGCAGGAAGAAATCAAAAGGCAAAACATGGAAATTGATTATCAGAAAAAGATGTTGAAAGCGGCCCTGGAGTCGCAGGAGAATGAACGCAAGCGTGTATCCAAAGACCTCCACGATGACGTGGGCATGATGCTAATGACCATGCGCGTCAGTCTCAACAGTCAGCCCAACGGAAACAGTGACGAACTCATGCAACTGGTAGACGAAACCCATGAATCCGTGCGCAGAATTTCGTGGGACCTGATGCCCTCTACGTTGGACAACTTCGGTCTCTTTCAATCTACACAAGAAATGTGCGAGCGATTGTCCTCCCGCGATACCACCACGGTCTCCTACCATGAGGAAGGGAAAAGGTTGCCTTTGGATAAAGATCAGGAATTGCTAATATACAGGGTAGCCCAGGAGTCAGCCACCAATGCGCTCAAGCATGCACATGCCTCTCACATTAGCGTTAATTTCCGGTGGACAGATACCAGCCTTCTCCTGACCATTACCGATGATGGTTTGGGTTTTGACTTGGCAAGTATTAAAAATAAGGTTTCAGGAAGACACGGATTGGGTCTATATAACCTTGAGAATAGGGTAGCTTTGTTGGGAGGTGAGTTATCTTTTGAAAAAAATCAACCCAGTGGTACAGTGGTATCGGTAGTTTTACCTTTAGTTATTCATGAGTCGCATTAATATTTGTATAGTAGACGATCACAATCTTTTCAGAAAGGCGATGGTCCGTTTGCTCAAGACTTTCAAAAAGGTAGACCAGGTGTGGGAAGCACAGCATGGCAAAGAGCTATTGCAAATCCTTAACAAAAATAAACCGGATGTAATCCTGCTGGACCTGGAGATGCCCATCATGAATGGGGTGGAAACAGCAGAACATATTATCCCCAAATACCCGGATATTAAAATCATCGTACTCACCCAACACGACAGCGAAAAGTTTATGCTGCACATGCTGGAGATGGGCGTGCATTCCTTTTTACTAAAGAATTCCAACCCCGATGAACTAGAGCGGGCCATTCTCTCGGTATATGAAAAGGATTTTTATCACAACGATCTTATTTCATCCGTTATGCGCAAGAGCATTTCCATGAGATCAGAAAAGCCTCTCTTTTCCAAAATGGCAGAGCTGAGCGAGCGCGAAAAAGAGATTTTCGGGCTCATTTGCGAAGAGCATTCTTTAAAGGAGATTAGCATGCGGCTCAATATTTCTGAAAAAACCATCCATTCCCATAAGGCCAATATTCAGCACAAACTGGGCGTTCGAAACACGGTAGGAATGATCAAATTTGCCTACGAAAACGGCCTTTTGATATAACTTCATTTTAAGGATATCCTGAAATTCCTAAAGATATCCCTATGACATCCTGGCACAGATCACCCAAAACAGTCTAAAAACAGGCTTTTCCAAAAACGGGACGGCTACCCCTCTTTTAGGTAAGGAAAACACAGCATAATTGGAACCAACTTGTGTCCTAGGTTTAGGTGAAGATGAGTGAATACTTGAGGGTACTTGTGGTCCACCGGCAAATTTCGGTGGCAAACGATGTTAAGAAGCAATTTGATGGTGCTGGTTGGTTAGTCCATATGGCTCAAAGTGGACTAGACGGTTTACTGGCCGCCCGCAAAGAGAGTTTTAGTCTTATTCTCTGCGCTATCGACTTGCCGGTGATCACAGGTATAGAAATGGTAAGGGGTATTCGTAATTTTTCATTCAATGTTAACACCCCTGTAGTTTTCATGGGCCAATTACCCGATGGAGACTACAACACCATTCTGGAAAAACTAAAAGCTAAAATTCTCCTTGGCGATCTTGAAAACCTTACTGAGTTAATTAACTCCTATGGTTATACGCGGTCGGCTCATGACTTTATGAGAATTGACCCATAGGCTGGAAGTGATGAACTGATTAAGATGTACGCTGATATTAATTGTTATCCCGGTAAAGTGGCATACAACTCGTCCTCTATGGCTTTGGATGGTGTTGATAAATCTCCTATGGATCCATGGCAAATCCCGCAATCTAATCTGGAAGATCAGAAAAGAGGAAAACAAGCGCGAGATTACAGCCAGTGCGATCTTGTCAAGAGTGCACAAGCGAGGGTCAAATTAATGTTCGCAGCATTATACCCCATCGAAAAAGGATTTTTTTACGGCAATAGCGAAAATGGTATTTGCAAAAAAACGGTTGGGGATTACTTCAACCGTATTCATGCTGACGGAGAAACCGCTGCTATTGAATGGCTGTTCAAACTGATGAAAAAACAGCCAGGCATGGAGAAAGTTAAAAAATCTGAGATGGAGTTCATTCAAAACAGATTTATGCGGCTGCCATTGGAGCGCATCAAATATTTACAAAATGGACATTACGATTACTTTGAAGAATTAAAACGTGAATACAAATTTTATCTGAGCAAAGCCGGTGAGAAGGTAACTACTCCCTTACTTCAGCTCGTGCCTCATGGCCCAAGCAGAACTTGGGAGGGGGTTTATCAGCTGGCGCAAAATGGAGGCGATGTATTGTATCGCCTGCGACCCGATAACGATGATGTAATTATAGTACTTACCCTCGATGGTATACACGCATTAGGAGTGGGCAATCCAGAAGATGATTTTCTTTCACCAGGAGACAAACCCAAAGACGTAAGCATCGGCAAATTAAAAAGTCGCATCCGCCAATTGAAAGGCGAAGAAAGCCTGGATGATCCAATGCTTAATAGCTGGACACACACTCCATTTTATATCACCTTTGCCGGCCACTTCAACAACACCCTTTGTGGGCACGCACATAGCCTACCTACCATATCCAGGTCTATTTATGATCAGCACAAAAACATGGATAAAGGTGTGCTTAAGAATGCCACCTATAGTGTAATGAATGAATTTCTGGGCTTGGATGATAATCTGAAAAGTACAGGATCCAAACGCATTCTTATTGATGTGAAACACATGAGTGCCGCCTCACGTCAGGATTTCTATAAAAATATTGTCCGTCCTTTCAATCGCAAACCTGAAAACGCCATTTCCAAAATTCCAGTAATTGCAAGTCAAGTGGGCTACTCTGGAATTGATGGATTAGACACCTTGATTCAAAATGCAAAAGATGGAAAAGAGGATGATGATTTTAGGGTTCAAGGTTTTAAAGCATGGAACATTAATCTTAGTGATGAGGACGTCATTGAGATCCATGATAGTGAAGGATTAATTGGTATCTCTCTGGACCAACAACTATTGGGCTTGTACCAAAAATCGTGGTTGCTCAATCTTCCATTGCCTCTAATGGAAAGAACGCGAGCTAAAAAAATACTTGCACGCACACTGGAGCAATTCATTCATATTCCATTCGATTATAACCTTCAGGAGCCCATGCGCATTTGGAATATCTTATGCATAGGCACAGGTTTTGATGGGGCAAATAATCCTTTGAGTAGTTACTCTACCGTACTTGATATGAACAGACTGGAAGACGACATTACTCAAATTCTTCACAACATGAAAAGAGAGAGACCAAAATGGTTTGATAGTCAATCTCCAGAAAATCTTGCAAGAAAAATTTGTTTTGAAAACGCATACGATTTTGTAGTGACGCATTATCGATAAGGCTTTTTGATATTAATTTTACATCTATCCGAGCAAAAGGTAAGAAGGCAAGTTAAAATTCACGGGCATGAAAGAACATTTGAAAATTCTGATTTTAGAAGACGTAGAAGAAGATGTTGAATTAGTAAGGCGTGAATTAATTAAGGAGAAATTATCATTTACTTTGTATAGGGTAGATGAAAAAACCGAATACCTAAATGGCTTAGTGGAGATAAAGCCAAATGTAATTTTATCAGATCATTCATTACCACAATTCAATTCTGTTGAGGCATTGGAAATCTCTCAGCGCCTTGGTCTGAATGTTCCCTTTATATTAGTTACCGGCACAGTTTCTGAAGAATTTGCCGTAACGTGCCTTAAAAATGGTGCCGACAACTACGTGTTGAAAGGAAACCTAAGCAGGCTTCCTTCCGCCATTACCAATGCATTGCAACAAAAAACTGCCGAAAAAAATAGAAAATTGGCAGAACGCACTCTTCACAAGCAAAATAAAATGCTCGTGAAAGTAAATCAGGAACTTGACCGGTTCGTTTACAGCACTTCCCACAATCTGCGCTCTCCACTAATGTCTGTATTGGGTTTGTTGAATATTTCTCGTAAAGAGGTACAAAACAAAGACTACAGCAGGTTATTGGAATATTTTGACATGATGGGTGCCAGCATAGAAAAGTTGGATAATACGCTTAAAGAAATTGTTGACTACTCAAAAAATGCCCGCGTTGATGTTAAAATTGAAAAAATAGATTTACAGGAAGTCTTAGAGAACTGCATTGATAAATTAAACTATCTCGAGGGGGCCAAAGAGATAAAAAAGGAAATAATTATCGATGGTGGAAATATTATCTTTTGCGACCCCGATCGCTTAAAAGTAATTTTCATCAACATTATATCTAACGCGATTAAATACAGGGACGCTAACAAAGAAAATAAAAAGCTGTGCGTCACTGTGCGCAGCTATCCTTACAAAACTTCAATTTCTATTAAGGATAATGGGATTGGCATTTTCCCCAACTATGTTGACAAAGTATTTGATATGTTTTACCGTGCCTCTGACAAAAGTAACGGAGCCGGTCTGGGCTTGTACGTTGTAAAAGAGACAATAAGCAAATTAGGCGGAAAAATTTCTATCGATTCGGAAGTCGAAACCGGGACTACAGTAGAAATTGACATTCCTTTTGGAAGTCGCTCTACCAAATAATCGAAATAAGAATCATCTTTGCTGAATAATCGAAGTTTATGAATAAAAATGTTCTGTTGGTAGATGATGATAAGATCTGCAATTTCATAACAGAGACCACTTTAAATAAACTAGGTGTCGCCAAGGAAGTGCACTCCGCACTTAACGGGCAGGAGGCGCTTGATTTACTTAACAGTTACTTTCTAGGAGATGTATCCATTCCTGATATTATTTTTTTGGATCTCAACATGCCCATCATGGATGGTTTTCAGTTTATTGATGCTTTCAAAAAGCTAGACTTTCCAAAAAAGGATAACGTACTTATTGTTGTTCTCACCTCATCCATCAATCCAAACGATTTAGAAAAAGCAAAAAGTATGGGCATCGATCACTATATGACCAAGCCGGTGAGCGAAGAAAAGGTGCTGGCATTGCTAAAAGATTAATAAAGTCTTACTTGACTTCTTCACTCTTGAAGTAAAACTTTAATCGTTTCACTCCAAATTGGACATAATTAAAAAACGAGTTGAAAATACTCTGTTCAAACATTACTCCAGTGTTATTTTTAGATGAATAGGTGGATAACAGCTTGAACCACACCCTATTGTTTTACGTTATTAGCAGAAGTATCCACTACGTAAAATGAAAAGTTTACCCAAAATCGCCATCCAGGCGTCCTTGGATGAGCTTAACGGACTTCAGGCAGAGCAGGTTTTGCTTTACATCAAAGGGCTACTGAATAAGCCCCGCAAAAACCGAGACTACTATGAACTCAAACAAGAGGCCATGGAAGAAATCCGTAAAGCACTTGACGAGGACAGGAGAGTGAAAGTGTTGGTTTAAATTTCCCAGCCACCAACAGCTGCCTACAGGTATTGTACAATACCTGACTGAACGTTACTCCCTAAATAAAATGAAATGAAATCAACTGGCTTGTGCTACCGAAAAAGCGAGCATGCTGAACAAGGGCTTTTTACCCTTCATTCTTTACCATAAAATACTCCAAGTCCTTTAGTTTCAATACACCTTCGTAGAATGCTTTTCCAAAAATAACTGCATAAAGGCCCAAGTCATTCAATCGTTTAATATCATCAATACCTCTTACTCCACCACTGGCAAGAATTTGAAGATCGGGGAATTTTGAAATAATCTCTTCATAATAAGAGAATGCCGGTCCTTCCAGCACCCCATCTCGCGACACGTCCGT
Organism: Cyclobacteriaceae bacterium; assembly: GCA_040216665.1. Taxonomy (GTDB): domain Bacteria; phylum Bacteroidota; class Bacteroidia; order Cytophagales; family Cyclobacteriaceae; genus ELB16-189. The sequence continues at coordinate 204,247 of JAVJOQ010000010.1, read as the reverse complement.
TGACTTTACATACTTAAGTCCGTCATCATAAAACTGCTGGATGTGATCGTAGAGGGTTATTTCAGATTTTTTTAACCAACTCCTAAAAGCAATGTGTTTGGATTTGATATCCGTAACATCTGCGCCTAAAGTAACCTTTTCCCTACCATAGGAAACCAACCATGATGTAAAAAGTTGTGGATTGGTAACAGCAATACTTGCCACTGTAACCTGAGACGCTCCATACTCAAATGCTTTTCCTATATCCCCATCTGTGGACACCCCCCCCGTAAAGTCAATTTTCAAATCAGTGTAGGCACACATCGCCTCAAGTACGTGGTAGTTCTTTGGAGAACCCTTTTCGGCTCCATCCAAATCCACAAGGTGTAGTTTTTCTATACCGCTGTCCTCAAATCGTTTGGCCAAATCCAAAGGATTCTCGTCATATGCCTTCTCACTGGCCGGGTCACCTTTCCTCATTTTCACCACCTTACCCATTCTTATGGCAATAGAAGGTATTACTTGAATCATTCTTTATATTGGTTTTAAAATTTTTAATGCAAGAAACTAAGATACAACCTCCAATTCAAAGTTTCATTAAAAGTTTGGACATTTTGACCAGATGGCAATGAATTTGCTTTTAACTTTAAACGACCAAATTCATTAGTATGAATAAGTTACTCTACCCTCTGCTGCTATTACTTCCATTCTCCCATTGTTTTGGTCAGGCAAAGTTGAGGCAACTACCTGCAACAATAAATCATCCTGCCATTAATGTGAGCGCTCCCTACATAAGCCTTGACGGGAATTCGCTCATTTTTGTCTCAGATAATTCAGACGAAAACCAATTAACTCTTTTTTACACCACAAAAAAAGATGCAGTGAATTGGAAAGACCCTGTGGTGATGCCTAAAACAGTCAATAACCGACTTACTTTCTTGCGTGGTTTCGCTCTAAGTTCAGATGGAAAAACAATGTACTTGTCCAGTTTAAAATCCGGAGGACTTGGAGGATTTGATATTTTAGTGAGCCAATTGCGTGGGGCATTTTGGGCCGAGCCCATAAACCTTGGGCTTCCTATCAACAGCATTGGTCAGGAAGCTTGCCCTTCCATCTCTCCGGACGAATCGGCATTATACTTCATGCGTTGTGAAAAAATGGACCAGAAAAGTGCTTCAGGGTGCAAATTATTCGTTTCCAAAAAATCGCGTCTCGGAAAATGGGAAGCCCCGGTAGAACTCCCCGACTATATCAATACTGGAAACTCGCAGTCACCAAGAATTTTGGGTGATGGTGAAACATTAATTTTTTCTTCAGATCAGCTGCCTCAAAATAAAGGTGGAATGGATCTCTACATAACAAAGCTTGAGGGAGATGTTTGGTCCCAACCGGTGCCACTATCGTTTGCCAATACTCCCAAGGATGATCAGTATGTGAGTGCATCATCATTGGGAAGGTATCTTCTTAAAGATCAGCCTGGCCCCAGAACCAGTGAAATTGTGGAAGTGTTATTCCCGTCAGACTTAAAACCAAAAGCTACCGTAAAAATTGAGGGAGTAGTATCTGGATTAGAAAATCCTTCCTCTCCCTATATTGCAGTCTTTGATCAAAAAGATCAAAAAAGAGTTTACAATGGCCGCCCTGAAAAAGATGGCACATTCACTTTTTATCTTAAAGAGGGTGCTGTCTACAATCTGTCAATAGAGCCAGAAAAGGACAATTTTACATTCTTTTCAAAGACCTATGACTTTACGTCTGATCAGGTGCCTATGTCGGATAATGTGGAGGCAGTGATAAAACCACTTAGCAAAGGAACAGAATTAGAGCTGGGTATTGAATTTGAACCCGCTACCTCTGGTCTATCCCCGAGTGCTACACAAAGTTTGCGCAGGTTGAGCAGGATGGTCAAGGGAAATCCCGACAGGAAGTTCGTGTTGGATGTCACACTTCATGGATATGTAACTGACTCGCTTCCATCCAGTCCTGATTTGACAGAAGTGATCATTGACACTATTCACTATGCAGTTCCCAGGCAAGTCCCAGATACTTTGAAATTGGATTCCTTGCTCATCGTAATCAATGAGCGAGACTCCTTAAAGGAAGTGCAGGCACAGGGAGATTCAACTATCGTTGCGATGGACATGGACACCACTTTTATGGCTCAAATCGACTCCATTAGAAAAATAGCATTTAAAACTATCCTGGTAGATTCTGTAGCCATTAAAAAAACCTATCATAACAACAGAACTGAAGCGCAGGCAAAAGCGGTAATTGACTTCTTAGTTAAAGACGGAGCTTCAACTCAGCATATTAGCTTCACCAATAAAGCCATACCCGAGGCAATTGCTGAAAACAAAAGAACTAAAGTAAAAGTGATTGTTGCCCAGTAGGTCCTAATTGACAGTGATGGGTACAACCACAACGGTTTTGTCCCATAACAAAATGAGTTCTAGGTCTTCTCCTACTCGCTCAATGGAAATCGTAAACTGTTCAAATTCCTTATCATGAGTTAAGACTGGTACCTCCACGGTCAGCACATCATTTTTAGGATCTTTGTTTGCCTCTCCATTGAAGTTAACCCCCCATTGCCCACTTTCGCTATTAAAAATGATTTTCCAGGTTTGCTCTCCGGGAATCGACCAGAGTGAGTAGGTTCCCGCTTTAAGCTGTTGCCCTTTAATTACTAGATCCTTATTCGTTCTGAATACTGTCGCTTCATTGGCGCCAGTTCTCCAAACTGTCTCATAGGGAACAAGCTCTCCGAAAATAAGCCTCCCTTTTTTGAAAGGGCGGTTATAATAAACCGAAAGGTGCGTTCCGTTCTGATTGTACTCAGCGGTAGCTTCCGGGCTAAAGGTTTTAGTATAATAAAACCGGATGTAGCCAAGAACGCCCAAAATGATCAAAAACAGAATACCCGTAACGATCAAAAACTTTTTCATGAGTGAATTTTATTACTCGGGGGTCAAAGATACCTACAAATGGTTTTAACTCTCAGAATAGAAAATGGTTGCAGTCTCAACTTTTTTCTCTCACTTCTGTGGATTTCCAAGTATGTCATTAACTTTACTTTTTGAAAAGTAAGAATAATATGCCAGCAATTTCAGTTGTAATCGCCCTTTTTGTACTTGCCATCATTTCACCTTGGATCTTCCCCAACAAGATGGTAAGCGATAACGAGCATGACGTAAAGCATTGAGACACTGTGCGGAGTTTCGCTCCCTATGAATGTCTGTGTTTTCTGCGGATCGAGCCCAGGTAATAGCCCCATCTACAAAGAGGCTGCCCGTGCCCTAGGCAAAGCTTTGTTGGAATTCAATTGCGCTTTAGTTTATGGAGGCGGAAATATCGGACTTATGGGGGTTATTGCCGATGAAGTATTGTCCGGTTCAGGCAAAGTAATTGGTGTAATCCCGGATTTTTTAATGGACAGAGAATTGGGGCACCATGGCGTTACCCAATTAGAAGTGGTAAAGAGCATGCACGAAAGAAAGAAAAGAATGGCAGACCTTTCTGATGCATTCATCGCCCTCCCAGGGGGCTGGGGTACCCTTGACGAACTTGCAGAAATCCTCACCTGGAAGCAGCTCGGACTAATATCACAACCTGTTGGTTTACTCAATATCAACTCCTTTTTTGATCACCTCCACACCCAAATGCAGATTATGGTCGAGGATGGATTTCTTCAACAAGGCCACATGGATATGCTTATTGTTGAAAAAATACCCCAAAATCTACTAGCCAAACTAGGCGCTCCCACCGTTTAAATTCTTAATTTTTCTATAGTTTAGAGTCTTAGGGGTGCCTATGCTGAAAGTTATACTGTCCTATTTTTTCCTGTTTATTACTACAATCTGTTTTTCGCAGCATTCCGGGTTTAGGGTTGAAAACGGTAAGAAAAAAGTTATCATTCCGGTAGAAATTATGAACAACATGGTGGTGATTCCAGTTGTTCTCAACAATCAGGCTCCACTCAAATTCATTTTGGATACGGGAGTGCGTACAACAGTATTAACTCAAAAAACCTACAGCGACATTTTGGGTCTAACTTATTCAAAAGAAATTTTCATTTCAGGGCCGGGGGGAGAAAAACTAGTAGATGCTTACGTAACTGATAACGTTACATTGGATTTGCCTGGTGTTCACGGGGAAGGTCACTCCATGTTAGTTCTTGAAAAGGATTACCTGGAGTTACGAAATTATCTTGGAACGGAAGTGCATGGTATCTTAGGCTACGAGCTCTTCAGTAGATTTATAGTTCGTATGGATTATCACAAAAAAAGAATTGTCCTTCTCTCTCCTGAACGTTTTAAGAAAAAAAGAAGATATCAGACTATGAAAATTGTGATAGAGGATACCAAGCCATTTGTGCTAGCCAATGCAAAACTTAATGACAATACGGAACTTAGTGTAAAGTTGTTAATGGACACTGGGGCCAGTCATGGATTGGTGCTTGAACCTGAGTCTGATCCAGCTATTGAAATTCCAGAAAAAAATATTAAGAGCATCATCGGAAGAGGGCTTGGAGGAGAGATTACGGGAAGAATTGGAAGAATTGATGCTTTGGAATTAGGGGATTACAAAATCGAGAACATTATCGCCAACTTTCCCGACCCTGAAAGTTATTCCGATGCGTTTTTTAAAAGTGAATCCATTCGCAGGAATGGCGCCTTGGGTGGAGAAATACTGAGCCGGTTCAGTGTCATCTTCAATTTCCCTGATGAAGAAGTGTATATTAAAAAGAATGCGGCCTACAAGAAAAAATTCAATTATGATATGGGTGGCCTTATTATAAAAGCCAAAGGTGCCCGGCTAAGAACTTATGAAATAACACATCTCAGAAATGGTTCGCCCGGTGAGTTGGCTGGATTAAAAGAAGGAGATATCATCATGACGATTAACGGTACAGATGCTGGTAATATGGACTTAAACCATATCAACGGATTCTTCAACTCGAAAGAAGGAAAGCGGATCGCGCTGGAGGTAAACAGAGACGGAACCAGAATAAAGGTGGAGTTCCGGTTAGTCAATCAAATTTGATTGCTCGTTAATCTTTTCAGTTGTCCCTTTCTTTTCTTTAATGCTTTATAGAGATAAAGTTGGGTTCTTCTGAATTTTAGAGAATTGGTAAGCGCAGTGTACAAAGAAAGTCCGTTGATGTTTTCCTTCAGAATATAATCCATCACCCCTACACTGAACACTTCTTCGTAATTCGAATTTTTGAGGATGGCTATTGGAATATTTTTTGTCTTTCTATCCTTACTCAACATTTTTACAGCATTTTTTAATGCTACTTTCCCAATGTTGTCATCAATAAGAATGTAATTAGGGCGAAAATTTGCGAGCCGTTCAAATATGGTTTTTATATCAAACGCTATCTCCGTCAATATTCGGCTGCCAGGCACACTTCTAATGTTATCAAAAACTTTACTTAACTCTATTGGATTGTTTCCAACCAGTAATACGTTCAGGTCTTGAAAAACTCTCTTACTTTTTATTTCCGATTGCATATTCAACTTTAGACACCTTTTTATCTCCCCTCTGGCTTTACGGTAACCGATTTGAGTTAAGTTTATAACGTGAAGTAAGCGAAAAGTATCGCACCGATATCAACATATTTTCCACAACATTGTTTTAACGCTGAAAACCAATAATTGATTTGAAAAAAGTCACGGTTATAGGGGGGGGACTCTCGGGATTACTGACATCCATACAATTGGTGCGGAAAAACATTCCTGTTCAACTTTTTGAAAAGAAGCATTATCCTTTTCATCGGGTATGTGGCGAATACATTTCCAATGAAACTATCCCTTTCCTAAAATCCCTGGATTTATACCCAGAAGAATTTGGCCCATCACAAATCAAAACTTTTCAACTCACTTCTGTCAATGAGAGATCAGCCCTATTGCCATTAGACCTGGGTGGATTTGGCATTAGCCGGTACACTTTTGATAATTGGTTGTATCAAAAAGCAATCCAGGAAGGAGTGGAGGTTTATCAAAACACCGAAATAAATAAAATTCAATTTCAGGAAAATCAGTTTACGCTTTCTACCAATAAGGAATCATTCTCAACAGATGTAGTTGTGGGGTCATATGGGAAGCGATCCCGATTAGATGTAAATATGGGCAGGGCTTTTATAAAAAAAAGATCTCCCTATATAGGAGTGAAATATCACATAAGGACTGAACACGCTGACGACTTGATTGCCTTACACAATTTTAAAGATGGCTACTGCGGCATCAGCAATATTGAAAATGGCCTTTCAAATCTATGTTACTTGAGCCATAGGGATAACTTGAAAAAGGCAGGAAGCATTACTGCAATGGAAGAACAAATTCTTTTTCAGAACCCCTTCCTAAAAAATATTTTCAAAAATGCTGAATTTGTATTCTCTTCACCTGAAACGATCAATGAAATCTCATTTGAGACAAAGGGGGCCGTTGAAAACCATGTACTCATGGGAGGTGATGCTGCTGGCATGATTACTCCCTTGTGTGGCAATGGAATGGCGATGGCCATTCATTCTTCTAAGATGCTTTCAAAATACATTACGCCATTTTGTAAGGAAGTGTCTTCATCAAGGGAAGAGCTTGAATCTTCTTATGCCAACGCATGGCAACAACAATTTGCTGCGCGCTTGCGTGTGGGCAGACACTTACAAAGTCTTTTTGGATCCACTTTCACATCCAACCTTGCAGTGGGGTTGGCGCAAAACTTTAAGCCTCTTGCTCAATACCTTATATCAAAATCGCACGGAAAACCTTTCTAATTTGCTAAAATCCTGCTTTTACAGCCTGTATGACCTGACTGAAATCGAGGAAAAAGTAAATGAAAAACCCGTTGAGGCAAACTGCTGAAATAAAATTGAGCCACATCGTTCTTGAGTAATTGACTACACCGGTATTTTTTTGAGACTGAATAAACCAAATGAAAAAGAAAAGCAGTACCGGTGTAAGTGAAGCCACAAATGCTATTGCATATTTTACTTTAAAGAAGATTATAAAATAAAGCACAAAGCCCAACGTGGCAACAGCAAACACAATAGCAGTGAACGCAAATGTCCCCTTTATGCCCAAAAGAATACTTAACGTTTTGTCTCCGCGCTTACTGTCCTCCTCATGTTGATAAATCTGAGTCATCGGATAGTTGCCCAAAAGCATGATAGTCGTAAGTGTTGCTGGAATCAAAATATTAAAGTTCAACAAACCATAAATTCCAAAAGCATTGATGCCTTCATAACACATTAGAAATGTAAAAAATCCCTGAAAGAATCCTGTTACCAGCCAACCAACAATAGGCATTTTCTTCAATCTGATGGAAGGATGGCTATAGGCTTTGGATGCGAGGCCATAAATAAATAACATGGAAGCAAAGAGGAAACTTATTTTTAATGCCAACACAACCGCAGCAATATCCATAAGCAGCGAAACGAAATAAAGTCCCTTTTTTACCGGGGGTGGGTTCTTTAGGCCTCCAATGCTTTTTTCATCTTTATCAAAATAGCTGTTGTACCCATTGCTTGCAGGATAAAGCAACAGATGAATAATTAAGAAGGACCAAATGATCCTTGATTCCGTAAAGTTGGGAGAGTGTGCCAGGGCAAAAAAATACACGGGCATCAAAAAAAATGAAAATGGAAAACGAAGATGAAGCCAGGTGCTTAGTGAAAACATGCTTGAAAACAATTTTAACTAAGTTAGGTTATTTTGGTTTATATTGATAGATGAGCTACATCACCTCCATAGGTACTTCAAATCCAACTCATAAATTCAGGCAAAGTCAGATCGCTGATTTTATGATAAAGGCCATGCAACTTAATGATGAAGAAGGGGAGCAACTTAAGGTACTCTATCGCGCTACGGGCATCGAAACTCGGCATACTGTTTTAGAAGATTACGGAAAAGCAGAACAATTCAGTTTTTTCGCCAATTCAAAAGACTTCGAACCATTTCCTTCTACCCAATCAAGAATGGAATTGTATCGACAGCAAGCAGTCAGTGTAAGTAAGGAGGCTGCTTTCAATTGTTTGGATCGCTTTTATGATTTGAATAAAAAGGAAATTACACATCTTATTGTAGTGAGCTGCACAGGTATGTTTGCTCCGGGCCTTGATCTATCACTGGTAGACGAGTTACAACTTAGCTCCACCATTCAGCGTACCAGCATCAATTTTATGGGTTGCTATGCCGCATTTAATGCCATTCGTGTGGCTGATTCGTTTTGCGCTCAAAATTCTACCGCTAAGGTTTTGATCGTTTGCACAGAGTTGTGCAGTATTCATTTTCAAAAAGAAAATACAGAGGATAATAAGTTGGCAAATGCACTTTTTGCGGATGGGTCAGCAGCCTTGCTGATAGAGTCGTCACCAAGAAAAAACAAAAGTCTAAAAATAGGGAAGTCATTTTGTGATATTGCCCCTGATGGTGTTGATGACATGGCCTGGTCCATTGGCGACTTTGGATTTGAAATGAAGCTATCCAATTATGTGCCTGAGGTAATCCGACAAGGAATAAAAAGCTTAACCGCCTCTCTCTTAGCAAGCAATCAGATCAAAAAATCTGACATCGACTATTATGCCATCCATCCCGGAGGCAAAAAGATTCTTGAAACGGTTGAAGATGAGTTGGGCTTGAAAAAGTCTGACAATCGATTCTCTTATTCAGTAATGAAAAAGTATGGAAATATGTCTTCTCCCACTGTACTATTTGTTTTACAAGAGATATATCAACAGCTATCTGTACAAGATCACAATAAAAAGATTTTGAGTTTCGGTTTCGGACCTGGGCTTACTCTTGAAAGCCTCATCCTCTCCGTTGAATACCATTAATTATGATAACGAGGTTTTCTCAACGAGCAGAAACTGTTGAAATAATGGATGATCTTCAATGTTCAGGTGAAGTGGTATATCAAACTTTACGTGAGCTGGAGATCATCAACCGGTGGCTGGGCGGAAATACCGTAACAATAGATGGAATAAAGAATTTGATTCCAGAAAAAACTGATAGCAAAATTACGATCGCTGACATAGGATGTGGTGGAGGCGACATACTAAAAGAGATTGCCAACTGGGGAAAGGAAAAAAATCTTGATCTTGATTTGACTGGTATAGACGCCAATCCCAACATCATTGAGTTCGCAAAGAACAACACTCAGACCTTCAAGGAAATAAATTACAAGACACACAATGTATTTTCTGAAGGGTTTCAGAAAACTAAATACGATATTATAGTTGCCACACTGTTTACCCATCATTTCAATAATCAAGATTTAGCTCGACTCATTAGTTCAATGGTAAAACAATGCCGAATTGGAGTTGTGATTAATGACCTTCACAGGCACTGGTTTGCCTATCATTCTATTCGCCTGTTGACTAAATGGTTTTCAAAATCACCTATGGTTCAGTTTGATGCTCCCGTTTCTGTGCTTCGCGCATTTCACCGATCCGATATTATATCCATACTGAAAGATGCCGGCATCAACAATTACTCCCTGAAGTGGAAATGGGCTTTTCGTTGGCAGTTGATCATCCCTGCAAGTCTGGCATAATTTTTCGTACTTTTGAGTCTGTATCTAACGATCAAACTCATGAAATATCTTCATATACTATTAATCGGTACAATTGCCACATTGGCCTCATGTTCTTCCAGCCCGTTTGGAAAAAAAGTAAAAGAACCTTTCAGAGGAAATGCATATGAGTCTAATAATAGATGGTTTAGGGGTACAGGTAAGGGAGAAAGCTCTCAAGACAACATTGCTCTTGGCAAAGCAGACATTGCCGCAAAGGCACAATTGGCGGGTCAGGTAAACACCACCATGAAGCAGGTAGCAGACCAATATCTTGGTCAAAGGGAAAATGAACGCGGAGCCGATGTTGCCGATAAATTTCAGAGTTTGGTACGCCAAACCATGAATACCCAAATAGCCGACCTCAGAAAAATGGGGCAGGAGAAATATTATAACGATAAAACAAAATCATATACCGTTTTCATCGCCTACGAAATTAAAAAGAACGCCATGTTTCGTTATATGAAAAAACAGGCGAGGGTTGATCAAACCATAGATGAGCGCCAAATGAAAATCATTGACGAAATATTAGATGAGCAGATAAGAAAAGCAGACGAGGCGGATAACGATAACTAAGTTATTTCGCTTCTGTCATTTTCTCAGCAGTCTCTGCAATTTTAAGTTTCTCAACAAACTCATCTATCTCACCGTTCATAACCGCTGGTAAGTTATATTGGGTATACCCTATCCGATGATCTGTAACCCTGCTTTGCGGATAATTATACGTTCGTATTTTTTCAGAACGATCTCCACTGCGAACCTGAGATTTTCTTGCAGCTCCAATTTGATTGGCTTGCTTCTCCACTTCCATTTCATAGAGTTTAGTCCTCAGCATCTGCATAGCTCTTTCCCTGTTGCCCAACTGCGACCTTTCTATCTGACAAGTAACTACAATACCAGTTGGCTTATGGGTCATTTGCACCTTCGTCTCTACCTTGTTCACATTTTGGCCTCCAGCACCACCAGATCGTGATGTCTGCACTTCAATGTCAGCAGGATTGATCTCAACGTCTACCTCCTCCGCTTCGGGTAGTACCACGACAGACGCTGCCGAGGTATGAACTCTTCCCTGTGTTTCGGTATCTGGTACCCGCTGTACCCTGTGCACTCCTGATTCAAATTTTAACAATCCATAAGCCCCTTCACCTTCAACGGCTGTAATTACCTCCTTGTAACCTCCTGCAGTTCCTTCCGTCACATCCAAAACCGTCATTTTCAACTTACGTTCGTCACAAAAGCGCTCGTACATACGATAGAGGTCACCAGCAAAAATGGCAGCTTCATCTCCACCCGTACCAGCCCTTATTTCAAGTACTGCATTTTTATAATCATTGGGATCTTTCGGCATGAGCTGAAGCTTCAGGTCTTCCTCTATGGCCTCTTTCTTTGGCGCTAAATCTTCAAGCTCCATTTTTGCCAATTCTCTCAACTCCTGATCCTTCTCTTTTTCCAATACCTCTTTGGCGTGTTTAAGGTCAGTTAATACTCCCTGGTAGGTTTTATATTTGATGACCAGTTTCTCAAGATCACGGTATTCCTTGCTCAATTGCATGAATTTCTTTTGATCTTTCATCAAATCTGGTTGCATCAGCAATTGGCCAATCTCCTCAAACCGACCCTTTATTTCTTCTAATTTTCTAATCATATCTCAAAAATGCGCAGCAAAGTTAGCAATTGGCTTTGAGTCAGCCTATTTGGTGAAAAGGTTTGAGTGTGGGCGATACGGGGCTACCTTTGCAAAAGAATAAATTGTCTATGAAAAAGTTATTGCCATTCGTTCTATTATTGATTTTTGGCTGCCAGGGCAGGCTTACGGATGAACAAAAGAAGGAAATGAGGGAGGGGATGAAAGCCAATGAAATTGTAAAAATTTCGGATGCGGAAATAACAGAAGCAGCGTTTCGATACGGCAGAATCATTTCAGAAAAGATCCAGGAACAGGACTCTCCTAATGAAGCGCTTACCAAAAAACTTCAGGAAGAATATCATGTAAAAATTTATCCGCTGACTTCGGGGGATTCATTGTTAATGGAAATTGAACAACAATTAATTGAGGCATATACCTCTGCTGCTGATATTGAATTGACGGACAACATTCAAAAGATCGGAAATGACTCGCTACTATACACTTTGCCTATAATGGAAACTCAACCTGACGGGTCTGTCACTTTTCAGTATGCGCTTGGGATAAGAATGCCCAAGAAGGCTGTTATACTTTCCATGAACAGAGAGTAGCTATTCAACTATCAGTTTCGAATGCCCACTAGTAATTATAAGGCGGGAAGATGAAGAATGACGCCATGGAAAGTTGGGTGCCTCGTGGCCAATAGGAAAATCAAAACCCACTGGATACTTGTGTTCCGAAACTTTATCTAGGATAAGCTCTTCTATTGTTTGGTTAAAAGGAAGGTCAGTATCCTTTAAATCAGTCATATGACCGATGACCAATCCAGCCAATTGCGATAACTTCCCAGCCCGTTTCAATTGAGTAAACATCCGATCGATTTTGTAGAGCTGCTCATCAACCTCTTCGAGGACTAAAATTTTATCCACTGTATCTGGTGCTGTTGATGTGCCTAACGCGTCCACCACCAATGATAAATTCCCTCCAATAATAATTCCTGTAGCCTCACCCATTTTATTATAGTTGCTGAAGCTTGAGGAAACCTCAATAGGTTGATCAGAAAACAATAACTTTTTTAGAGACTCCAGAGAAACTGCGTAATCCGGATTTGAAAATTGCGTGGGCATGCACCCATGAATACTGGGCACTCCAAGCTGATGCAGCTTAAGGTGTAAGGCAGTAATGTCACTGAATCCTAAAATCCATTTTGGGTGTTTTACAAATGCATTGAAATCCAATTGATCAAGGATACGGGTAGTTCCGTAACCTCCTCTGGCACAGAAAATTGCATCTATTGAAGGGCTATCCAACATGCTTTGAAAGTCGCTCAACCTGTCTGCATCAGAAGCCGCCAAATAGGAACTATCCTTTTCAAAACAATATTTACCCAGCTCTACTTTTAATCCCCACGACTCAATGATGCGAATTCCCTCCAAAAGTTTTTCATGATCCACCTTTCGGGCCGGCACTACAATGCCTATTGTTTGACCTTTACTTAGCGGTGGAATTCTCATATAGGGTTAAAGTAATAAAAAAAACCCTGTCGATGACAGGGTTTAGCGTTTCAAAAACTAAATACGTCTAGTTTGTTTTATCAGCTACCGGCTTGGGAGTCACTCCCATTTTTTTCAATACCTGATCTGAGATATCATATTTTTCATCGCTGTAAAGCAAAATATCGCCACCACCGATGAGCTGTGGATTCAAGATAAATGAAAAGCCTTGTTCTTTAGCAACATCCTCAATCGCCTTTCCCACTTTATTGAAAACAGGACCCATTAATTGATCTTGTTTGTTCTGGATAGAAGTCTGGGCATCCTGCTGAAACTTTTGAATGTTTTCCTGCAGCTGAGTCAGTTCTGTTTCCTTGTCCCTTCTTATTGCATCTACCATAGTAGCTGCTCCAGCCTGATAAGCTTTTAGTTTGGTCTCATAATCTTTGTATTTAGCCTGAAGCTGATTTTGGAGTTGATCTCCATGCGTTTTCATCTCAGCTTCTATCTGCTTGTACTCCGGCAATTGGCTAAAAATATAATCCCAATCAGCGTACCCTATTTTCTGGGCGGGTGTTTGAGCTTGAGCTGCAAAACTCGCGCATCCAATAAGGAATAAAATCAAAAAGTTTCTCATCGTATTAATTGTATTTAGTTTATTTGATCTGATCATTTGGGTCTCCTAATCCAAGTTCTTCTAAAACAAAGTCAGTGTAGTCGTGTCTGGGGTCTGTATAAATCATTACCAGTTCTCCCGCTTTGTCAAAAATTATTGTTAGCCTGTTTGACTTAGCTACTTTTTCCACTGCCTCAAAGACCTTGTCTTGCAAAGGTTTAATCAATTCTTGTTTTTTCAAAAAAAACAGCCCTCCAAATCCGAATACCTTTCTTTGGTATTCTTTCAGTTCCGCCTCCTTCTTTTCAATTTCAGCAGTTCGTTCCTGCCTCATATCCTCTGTGAGCAGTACTTGTTCGGCCTCAAAAGCATTGTACATTCCCTCAACCCCTTTCTGCATCTCTTCAATCTCCTTCTGCCACGCTGCAGACAAGCGGTCAATTTCATCCTGTGCTTTGCGGTAGTCCGGCATTTTGCTCAGGATGAAGTCCGTATCCACATACCCGAACTTCTGAGCATTTGCAAAATTCAGGCCGGAAACAAAAAGTGCTAAAATTAGCAGGAATGGTCGCATTTCTATCTGATTTGCTGGCCAATGGTAAAGTGAAACTGAGCCCCGCTCTTTTGAGTTGCGCCAGGTAAGGTATCAAAACCGTATGCCCAGTTCACCCCAATAAGTCCAAAAGCGGGCATAAATATCTTAGCTCCAACCCCGGCCGATTTGTAGATTTGAAACGGATTGAATTCCAAATAATTGTCCCAATTATTGCCCCCTTCACCGAACAGCAACAGGTAGATAGTAGCCGCCTGACTCAAAGAAACAGGATACCTCAGCTCTACACCAAATTTGTCATATACTATACCTCCTTCAATCTTACCAGATAGCCCGCCCGAAGAACGTGCAGCATAAAACGGTGGAGTAATTAGGTTGTTTTCATAACCTCTTAATCCAATAATATCCTGACCCAATACATAAGAGTTAAATCCTCCTGCTAATCCATCACCCCCTACCAGGAAGCGCTCAAATGGACTCGGAGTAAGCGACTTATTGTACTGACCAATAAATCCAAAGTGTGCTTTCGTTTCTAATACTAGGCTTCGTCCTTCAGGCTTTGAACTACCCAACAGTTTGATATAAAACTTTGCATCAAACATCCACTTATGCATTTCTATCCACTGAAACTGTTTGTTGATATCTTGCAAATAACTTTCATCTCTAAAACGAGACCAAGGTGGTGTCAGTGAAGCGCTTAATGAAAGAGTGGATCCCTGCGTAGGATACATGGGGCTGTCAATACTATTTCTCGACAATACTGTCTCCAACTTAATACTATATGTGGTTCCCTCGTCTGGAAGTACGGATGACTGGAAGTAATTTCCCTTGTACTTATACTCCAGGAAGGAGAGTGAATTGGTCAAAGAGAAATAATTGTCAGGCCACTCCAATCTTCTTCCAAGCCCGATAGTAATTCCACTTTGCTTTAATGATACCGCATCCGTTACTTCAAATGTTGATGTAGCCAAACGAGAAACTGATTTGTTCAGTGCGACTGTAAACGAATTAGGTTTTCTTCCACCTAACCATGGTTCTGTAAATGAAAAGCTATAGCTCTGATAGGAAGCTCCGTTTGCTTGCGCACTTAGTGAAAGTCTTTGTCCGTCACCTGTCGGTAATGGTTTCCACTTTTTAAAGTTAGGGACGTTGCGTATCGAGAAGTTATTAAAAGTAAGACCTACGGTGCCCACAAAACCGAATGCTCCTCCCCATCCTCCTGATAGTTGAATCTGGTCATTCGATTGCTCTTCGAGCTTCCACCCTATATCCACTGTGGCATCTGCAGGATTAGGCTGAATGTCTTGTTGGATAGTTTGAGGATTGAAGAATCCCATTTGAGACAACTGCTGTTGTGTTCGTATAATATCAGATCTTCTAAACTTTTGACCCGGCACAGTACTAAGTTCTCTGCGAATAACATGCTCGCTGGTTCTTTCATTTCCTGCAATCCAAACATTTTTGATAGTAGCCTGTTCCCCTTCAAAAATCCTCATTTCTATATCGATAGAGTCCCCGACAACAGCTACCTCTACTGGTGTTACACGGAAAAACAAATATCCATCATCCATATATAGACCGCTGATATCTGGCCCTTTTGGATTGAAATTGGTCTTTTTATCAATGAGCTCTTTATTGTAAACATCACCTTTCTTAATATCAAGAATCCTATCTAGTGTGTTGGCAGTATATATATAATTTCCAGTCCAGTTGATATTCCTGAAGTAATACTTTCTTCCTTCTTTTACAGTTATTTTAACATCAATACTGTTCTCTGAATGCTTGACAATCGTATCACTAATGATCTCTGCATCTCTGTAGCCCAGGGAATTATAATAATCAATAAGTTTTAGCTTGTCTTCTTGAAACTCAGATTCAATAAATTTAGAAGTAGCAAACACATTCAACTTTACGTTGTAATTGATAAACTCTTTTACATCCCTCCATGATAAGTCCCTTGTAGAATCAGCTCGTAATTGTATCTGGCTTGGTTTAAAGCCAAGCACTTTGCCAAGTAGGGTCCGGTGTAAAGAGATGCGTGCATGCTCTTTTGTTTTCTTTAATTTCTTTTTCAGTTTGCCCGAAGTGACTTCCTTGTTCCCTTCAAAAATCACATCGTGAATTCTAACTTTTGCATTGAGGTCAACGTCAATTCTTATTTTAACTCCTCCACGATTTAAAGTGTCTGTTTCCTGAAGCACCTTCACCTCCGTGTTCAAGAATCCTTTTTTCGAAAAGAATTTTTTAACCGAAAGCTCGGTATTACGAATCATTGCATCGTTCACAATCTTTCCCCTGATCAAAGTCAGCTCCTGCTTCAATGCCGATTCTCTCGATCCATTTATACCCGTAAAATAAAAATCAATTAGTCTGGGACGTTCTGATAAAGCAATTGAGAGAAAAACATTATCGCCCTCAATTTTATCTACAAGAATAGAGGCATCGCCTACCAAACCATGTTTCCATAATTTTCGAATTGCTCCTGCTATCTTTTCCCCGGGGATCTTTACTTTGTCTCCTACCTTTAGTCCTGTAAGGGAGATCATTGCATTTTTATCAAGAATATCTAAGCCTGTTACCTCTATACCACCAATAGTGTATTCAATTGGATTGGCATAGTTGAGCGTGTTCTCAGATAACGGTACAGGTGTTTCCTGAGATCGGTTTCTCCTGAACTGTCCGTTGGCAGTTTGGATTACCAAAACAAAAAATAATACAACAAGGGGGGATAATCTTCTCATCAGGTTACACAGTTCTTTCTATTACTTTTCCAAATCTTCTATCCCTTGTTTGGTACGCACAGATAGCTTCATATAAATTCTCTCTTCTGAAGTCAGGCCACAATGTTTTGGTGATGAACAATTCGGTATAAGCTATCTGCCAAAGTAAAAAATTGCTCACCCTCATCTCTCCACTCGTTCTTATTAACAATTCAGGATCTGGTATATCCTTAGTCCTTAAATACGATGAAACCAACTCCTCATTGATTGCATCTGCCTCCACTTTACCACTCTTTACGTCTTTGGCTATCGCCTTTGTCGCCTCCACTATTTCCCATCTGCCGCTATAACTCAATGCCAGAATAAGTGTAAGGCCTGGATTGTCTTTGGTTGCCTCAATGGCTTCACTTAAGTTATCCTGACATGCCTTGGGCAAATGCCCTATATCACCTATTGTTTTGAGTTTAACTTTATTTTCATGTAGCGAATTAATCTCTTTTTTTAACGTATTCACTAACAATTCCATTAAACCGTCAACTTCTTCCTTCGGTCTCCCCCAATTTTCTGTACTAAATGCATACAAAGTCAGGTATTTAATGCCCAACTCACCACACCCTTCTGTCACATCTTTAACTGCCTGAATAGCGTTGCGATGCCCAAAAATACGGGCCGCTCCCTTTCCTTTCGCCCATCTTCCATTACCATCCATGATAACGGCTATATGACGAGGCAAATTATTAGGGTCTATATCTTCTTTAAAAGTGGCCACAAGGCAGCAAAAATAGCCTATTTTTCAAACTTTTCACAAGGCAATACCAACTGCTCTAAACACTGCCTGATAGCACTAATCGGTCAAATTAAGACGGCTACCTATAAGGATTAGTTGCACATGGTATATCGTAGAATGTCCGGGTTATTGAAATACCAGTAAAAAAGTAATTATCGTAATCGTACTTGTTACCGTATTGATAATTTTTGAAAGCTGGAATCTCATCAGAAATATTATCAAGATAATCAAAGAATGTTTTTCTAATTCCTAATTCAAATGCAATGTACCACTTCGGATTCAGCACATATTTCATGCCTCCACCAAAAGGAATGCTCACCTGCATATTGCTATATTCTGCAGGTTTTGTTTGCACGCCTGAAATGCCAAATAAACCTATGCCTGCAAACAAATAAGGAGTAAATCTCAATCTTCTTTTATCATCCCTCCAATCAAGAAAGTGGTACTCAAAAGTGGCGGAGCCTTCTAATAAAAAGATATTAAAGGAAGCATCTCTTTGTCGTGCAAAGGCATCAATAGGAGCCCTTGTATCGGATGCCGCCAGCTTGCCTCCGGTAAGTGCAGTTTTAAAACTAATGACTTTACTGATATTGGCCCTGTAGAATGCGGTGGCAGCAGGGCGTGAATTCACAAAATTATAAGTTCGGGAGAGGTCTCCGGTATAGGTAAAGGTACCAATGCCAAAACCCAGCTCTGAACGCTGAGAAATTTGCGCAAATGCTGATGAAGAAAAGACCATTCCAGTGATCAGGATCACACCTATTGCGCTTATCCTGTTCAGCATCAATTATCTGAATTTTGCCTTGTGGAAAGTTGCTCCGAGAATGATAGAAAGCCTGATGCTTGTAACCATGTAGATGTCCCGATCAGACTTACTGCCTCTGAGGTTATCTGGAAACTCGCTACCATAACCTGCTTGTACTGTATAAGTTTGTCCATCGCGAGCAAGGTAGGTATTGACGTTAGTGGGTGCGCCCAACTCATTGGTTCTATAAGACATTGCTCTGGCCAATTCATCATTTCCAAATACTCCTAAATCCACATAGTTCTGACTTACATCATCCAGATAATCCGTGAAGGTGTACCTGAAACCAATATCTGCCCACAAGTCCATCACCTCATTGAGTCTAAAACGTGCTCCTATACCAAATGGTATAGCAACCTGAATTTGTTTATATGGTTTTATGCCCGCGTTTACATCTGTGTCTAGTAGTGTAGCATTTTGCCCTTCAGTTCCTAGTGGCCTTAAATCAACCCACTGCCCGGCTTGTGCCAGCGGATTACCATTTAAATCGGTGGCAGGGGCTTGCGCCTGCGGATTATGATGAAAACCTGCCACACCTACAAATGCATAGGGAGTCCATCTTACTCTACTTATATAAGTTGACTGATTTTCAAAAAGATCAAACACTGCGACAACTGACAGTTCTTTGATCCTGTTTCGGAAAGACAAGTTTCGTTGGTACCTGAAAATTCCATTGTCCAAATCCCCGGGATCTGCTGAGTCTACATCAGAACCCTTGATGGTGGCATACATAAATTCCCCCTTTAAACTATATCGAGGGCCAAAGCGGTGTATAAAGGAAAGGCCTATGCCTGGTCGTGTAAAAGAAATGTCTGTACTTACTCGCTGAGGGCGTGGTGCAAGGTCACCATAATAGTTAACTGCGTTTAAAGAAAGGCCCACAGAGTTATATCTCTTCTCTTTACCAAAAGAAGACTTCCGCCCACGGTAACTTGCAATACGTTTATTGTTCTTCTTTATCGACTTTCTATTCAGCTGGGCCTCAGCCTCGGGTGTCACTACTATTAATAGTGACAAAGAAAGTACTACCAACCATAATTTTCTCATAGTAAAGAGAATTTGCCAACTACAAATCTATAAATTAATTTCTTATATCTAACCCCCAATTGAGCTTCTGACGAAGGGTTTTAAAGTAATGCTGCCCAGGCATCTGAATCAATTGAACTTTAAACTTCGCCTTTTTCACCTTTAAGTTGACAGAACCATCAATTGCCTCTACACGTGAGTCCAGTGAGATAAGAAACTTTTTACTTCGGCCTTCTATATGAAAGCTTATTTCCGAATTGTCAGAGATAACAATTGGTCTGGCTGTGAGGTTGTGTGGGCTTACAGGTGTAATTACAAAACTTTCAGAACGCGGGTATAGCAAAGGCCCTCCGCAACTCAATGAATAGCCGGTTGACCCTGTTGGTGTGGATACAATAATTCCATCTGCCCAGTAAGAATTCAATAATTCATTATCCACAAACACATGAATGTTGATCATTGAAGATGTATCCTTTTTAATTATTGTAAAATCATTTAAGGCGAAGTTCAATCCATTAAAAAGCTTCTTGTCCGATTCTAAAGAAAGTACTGTTCGAGAATCAGTTTGAAAAGTACCGTTTAATAAATGCTCAAATGCCTTCTCTGTTTCGTCCCTACTAATAGTAGACAAAAATCCCATTCTTCCAGTATTGATTCCCATGATGGGAGTTTCGTTTTTCCCTAGGTAAGTAACAGAATCTAATAATGTACCATCTCCTCCAAGAGAAATAAATGCATCCAGACGATTGAGATTATCTCCGAGTTCAAAGGGTTTTATTTTATACTTAGAAATGCGTGGAGATTTTAAATATTTTAAAAACTTAGACGATACCCTCACATCAACTTTATTGGAAACCAAAGTTTCTAGAAAATTCTCAATGAATTTTACCTGCTGCCCTTTTACCTCTTTTCCATGAATTCCAATTCGCATAGTAGTGGGAATAAAATAAAAAGTTTCTCTTTTTATTCTAGATGTTCAGGTATCGCATCAACATATCGATCCTGTCTTTGTCATCAAAGTCTTTCTTATCTTCCTGATAGCGGCCTATTATTTTGTAGTCAAAACGTTCAAGGGTCGCTACTATTCTGGTAAGATCCAATTGATTAACCTTAATGGTAAGTTTAATTTTTCTATTATCGAGCGGATCTTCCACTACAATGCTGCTTAGAATTTTAGTATTGTTCTCCTCTATTAACCTACTTATTTCAGCCAGCGAGTAGTCTATAAGGTCCAGTGAAAGAATAAGTATACCACCAGGAATTTGCACAGCAGCGGTCTGTGCAAAGGAAGTCATAATATCTTGTACAGTAATTACGCCTTCATATTCTCCAGCTTCGTTGAGTACAGCCACTAATTGTAGCTTATGATCTCCTGCTATTTTTAATATGTCATAAAAGTGAGAGTCTTTGCTGACCACACATTCTTTACCCACCAATTGAAACTCTGAAAGTTTTTTTTCTATATCATTTTCTTCAAGAATAATTTCTTCGGAGATAAATCCTAGCAATTGGTTATTTTCAATAACAGGCAAATGGTTGCATCTAAATTCTTCCATCCATACCACTGCCTTATGTGCATCATCTGATGATTTAAGTGGCGGGATCATTAAATTTATTATATCTGCTGCGACCATTCTAATTCGTTAAAAAATCCTGAACCATCTCATTGAATACTTTGGGATGTTCCATCATTGGTGCATGGCAACACTTGTCTATAAATCTCAATTCAGAGTTGGGTATCAATTTGTTAAATTCATGGGCCACCATGGGAGGTGTAATTGTATCATTTAATCCCCAAACCAGTAAAGTGGGAACCGTTAAACTCGGTAAATCTGCTGCCAGATTATTTCTTTGTGCTGATTTGGCAATGGCCACAATCCGCATACACTTAGGAATACTCTTTGTGGTTTCAAAAACCTCATCTACTAATTCCTTGGATGCTACATTCGGATCATAAAATGTATAAGCTACCCGCTCTCTTATATAATCATAACTCCCTCTTCTTGGGTAGGATCCACCCATCGTATTTTCAAACAACCCTGAACTACCCGTAAGTACCAGTTTATCTACTTTCTCCTTATTGTGTAGGGTATAAAGAATGCCCACATGGCCCCCCAATGAATTGCCCATAATAATCATGTTGTTGAGTTGCATTTCAGCCACAAAATCCTCCACAAACTTTCTTAAACCTTCTAAGCCAGCCTCTTTAATAGGCATTTCATAGATGGGCAACATGGGGATTATTACCCGGAAATGGGGTGAAAACCTTGTAATTACCTCCTCCCAGTTGCTCAATGCCCCAAAAAGACCGTGCAGGAGCATTAAAACTGGTCCCTGACCTTCGTCAACGTATTTGAACCCACTCTTTTCTTTAACCACCAAAGCCATTGTCGCTTAATTTCTTATAAGTAAACAAAAAAAACCGAACCTTAGAACTGCTTGAAAGTTTCTTTGAAAAAAGGCAGAAACCCAGAAACCCATCCCGCAAGCTCCGTTGCAAACAATGTTGCATAGGGATACAAGATGGAGTTTTCTGTCCAATCCGTATCGGGGCTCAATTCCAAAGAGTCGAGTATCCACAATACAACGCTCATCATAAACAACCACTTGAAAATACCTAAAATAGCACCCATAGTTTCATCCAGAGTACCCAAAAAGGTTTTGTCAATACTTGCCTTCAATAATTTTCCGATCATATTTACCCCTACGACAATCAGGATAAAAATCAGCAAAAAGGAAATGTAAGGTAAAACGCTGGTATCTGCATTGAACTCTCGCTGCAGCAACAACATTCCCTCACCCATCAATTTGAAGCCTCCAAAGATCCCAAGCACAATAGCGACAAGAGAAATAAGGCCCATTAAAAATCCATTTTTATAACCGCGGTAGGCACCAAATAACAGAACTACCGCGATAAAAATGTCAAGCTTGTTCAAGAAGCAAGAAGTTTTTTTACAATTTCAGAGATAACTTTTCCATCTGCTTTTCCTGCCATTGCTTTTGTTGCCGCTCCCATCACTTTACCCATATCCTGCGGGCCGGATGCTCCTACGGAATCAATTACTTTTTTTACTTCAGCCGTTATTTCATCCTCCGACATCTGCTTGGGCAGATACCTTGAGATAATGTCTAACTCAAAAGCCTCTTTTGCATACAAATCATCCCTCCCTTCTTTTTTAAAAATCTCTGCAGATTCTTTGCGCTGCTTTGCGGCCTTCATCAATAACTTATCCTCTGTTTCTTTATCCAGCTCCCCGGACTTACCCTTTTCAGTTTCGGCCAAAAGAATCATCGACTTCACAGCTCTAAGCGCCAATAATTCTTCCTTTTGTTTGTTCAACATCGCTGTTTTGATGTCTTTATCAATTTGTTGTTTTAGGCTCATATTCAATAGTGTAAATTTATACCCAGATATTATACATAAATAATCCAGAGAAAATTCATGACACGTCTTAGCGTCAATATTAATAAAATTGCCACACTCCGAAATGCGCGGGGTGGAAATAATCCTAACGTTGTAAAAGTAGCGCAAGATTGCGAAGCTTTCGGAGCTCAGGGAATTACCGTGCACCCACGTCCTGATGAAAGACATATTCGATATGCTGATGTGCTTCAGCTTAAGAAAGTTGTCAAGACAGAGTTCAACATAGAAGGCTACCCGGATGAACGTTACCTACAATTGATAAAGGAAGTAAAACCAGAGCAGGCCACCCTGGTGCCTGACCCACCTGATGTGCTCACTTCCAATGCCGGATGGGATGCCATAACACATCGGGAGTTTCTTAAAGAAATAATTGCCACTCTAAAAAAGTCAACTGGCCGCGTGTCTTTGTTTGTAGAAGCCTCTCCGAAAATGGTTGAAGCTGTAGCTGAAACTGGTGCAGATAGAATTGAGCTCTATACCGAACCTTATGCAAATGCCTATTCCACTAATAAGGAACTTGCTATCAGGGACTTTATCAATGCCGCAGAGATAGCTAAAGCGGCTGGATTAGGAGTAAATGCCGGCCACGATCTTGATTTAAATAATTTGAGGTTTCTAAAAAGCAGCATTCCATGGTTAGATGAAGTATCTATAGGGCATGCACTGATTAGTGATGCCCTATATTTTGGTCTTGAAAATACGATCCAACTTTATCTGCGGGAGCTAAAGTAGTTTTTTTAATACCTCCAGCTTTTTAAATCCGCTCCTGCAGGTGCACTCTCAGAAATTCTTTTTAGAATTCTTGGAAGGTACATCGTATTGTAGCGCAGCCTTGATATGTAATTAGGGTTTTCGTGATCGCCATTCCAACAGTGTTCAGCCCTGTCTCCATAATCTACTTCACCTTTGTAAAAAGGTGTTTGTGTTTTCTTCAAAAACTCCTCCATCTGATACACCGCATTGTTCAGATAGTAATTATCCATATCACCGCAGTAAATGTGAATCTTCCCTTCCAATTTTGGCCCCAATGTTGCCCAGTCTCTTTCCAAAATATGGCGCAAGTCATAGTTCTCTTTCCAGTAAGCTGCTACTTCAGGATCAATTTCACCTGTCATCTTATCAAAAATTCTTTTAGGATACCCATCTTCTCCTTGGGGAGAGTAGACCGCTTCCCAAATATCCCACTGCTGGCCCGATCTGGTTTTGGTTCCTAACGCCAACTCGTAATGATTCGACTCCTCCATGGTATTCTGGATCTGACCAAGGTAATCACGATGGGCAGGGCGAGGTAGTTTTTTGAAATCACTATCGTAGTAATAAGCATTTTTATCTTTATAGATATCAACCAAACAGAATGATCTAAAATCAATGGGATCAGGACAGGCGGCAAAGCACCCATTGAACTCATCAGGGTAAAACATTTGCACGGCTAATGCTTCCCAGCCTCCTGTGGAGCCACCATAGGTAAAGCGCGCCCAACCTTCTCCAATTCCCCTAAACTTACTTTCAATTTCAGGCACCAACTCTTTCATAATGGCATCTCCATAAGGCCCCATGCTGGCAGAGTTTACGGCATATGAATCATCATAATACGGTGTTGGATGTTGGATTTCAATTACTATGAATCGAGGAAAATTTTTACTGATCCATTGCTGGTAGAAATTATAAGCTTCTTGTTGCTCAATTTTATTGTATCCATAAATACCAAAACGAGCGCTATAGTCAGTGGTATCGATATTTGGATCAGGAGGGTCTGTTCTAAATCCACCAAAATCACTTGGAAAGTGTCCGTGATAAATCATTAATGGATACTTCGCATCTGGGTGTTCATCAAATCCTTCAGGTAAAAGCACGTGGGCTCCCAAAGACATTGGCTTACCCCAAAACTCTGTAAGCAAATCACTCTGCATTTTTATATGCTTGATGTACTTCGTATCCTCCGGTTCTGTTAACGGGGGTATTTCTTGATCCATCTTAATGCTGATGGTCTCTCCCTTGGCCGGATCAATTTCTACTTTCACAGGAGTACTATAAAAATTGCCAGGCTTTCGGTTCCATTGCTGTCCCTCGCCACGGTCTGGCGGAAGCTTCACAGTGTGCCCGGTTTTTAAATTAAATGTTTCATAACGATTTATTAATGCTTGCGCATAATACGTTCCGGCTGGAATTTCAGCCATGCTTTTGATTGGAAAGCCGAAAGCAGTTTCATCAATAACGATCTCATCGCCTGGTTGCATCCCTTCAACATCTACGCCAAAGACAAGTTGTGCTTTTACCCCTTCATTGATTTGAAAACGAGGCTCACGTGCATCATTATTGGCTAACATAATTAACAGTCGTCCATCCTGTGCCTGCTCTGACATTTCGTTGGTGAATGAGATGGCAAACTTAAGGTTGGATTTTTGAGGTGTGCATTGCACCAAGGCAAGTGCCAATAACACAATTAGTAAGCTCTGTGGTTTCATAGAAAATATAGGTTAGGTTCAGGAATATAGAGGGAAAGCCCATTTATTGCAAGGTGGAATCCTTTAAATGGCATCTAAAAGGGAAGAACCACCTGAAGTTGCCTAAAATGATCTTTTATGACTAATTTTAGGCATTGGGAATAGCACAAACGTATTATATTGCACATCCCAAAATAGATTAGGCGCAATGAAAATTTTTTTGATAGAGGATGATGAGATCTACGCTGAGTTTGTAAAAAAAGCTTTGGGTCAAAATTCCGAATATCATATTAGCACGTTTACCAATGCAGAAGATGCACTGAAGGCGGTCAATGGAAAATTGCCAGACGTTTTAATCATTGACTATAAACTCCCTGGTATGAGCGGCATAGATCTCTATGAAAAAATTAAAGATCAGGTTAAGGATAGCAATAAAGTTATTATGCTTAGCGCCCTTGATGATGGTAATATGGTCTTAAGCTTTATCCAAAAAGGTGTGAGAGATTACGTCATCAAAGATGAAAACGTAATTGAATCTTTGGAAGCCATTCTTGGTGGGAAAGAAGATGATTACTATCTGTTCGATTAATTCTCATTTTTAAGAGTAATAATAAAAGCTGCACCTTCGCCCAATTGGCTTTTACAGGTGACACTGCCACCCATTTTTTCGATGAGTGTTTTTACAATTGATAGTCCAAGTCCTGTTGAACTTTCTCCTCCGGTAGGTTTTGCCGTTAATTTTTGAAATTTTAGATAAAGTTTTTTCTGGTCCTCCTCACTGATACCGGGCCCCTCATCCTTGACCGTTAATAAAATATTCTCTTTGCTATTATCAATCGATACAATTACTCTCTTTTCTGATTCAGAAAATTTAATGGCATTTGAAAGTAAGTTGTCAAGAATACGATTTAGATAAAGCCTGTCTGCCATAACTGAAATACCCTTTGGACTTTCAAAAATAAGTTCAATCTTCTTCCTCTCGGCAACTGCCTTATAGTTCTTGACAAACGAAGAAACGAAAGACTCCAGATCAAGGGGCTCCAGCGTAAGATCAAGAACTTTCTCTTCAATCTTTCTACTGTCAAGCAGGTTGCGCACCATGTTTAAGCCGTCAACAGCTATTTGATGGATTTTTCCCACGTAGTCCTTCTGATCATCTGTTAAATTATCTCCAGACATACTCATCAATTGCATCAATGCAAATATGCGATTGAATGGGCCTTTTAAATCGTGCGATACAACTCCTATTATCTGTTGTTTCTCCACGTTGAGGTCATTCAACTGTTGATTCTGCCTTGCCAAAGCCTCATTTTGTTTATTAATCTCAATGCTTTGCTGCGTGATAATACTATTCTGCCTCTTTAGAATATAATAAGCCCTCACTTGTAAGATAATTACAAGGAGTAAGAGAGATGCTAAGAAAAAAGCTCCAATGGAAATCATTGATAAAAATTGACCATTAAATTAGCAATGATTGCCTCGTAAAAAAAATGGTTGGTTAAATCCTTAACCTGACCTCCTTGGAGTAGTCAACAGGAATTCTTAATGGAAAGCCCTTTACCGTCACCTTTATATGACCCTTGTAATTGATTAAATATTTTTTACCTCCAAACAGTCCGAGTAACGCATCCACTAAACCAATCTCCTTCATCGATAATTGAACTTCCAATGGAAGGGTAAACTCCGCCTGGGACTTTATTACCGACTTCAATTTTTGATCTACGCTTGCAGATTTTTTACCATCAATAAACACATCGAGTTGGATGGCCTTTATTTTCATCCTTATCTTATTCGGATTATAAAAACGGGCGTCTGCTTTTAATATGGGGTCAACACCCTGACCTGGAGCTAGCTCAACATTTTCTATAGCGCGCAGTACAACCTGTTCCTTGGGAACACAGCTCACTAGAAAAACCCCAACAAAAAGCCAACACAGTCTGTACCACATGGGAATGAAGGACTTAAATGAATAGAATCTAATCAGGGAACAGAGTCTTGTCTATACTTGGAATTAGCTTGATGGCATTCTTGTAATATACTTTTTTAAGGAGTTCGTCTGATAGTCCTATACCGTACATTCTCCAAAAAGCATGGTAGCGTTTGTGGTAGGGAAAATACTCATCCTCAGACTCTAGCACCCTGAAATAAGTTTCGTACTCATCAGGTACCCAACTGTCTTTGCCAAAAAGGACACGGTCCTGATATTTTTCAATAAATGCATAAGCTGCACGGGGTTGCCTTCCCAGCTCAGCAATGATGGCACCAATCCCAGCGTACATGTTGGGGTACATATCCATCAGCTCTCCTAATTTTTTCAGGTCACTCGCATACCACCCCATATGAGCGTTTATGAATTTGGTTTTTGGATGCTTCTTAAAAATATTGTGCTGCTCTTGAATAATCGTCTCCCAGGAAACGGGGTCGTTATCATGTCTTCTGCCGGGTCTTGTTTTTAGCTCCAACCATCTTTCGTTTTGATTATCTATAGGTTGCCAAAATTGCTTTGGATCTGCAGAGTGAATTAAAACAGGAATTCCCAGTTCACCACATTTTGCCCATACGGGATCAATTCTTGGATCATCGATATGAATTCTATTGCCCTTACTGTCTTTATTGAACATCCCCAAAGACTTATAAATCTTCAGCCCTTTAGCTCCTCTCTTCACGTCCTCTTCAAGTTGTTTTACTGTTCTCTTGGTCCAGTCGGCATCGTCAATACCATCGAAGTCGACATTGGTAAAAACTAAAAACCGGTTGGGGTAATTGTCTTTGACATTTTTCAATGAATTCTCAAGGTGCTCGGTGCTGCCGCGCCCTCTGCCACTCAAATTGGTCATTACGGCCATGTTCATTTTATCCATTTCGGTTATCAGATTCCCCAGGTCCATGGTAGGCATTCCAAACTGGTGGTTGTGGATATCAACAAAAGGAAATTTAGCCTTGGTAATGTGATGCTCAGGTACTACCAATGATGATGGTGGATCATAGTCCTCAAATTCCATTTTCATGTCGAGGGGCTTTTCCTGTGCGCAAGCCAGAATCGTGGTGATCATTGCCACAAAAAATAAAGTAGAGTTCTTCATCATTAAGTTTAGAGGTTTGAAGTAAATATATACGGCTTATGAGTGTATCGGTTGACCAAACAGGATAAATGGTAAGTGTAGACTCTGAAACAACAACTATGCCCAGAAGCTGTAATAAACACATATTTCCTAAAAATATGTTTAAACATCAATAAAATGCTCAACCCAATTAAACGATAGCCTTGATTCATCGTCCAACTGGAAAATAGAAAAATGAGACGGCTGATATCTTTTTTACTCTTTCTTACCCTGATGATTTTGTCATTGTGGAACATCTAAGTTGAACTGGTGAATTGCCCTTTCAATAGCTGAGTTTACGCACCTCAAGTGCGCTTTTCTTTATAACTTGGCTTTTCAAACGCTCCATCTTGATTTAACAATGAGATTAATAGCCATTATCCTTTTTTGCTTCGGTTCATTTTTAAGTTTTTCGCAGTCGAACGATGCAGGAGTTGAAAGCGCCAGAAAAAAACTTGAAGCCAAAGACTTTAAGGGTGCCAAAGTCGCTCTTTCAAAAATTATTGATACCAACATCAAAAATAAAGCTGCCCTTTCTTTGCGTGGTCAAGCCAGAATGGGTTTGTTGGATTTTTATGGTGCAATTGCTGATTTCACTTTTGCGCTCGAGGTGGACTCCACCTATGCGGAAGCGCTCAACTTTATGGGGGAATCAAAAATTGCGCTTGGTGACGACTACAATGCTATTGATGACCTTACCAAAGCCATCGCTTACAATCCTAAATATGATGCAGCATACACCAACAGAGGCTTTGCCCGGTATAACATTGATGAATTGCAAGATGCCTACTTCGACTTTTCAAAAGCACTGGAACTAGGACCCCCTGATGCCGACAAATACTTTAACCGTGGATTGGTCAAAGCCGAGTTGGGTGAATTTATAAGCGCCATTGACGATTATACCAAAGCCATTGAGTTGGATAAAAGTGACGCTTCACTTTATAATTATCGGGGAGTAGCTTATTACAATACGGATGTATTTGACAAAGCCATTAAAGACTATGATGCAGCTATCAAACTAGAACCGAATGATCCGCTTACCTATGAAAACCGTGCCCTGGCAAAAAGTGCGGTGGAAGATGTAAAAGGTTCGCTGGAAGATTATGACAAAGCCATTGCATTGGATAATGAAGATCCTGAAACCTACAACTTGCGTGGTGTGCTGAAGTATGCGACTGAAGATTACGATGGTGCTATCGCTGATTATACAAGTGCGCTCGAACTGGATCCTACCAATCCAACATACTATGATAATCGTGCGCTCAGCAAAACAGAAAAAGAAGAATATGCCGGAGCGGTTGACGATTACACGGCTTCTATAGAGTTATACCCCAGCGATCCTGAAACCTATTACCAGCGAGGAATGATAAAGCTATTAATGAACAACAACTACGATGGTTGTTTGGACTTAAAGCGCGCTGATGAATTAGGCTCTCTCGATGCCAAAGGCGCTATAAGAAAAAATTGTAAATAAAAAACTCGGCTTCTTCAAAGAAGAAACCGAGTCAAATTAATTAATGATTTTTTATAATCTCATTATTTTTTTACAACCAGTGTTTTTGCAATAATATCATGTAGGCCTTGTTTCTTTTCTGTAAACCCAGCCATTATATATCCAATCATTAAAATCATACTCGAAAGAATCTTGCAAAGGTTTCTTACTAAAGCTTTAACAACATCTAGTTTATTGCCATTTTCATCTGTTACAATTAGTCCTAGTGCTAATTTTCCAACAGTTGCTTGATACTTAGATGACTCCATAAAGGTAAAGTACAACACCACTAGAACTGTCGTCAATAATGCTGTTGCCCCTGCTGCCGCAATCATTCCTGCTAGCATTCCCATCATTTCTCCCTCATTCATTGATTCCATATTGTTCATATTGCTTGCAAAGGATATCCCTATCATTCCGAGTATGGGGATTGCAATGAAAGCCTGTACCACCCATATAAGGATGTAATCAATAATATAAGCTACAAACCGTAGCCAAAATCCAGCATATTCTTTCATGTTTGATAGTTAGGTTGGTTTATGTCAAATGAAGGTAAGTAAAGCTTTTCATCCTATCAAGTTGAATTCTACCTGTGTTTATTGCTGAATTCAATATCTTGTGACGTGAATACACGACTCCATCAATTATTTAATTCCCTCGAAGCACAACGTCACCAATTATTGGAAAGGGTAAGCATTGCCACAGATAGGTTTAACATACGCCCCGGAAATAATAAATGGTCCATACACCAAATTTTGGCGCACCTGGTAGCTTCAGAAAAACTATCCAATCAATACCTAAGAAAAAAGATTCAGGGTATTGATGAAGCAGGAGATACTGGCATGGCAGAAAACCTAAAAATGTTGGTGTTAAAAACCTCTCAACGATTGCCTTTTAAATTCAATGCGCCTAAACCCATTGTCGCTTCAACTGTAACTTATCAAAGCCTTGATGAATTAGTGATAGATTGGAATACTAGCCGTGAAAACCTCGCATCACTTTTAGAACAAATCAAAGATGATCAGTTAAAGCGTAAGATTTTTAAACATCCTGCAGTAGGAAAACTCAACATTGCTCAGGCCCTGGAATTTATTGAAGAGCATGTTGCACACCATTTGCCACAGGTTAATCGCCTTTTGAAATAGAAAATCAAGATCCATTGCTGTGTAGCAATTAGATTTGATAAGTCTTTGTTACTTTTCCGTTTCAAACAATTTCATTTATGAATAAGATATTTTCAGCCCTTCTGCTTAATCTGTTTATTGTCTCTGCCTTTGCTCAGACAGCACTTCAAACACCCGAACAATTTCTTGGGTATGAGTTAGGTGATCGTTTCACCCGTCACCACAAAGTAGTGGAGTATTTTCAACATGTGGCAGCAGCAAGGCCTAACAATATTAAATTCATTCAATATGGAGAAACCTACGAGCATCGGCCTTTGATAGTAACTATTATCGCTTCTGATGAGAACTTTAAGAATCTGGAGCAGATCCGACTTGATAACCTAAAGAGGACAGGCTTTGAACAAGGAACACCATCAACGGATGTGGCGCTAGTTTGGCTCAGCTATAACGTGCATGGAAATGAAGCCAACTCTACAGAGGCATCCATGAAAACGCTGTATGATTTGGCTAACCCTGGTAATAGCAAAACGCAAGAGTGGCTAAAAAATACAGTGGTGATGATTGATCCATGTATCAATCCCGATGGACGCGATCGCTACGCCAATTTTTACAATCAGTATGGAAATTATCCAGCTGACCCAAGCCCGGATGCTAAAGAACACCGTGAGCCTTGGCCAGGAGGAAGAGCCAATCATTACTTGTTTGATTTAAACAGAGACTGGGCCTGGCAATCACAAACTGAATCGCAGGCAAGAATAAAATTATATAACCAGTGGATGCCTCAGGTACACGTTGACTTTCATGAGATGGGGTACAACACTCCTTACTTTTTTGCCCCAGCTGCTGAGCCTTTGCATGAAGTAATTTCTAAATGGCAACGTGAGTTTCTCAACATGGTAGGTAGAAACAATGCCAAGCACTTTGATGAAAATGGTTGGCTGTATTTTACCAAAGAACGTTATGATCTTTTCTACCCAAGTTATGGAGATACCTACCCTACTTATAGTGGAGCCATTGGAATGACCTACGAGCAAGGTGGAGGGGGATTTGGTGGGCTAACGATCACCACGAAAGAAGGAGATCCACTTACGCTTAAAGACAGGCTCACGCATCATTACACCAATGGTCTGTCTACCATTGAAGTCACCTCGCAAAATGCAGCCAAAGTAACCGCTGAGTTTGAAAGGTATTTCAAAGAGAATCTTACCAATCCGGCTTCTCCATACAAAACTTTTGTAATCAAAGCAGAGAACAATGTTGACAAGCTGAATCGACTTACCGCGTGGATGGATACTCATCGTATTCAATATGGACATCCTTCCGCAGGAAAATCCAGTAAGGGGTTCAACTTTAAAACCCAAACCAATACCAGTGCTACAGTGAATACAAATGATATCGTGATCAATATTTACCAGCCAAAAGGCAGGTTTGTTACTACTCTTTTTGAACCCCAATCTAACCTTAGTGATTCCATTACTTATGATATCACTGCCTGGAATCTAATGTATGCTTATGGTTTGGACGGTTATGCATTGAATGAACGCATCAATGTGGCAAAGCCCTACGAACAACAAAAAGCTCAAAATGCAAATGTGGCAGCGAAGCCGTATGCCTACCTATTCAAGTATCAAAGCATGGATGATGTAAAGTTTCTTGCGGCTTTGCTTAAGAATGATTTCAAAGTTCGATCTGCAGAAAAAGCATTTAGTGTAGGTGGCAATAGTTTTGACAGAGGCACACTTATTGTCACGCGCAGAAACAATGAATCCATACCAGAGTTTGACAATGCTTTGCAAAGCCTTGCCAAAAACATGAACAGAAAAATCTACACCACCACCACTGGATTTGTAGATAGTGGCAAAGACATTGGTTCGGGTGATGTGAAATACTTAAAAGCTCCTAAAGTAGCATTGCTAGGAGGAGATCAAACATCATCGCTTGGATTTGGAGAGGTGTGGCACTTTTTTGAAAGACAGCTAATGTATCCAGTAACGGTGATTGGGGCCGACTATTTCAAATCTATTTCACTGGAAAAATATGATGTGCTCATTATCCCTCCCGGGTATTACAGAATGTTTGACGATGAGTTACTTGGTCAAATCGGCAGTTGGGTTTCAGGTGGAGGAAAACTCATCGTTACCGCACAGGCACTGAATTCATTTAGTGACAAGAAGGGATTTGCACTTAAGGAGTATGCAAGCGAAGAGGCCAAAAAGGCAGCAGAAAAAACAGAAGAGCAAATTGCCAAAGACAATGTGTTGGTGCCTTACGATGAGGCTGAACGCAAAGGACTTGAAAGCGCCATCTTTGGTGCCATCTATAAAGTTAGTTTAGATACTTCCCATCCCTTGGCTTTCGGTCTGGGAGATTACTATTACAGTTTACGGACAACCCCCATGCGTTTTGACTATATGCAAGATGCCTGGAATGTGGGCACCCTGAGGGGTAACGTAAAACCCTTGATGGGCTTCGCAGGATACAAAGCCAACCCGACACTAAGCAACACTGTGGTGTTTGGTGTAGAGGACAAGGGCCGGGGCCAGGTAATTTACCTGGTGGACAACCCCATGTTCCGCTCCTTCTGGGAGAATGGTAAAATGTTGTTTTCCAATGCGGTTTTCGTTGTTGGTGGGATGTAATCCGAAAATTAAAAATCTCTCTTTATAGCCCAAAAAAGGCACTTTTCTACACTTGGTGCCAAACTGAAAAAAAAATAGTTCAAGTATTTGAACTATTTAGTGTTTAAATACGTGTTTAAACAACTAAATGGAATAACTGAAAAATTTATGAAAAAAGTATCTATGATCGTGGCTGCTGTGGTGGCCACACTTTTAATGTCCTTCTCTACGCCTGATGAAAAATTAAGTGTAGACACAGGAGCAAGTGAACTGAAGTGGACGGGTCACCATTTGGCCAAGTCCTACTCACATTGGGGTAACATCAATTTAAAATCTGGTAGTGTTTCAACTGACGGAAGTAAAATAACAGGTGGCGAATTTGTTATAGACATGAACACCATCTCCAATAAGGATTTAGATAAAGAAAAAGACAATGCAAAATTAGTGGGTCACCTTAAATCAGATGATTTCTTTGGCGTTCAAAAATATCCTGAAGCTAAATTGGTCATCAAGAAAACGGAAAAGAAATCTGGAAACATCTTCAGTACCGTTGCCGATTTAACCATCAGAGGAATCACAAAGGAAATCTCTTTTGATACGGAAGTGAACTCGATCAGCAAAACCGCAGTGAACGCATCAGCAAAATTTAAAGTGAAAAGAACAGATTTTGAAGTGATGTATGGATGGTCTATTGAGAACGCAATGTTGGATGGGGAATTTGATGTAGAAGTAAAATTGGTTGCTAAGAAATAATTGGTCTGGCTGTCTCAAAAGTCCAAAGAGAGCCGTCATCGCGATCCGCCAGATGGCGGAGTGGCGACCCCAAACTAATTTACAAGTTTTTGGAGATTGCTTCACTTTGTTCGCAATGACGAACAGATTTTTGAGACAGCTTTTTTATACCCCCAGTACCACCTTCATGCAATTATCTTTTTTATTGGCAAAGATGTCATAACCGGCAACACCTTCGCTTATCGGCATACGATGGGTAAGAATGGAGGTAAGATTATACTTCTTTTGCTGAACCATTGGAATGAGTTGATCCATGAAGTGTCTTGCAGGGCACCTACCTACCTTAAAAGTAACATTCTTGTTGTAGGCCTCCACGGGTGAAAAGGCAAGGTGTTGATCATTGCACACACCCACGGTTGAGATTATCCCTCCCGGGCGTAGGATATCATAAGCCAGCCGGGCGGCATTACCGTTGCCCACCACTTCCATCACAGCATCTGCGCCTCGGCCATGGTTGTGTTCTTTAATCACTTCGAGTGGGTCGTGCTTTTTAAAATTTATTGGAATAGCTCCAAAACTTTCTGCCATTTTCAATCGCTCTTCTACTGAGTCGATCGCAAATAATTTGGTGGCACCGTATTCTTTGGCTCCTACTATTGTCATCATCCCAACAGGGCCGCAACCCACTATGGCCTGCACACCATTAGGATTTATTTCTGCTTGATGTGCGCAGAAAAATCCTGTGGATAAAATATCACCAAGTAATAATCCTTCCTCCAATGAAATTCCCTCAGGAATTTTTTCTAATGTGGAATCCGCCATGGGAACTCTAACGAACTCAGCCTGTCCTCCATGTAAACCCATACCCTTTTCTACCCAACCATAGAGTTGGCCTTTTTCACACCTGCAAGTCAACCCAATTTTGCAGTAAAAACATTGGCCACAGTTGGTGGTAAACGGACTCATCACTTTATCACCATATCGGAATAACTTTACCTTACTTCCTACCTCCACTATCTCACCTACAAATTCATGACCCATGGCTGTTCCATGATCCAGCCCTTTTTCATGTTCGTAATAAACATGCAGGTCGGAACCACAAATGCAGGTGAGCTCAACTTTCACGATTACATCCGTTGATTGAAGTATTTCAGGGTCTGCTATCGATTCAAATACTATTTTCTCCTTCCCGTGAAAAGTAAGTGCTTTCATTATTGACAGTTTGATCTGTTAATGTATTGCAATCTTATCATACAATCAACTGGGTCACCTTTCGTTAACAATCTGATGGATTTAATCAGCCTGTCACTTACTTTTGCGCAATGCGAATTCTATTGACTCTTCTTGCTATTGGAATATTTCTATCAGGATGTAAAACGGAGACTGAAGAAAAATGCGCCTTCATACCAGACACCTCCGGAAAAAAAGTAGTTATCGAAGTGGAACAATTAGAAGATGCTGTCACCCAATTCTCATCAAAGGAAGAATTGGTTGATTTTTTTTCTAAGAACACAGCATTGCGTGACGTGTTCTTCAACAGAACTGGTTATCCTGATGATTCTGTTTTCATTAATGAGCTTTATTCAAGGTTCAGTAACCCTTATTTTGATTCATTGGCGATAGATACGCATCAGGCCTTCGGTGACTTAAGTGAGTTGAAGAAAGAGCTCAACGAAGCTTTTACGAACCTCACTTATTATTACCCCAACTTTGAGCTACCAAAAGTGCAAACCATTATCACCGGTTTGGAAAGTGATATTTATGTGTCTGACACCCTCGTCATTATTGGTTTGGATTATTATCTCGGCCCCGGAGCACGATATAAACCTAACATGTACGATTACATGCTCAGGAGGTATCAAAAGAATTTTATTGTTCCATCTATTATGCTACTCTACGGCATTGATGATCAATTCAACAAAACCAATCTGGAAGACCGCACCGTGTTGGCCGATATGATCAGCTATGGCAAGACCTATTACTTTGCCAAACAAATGTTGCCATGTGTACCCGATAGTGTTTTTATCGGCTACACGCAGGAAGAAATCATAGGCTCTCTCAAAAACAGTGATTTGATTTGGAAACGATTGGTGGAGGACGAAGTTTTTTACTCTACCAGTCATTTGATAAAACAAAAATATGTAGCTGAGAGACCCAAGACTTTAGAAGTGGGCGAAAAGTGTCCTGGAAGAATTGCCACCTGGGTAGGATGGGAAGTTGTAAAAAAATATATGGATCAAAATGAAGACATAAGCCTTCCGCAACTCATGCAAAACCCAAGTGCCGGGGAAATTTTCAAAGCATCAAAGTACAGACCTTTGTAATTCTAGGCTTGAATCGCTTCCGCAACTATGTTGGAGAAGTGAGCCGACAATTCCCTTCTGGAATACTTTTTTTCTGCCAATGACCTCGCGTTGAACTGGTAGTTTTCTAGCAACAATCTGTCGCCAATAAAGGGTTTCAATTTTTTTATCAAATCTGCCGGCTGGTGGGGGTCTACGTAGACACCACAATTATTTTCTTCAATTTCATTTTTAATCCAGCCTCCAAAATTGACTACTACCAGCTTCCCGGCAGCGAGTGCATCAAAAAATTTATTAGGCGAGCCCGTCTCTAAAATGGACACCGGCTTATAGCTGATCAAAGCGGCATCTGTAATATTCAAAACCTCCTTTACTCCATCACGATTGGTGAAATCAAGAACAGTTAAGTTCTCAAGTTCCAGTCTTTTGATTTCATTCAATAAACTTTTCTTCAATGCGCCCTCCCCACAAATTATAAACTGAATAGGAAGACCTGCTTTGCGTGAAGTCCTTGCGCATTCCAAGACATAATCCAAACCATTGGCTACTCCAATTGCTCCAATATAGGAGACAACGAATTTCCCCTTGACATTAAATTTTTTCTCCGTAGCCGAATCACGGGCTGTTTTAACAAAAAATTCCGTGTCAGCCATGTTAGGGACAAGGTCTATTGTTTTCCCCTGAATTTTGTTTTCAATAGCGGATTGAATTGCTGGTGAGAGAGCTACAATTGATTGAGCTTCCTTGTAGGTATTATGTTCAAGTTTATAGAGAAGGCCTTTAAAAAAGTAATTTTTTACAAATCCCATCTGCACCGGAGCATCCGGCCACAAATCACCCACCTCAAAAATATACGGGATT
The DNA here is from genome assembly GCA_040216665.1 of Cyclobacteriaceae bacterium. Taxonomy (GTDB): domain Bacteria; phylum Bacteroidota; class Bacteroidia; order Cytophagales; family Cyclobacteriaceae; genus ELB16-189. The sequence goes on along the minus strand of JAVJOQ010000010.1, from coordinate 166,978 downwards.
TTATACCGCTTCTTAATCCATCTTGCTGCCAACCCTACCGTCAGCGGAACTGAAATAGCGTAGCATAATTTTGCGTCCTTAAATTCCCCAGCCTTTTTCACTGATTTAAAAACAAATCTTAAGAAGGAGATGCTTCGTTTCAAAAAACCAAAACTGTTGTTATAGGGAACCTCGAGAAAATGAACTTCGATGCCTTCAATATTCTCTTTCCTGTAGGATTGACCATGCCCAGTAATCACCACTACTTCCATCCCGCTGTTTACCAGTGCTTTTGCCAGATAATAAGATCGAATAGCGCCTCCACCAGTAGGAGTTTTAAAGTGTTGATGCAGAACCAGTACTTTCACGCTGCAAAGAAAGTGCAATTGTTGACTTGACGTGAGCCTGGTGGCAAATTTTAGAAGTGATTTTGCTCTTTTGTCATGAGCGGCAATAAAAAAAGGACGGTCTTATTTCCCATGCGGAATAACCATCCTTGCATATCATTATGCGGAAATCATTTGATTTCTTACAATGAAAAGAACTTAGTGCTTCTCCTGAAGTCCTCTGGCGTAATTGAGTATGCCATTGATGCACCCTTCGGAGGGTTCCACTTGGACAATATCCAATTGCTTTTTCGTTGTAACTAACTCTTTGTATTGCTTTTGCAATTCAGAGTCGCAGATCAAGGCTCTATCAATCTCCCGTGTCTCCTTCTCCGTGGTCTCGTGGTATATATACCTGATCAGATCGTCTTGGGTAAAGGTTTGGGTCATAGGCAATTTTATTTTTTGTCATTTTCTTTCTCAGATTGATAAGGGCATAACGCATACGCCCCAATGCAGTGTTGATGCTCACATCCGTTCTTTCGGCTATTTCCTGAAAACTCATTTGCAAATAATGCCTCATGATCAGGACCTGCTTTTGTTCCACCGGAAGTTCTTTGATAAAGTTTCTTAGCCTTGTTTTGTTGTCTTTCATCAACTGGGTTGATTCGAAGGACTCTTCAGCAAACTCCATCGTATCGAACAAGCGGCTTCCCTCCTCCAATACAATTTCGGGGTGCCTCTTATTCTTTCTGAAATGATCGATACCAAGGTTGTGCGCTATTCTGCTAATCCATGGCAGAAATTTACCTTCCTCGTTATACCGACCTCCCTTAATGGTATTTATTGCCTTAATAAAGGTTTCCTGAAGCAAATCTTCAGCCACGTAACGATCCTTTACAATTAAGTAAATAGACGTATAAATTCGCGATTTGTGTCTTAGAAGCAGCATTTCGAACGCGTCTTCATTACCATTTTGATAAAGCGCTACCAGATCCTGGTCGCTTACTCTTCTGTCTATCATTCTGTCTCACTTTTAGGTAACGTAGAAGTCTCGCTCGATAGTGTGTGGGTTAGGTTTAATTAATTTTTGAAATGAAAAGGTAAAAATATTCTATGGGGCTGCAAAAAAAATCAAGAAAATATTGTCTGTTAAAGAAAATCTTATGCTATTTGAGGCCGATTTTTTTGAAATATACAACCACATGGGTGACAGTAAAAAACGAGTAATTAAAAGTTTAGAGACCCTCTCAGAGGAGCTAAGGGAACTGATCAAAAAACAACATCCCAACGGCTTTGAGAGCAGCATTTCTCGCATTATGAACGCCAAAAAGGAGCCTATCTTCGTTTTCCCTCTCGAAACAGAAGATTCTCTTTATCTGGTAAAGGTGCCGGCAACAAAAAACAGCTCTGGCGGCTATGATGTAGACTCCGGAGAGCAGGATGAAGATGGTGACGATGATGGGTTTGATGGTGATGGCTATAGCAGCAAAGGTGGCAACTTCGATGATGATGATGGCGATGGCGCCAAGGACCCAAGCTACGATCCGGATTTCGATAACTAAGCTTTGGATCAGAACTAATTTCTAAACACCATTCCTTAACTGAGTGGTGTTTCTTTTTTTAACCCCTCGTTGCCTACTAATTCTTTATTTTTGCAGGCTCATGACCAAAGTCGCTCAATTTTCTGAATCCCAACTCGACCAATTAGACCCAAGGGAGTATATCATCATCAAAAGAGCGAGGGTCAACAACCTGAAGAACCTCAGTGTAGCCATCCCAAGGAATAAGCTGGTGGTCGTCACAGGGCTCTCCGGTTCTGGAAAGTCTTCACTGGCATTTGACACCTTGTTTGCAGAAGGGCAGCGGATGTATGTAGAGAGTTTGAGCTCTTATGCCCGACAGTTTTTGGGCAGAATGGAGAAACCAGATGTAGACTACATCAGAGGAGTATCGCCTGCTATTGCCATTGAACAAAAGGTAAATACCCGCAATCCAAGATCTACGGTGGGAACAACCACTGAAATTTACGACTACTTCAAGCTGCTGTTTGCCCGAATAGGCAAGACGTATTCACCCGTAAGTGGTGAACTTGTAACAAGAGATACAGTAACGTCTGTGCTGGACGCCATTCATAAGTTAAAAGACGGCACCAAAATTATGGTTGCCTGCCCGCTTAAAATCGCGAAAGGCAGGAAGCTGGCGGATGAACTTAACCTTCTACTGAGCAAAGGCTATACGCGTGTCTTGGTTGACGGAGAGGGGCAGTTTATTGAAGAAATTTTAGAGGCCAAAAAGAAACCTAAGAAAACATCGGTATTTGAAATACTGATCGATAGGGCAGTTACCAAAGCAGATGATGAAGATTTAAGTTTCAGACTTTCTGATTCTGTTCAGACTTCCTTCTTTGAAGGTCACGGTGATTGCGCAGTATATGCTGAAGGTAAAGATACAATGCACTTTTCCGATAGGTTTGAACTGGATGGCATTTCGTTTACCGAACCTTCCGCCAATCTTTTCAGCTTTAATAATCCTTACGGAGCATGTCGCACTTGTGAGGGTTTTGGTAAAGTGTTGGGCATTGATGAAGACCTGGTCATTCCTGATAAAAGTCTTTCTGTGTTTGAAGGCGCAGTAGCTCCATGGAGAAGCCCAACCATGAGCAAATGGCAAAAGCCGCTAGTTAAGAATGGCATTAAATTCGATTTTCCTATTCACCGCAGCTACTCTGACCTGTCAGAGAAGGAACGTGAAGTGCTTTGGGCTGGCAACGAGTATTTCGAGGGCATCGATCAGTTCTTTAAGTATCTAGGGACCAAGATGCATAAGATTCAGTATCGGGTAATGCTTTCAAGGTACCGAGGTCGTACTACTTGCCCTGACTGCCGCGGAACGCGATTGAGAAAAGATGCTTCTTATGTAAAAATCAATGGTACTTCCATCACTGATTTGGTACTCATGCCCCTGGAAGAGTTGGCGGTATTTTTTGATCAGATTGAATTATCCCAATACGATAAAAAGGTCTCCGATCGGATTCTAAAAGAAATCCGATCTAGAGTAGACTATATGGTGAAAGTTGGGTTGGGTTATCTCACGCTCAATAGATTGACCTCCACTCTTTCTGGTGGAGAATTTCAGCGCATCAAACTAGCCACTGCCTTAGGTAGTGCATTAGTAGGCTCTATGTATATCATGGATGAGCCAAGTATTGGATTACATCCCAGAGATACTGCCCGTATGATTGAAGTTTTGAAATCGTTACGGGATTTGGGAAATACTGTCATTGTAGTAGAGCACGAAGAAGAGATCATGAGGGCTGCTGATCAAATCATAGACATTGGCCCAGACGCAGGAGCACATGGTGGAGAATTAGTTTACCAGGGAACGCTCAAAGAAATTAATGGAAAGGTGCAGTCACACACTACGAACTACCTCAGCAAGAAAGAAGAAATCAAAGTTCCTGTAAAGAGGCGCAAATGGAAGGACGCCATTGTAGTGACCGGAGCGAGGGAAAACAATCTTAAAAATTTAACAGTAGAGTTTCCACTTGGCGTACTCACCGTAATAACTGGCGTGAGTGGAAGTGGTAAATCTACATTGATAAAGAAAATTCTATATCCTGCCATTGGAAGGGTAAATGGATCTGTGGCAGACACTCCGGGTAAGTACGATAAACTAGAAGGGGATATCGCTAGAATTTCTCAGGTAGAGTTTGTGGACCAGAATCCAATTGGCAAATCATCGCGCTCAAATCCTATCAGTTATGTAAAGGCTTACGATGCAATTCGTCAGCTGTATGCTGATCAGCCTCTGAGCAAGCAAAGAGGGTACAAACCTTCGCACTATTCTTTCAACGTAGAAGGAGGCCGATGCGAAACCTGCTCGGGTGAAGGAGAAACAAAAGTAGAGATGCAGTTTATGGCTGACATCTTTTTGAAATGTGAGAGCTGCCATGGAAAGCGTTTCAAACAAGAAGTACTTGAAGTGGAGTATGAAGGCAAAAACATTGCGGACATTCTGGACATGACTGTGGAGGACGCCATGACGTTTTTCAAAGATAAAAAAGCCGTATACGATAAAGTGCTTCCCCTATATGAAGTAGGACTTGGCTATGTAAAGCTTGGTCAAAGTTCAAATTCATTAAGTGGTGGGGAGGCACAACGTGTGAAGTTGGCTTCTTTCCTGGGGAAGAAAAGCACCGATAGCAAAGACCATGTTCTCTTTATCTTTGATGAACCTACCACAGGTCTGCACTTTCACGATATCAGTAAACTTTTAAAAGCAATCAATGCGCTGGTGGATGAGGGTCATACGGTGATTGTAATCGAGCACAACCTGGAAGTGATCAAATGCGCTGATTGGATTATTGATTTGGGGCCTGAAGGAGGTGAAAAGAAGGGTGGAAACTTACTTTTTGCCGGAACCCCTGAAGACATGACTAAGCAAGCAAAAGGATACACAGCGGGCTTTCTTAAAGAGAAACTTTAGTCCTTAGGTCACTGCCGTTTCTGGCAAATAAGGATCAAAGAGTCAAAAAGCCTCATTTATGATATGGTTTCCATCCACTTCCATTAAATTGGTGCCGTTTTAAATAATAAACTCCCTAAAAAATAGCGTTATGGCCTCAAACCAGATTCTGGAAAACGTTAAAAAAAGAAACCCCAACGAGCCCGAGTTTATTCAGGCTGCACAGGAGGTAATAGATTCTCTCACTCCTGTTTTGGATAAAAACCCAGAACTGGTAAGATTAAAAATATTGGAACGAACGCTTGAGCCCGAAAGATTGATTTCTTTTCGCATTACCTGGCTGGATGACAAAGGAGAGGTGCAAGTCAACAGAGGTTATCGTGTGCAGATGAATAGTGCCATAGGTCCATACAAAGGAGGCCTTCGCTTTCATCCTTCTGTTACACCAAGTGTTTTAAAATTTTTAGCGTACGAGCAAATTTTTAAAAACGCACTCACAGGCATTCCAATGGGTGGGGGAAAAGGTGGATCTGATTTTGACCCGAAAGGAAAGAGTGAAAATGAAATCATGAAATTCTGTCAGGCCTTTATGGGTGAATTGGCTCGACATATTGACCATAGAACAGATGTGCCAGCAGGTGATATTGGAGTAGGCGGCAGAGAGATAGGGTATTTGTTTGGTGCTTATAAAAAGATCAAGAATGAGTTTACCGGTGTGCTCACCGGAAAAGGAATTGGATGGGGAGGCAGTTTGATCAGAACAGAAGCAACAGGATATGGCTTGATCTATTTTGCAGAAAATATGCTGCAAAATGTGGGAGACAGTCTGAAAGGGAAAACCTGCTTAGTGTCAGGATCTGGAAACGTAGCGCAATATGCTATTGAAAAAATCAATCAAATGGGTGGTAAGGCTGTCACCGCTTCTGACTCCAGCGGATTTATATATGACGAAGGCGGAATAGCCGGAGACAAACTAGAGTTTTTGAAAGACCTTAAGAATAACAGAAGAGGAAGAATAAAAGAATACGCAGATCAATTCAAAGGTTCCACGTACCACGAAGCAGATGCAAGTGCTGATCACAATGAACTTTGGACAATCAAAGCAGATTGTGCTTTCCCGTGCGCCACGCAAAATGAAATCAATGAGAAAGACGCTAACAACATCGTGAAAGGGGGTATCAAACTGTTAGGAGAGGGCGCTAACATGCCCACCACTATCGAAGGTATTAATGTGATTATCGATAATGGTGTAATGTATTCTCCCGGTAAAGCTTCCAACGCAGGTGGTGTGGCTACAAGTGGTATGGAGATGATGCAGAACTACATGGGCCAAAACTGGACCAGTGAGGAAGTAGACTCAAAACTTCAGGGCATTATGAAAAACATTCATGATACCTGTTTAGCCGCAGCTAATGAATACGGAAAACCAGGTAACTATATGGCAGGCGCCAACATTGCCGGATTTCTAAAAGTGGCCAATGCCATGAAGGCACAGGGAGTGATTTAAAATTTTTTCAACAACCTATCCATTATATTATGCCAGCATACGTTATTGTAGATATAGAAATTACTGATGCAAAAGAGTACGAGGAGTATAAAAAGCACACTCCTGGCAGCCTTGTTCCTTATGATGGAAAGTTTCTTACAAGAGGTGGTGCTGTGGAAAATCTGGAAGGAGATTGGAAGCCTAAAAGATTAGTCATTGTTGAATTTCCCTCCATGGAAAAAGCGAAAGCCTGGTGGAACTCTCCCGAATATGCACCGGCAAAACTCATCCGCCAACGTGCATCTAACACACAGATGATTGTAGCCGATGGGATTTAAAGGAGTCTTCAGGTGCTAATCTTCAAGTAGTAAGAAATATTTTTCCATTAGCGAGTTTTGCGTAAACTTGTAATGGAAAATTCTTAATACGGTATGCGAGCAACCTTCGTATTTCTGCTAATATTAGTCATACATTTTTCGGGGCTCAGCCAGATGAACCGATCACTTTTGTTGAAAAATACTCCGATATTTTCTTCAATAGAAAACGGGGCTTCTGTTCAGCAAGTTTTCCCGAACAAAAAGCAATTATACCCAAATAGTCGCACTAAAAAGGCTTCTAGTGAAACATCTCTCCTTGACAGTGTATTGATTGACTTGGGGGATGGACAGCAGTGGATAGAAAATCAAAAAAAAACAGAATATGAGTACGATTTAAACGGGAACATTATAGCATTTATTCATTATAATAAAGCTGCAAGCTCTGATGACTGGGAACTGGACTACAGAGAAAAGGATACCTACAATAATCAAAATCTTCTTATTGAGGCGGTTAAAGAAATATGGAACTCAGAAACTAAGGAGTGGACTAAACAACTTAAAATTGAAAGAACATATGACTCTCAAGGTAATCGCACATCCAATGCGAATTTACATTGGAATAACGATGCCAGTAGTTGGGTTGGGGACAACAAGCTCGAGCAAGGCTTTGATGAGTTTGGTAATCAGATATTAGATGTACAATACGTTTGGAATGAGACTTTGAACGATTGGGAAGGCCAGGTAAAAACTGATGCAAATTTTGATTCAGATTCAAAGCTTATTTCTTATAGTTACTACCGATGGGACACTAATAATTCAAGTTGGTTCAACTGGTTCCATTTCGAATATATTTACACAGGCTTGGTTGGAGAAGGCCTAGGGCAAATATGGGATGATACTTTAAACGATTGGGTTGACTTTCAAAAGAGCGACAGAGCTTATAATAATGACCTTCTCCTAATATCTGAAGTAGAATACTTCTTTCAAAATTTCTTATGGAAACCATTAAACAAGTATGAATATACCTACGACAATAAAAGAAATTTGATCTTACGGATTGGTTATCAAGTAGATTCTAATGGTAATTGGGTTCAACATAATAAATTTGAACAGTCTTATTATGGCGAGGACACTGATTTCTCAGCAAGTTATGATTGGGACAAAATCCTTAACCTTTGGGTTGGGATTTTTAAGTATGAAAGGCTTCGTGATAATGATGGAAATCAGTTTTTATTCACCACTTATGAATGGAACAGTTCTATAAACACCTGGAAGGAGGTAACCAAAACTGAGTCTGATTATAATGAAGAGGGCAATTTAGTTGTACTAACGTATTACCAGTTGGAAAATGAAATTTGGGTGAATTCAAGTAGAAGAAAATATTACTATCAACAGGAAGAAATGATAACTGCTCTTGAGGAAACTCATCCTACAAATCCAATAAACGAGATTATTCTATTCCCAAATCCAGCCTCTCATCATGTTGAATTAAAATTTGATAGTCAAAATATCGAGTGGTCAATTTTGTCATTGAATGGATTGGTTCTGAACAATGGAAATATGAACCTTAATGAAGATCCCAATAATTTAATCGACATTAGCACACTTGCTCCGGGTATGTACCTTATCGAAATTCATTCAGGTTCGTCAATAGAGCGAAGGAAATTCATCAAAGAGTAAGTATTTAAAAAGACTAAAACTTGCCTTCTCCATTTAAATAAAGCTTGCAATAAAATAGTACGTCATTACCCCACTGGCTATTAACTTTATTACCGTTCCTACGAGAAACCCTACAAAAGAACCGATCGCGGCCTTGAGTGCCTGATCCGAATTTCTATTTCCTAGCCATTCGCCTACTAAAGCCCCAAGAAAAGGCCCTGCTATAATACCAACCGGGCCAAACCAAAAGCCTGCAATAAGTCCGATGGTACAGCCCCATTGCCCATATTTTGTGCCTCCAAAACGTTTCGTGCCATATATAGGAACAAGATAGTCCAGTACTGTAATGGCGATTACAATTACAGCCCATATAATGAGAAACTTGGTAGTGAACGGTGCAACCTCTTGCAATTGCAAAAGCAAGAGACCCAAAAAGCTTAAGGGTGGGCCAGGTATAAAAGGGAGCAAACAACCTATAATACCTGCCAACATGAGTATACCACCAATCACGGCCCAAACTAAATCCATCCCATCAAGATAACATCTTTTGCAGGAATTGAGTAGTTTCCGAAATGAACACGCCCATCAATCGCGGCTGGCACTTCCTACAAATCCCTGGCCCAAGCAACACCCCCGAGAGGGTGCTACGCACCATGAGCAAACCTACGCTCGATCATCGAGGGCCGGAGTTTGGACTATTGAGTAAACGAATACTCGATGGCCTTAAAAAACTCTTTCAAACCGATGGTCATGTAATCATCTACCCTTCTTCCGGGACAGGTGCATGGGAAGCTGCTCTTGTCAATTTGTTTTCTCCTGGCGACAAAGTATTGGCTTTTGAAACAGGTCACTTTGCCGTGTTATGGAAAACGCTTGCAGAAAAAATTGGTCTTCAGGTAGAGTGGATTGAAAGTGACTGGAGAAATGGAGTAGACCCTCAAATGATCGAAAGTAAATTAAAGAACGATCATAAAGGCGAGATCAAGGGAGTGATGATGGTTCATAATGAAACGTCAAGCGGAATTACCAGTGATGTGAGAGGAGTAAGAAATGCAATAGACATTACCAATCACCCGGCACTTCTTCTTGTTGATGTTGTTTCTTCTCTTGGCACAACAACTTTCCACCAAAAAAAATGGGGAGTGGACGTGGCGATCTGCGCTTCTCAAAAAGGATTGATGATGCCGCCTGGACTTGGATTTAATTCCATTAATGAAAAAGCCCTTCAGCAAGCGAAAAAAATAAACGCGTATCAGTCGTATTGGCAATGGGAAAAAATAATCGAAATGAATGCAACCGGTTATTTTCCGTACACACCCGCAAGCGGGCTCTTTTTTGGTTTGGAAGAATCACTTGATATGATTTTTGAGGAGGGGCTCGATTCACTCACAGAGCGCCACAGAAGATTGGCCTCCGCCTGTAGAGCAGCTTGTGATGCCTGGGGATTAGAAAATCAATGCTTGAACCCAAAAGAATATTCAGATTCTACCACCGCACTCATTATTCCAGAAGGACACAATGCTGATGAACTGCGTGCCGCCATTTTAAAAGCATACAACATGTCTTTGGGTTCTGGCCTGGGAAAACTCAAATCAAAAGTTTTTCGCATTGGTCATTTGGGAGATTTTAATGAATTGATGTTAACGGCCACACTTTCGGGAGTAGAGATGGGGATGGAATTGACTAAAGTTCCATTTCAAAGAGGTGGAGTACAAGCGGCAATGAAATACTTAACTGATCACAACAAATGAACATTCAGGTATCTACCAATCCCATCCTTACCTTAATTGCATTCATATTACTTGTAGTTACACTCTTCGTATTAATAGCAAAATGGAAATGGCATGTATTTCTGGCATTGCTCATTCCCATTGTTATTTTCGGAATCATACCTGGCATACAACAAACCAGTTTCATTGAAGCCTTTGAAGAAGGATTTGGAAAAACACTCGGAAAAATTGGTGTTGTTATCGTATTGGGATCAGTCATTGCCGAAGGACTCAAGCACACAGGTGCCATAAAAGTAATTACCCAATCGATCATCAACTTTGTTGGCTCCAAAAGAATTCCGCTTGCCCTTACGTTCACCGGTTTTATTTTAGGGATCGCCATCTTCTCAGATGTTGCTTATGTTATTCTCAATCCTCTGGTGCATGCTTCTGCCATAGCAACGAACACAGGTATTGCCGCGATGTCTACAGGTTTGGTAGGATCTCTGCAACTCACGCACGCCATTGTTCCTCCCACTCCTGGGCCATTGGCTGCTGCCGCTTTGGTAGGTGCTGATATTGGAAAAACAATATTATATGGAGGTATCTGTTGCTTCTTTGGCTCGCTTACATGCTGGGCTTGGGGGAAATGGGTGGCTGGGCCAAGAATTAAAACCATGGGAAATCCAGAGTTTGCACTAGAAACAGAAAAGGAAATACCCCCTTCAATTGGAGTCATTGCATCTTATGCTCCTATCATAGTACCTATTGTATTGATTACACTCCACAGTGTTGCTCAACTTTATATGGACGAAGGAAATTTTCTTCGCCCAATAATCACCTATCTGGGCTGGCCTGTGTGTGCGCTAACAGTTGGCGCATGGCTTGCCTATCGCAACGTTTACAGTATTGATGATAAGAAGAAAGCAAAAAATGAATGGATCGAAAATGCGTTAAAAGGTTCGGCTATGATTCTGGTTGTTACCGGATTGGGTGGTTCATTAAGTGAAATACTCAAAGGAACGCCCGTAGTCAATTACATCGTAGACTTCTTTGTCCATTACAAACTACCAGCGATTATTCTTCCTTTTATAATCGGAGTAATTGGAAACATGATCACTGGCTCTACTACTGTAGGAGTGATCACCGCTGCTTCCATCGTTGCCCCCATGCTTTCTAGTTTGCATCTGTCTCCAGAAGCGGCTATGCTTTCGGGAGCTTCGGGATCGGTGATTATCAAATACGTTAACAGCAGTTATTTTTGGGTGTGTACTTCATTGAGCAAGCTCAGCGTACATGAAGGAATGCTGGCTTATGGTGGTGCTACGTTAGTAGGTGGATTGACCACCTTCTTCGTAGTGTGTATACTTTGGGGAACAGGTTTGATTTAAATCAATGACATCCAATTCTTCCGAGGCAAAAAGAATTCTCCCTCTCATTGTCTTTGCACAATTTGCTTGCACTTCGTTATGGTTTGCCGGTAATGCTGTACTCCCTGAGTTACAAGTAGCCTTTGATCTCCTTCCCACTTCAGTGGGCAATCTCACTTCATCTGTACAACTCGGGTTTATCTTTGGCACGCTCACCTTTGCGATATTCACTATTTCAGATCGTTTTTCCCCCTCAAAAGTTTTCCTTGTGTGTGCGTTGGCCGGAGCATTAATCAATCTTTCCATTACTCAAATATCTACCTCTGCACCTTTGTTTTTCCTAAGGGGAATGGTTGGATTTTTTCTGGCTGGCATTTATCCGGTCGGCATGAAAATATCTGCCGACTATCATGAAAAGGGATTAGGGAAAGCGTTGGGCTATTTAGTGGGTGCTTTGGTAGTGGGCACTGCCTTTCCTCATCTCATCAGAATGTTGAGCACTACATTAGATTGGCACATCGTTATTTATGCTACTTCCTGTCTTGCCATTATTGGCGGATGCATCGTTTATTTTTTAGTGCCGGATGGTCCCTTTCGCAAGCAGGGGAGTAAACTCAAATTAAATGCCTGCTTTAAAGTTTTTAATGAGAAGAAATTTCGCGGTGCTGCATTTGGTTATTTCGGCCACATGTGGGAATTGTATACCCTTTGGGCTTTCGTTCCCTACCTATTAGTAAGATACAATGCCATCAACGATCAACAGCTCAATATAGGGTTGTGGTCATTTGTAACGATTGCAAGTGGAGGTATGGCTTGTGTGTTGGGGGGATATTGGGCTGAGAAAAAAGGAAGTGCGAAAACTGCATACACAGCATTATTCATTTCTGGTATCTGCTGCCTCCTCTCCATTGTCTCTTTTAAGTTACCACCCCTATTTTTTCTGTTATTCATGATCATCTGGGGTATGACGGTAGTAGCAGACTCGCCTCAGTTTTCTGCTTTAATTGCTAAACATGCACCTGTTGAAATCCGAGGAACCGCACTCACCATTGTCAATTCAATAGGTTTTGCATTAACCATAGTGAGCCTACAGGTAATGACAATGCTAATTGAAAATTTCAATCCGCAGATCGTCTTTGCCGGTTTAGCAGTTGGTCCATTAATAGGATTAATCGCTTTAGGTCGTTCTACTACTGAGTAAAGTGGGTGGGGTAAGGAATTTGTGATTCCATTAAAAGATTCACACCATCACGAGTAAGGAGTGTGAGTACAATGATGATTGTACCAACAATAAGCGCAACTCCCAGATTGTTATTTTTCAATTCAGCAAATTCATCAATCGGTGTGAGTCCAGTATAAATCGTAATTCCCACCAAGCTCACTACCACGCCTGCTGTATAGGATGATGCAATATAAAACGCGCCATAGCCGATAAAAGAAAACAAAAGATCAGTCGTAGAACTTTCAGATGCAGCCATTATTCTAAACAAAGAGAGTAATGGCTGAATAACTCCACTCACCATATAACCAACTGAAAAAAGCACGCTGGCCATGAAGATGCTGTAGGCTAGATTCTTTTCGTGGATATCATATTTTTTGCGCCCTATCCACTTTAGTATTTTGTAAGTGATTATCATGATGACAATCCCAATACTTAATCCGGAGAGGATTTCAACGATTGCGAGAAGCGATAGTTTGATATTCATGGTCAAGAGTTATTTTCCAATAAGCAACATTCTTTGTGTCTGCAGGCAACATGCCTGGTAGCCATCCTGTGTTGGTCGTTTCCCAAAAGTAAAATTTCCTTCCTTTATGGATGATATGATCCCCAGATGCTGGTAAATCTATAGCAATCATAGCATGTCGGTATTCGTTGCTGATCATAATCAAAGAATTATATCCAAAGTGTTTCAAAATTGCATAAAGTAAAACAGATCGTGTGTCACAATCACCCGTAAGTGTATAAAGGAATTCAACAGGTGAAAGAATTCCAAATTTTTCATTGCCCCTGCATGGATGATCCGTACGATCACAAGGGCCTGGCATTACATAACTGTATGGAATATCCTGAACAAAAGAAACAATCAACTTAGCCAACTCATTTCTCGTAAGTTGATATTGAGTGGCAATTTGCTGCAATGAGTCTTGTAAAAAATTGATATTCTCTTTATCGGAATTATAGAGTTCAAAATAGATGTCTCTCCAATAATTTTCATAATTCCGATCCCTAGAATAGGTTTTAAGTCTTGATTCTCTGGACAGATCAGAAGTAGTGGATGATAACTGATACGACAAGCAGTAAAGGGAGTCAAAAGAATATTTATTCCAGCTGCGATGGTGAGTCAGCTGAATGTTAACATTGTCAAGGCTATCTGCTCGAGAGTATTCATCACAATAAGCATCTTCCCAATCGCTATCATAGGTGGGGTTTGGTAAATTGACGAGATTTATCACCATAGACAACAGGGTGTAAATCACGAAGAGGATAGTTATAATCTTGATGAAACGTCTCATTCTCGGCCCATTACCAACCTTAAATATAGTTTATTCTTAAATCGGTGTTCTTGAAACATGAAAAAGTATAAAAACAACGAAGCCACAACCTAAAGGAAGTGGCTTCATCGGAATTTAAAACTGAAATCTTAATTACATCTCTTTCTGCGCTGGCTTTTTCACCACTATCTGCGGCATGTTTTTCAACTTATCATTAATCTTATCCACATATTCAGTTATAATTTGATCCAATTGATTCGCGGCATCCTGTGTTTCTTTGTTCAACTCTGTTGATCTGTTGGATTGTTGTGTTGAAGGCCTTGCAGTAGCTCCATCCACAGCATACATCAGCGAACGAATTTCTTCTTTTAGTCTTGGACGCTGTCTGTAGTTCATATTAGGTGGAGGTCTTCTCAACACATCATCCATATATTCTTCCATCTTCTTAATCGCCTGATCAATCTCCCCGTTTAATGCTTGGTTGGATCCCATTTCTGGATCGGCCTTCAGCTTTTCTTTTACCTCTTTCAACTGTCTTACTATCGATTCGCTATTGTTGATCATTTCATGCGTTTCAGAAAGCAAGTCATTCAATCTGTTCACAGCCGCAATCTTCATTTTGTAATCCTGATCTGTTAATGAAGCGCGAGGGTCTGGTTTCACCACGATAGTAGTTTGCAACTCCTGGCCGTTTACTTTCAGTTTTGCAGTATAGTTTCCTGGTGCTACCAAAGGGTTGTATTCACCAGAACGCCAACCTCCACCACCGGGAGGATTGTTAAGTTCAGTCGCACCTTTAGATCGCAAATCCCAAACTATTCTGTTGATCCCTGCCTTAGACAAAGTATCCATTAGTGTACGGATGAGCACCCCATTATTATCAGATATGTTTACTTCAACCGGTCCTGCAGGATTTTTTTGCACGTAGAAATTAACATAAGCTCCATACTCTGGGTTCTTTGCAGTGTAAGTCCTGTCTCCCAAGTTTTCCATTTGATCTGAATAATGCCATAGGATAGCATCCCTCACTGGAAACACATGGGCTGCTTTTGATGTCGCACTACTCATTTCCTCTAGCGGACGAATGTCATCCAATATCCAGGCTCCTCGACCGTGTGTTCCAATTACCAGGTCACGCTCTTTTGCCTGAATTCTCAGGTCTCGAACCGACACTGGAGGTAAGTTGACATTGATTTTAGTCCATGACTTTCCTTTGTCCCATGAAGCAAAAATACCGTGCTCCATTCCTGCAAATAGTAAGTTAGGATTGTGTGGATCCTGGCGAACTACTTTTACGTAGTCATCTTGCGGCAAGCCCGTACCGATATCTGTCCAGGTTTTACCATAATTGGTGGTCATATACGCATGAGGTGTAAAGTCATCCGAACGATGATGGTCCACCGCTACGAAGGCAGTGCCCGCATCATGTTCTGACGCGTGGATTTTACCTACCCATGCAAATGCCGGAAGTCCTTTTATGTTGTTCTTTACATTCGTCCAGGTTTTACCGCCATCCGTAGTGAGTTGAACATTGCCATCATCAGTTCCAGCCCAAATCAAATCCTTTTGCTTAGGTGATTCAGCGATCGTAAGTATTGTAGTATGAAATTCTGCTGCTGTATTGTCCTGATAAATTTCCCCGCCTGAAGTGGCCTGTTTTGATTTATCATTTGTGGTAAGGTCTGGGCTAATTTCTTCCCAGTTGTAGCCTTTGTCTCTGCTTCTAAAAATCACATTACCCCCCAAGTAAACTGTACCAGGATCATGAGGAGAAATATGAATTGGGGAATCCCAATTGAAACGATATTTGTGTTTATCAATGGCATCACCTGCAGAGCCCGTAATTTTTGGATAAGGGTGAATGTTTCTCACGTTGCCCAATTTGGTATCCACGTGAAACATTACTCCGCCTTGAAGGTTGGTATAAATCTCATGCTCGCTGCCAGGAATTGGAACTGCATAGTATCCATCTCCTCCAGCAAGGCCAGTCCAATGCCTTTTCATAATACCCGCTGAAACCAGGGAGTTACTAGGCCCTACCCAAGTACCATTGTCCTGAAGTCCCCCGTATACATTGTAAGGCACTTTATTGTCTACAAAAATCTGATAGAATTGGGATAGCTCTACGTTATTAATTATGTCCCAGGTTTCACCACCATCGTAGGACACCTGATAACCACCGTCACTTCCACTCAATACATGCTTGCCATTTTTTGGATTGATCCACAAAGACTGATGATCTCCATGCACATCCCTCGCTATAACTTTAAAAGTTCTTCCTCCATCAGTAGATTTACTCAGCCTTCCGGAAAGTGTAAATAGATGATCCGGATTACTTGGGTCAACCCTTACATCACTGTAGTAAAAAGGTCTGAAATTTAGAACAGGATCATCATTCACCATTTTCCAGTTACTTCCTCTATCATCCGATCTGAAAAGTGTTCCACTCAAATCTTTGAACTCAGTAATTAAGTAAACGGTATTAGGCTGGCTCTGTGCTACTGACAGTCCGATCCGAGCCATTGGTTTGTTGGGCAACCCTTTCATTATTTTTTCCCAGGTCTTTCCACCATCCAAAGATCTATATACCGCTGTTTTACCTCCACCGTCATCAAACCTCCAGGGTTTTCTATTGAAGGTCCACATTCCTGCGTACAATACTTTAGGGTTTGAAAGCTCCATGGCAATGTCAGAACAGCCTGTTGTTTCATCCAGATACAACACTTTCTCCCAGTTCTTCCCCCCATCTTTGGTAAGAAAGACGCCTCGCTCAGGATTAGAACCCCACTCTTTTCCTAATGCACATACACAAGCAACATCTGGGTCAGTAGGATCAACTACAATGCGTTTTATGCGTTCTGTTTTATCCAACCCCAGGTGTTTCCATGACTTTCCTCCATCTACTGAGCGGTAAACGCCATTACCATACCCAACACTATTCCTAGGATCTCCTTCTCCCGAGCCCAGCCATACCACATCGGTATTGGAGGGAGCGAGTGCAAGTGCACCTACTGAAAAAGCGCGCTGATCTGTGAATTGTGCTTCGAATGTCACACCACCGTTTGTGGTTTTGAAGACACCTCCATCGGCTCCTCCAAAATAGAAGGTAGAAGGATCACCAGGTACACCCACAATGTCCGTTACTCTTCCCCCCATGTTCGCGGGACCAATTGCTCTCCACTTGTAATTTTTAATGGCTTGTTCGGTGGAAACATTTTGGGCCGAACTCCCTGTTGACAGCACAAGAAAAGCTGCTAAAAGACTTAAGTATATTTTATTCATAGCTAGAATTAGGTTGAATCGACTTCATACTAATAAATGGCTACCAGAGTACAAACCTCAACTTTGCCACCTGCCCAAATAATTATCTGAAAGGTCATTCGCTAAAGAAATTGATAAGCGAACTGTATATTTGATAAATAACAAACAAGCACATGTCACTGAAACAACGATTCTCAGAAAAAGACCTTGAGCGTATAAAAGCGGCTGTAAAGGGAGCTGAGGGCAAGATATCAGGAGAGATTGTTCCCGTATTTGTAGAGAAGAGCGGTTATTATACCATAGCCAATTATCGGGGAGCTATGATTATGGCAGCTTTTGCATTTGGTCTTATTGTCATTTTTGATCGCTATGTTCCGTCATTATCTGTTTATGATCCACTGCTCATCTTCATCATAGTAGTCATGGCAGGTGTTTTAGGAGCGATTATTACTCATTATATACTGCCTGTAAAATTTTGGCTTCTCAGTCAGTTTCATTTGGATCAATCTACACGGAAAAGAGCCGAAAGCGCTTTTCTTGAAGAAGAGATTTTTAACACCAGACACCGGACGGGCATAATGATCTTTATCTCCTTTTTCGAACATGAAGTGATTGTGATGGCCGATCGAGGAATAAGCAAAGTAGTTGACCAAAAAGAATGGGATAAAATTGTCACTAATATCATTACCAACATCCAAAAAGGTAAAGTGACAGATGGAATGATCACCGCCATTGAACGGTGCGCTGAGGTATTGTTAGAAAACGGATTTACCAGAACAAATGATGATGTGAATGAATTACGTGATGACCTACGTCTTGAAGACTAATCAAAAGGTTCGGCTTTTTTCTTTTCTCCTTTTATTAAGCATTCCTATTTTCAGTCACGCTCAGAAAGCAGTGCCTGAACTCTGGAGCATGCACGTGCATGATGATGCCAATGTAATGTCTGCCGCTGCTGTAGAACATTTAGAATCTCAACTCATAGCCTATGAAGATTCTACCTCCAATCAAATTGCCGTTCTCATCGTTTCATCTCTTGAAGGTGACGTATTGGAAGAATACTCACTTAGGGTAGCTGAGAAATGGAAACTAGGCCAAAAAGAAAAGGACAATGGGGCGTTGTTGTTAATTGCCATCGAAGACCGCAAAATGAGGATAGAGGTGGGTTATGGATTAGAAGGCGTACTCACTGATGCTATGAGCAATAGAATAATTAGAAACGAAATTGCTCCTGAGTTTAGAAGAGGGGACTATGAAGCTGGGGTGTTGGCTGGTGTAAACGGAATTATCAGTGCGATAGGAGGAGAGTATACAGCAACAGATTCGGATAGTACCGGTCTGGACGACCAACTAAGTGGGTCAGAATTAATAATGATAGGTCTATTTGTCTATGGTATCCTTGGGATATTCACCTTCATAGGACTGGTGTCGGGGAAGGCGGGATGGTTTCTTTATTTCTTTCTCATTCCATTCTGGGCCGTTTTTCCAACATTCGCGCTGGGGGGAAGCATCAAAATTTTATACGGTTATTTAATTGGTTTCCCTGTTCTAAAATTGCTTTTGGGTAACACGGCATGGGGAAAAAGAATGGCCAAAAGTATGGAAGCCTCCAATACCCGATCCCGCGGTGGTGGATTTGGCGGTGGATGGAGCGGAGGCGGAGGTTGGTCTTCAGGTGGAGGGGGAGGATTCTCTGGCGGTGGTGGAAGTTTTGGTGGCGGTGGAAGTAGTGGATCCTGGTAAACAAGTCCTTTCTAATTGTAATATCTATGTATTAACTCCTATTTTTGGAGCCTTAAAAAAAGCAGGTTCACCTTGCGAAAATTGTTAATCCAATCACTCCGATGAAACGCGACAAACTCATCTTCGATCTAATTCAAAAAGAAAAAATTCGCCAACAAGATGGGATAGAACTCATCGCCTCAGAAAACTTTACCTCCTTGCAGGTAATGAAAGCCATGGGCACGGTGCTTACCAATAAGTACGCAGAAGGCCTACCCGGAAAAAGATATTATGGTGGTTGTGAAGTAGTGGATGAAATAGAGCAATTAGCCATTGATAGAGCAAAAGAATTGTTTGCTGCGGAGTGGGTCAATGTGCAGCCTCATTCTGGGGCACAGGCCAATGCCGCTGTTATGCTGGCATGTATAAACCCTGGGGATAAGATTTTGGGATTTGATCTTTCTCATGGAGGTCACCTTACCCATGGTTCGCCCGTAAATTTTTCAGGTAAGTTATATAAGCCTGTTTTCTATGGTGTAGAAAAGGAAACAGGCCTTATTGATTTTGACAACGTAATCAAGATTGCCAAGAAGGAGAAACCCAAAATGATAATTTGTGGGGCTTCTGCTTATAGTCGTGATTGGGATTATAAAAAATTGCGCGAAGCCGCTGATGCTGTGGGTGCTATTTTATTGGCAGACATTGCACATCCGGCAGGTTTAATTGCCCGGGGCCTTCTTAACGATCCGATGGAGCATTGTCACGTGGTCACCACTACCACTCACAAAACTTTGCGCGGCCCTCGCGGAGGAATGATCATGATGGGCAAGAATTTTGACAATCCGTGGGGTAAGAAAACACCTAAAGGAGAAATCAGAAAAATGTCCTCTATCCTCGACTCTGGTGTATTTCCTGGAACTCAAGGCGGACCTTTAGAACATGTAATTGCAGCCAAGGCAGTTTCTTTTGCTGAGGCCCTTTCTGATGAGTACCTCGACTACGTAGTGCAGGTTTCTAAAAATGCTCAGGCCATGGCCATCGAATTTGTAAACCGTGGATATAAAATTATTTCTGGAGGAACCGACAATCACCTGATGTTAATTGATTTGCGTTCTAAAAAACTTACTGGCAAGCAAGCAGAAGAAGCGCTTGTGAAAGCGGACATCACCATCAATAAAAACATGGTGCCTTTCGATACACAATCACCATTTGTAACCTCGGGTATGCGCATTGGCACACCAGCCATTACCACCCGTGGTATGAAAGAAAAAGATATGAGCAAAGTAGTTGACCTGATCGATCAGACCTTAGCCAAACCAGACGATTCTAAACATTTGTCAGCGATGAAGAAAAAAGTGAATCGTTTTGTTCAAAAATTTCCATTGTACAGTTAAAAAATAAGGAGCGGAGATGAGTGTAGAGAAAGAAATGTCATTCCTCGATCATTTAGAGGAATTGAGATGGCACATTGTTAGGGCTATCTCTGCCATCTTTATTTTCATGATTGCTGCGTTCGCGTTTGGCCCATGGATTTTTGAAAATATAGTTTTCGCACCGGCCCGTGTCGACTTTGTCACCTTCCATTACTTATGCAAAGTGGGTCAGGCATTAAACATGGTCGAATCACTTTGTGTAGAATTTATTCCTTTCAAAATACAAAGCAGGTTGATGACCGGGCAGTTCACCATGCACCTCACGGCTTCTTTTGTTATTGGATTTATAGTTGCGTTCCCTTATGTCTTTTGGGAAATTTGGAAATTTGTTACCCCCGGTCTTGAATCCAGCGAAAGAAATAATTCTCGCTGGGCTGTAACTGCCGTTTCATTTCTCTTTCTTGTAGGCATCTCTTTCGGCTATTTCATTATGAGCCCGCTCGCTGTTTGGTTTCTATCATCGTATTCTATTAGCGACATGGTTTCCAATGAATTCGATATTACTTCTTATGTATCTACTATCACCATGTTGGTCTTTGGTAGTGGCCTACTGTTTCAAATGCCTGTCGTTGTCTTTTTCCTTTCAAAAATTGGAATCGTGACACCTGCGTTGATGAGACAATATAGAAAGCATGCATTGGTTGCCATTCTTATCCTGGGTGCCATCATCACACCTCCTGATCCATTGAGCCAATCATTAATATCATTGCCCTTGTACTTACTTTACGAAATAAGTATCTTGATTTCTGCGATGGTGATGCGGAAAAAATTAAAACAAGACGAAGAAGATCTTCGAGCAGATCAGGCTGATACATGAAACAAAAAATTGCCATAGGTAGTGACCACGCTGGTTACGAAATGAAGGAAGAGGTAAAATCTCTTTTGCAAAAACAAGGTTTTGAAATCAACGATTTTGGAACCAACAGTACAGAATCTGCTGACTACCCAGACTTTGCGCATCCTGTAGCTACCGCAGTGGAAAAAGGCGAAAACGAGCTTGGAATATTAATATGCGGTTCAGCCAACGGAGTAGCCATGGCCGCCAATAAGCATCAGGGAATTCGTGCTGCCATTTGCTGGAACGAAGAGTTGGCATCACTTGCCCGCCAACATAACAATGCAAATGTACTTTGCTTACCAGCCCGATTTATAAAAATGGATTTAGCTGAAAAGATTGTTGACCAATTCTTGAAGGTCGACTTCGAGGGCGGTCGTCATGAGCGCAGAGTGAATAAGATCAGTTGCTAATTCTTTTATAAAGAATGCCTTCTTTTCGGTAAGCCAATCCAATTGCCGGAACTCTCTTTATCACTCCTTCCATTAAGTTATTCTTATCAAGAATCACTTGCGGTGGATCTTCACTGAAGCAAGATGAAATAATCTCTACATGATCATATTTTGACAAGTCCCTAAATACGGGTGCTGATAACTCCCAATCTAGGAAGTATCCTCCCATAGCATTTCGCTGATATACATTCAAATCTTTATCAAGCACCATTATTCTCTTCTCACTGATTTGATTATACGAAGAGCTAGGTTTTGGAAATAACCTTGCATAATCAACTGACATTATTTCCCCTGATCTGGAAAGTAAGTTTACACTTACGATGCCTCCAAGGAATAGCCAAAGCATCAACTCTGCTCGCCACCTTCTTCTGATCAATAACAGGTAATGGCTTATAAAATAGGCAAGAGGTGGAATGAAAGTAATCAAACTGGCTGGTGAAACCTGGCGGGCTACCAACACCTGTACCAATGCAAATAATAACCAAAGAAACATTACCTGCATCAATTGAGATTGATACTTAGTAAATCGCGCTTCTCTGTTCATCATAAAAATAGAAAAAACAAAATAGGCCAGTGGTAATGCCGCTAAAACAAAAAGGCTCTTACTACTTACCAGCATCTCACCAGAGAAGGTAAGGTTGCTTAAGTAAAAATTTCTCCAGAGTAAACTCGTCTCTCCTTTGTAGAAATAAATTGTGAACAAGATCGCATGGGGCAAAATAAATCCAAACACCATTAAAGCTATCTTTCTGAATCCAGCTCGCGTGAACGTAATTAGAATGAATATGGTCAACAGCAAAAACACCCAATAGGAAAACACAAGAAATGTAGCCAATCCCAGATACACTCCTAATTTTAAAGTTATTTCGTCTCGTTGAATCTTAAATTCTACCTCATGAAAAAGTTGATTAAGGGCAAAAAGTAAAACTGTCGAGGCCAACAATTCCGAAGAAAAACTTAGTAAGTCAAAAGAAAAGAAACAAAGAAGGCCAAAGATCAAGGAAGGCAAATAAGTATTCTCAGTATACGCCTTATTATTAATGAGTAAGATGGCAAAATAGCTCGATTGAAAAATAATAATGAAAATGGCTATGATATGACCTGCCAATAATGATTTGCCAAATAGGGTATACATCAACCCAAACAAGACACTTGCCAACGGTGGTGTGTCATCAAACACCTGTACATACATGAGTTTTCCCTCCGCTATGGCTTCCCCCAGCACCAAATTCTTTAGCTCACTCAGCATTATCCCAACGGGTGTAATAAGAAAGGGTAAGCTTATCAGAACAATAATGATAAGTAATCCAATCAAGCGGTAAGGGTCATTGATCCGAAAGAAGCGGAGCAGCACAGGCAGTTTTGTTTAGAATGCGCAATTAAATGATAATTGTTCGAAAAAATGGGGATTGGCACTTATCAGACCAATTTTTATTCTACTCACTCATCACCCTGCACTTTTGCTTATCTTTGGGGCATGAGTGGAACCGTGAGGCAACAGAAATACAGCAAGCTTATACAAAAAGAAATTAGCGACATTTTTCAGCGCGACAGAAGAGGCATTCTCAACAATGAAATGATCACCATCGCGGACGTAAAAATGAGTCCAGACCTAAGTGTAGCCAAGATTTATATCAGTATGATGCTGGCCAAAAATAAAGACGCAACGCTAGAGCGCTTGAACACCCGAAAAAGTGAGATCAGAAAAGAGTTGGGTAATAAAATTGGAAAGCAGGTCCGAATAATCCCCGAGTTGATCTTCTTCATAGATGAGGTAGAGGAAAATGCATTCAAAATTGATTCTTTAATCAACAGCTTGAACATTCCTCCCACTGATGAAGATAACAAAGAAAGTTAAAAGAATCCCTCTCTGTGAATCTCTCCTTGTTTATCGCCAAGCGTTATTTTTTCTCCAAGCGAAAACAAAATTTCATTAACATCATTTCCATTCTTTCGATGGTTGGGGTTGCCTTTTCCACTGCAGCGCTAATCATTGTACTCTCTGTATTTAATGGTCTGGAAGGATTACTCCGATCTTTGTACGTTTCGTTTGACCCGGAACTTAAGATTGAAGCGGTAGAAGGGAAGTCATTTGAAATAAATGATGAGTTACTTTCTAAACTCAAGGCGATAGAAGGAGTTGAGGTGATAACAGAGGTAATTGAGGACTACGCCTACATCCGGTATCGAGACGCTGATGTGGTTGCTACCATCAAAGGAGTGAGTGACAATTTTATTGATCAGCACCGCCTCGATGATCGCATCGTGCAAGGTGAAATGAAATTAAAGAAAGACGGAGTAGACTTTGCTATTCTAGGACGCGGCATACAGTATGCGCTTTCTGTGGCGGTAGAAGATGAGATGTATGCCCTCCAGGTATTTTACATAAAAGATCTTCAGCGAACTTCCCTGGATCCATCACAAATGTATTCGCGCAAGAGCATACGACCCGGAGGAGTTTTTTCCATTGAAAAGAACTATGATGAAAATTATATTTTTCTTCCCCTTGATTTTGTCGCTGACTTGTTAGACTATGGTAATAAACGAACCGCATTAGAAATTAAAACTGATGAAGGGGTTAATCTCAATAGTCTAAAACAAAAAGTGTCTGAAGCAATAGGAGATTCTTTTGCCGTACTTACCAATGAAGAGCAACAAAAAGATCTCTACAGGCTTTTGAAAATTGAAAAGCTCTTTACATTCCTGGCCTTGTCACTGTTAATAACAGTCGGATCAATCAATATTTTCTTCTCGCTAATGATGCTTGCCATCGATAAAAAGAAAGACATCAGCATACTTTCCGCGCTCGGTGCTGACAAAAAATTAATCAGTAGGGTTTTCTTTTCGGAAGGAGCCATCATTTCGTTCATCGGGGCAGGGTCTGGGTTAATAATTGGAGGGCTTATCTGTTGGGCACAAGATCAATTTGGGCTGGTGGGTATGGGAATGGAAAATGCTGTTGTTTCTAACTATCCAGTCATTATGATTTGGTCCGATTTTGCACTTACCAGCCTGGTCATTATCGCTATTACTTTCCTGGTGTCATTTTACCCGGCTATACTGGCCTCCCGGTCTTATTCTACCCAAAACCTGTAGTTCAGGCATGTAGGAAAAGAACTAAGATTGTCCGGTTTTTTTCAATCGGAATGTCTATTTTGCAATTCTGCTTTTACCAAAAAGTGCTCTTACTTGTCAAAACGGGCTCTTTTCGAAGGCAGACATTAATAGACTTTAGTAAATTAAGTTCCTCTTGCCCCATGAAAGTATCGGCAGCGCAGCCCTTTCAAATCATTTACTCGCTCTACCAGCACGAGTACCTGGGGTATATGTTTGAGTCATTTATAGTACACCTAGATGAAAAGGGGAAGCTTACCTATCAGCATCAAAATATATCTTCAAAAAATGCGCGCGAGTTTTCTAAAGGATTAGATGACCGCGATTATGAGCTCATCGAGATAATGGACAGCATGAGTCAGGATGCAGTCCTCAAGCACTTTTCCAAAAAAGTGATGAAGCCCAATGAGTTTTTTGCAAAAATCTATAAAAAGGAAAAAGGAGATGAAATGCTTCAAGAACAAATTGAAGCATACATGGAAAAGCGAAGGGCCATCGTGATGGACAAGCTGTCTGGTAAAATGGTTTTTGAAATGGGCAACGATGGTGAGCCTACTGAGAGAAAACTAGAAGTACTTCCAGAAAAAGCCTCCATTCAATTCCACTTCATGCGCAATGAGGACAGCACTAATTACTATCCTACTATTTCCTATAAAGGCAAAAAAATTGATTTACCCAACGCAGCTGCCTACCTGGTTTGTAAAAGCCCGGCCTGGCTTGTGCTAAACGGAAAGCTTTATGGGTTTGATGTGCACGTGGATGGCAAAAAATTGCTTCCTTTTCTCAGTAAAAAATTTGTAGTCATTCCAAAGAATCTTGAGGAAACCTATTACAATCGATTTGTGGCTCCGCTTATCGCTTCGTTTGATAATGTAGAGGTAAAGGGATTTGAAATCGCCAAGCACGACTTCTCGCCTCATCCCTTGCTCACTATGTCAGAGCTTCCACCAGTAGGTAATAAGACGGCTCCTAAACTTTTTGGTGATGACGGTACATCTTATCAAAAGGATGATGAGTCTGGAAAAATAATTTTTGATCTCTCCTTCAAATACGGGAAGCATCAGTTTAGGGGCGACTCACCAGGGCCTGTAAGTGTAAAACTAGAGAAACATGAAAACGATTATGTTTTTCATCGCATTGTAAGAAACTTAGAAGCAGAGAAAAAATATGCGCAGACATTGACCAAGCTGGGTTTGGCATTGCGTGGAGGTTTTAGAACTGCAGTTGAAAAAGCACAAGCTTTTTCATGGCTCAATGAAAACAGAATAAATCTTTTAGATCTTGGCTTTGAAGTAAGTCAACCTGATAACAGAGATAAAAAATACTTTGTCGGTAAGGCAGTGATAGAGCTGGATGTAAAAGAGACCATTGATTGGTTTGACATCCATGCTAAAATATTTTTTGGCGAGTATGAAATTCCTTTTAAGGAATTGAGAAAACTCATCATGAAGAAGAAGGTGGAGTTTAAACTTCCTAACGGAGAGATTGCAATTATACCGGAAGCATGGTTAGTTAAATTTGGAGATTTATTCTCACTCAGCGAAACAAAAGGCAAAACTGAAAAACCCGTGCTCAGAAAGCATCACATTACTTTGCTTAAAGAGCTCCAGGAAAATAATCTTGCCAAGGTGCATATGAGTGAAAAGCTCCGCAACCTTGACTCCTTTGCTGGCATTAAGGACTATCCTTTGCCAAGTCAATTTCAGGGTACTTTAAGAAAGTATCAAAAGGCGGGATACAATTGGTTGCGCTTTCTCAATGATTTCAGACTTGGAGGGTGCCTTGCTGATGATATGGGATTGGGTAAGACAGTTCAAACCTTGGCCATGCTGCAAGCTGAAAAAGAAAAAGGGGACGCAGGAACTTCATTGCTCATTATGCCTACTTCGTTGGTTTACAATTGGGAGATGGAAGCAGCCAAGTTTACTCCCAACCTTAAAATTCTCAACTATACAGGCACGCACAGAAATAAAGACGTTTCAAAATTCAGCAACTACGATCTGATACTTACCTCCTATGGCATTACACGGCTTGATGCAGATCTCCTGCAGAACTTTATGTTCAATTACGTGATTTTGGATGAATCACAAGTCATCAAAAATCCCACTTCCAATATTGCAAAAGCGGTTATCACGCTGAGGTCGAAGCACCGTTTGACACTCACAGGTACTCCATTAGAAAATACCACTTTGGACCTTTGGTCGCAGATGACTTTTATTAATCCGGGTTTGCTTGGCGGGCAAAAGTTTTTCAAAGACGAATATTTGATTCCGATAGAAAAAAAAGGAGATGAAAGTAAAACAAGAAAACTCAATGCCATCATAAAACCTTTTATACTAAGAAGGTTAAAGGCTCAGGTAGCTACTGATCTTCCCGAAAAAGTAGAAAACATATACTACACTGACATGACTCCTGAACAAGAGGAGAGATACGAAGAAGTAAAGGCGCACTATCGCCACAAGATATTAGACCTGATTGAAAAGGAAGGAATCAACAATTCAAGGTTTACACTGTTAGAAGGTCTCACTAAACTCCGACAACTTTCCAATCACCCCAAAATGATCGACCCCGATTATAAAGGCGATTCAGGAAAACTCAATGATGTATCTCACATGATTGAAAATGCAATTACCGAAGGGCATAAATTGTTAATCTTCAGTCAGTTTGTAAAACATTTGGCCATTATCAAGCAACAATTAGAAAGCAGCAAGGTGCCTTTTGCTTACATGGATGGGTCTAGTACCGACAGGAAAGAACAAGTGGCTATGTTTAACAAAGACAAAAAAGTAAAAGTCTTTTTAATATCTATTAAAGCCGGAGGATTGGGACTCAATCTTACAGAGGCTGACTATGTATTCATCCTTGATCCTTGGTGGAATCCAGCTGTGGAAGCTCAAGCGGTAGACCGCGCACATCGTATTGGACAAAAAAAGAAAGTGTTTACCTATAAGTTTATTACTCGCAACTCCGTAGAAGAAAAAATTCTCACACTGCAGAAAAATAAACTTCGGTTGTCGGAGAATTTAATCTCAACAGAAGAAAGCGTTATCAAAACGCTCACCAGAGAAGACATAGAAATGTTGATGAATTGATCAGGAATAAGAATCTGTTCTCTTTTTCTTCCACCTCTTGTGCGACCAAAGCCATCCTCCTGGATCTTTTTTAATCACTTCTTCAGTGGCTTTAATATAATTTTCTATCATGTCGAAATTACCTTTCTCATAGGGCGGCTCCGCAATTTTTACCAATTCCACTTCATAATAACCTCGCTTTGGGTGACTCATTTTTGCAAAGAACACAGGGTATTGGGTCATTAGGGACAATTGATTTACTCCTTGAAAAAAGGCTGTATCCTGATTTAAGAAGGTAGTCCAATATCGTTTATCATTGTCATGGCCTGGAAATTGGTCGGCTACAATGGCTACCCCTCTTACTATTTCTCTCCTCCTTATTATTTCCCTTGCTACATCTGCTCGTTTAATAGGATGTCCACCAAATCGGGTGCGAAGTCGTAATGAGAATTGATCAAAAAATTTGCTGCTTGGAGGCTGATATACAAAATCTACTGGGATAGGTAAATAAATACTGCCCGCAGCCACAAGCCACTCCCAATTAAATTGATGAGAAGTAACATATATAACTGATTGCTTTTTATCTCTAAAAGGGGCGATAATTTCTGGATTGAGATAAACCATTCTTTTTTCCAAATCCTGTTTTGAAATGGTAAGCAGTTTCAGTGTTTCCACCGAGTAATCACATAAATTCCTATAAAATTCCTTTTCATAGGTCTTAATAGTGGTCTCATCACTTT
This sequence comes from Cyclobacteriaceae bacterium, assembly GCA_040216665.1. Taxonomy (GTDB): domain Bacteria; phylum Bacteroidota; class Bacteroidia; order Cytophagales; family Cyclobacteriaceae; genus ELB16-189. The sequence continues at coordinate 138,544 of JAVJOQ010000010.1, read as the reverse complement.
CCGGAAAGGAGGCTTTTAAGTTCTTCATTACCACCTTTCTCCTATACTTCCCTAATCTATAGGTGACAAAGAATAGAAAATCCGAAAACAGGTACAGAACTTTAAAAGGGAGACTTGATAAAATTCGCAGAAAAAACATTTACTCAAATTTTGCGTCTGGAAAGTTAAGCAAGTAATGACAATTACGTATTTCTACTCAGAAGTTGACTACTAAAAGCACTTTAGAGGAATTTTCATCACTATTGCAGTATATTTCGGGAACGGTTAACATTAACAATAGGTTTAAGACCTAGCCAATGTTTACATGAAGGATAAGGTTATCATTATCACAGGAGGATCATCAGGAATAGGCAAAGCCCTGGCCTCTCATTTTGGGCAGAAAGGTTCTCGGATATTGATTACGGGCAGAAAAAAAGAAGAACTTGATTCAGCTGTTAAAGAATTAAGTAATAAAGGCATAGACATAGTTGGCTGTCAGGGGGACGTAAGCCTTAAAGCAGATAATGATAGGATGGCTGAGCTTGCAATAAGCAAGTTTGGCAGAATAGATGTACTCATCAACAATGCCGGGATTTCAATGCGTGCCATATTTCAAGATGTTGACCTTGAGGTAATAAAAAAGGTAATGGACATCAATTTTTTTGGAGCAGTAAGCGCCACGCAGAGTTGCCTCCCGCATCTTATTAAAAGTAAAGGTGCTATAGTTGGTATTTCTTCTATTGCAGGATACCGCGGATTACCTGGACGCACGGGTTATAGTTCTTCCAAGTTTGCGCTTAATGGGTTTTTGGAAGCATTGCGCACCGAACTCATCAATACTGGCGTACATGTGCTTACGGCTTGTCCAGGGTTTACGGCATCTAATATCAGAAAGAGGTCACTTCTTAAAGATGGGTCGCCACAAGGAGACTCACCAAGGGAAGAGGGAAAGATGATGACTCCAGAGGAATGCGCTATGCACATTTACAACGCTACCGTAAAGCGTAAGAAAACCCTCATACTAACAGGTCAGGGAAAACTTACCGTGTTTCTTAACAAATGGGTTCCAGGTTTAATGGACCGGTTTGTTTATAACATCATGGCCAAAGAGGAAAACTCTCCTTTTAAGTAGTATGTCCAAATCAAAAACCGTTTTTTTCTGTCAAAATTGTGGCCACGAATCTGCCAAGTGGGTGGGAAAATGCCCCTCATGCAATGAATGGAACACTTTCGCTGAAGAGGTACAGGAGAAGCAGAGCAAGAACAAAGCAGAATGGCGGCAGGATTCTTCCAAAACCAGACAAGCTAAACCAAAAACCCTAGAGGAAATTGAACCTACTTCGGGCTTCCGGATACTTACTCCTGATAACGAATTGAATCGTGTGCTCGGTGGCGGCATCATCCCTGGCTCTCTGATATTGATCGGGGGAGAACCTGGAATTGGAAAGTCTACCTTAATGCTTCAAATCGGATTGGCATTGCGAAGTCATAAAGTATTGTACGTGTCAGGTGAGGAGAGCGAACAACAAATAAAAATGAGAGCGGAACGGCTATCACCTGACGAAACGAAAGCAAACAACTTCTTTACACTTACAGAAACCAGTACTAAAAATATTTTTACCGCCATAGAGTCGTTACTACCACAGTTGGTCATCATCGATTCTATTCAAACGCTGCACACACAGATGCTTGACTCCGCTGCCGGAAGTATCGGGCAGGTAAGACAGTGCACGGCAGAGTTGATGAAATTTGCGAAAGAAACTAATACTCCGGTATTTTTAGTAGGCCATATTACCAAAGATGGCATGCTGGCCGGGCCGAAAGTGTTGGAGCACATGGTGGACACAGTACTTCAATTTGAAGGCGATCGTCATTTAGCTTACCGCATCTTGCGCACTACTAAAAACAGATTTGGCTCTACATCAGAGTTAGGTATTTACGAAATGTTGGGGACTGGGTTGAGAGAAGTCTCTAATCCATCAGAGATTTTAATCTCTCAAAAAGAGGGACAAGTAAGTGGAGCAACTATTGGCGCTACTATTGAAGGCAACAGACCATTGCTAATAGAAATTCAATCGCTGGTAAGCCCAGCTTCTTACGGAACTCCTCAACGAACTCCAACTGGTTTTGATCACAAACGATTGAACATGCTTTTGGCCGTATTGGAAAAACGTTGCGGTTTTAGAATGGGAACCCAGGATGTATTTGTAAACATGGCAGGGGGGATTAAAGTAGAGGACCCCGCCATCGATCTGGCAGTTTGCATTTCCATCATCAGCTCCATGGAAGAGATTCCTGTATCTGATAAAGTTTGTTTTGCAGCAGAAATTGGATTGGGTGGTGAATTGCGCGCTGTGAACAGAATAGATCAAAGAATTTCTGAAGCAGAGAAATTGGGCTTCAAAGAAATATATATTTCAAAGTACAACCAGAAGTCAATTGACGCTAAAGTTAACATAGAAGTAAAAGTCTTTAGCAAGCTTACGGAGGTGATTCAGGATTTATTTGGGTAGGATCATTGGTTTGAGTTAGTTTTGCATCATGGACCAATTCTTCATAGAAACACTCGGATTTTCTGATGTTATCTTCAGTTTTCTGATACTGCCACTCCTTATTTTCATTGCTCGTATCTGCGATGTCTCTATTAATACAGTAAGAATTATCTATATGCTGGGTGGACGCAGAATGACCTCCACACTGCTGGGATTTTTTGAAGCCTTCATCTGGCTGATGGCCATCCGTCAGATTTTTGCTCACCTTGACAACTGGATGTGCTATGTGGCTTACCCGGCAGGTTTTGCAGGTGGTATTCTTATGGGGATGATCATTGAAGAGCGAATTGCCTACGGCAAAGTAGTGGTAAGAATTATTACCCGTAAAGACGCAACCGAGTTTCTCTCCTTTTTGAAACTGGAAAAAATTCGCTACACCTGCCTCGAGGCCTTTGGGCCTGACGGGGATGAAAGCATCATCTTCTGTGTACTGGAAAGAGAGCGCATGGAAAAATTTCTCGGTGAACTGAAAAGGACTGTGCCTACAGCTTTCTACACTATAGAAGGAGTAAAAGCTGCTAGAGAAAGCGGGACTATGCCAGAACCTGGAGCACGAATGCCTTTTTTCTCCAGACTAAGAAGTGTAATCAGAAGTTAAAACCCGCTCTGCCCTGCAGACCACCAGTGTGCAAGACCAATACCCTTGACCCAACAGGAAAAAAACCTTGCTGAATAAGATCAAACACTCCGTACATCATTTTTGAAGTGTAAACAGGATCAATTGGTATTTGGTGCTCCTTTTCAAAGTCAATTATAAAATCCAGAAGTTCATTTTTCACTTTGGCATAACCACCAAAATGGTACTCCGTTCTTATCTGCCAATTATTTATATCATGCCTAATCCATTGCTTCATTTCCTCTTTTAAAAAGTCTCCTCCTTTCAATGAAGAAAATCCGATAATAGATTTGTCCTTGAAAACGTTCACCATGCCTGCCATCGTTCCTGTGGTTCCAACAGGCAGGCACAAATAATCAAAATCCTCAACCTCTTTGATTTGATGAGCCCATTCATCACATCCCTTAACTGCTAGTGAGTTGGTACCTCCCTCCGGAATAAGATAAAATTTTCCGAACTCATCCCTCAAAGATTGTTTGAAGTCTTTATTGCCTTTCTCGCGGTATTGCTCACGACTTATATAATGGAGGTGCATCCCTTTGCTTTCGCAAAATGCTAATGTTGGATTGAGGATTGATTGCTTTTCTCCTCTTACAATTCCAATGCTTTTAAATCCCAATTCATCCGCTGCTGCAGCGGTGGCATATAAGTGATTGGAATAGGCTCCCCCAAAAGTGAGTAATTGTGTATGCCCATCTTGTCGAGCATGCTCCAAGTTATATTTTAGCTTCCACCATTTATTCCCGGATATGGTTGGGTGATTTAAATCCTCTCTCCAGATTCGCAAAGAGATGCCTGATTTGCTAATAAGAGCACTCTTAAGGGCATCTGCCGATGTTTGCTGATAAACCAATTGCTAAATTTTTAATTAATTTTACTAAATTATTTAGTAATTTGCATAATGGATTCAACTTATTTCAAAGGAAGAGGGGCTCAAATCAAGAGTGAAAATAAGTACTTAAAAAACCAATACACCACCGATCACATAGAAGGTCTGGATGAGGAGTTGTTGGAAACACCATTGACGCAAATTTTTCATGAATCACCGAAGAAGATTGTCAACAAAGTAAACAGCCCCGACCTCAATTTTGGGTATTCGATGAACCCCTACCAGGGATGCGAACACGGATGTATTTACTGCTATGCAAGAAATACACACGAGTATTATGGTTTCAGTGCTGGCCTTGACTTTGAAACCAAAATCATCATCAAGCAAAATGCTCCGGAACTTCTGGAGAAACACTTGCTGCAACCTGGTTGGCAAGCGGTTCCCATTATGCTTTCTGGAAATACAGATTGCTATCAACCTCAGGAGAAGAAATTTGAAATTACTCGTAAGATGCTTCAGGTACTTTTGAGGTACCGACACCCCGTTGGCATTATTACCAAAAACGCACTCATTCAAAGGGACATTGACATTTTAAAAGAACTCGCCAAAGAGAGGCTGGTTAATGTAATGATCTCCATTACTACCCTTGATGAGGAATTAAGAAGGCAGATGGAACCAAGAACAGCGAGTGCAATAAAGCGACTTCAAACAGTTGAGGGACTTGCTAAAGAAGGTATTCCGGTAGGAGTAATGAATGCACCTATTATACCTGGGCTAAATCATCATGAAATTCCCAATATTCTAAAAGCAGCCTCCGATCATGGAGCGACTGCTTGTGGAATGACCGTGGTAAGGTTAAATGGTTCTATAAGCAAAATCTTTGAGGACTGGCTGAGGAAAAATTTTCCAGACCGATTTGAAAAAGTATGGAATCAAATCAGCGAACTGCATGGAGGCAATGTGAGCGACTCTGTTTATGGCAGACGTATGTCAGGCGATGGCCATATTGCCCACGCTATTCAGCAATTGTACAGAGTAGCTAAAAAGAAATATTTTACAGGAAAAGGGATGGCGCCACTTGATTTAACAAAATTCAGAAAGGGAGGAAATTTGAACTTATTTAGTTAGACTAATTCTAAACTATGAACCGTCTGAACAATTTTTACGGTTTACATGTATTAAGTTTGTTATTTAGCCATACAATGAGGGCGACATCGATAATACTCGCATTTGTAATTCTGTTCGGAAGTTTGGCCGACTTGCATGACCTTGCAAAGATTCCTTATATGATTGATCACTTCAATCAGCATAAATCTAAGGCTACAGCCTTTTCTTTCACTGAGTTTTTTGATTTGCACTATGGCAGCATGGCCGAGGAGCATGATAAGGAGGAGCGGGAACAACACAAAGGATTGCCTTTTAAAGCCCCCGACAACACCTCGATTCACTCTACTATTTTTCTTACTGAATCCCACAACACCTCAATAGAACAGGAAGTTACTAAAGTTACCTACACTAACTTTTATCACCCTCACTTCTCTTCAGAGTTTCTCCCTGCTATTTTTCAGCCACCTCGAAAAGGATAACCAGCTCACTTCTTTAATTCAAATTTGCTTACTGGATTTTGCAACTAGGCATTCAGTAATGCATTACTCATTTACATTTTATTCTTTTCGTCATGCTCAATAGCATAATATCATTTTCTATCAGAAACAAACTGATCGTTGGTGTCCTCACACTGGCATTGATCGGTTATGGTGGATATTCAATAACTCAATTACCCATTGATGCTGTACCAGATATTACCAACAATCAGGTACAAGTAATTACTTCTGTGCCTTCGCTTGGTGCGGCCGACATTGAACGGTTAATAACATTTCCAATCGAGCAAGTAAATAGTAACCTGCCCGGATTACTTGAAATTAGAAGTTTTTCCCGCTTTGGACTGTCACTGGTCACTATAGTTTTCGATGAGGCCACAGACGTGTACTGGGCCCGGCAACAGGTTACTGAGCGACTAACAATAGTGAAGGATCAATTGCCACCCGGATTAGGGGTGCCTGTCCTAGCACCTGTGACTACTGGGCTAGGTGAAATCTACCAATATGTAGTAAAAGCAAAGAGTGGCTATGAAAGTAAGTATGATGTTACAGAACTACGAACCATCCAAGATTGGATAGTAAGACGACAGCTGTTGTCAGTACCCGGAGTAGCTGATGTGAGCAGCTTTGGTGGTAAGCTGAAGCAGTATGAAATAGCAGTCGATCCCAACAAATTAAAATCTTATGGCATCACTATCAACGATGTGTTCCTTGCTCTGGAAACTAATAACCAAAACACCGGTGGGGCTTACATTGAAAAACAATCAACCGTTCTCTACATAAGAAGTGAAGGGTTGATAGGAACAACTGAAGACATCAACAACATTGCCGTCAAGCTAACCGAAAACGGAACTCCCTTATTTATAAAAGATGTAGCAGAAGTACAGTTGGGCAGCGCTATCCGATATGGAGCAATGACCTACAACGGAGAAGGAGAAGTAGCTGGTGCAGTAGTAATGATGTTAAAGGGTGCCAACAGCAATGAGGTAATTAAGGATGTAAAAGAAAAGATCACACAGATCAGAAAAATATTACCGGAAGGTGTAGAAATCGAGGCTTTTCTGGATAGGACAAAAATGGTAAACAATGCTATCAGTACTGTAACAACGAACTTGATGGAAGGTGCGTTGATTGTAATTTTTGTGCTGGTTCTATTCCTCGGCAATTTGCGGGCGGGCATTCTTGTCGCATCCGTCATTCCGCTCTCCATGCTTTTTGCTGTCATTCTGATGAATCAGTTTGGTGTAAGCGGCAACCTGATGAGCTTGGGTGCGCTTGACTTCGGATTGATCGTAGATGGTGCGGTAATTATTGTAGAAGCCATAATGCACCAACTTGCTTTGGGCACACGCTTTGGTTCGATCAACAGGTTGGATCAATCACAGATGGATGCTGAGGTAAAGCAATCTGCAGGAAAGATGATGAACAGTGCAGTGTTTGGTCAGATCATCATTCTGATTGTGTACTTACCCATTCTGTCCTTACAAGGTATTGAAGGAAAAATGTTTAAGCCCATGGCGCAGACTGTTGCTTTTGCATTAATCGGTGCCTTCATTCTTTCACTCACCTATATCCCCATGATGAGTTCTGTTTTCTTAAGTAAGAATACCAAACACAAGAAAAATATTTCAGACAAGATGATGGAAAAAATTGAGGGTGTGTATCAGCGGATGTTAAAAAAGGTGTTGGGTTTCCCCAAACTGGTGGTGACTGCCGCGCTTACCTTGTTTGCCATCGCCTTAATTACTCTTTCCGGATTAGGAGGAGAATTTATTCCGGCATTGGAAGAAGGCGATTTTGCTGTTGACACACGGGTACTCACCGGTAGCAATCTAAACGTTTCAGTAGATGCTACGCTGAAGGGGGAGAAGTTACTTCTGGAAAGATTCCCTGAAGTAATAAAAGTAGTAGGAAAAACAGGAAGTGGTGAGGTGCCAACTGACCCCATGCCCATTGAAGCCAGCGACATGATGGTCATCTTAAAAGACAAAAGTGAATGGACCTCTGCCTCTACCTTCGATGAGCTTGCTGAAAAAATGAGCAAAGCGCTTGAAGATATTCCCGGAGTAACATTTGGTTTCCAATACCCAGTTCAAATGCGTTTTAATGAATTAATGACCGGGGCACGCCAGGATGTTGTTTGTAAAATTTTTGGAGAGAACCTGGATACACTGGCGCTTTACGCTCAAAAATTAGGAAACGTTGTAAATACAGTAGATGGAAGTGTAAATCTTTATGTAGAGGCTGTAGGAGGAATGCCCCAAATCGTTATCGACTATAATCGCTCTGCTATAGCACAGTATGGTTTAAATATTTCTGATATCAATAGAATTGTCAATGCTGCCTTTGCTGGACAAAGCACTGGCCTTGTGTATGAAAATGAAAGACGATTTGACCTTGTGGTGCGAATGGCTGGGGAACAAAGAACGGGACTCACCGATGTACAAAATCTTCTTATTCCAACCCCAAATGGAAATCAAATTCCTTTGTATCAATTGGCCAGTGTTGAAATCAAAGAAGGACCCAACCAGATCCAACGTGAGGATGCAAAAAGGAGGATCATCATTGGTTTTAATGTTCGTGGGCGGGATGTGCAATCTATTGTCAATGAGTTACAGCAAAAGGTAGAGAAGCAAATCAATTTTCCTCCAGGATACTATGTAACCTATGGCGGAGCATTTGAAAACCTTAATGCTGCCAAGCAACGGTTAAGCATTGCTGTTCCAGTTTCGCTGCTGTTGATCTTTATCATGTTGTACTTTGCCTTCAACTCTGTAAAACACGGTTTACTTATTTATTCTGCCATACCACTTTCTGCCATAGGAGGAATTTTTGCCATTGCGCTCAGGGGTATGCCTTTTAGCATAAGCGCTGGAGTTGGATTTATTGCCTTGTTTGGCGTTGCCGTACTCAATGGAATTGTGCTGATCGCAGAATTCAACCGGCTAAAGGCCGATGGAAACATAGACTTGAAAGACATCGTGCTTACCGGAACCAAAGTACGGCTTCGTCCTGTACTGATGACTGCACTTGTGGCTTCTCTCGGATTTTTGCCCATGGCATTGAGCAACGGTGCCGGGGCTGAAGTACAACGACCGCTGGCTACAGTGGTAATCGGAGGTCTTCTGATTGCCACTTTCTTAACATTGTTTGTACTCCCGGTGCTTTATATTCTCTTTGAAACAAAACTTGGAGGAAAGAAAAAGAACATTTCACCAGCGATTGCAATGTTAGTATTATCCCTTAGTGTTTTCTCCATTCCTGCCAACGCACAGACACCCATTACCGCACAAGCTGCTGTTGATACAGCTTTAGTCAACAATCAAATGGTGAAGAACGAAAGGCTCATGGCGGAGTATCAAAAGCAGTTGATTAAATCTGGTGTGAACATTCCTCAAACTACGGTGATGGGAGAGTATGGACAAATCAACAGCAGCTTCTCTGATAATCGATTGGTGATCAATCAAAACTTAAATTTTCCTACTGTTTACTCCAATCAAAAATCTGTTCTTAAAGAAGAATGGAAAAGTAGTGTGCTGAATGTCGCTGTAAAAGAAATAGAACTCAAAAAACAGGTTTCGCAAGCCTACTACATGCTCACTTACCTTTTGCAAAAGAAAAAACTCCTGCTAAAGAATGATAGTTTGTACAGCTCATTCCTCGAAAGAGCCAACCTAAGATTTAAAGTGGGTGAAAGTAACATTCTGGAAAAGGCCACTGCAGAAACACAACGTGCCCAAATAGCCATTCAACTCAACCAACTCAATGCGGACCTGGATCTGCTTCAATCACAGTTTCAACTTTTACTCAATACCACAACTGTATTGGTGCCGCAAGAAGATGACTTTAAAATGAACAGAATCGAATTGATAGATACTGCCTCTGTACAGCAGCACCCTGCAATAGAATGGTTAGAGCAACAAAAAATAATATCCGAGAAAAATACACAATTGGAGAAATCCCGTTTGCTTCCTGATCTGTCATTTGCCTATAACAACATGACCATGCGAGGGGCTGGTGCGGATAATATTTTATATGATGGATCAACGCGTTTTCAATCGGGGCAGATTGGAATAGGAATACCGCTGTTCTACGGATCGCAAAAATCAAAAATTAATGCGTCCAAATCTCAGCAGCGGCTAAGCGAAAGTAACTACCGCTATGGTTTAAAGAGATTCAATATGGAATACCAGGCCGTGGTTAATCAATACACTAATTTTTCAAAGTCAGTAGATTACTATGAACAAACAGGCTTAAAAAATGCCAGTCTTATTCATGATGCCGCTAACCAACAATTTGATAATGGCGGAATCAATTACATAGAGTGGGTAATGTTAATCAACCAGGCAATATCAATTAACAATGAGTACCTAGGTACTGTCCATCAACTCAATGAAAGCATCATCCAACTCAACTACTTTCTTAACAAATAGAATAAAAACATGAAAAAGATAATATTTCCTCAACTTATAAAGGGCCTAAACGGTGCAGTAACAACTGGTTTCGTTATCAGCTTATTGACTGTAAGTGCATGCTCCACGAACAGTGATACATCTGCCACTGAAGATGCAGTCGTTCCGGAAACATCCGTTACACTTTCAGATGCGCAATACAAAAATGCCAATCTTCGAATGGGCTCAATTGAACAAAAATCTATCTCCAAAGTACTTAAGGTCAACGGTCGAATCGATGTGCCCCCTCAAAACATCGTATCCGTAAGTGTGCCTACTGGTGGTTATCTTAAGAATACCAAACTGATGCCCGGCATGCACGTGAATAAAGGAGAGGCGATTGCTGTAATGGAAGATCAACAATACATACAATTGCAACAGGATTATTTAACTGCAAAAACCCGGTTGAATTTTATGGAAAATGAATACAACCGCCAAAAAGAACTCAATGAAAGTAAAGCCAGTAGTGATAAAGTTCTTCAGCAAACCGAGGCCGACTTCATGACCATTAAAATTAATGTGCGCTCATTGGCCGAGAAGTTAAAACTCATCGGAGTTAATCCTGATCAATTGGATGAGAATAACATTTCTAAAAGCATTAATATTTATTCTCCAATAGATGGATACGTTTCCAAAGTAAACGTGAACATCGGAAAATATACTCAACCCAGTGAAGAGTTATTTGAATTGATTAACCCAACAGACATCCACCTTGCGCTAACAATTTTTGAAAAGGACCTCGACAAACTTTATCTCGGGCAAAAAGTATTCGCTTATACCAACAATCAGCCCGATAATAAACATGAGTGTGAAATTATTCTGATAGGGAAAAATCTTTCCAATGAAAGAAGTGCTGAAGTGCATTCTCATTTTGAAGAATACGACAAGAGCCTTTTACCCGGAATGTACATGAATGCCGAGATTGAAATAAAAAGCAATAATGTATATGCACTTCCAGATCAGGCTATTGTTCGCTTTGAAAATAAGCAGTACATATTTATTGCTGAAAATGATCAGCGCTTCGCTATACGAGATGTGGAAACAGGAGATGCAGAAAATGGTTTTACGGAAATACGTTCAGGAGAAAAATTAGTAGGAAAGAATATAGTTGTTGAGGGAGCCTACAATCTTTTAATGATGATGAAAAATAAGGAGGAATAATATAAACTGATTCATCAATTCAAATTCAATCCCAGCGCCAAACCATACCAGATTTTATTCTGATGGATCCAAATGTCTTTGTCCCGGTCAGTCAAATAATCCCAACCTATGGCAAAGCCAACATTGAGTCGGTTGATAGCTCCCAATACGCCAAATCCACGACTAACAACAAGTCCGTTGTATTCATCCATGGTTTGGTAGCTGGTAGTCCAGGGTGCGATTACTGAAGAGCCTATGCCTCCAAAAATTCCACCGCTTACTCCCCAGTGTAGCATTTCATCTTTATAACCCGCTGGTGTGTTTTTAAAATGTCTTCTGAACTTGTCAATTCTGTACCCAAGAAATATTTCTCCATTAAAATTTGAGTTCAGCTGACTGGGAAACCCGGCAACACTCGGACGAAGCTTAAAGGGAATGGTAAGAATATTCAGATGCAAATCCTTCATGATAAAGTATTGATCCTCATTTTCAACATACTCCCGCAAATCACCTTCCAGTTCAGGGCTAAGCGCATAGATGTCAATAACATCCTCTTCTAATTCTGCATCTACATACACTTTTTGATATGCATTGGGCCTCTGCTTGTACCAATATTCATCATCAACAAATTCGTAGCGGGCAGTTTCCTTTAGGGCAGCACAAGACATAAGGCATGCTCCGGCCAGAATTCCAACACTTATATTTACAACAGAACAATTCATCACTTTGCTTAAGCAATTATACTATTTTTAAGTCACCCATGGGCGACCCTCTCTATTTCGAGCATTTACTCCGCTATGAAGTACAACACTTCATTAAAGATCATGAAAAGGATGATGAAAAGATACTTGTTTTAAAGCATAAACAAATACTCGAACTGCCATCTGCTGAAATAGCCCATCAGATCGTGGGAAGGCGGAAAGCCAAAGTGAAACTTCCTCTTTACTACAGAACCAAAAATATTATTTATCCTCCCAAAATCAATTTGGAGCAATGCTCCTCCGAAAAAACCGCACAATTCAAAGCGGGTATTACCAATGGAAAATTGGCAGCAGACCTAACTGGCGGTTTTGGAATTGATAGTTATTTTCTAAGTAAAACTTTTAAGAAAGTAATCCATGTGGAGCCCGATGAAACGCTATCTCAAATCGCAAAACATAACCATCGTGCACTTGATGCCGGTACTATTGAACATCAGTGCCGCACCGCAGAATCTTTTATCAAAGAGAATAAGGATCATTTCGATTTACTGTACATCGATCCATCAAGAAGAAATAATGCGAATAGAAAAGTTTTTAAATTTTCGGAATGCCATCCTAATGTGGTAAGCCTGCTTCCCCTGCTCGTTGAAAAATCAAATTCTATTTTAATAAAAGCATCTCCGCTTATTGATATAAAGCAAGGCCTAAGTGAACTGGATGCTGTTTCAAAAGTTTTAATTGTTGGATTTGATAACGAGTGTAAGGAGGTCCTCTTCTTAATTGCACAACCTGAAAAAGAAACTATCATTGAGGTTGTTGATCTTTCTGAAGGTGATGAAAAATCAATTTCTTTTACCCTATTGGAGGAGAGTCAATCGGAGGTTTCATTTGATGAGCCCCTGGCCTTTCTTTACGAGCCCTCGGCCATGATGCTAAAGGCAGGTGCCTTTAAATTAGTTGCAAAAAGGTTTGGCCTTAAAAAGATAGCTCCCAATACCCACATGTATACCACTGATAAACTCGTTCCGAACTTTCCTGGACGCATTTTTGAAATCAAAAGTTTTTTGAAGTCAGATGCAAAATCCGTGCATGAAGTTGTAAAAGATGGACAAGCCAATATCCTATCACGCAACTATCCACTAAGCCCTTCTCAACTTAAAAAGAAATTAAAAATAAAAGACGGTGGCGATCAATTCATAATTGGGTTTTCAGGAAGAGCTAAAAAATACCTTGTGCTGGCCAGCAGGGTTAAATAAAAAAACCAATTACTACGTAGGCTACAAAAAATATCAATGTAAGCGTACCATACACTTGAAAAATCATCTTCCGGTTTTGCACATCCTCCCACCACAGCAGCCACCAAGGCTTGAACAATCCTATAATCATTGAAATCAAGCAAACACAACTAAGGAGAAGGCAGAACAGACGAACGGATTGCATTGGACAAAATTCAATATTTAATCCTTATAATTCAACGAGGAGATTTTCAGGTTTCTATTAAATACTATTTATGATGGTTTAGATACTTTGAAATAATACCTTTGCCATCCTGATTTTTTTGAAGGTTTGAGGGCGAAAGATTTTCTGTCTATTTATTCATCAGATGGCCTGGTACAAACACTGGCCGAGAGGATTCGTACGCCCCAACCAGAAAACATTCGTTTAAGGGGTCTCACCGGCAGTCTTGATGCTGTCATCTTTGCCTCCATTTGCAAATCGGTAAAGTCAAGTCACCTGATTATTCTTCACGATAAAGAAGAAGCCTCGTACTTTCTCAATGATCTTCAGCATTTATTGGGTGAAAAGGAAGTGCTCTTTTTCCCGATGTCATACAAGCGGCCATATGAGTATGATGAAATTGAAAATGCCAATGTGCTCATGCGCTCGGAGGTGCTCACGCTCATCACCAGCCAGCCCGATAAACAATTAATTGTTACTTACCCTGAAGCACTGGTAGAGAAAGTCATCAACAAAAAGTCGCTGGCTAGCAATACTTTTAGCGTAAAAAAAGGCGAGAACCTCGATAGTAAATTCCTGGAAGATTTTTTTCACACCTACGAATTCGAGAAAACAGACTTTGTGCACGAACCTGGTCAGTTTGCCATCCGTGGTGGAATTATAGATGTGTTCTCTTTTGCGCATGATCATCCTTATCGCATCGAACTCTTTGGCGATGAGATTGAAAGCATACGTAGCTTTGATCCTGGTTCACAGCTCTCGGTGGAAGTACTGGACCATGTAAGTCTCATGCCCAATGTACAAACACGATTGGTGCAAGAGGAGAGGCACTCTTTATTAGACTTTATTTCCCCTTCCACTCGTATTTGGATAAAAGACACTGAGCTCGTCACAGATGTGCTTACCAAAAGTTTTGAAAATGCCTCTCAGCGTTTTGATAAAATTCTGCGAGATACGGGCAACTCAAAAATTGCGCTGCAACCTGAACAACTCTTTGAAACGCCAGACTATTTTTCTTCTCGCCTAAATGATTTTGTTTGTCTGGAATTTGGAAGTCGGTTTCAATTACCGGCAACGCATACTTTAGAGTTTAGCGCCTCTGCTCAAACATCTTTCAATAAGAACTTTGAATTGATGGCCAGCTCGCTCATCGATTCTCAGGGACAAGGTTATTCCAATTTCATTGCGGCAGAGCAGCCCAAACAATTGGAGCGGCTACAGGAAATTTTTGAAGAGATCAATCCTACACTCGAGTTCCAGCCATTGGAATTTCCATTGCGTCAGGGATTTGTAGATCACCTGGTAAAGGTGGGCTGTTATACTGATCACCAGATTTTTGAACGTTTTCATCGCTATCGCAGCAAAGAAAAATTTTCAAAGTCAAAAGCCATGACCTTTCGTGAGTTGCACACTTTGCAACCCGGTGACTTTATCACTCACATTGATTATGGAGTTGGAAAGTTTGCCGGTCTCGAGAAAAAAGTAGTCAATGGCAAAGAGCAAGAAGCCATTCGCATTGTTTTCAGAGATGATGATTTGCTTTATGCCAGCATTCACTCCCTTCACAAAATTTCAAAATATTCTGGCAAAGAGGGGACTGCTCCATTAGTAAGTAAGTTGGGAAGTGGAGAGTGGGAAAGTAAAAAAGCCAAGGCCAAGAAAAAGGTCAAGGACATTGCCAAAGAACTTATTGAATTATACGCGAAACGTAAGCAAGCTCCTGGTTATGCTTTTGCAGGAGACGGATTTCTCCAAGCTGAATTGGAATCTTCCTTTTTGTATGAAGACACACCCGATCAGGCCAGTGCAACCGAGGATGTAAAGAAGGATATGGAATTGCCACATCCCATGGATCGATTGGTTTGTGGTGATGTTGGATTTGGAAAAACAGAGGTAGCGATAAGAGCTGCATTCAAAGCGGTGACGGAAGGAAAGCAGGTGGCAGTGCTGGTTCCCACCACTATTCTGGCCATGCAACACCATCGAACTTTTTGCGAAAGACTGGGTAATTTTCCTTTAAAAATAGAGTACATCTCTCGCTTTAAAACTACTCAGGAAATCAAGCAAATAGTAAAAGATGTAGGTGAGGGGAAAGTAAACATTGTTATTGGCACCCATCGTTTGGTCAGCAAAGATGTTGTTTTCAAAAATTTGGGCTTACTCGTTATAGACGAAGAGCAAAAATTTGGTGTCAAGGTAAAAGACAAGCTGAAAGAATTGAAAGTAAGTGTTGATGTGCTCACACTTACAGCTACGCCTATTCCGCGGACCTTACATTTTTCTTTAATGGGTGCCAGGGATCTTAGTATAATAGCAACAGCTCCACCCAACCGACAGCCAGTCACCACGGTTTTGCAAACTTATGAAGAGACTGTTATTCGAGATGCTGTAAGTCATGAACTGCAACGTGGAGGTCAGGTGTTTTTTGTTCACAATCGCGTAAGTGATATCGAGCAGGTGGCCAATGCTATTTTCAGGCTTGTGCCCGATAGCAGAATAGGAATTGCACACGGACAAATGGAAGGCAACCGTTTGGAAAAAGTGATGGTGAAGTTTATTGAAGGAGAGTATGATGTATTGGTTTCTACCAACATCATTGAATCCGGACTGGACATTCCCAATGCCAACACTATTATGATCAACCAAGCGCATATGTTCGGGCTAAGTGATTTGCATCAAATGAGAGGTCGAGTAGGTCGCTCTAATAAAAAGGCTTTTTGTTATTTACTTACTCCGCCTACTTCCGTACTCTCGTCCGATTCGCGGAAAAGACTTTCAGCGCTGGAAGAGTTTTCAGATTTGGGTGATGGTTTTAAAGTAGCCATGCGCGATCTCGATATCCGTGGTGCAGGCAATTTATTAGGTGCAGAGCAAACTGGCTTTATTAATGATTTAGGTTTTGATACCTATCACAAAATTCTGGATGATGCCATTCAGGAACTAAAAGAAACTGAATTCAAAGAATTATTTTCTGAGGAGCTGGCTGAGAAAGTAAAAATCCTCGTTCAGGATTGTGTCATCGAAACAGATCTCGAGATTTTGATTCCAGATGATTATGTAAGCAATACCAGTGAGCGCATTCAATTGTACGCCAATCTTGATAATATTAAAGATGAGAAGTCACTGGCAAAATTCAGTGCATCGCTGAAAGACAGATTTGGTCCTATACCTGAATCTGTGGGGCAGTTAATTAATACAGTACAGTTGAGATGGATTGGTGAGCGGCTCGGATTTGAAAAAGTGAACCTGAAGAATGGTAAGTTAAAAGCCTATTTTATCACGGGCAAAGACGAGTATTTCAAATCAGATGTATTTGGTAAGATATTGTCTTTTGCACAGTCTCATCCCAGAAGATGCCGCCTTAAGGATGTATCCGGTAAGCCCATTCTTACCATAGAAGATATCGATTCGGTTGACAGCGCATTGGAAATACTGGAGCCATTGACCGATCAAAAGTTCAAGCCATCCAAAGAAACGGTCTCCGCATAAGGGGCTAGCATCCTTACATCATCAAAGGCATTTATCGTTTGAATTTTCCTGTGAAGAGAAGAATACAAAACCTCTATAAAGAAGGATCCGGTATGGTACAAGTAGGCCTTTCCATTCGGGAATTCCCTGTGCATGATGTAGTTAGAGTAAATTGTTACTACATCACATTTCTTATCGAAAGAGTAATCCTTAAAATCAGTAATGGATAAAAGTTTCATGTATGTTGTTTAAATCTTACTGAACTATAAGGCCAAACGGGTGCCAAAGAAAATATCATTGAATTTGAGCTTATTTAAGCTTTTTTTATAAAAAATAGATCCAATTAGGGATAGTTTGTCCCAAAAGGAGAATAAATTCTAGGACAATAAGGTATCTTGTACTTCCGTTCTTAGGAAACAAAAAAGATGGATTCACTTAATGCAGGGATTTATCAATAAAATCCTTTCTCTTTGGAAAACATCTAATTATCTACATATATTAGCGGTTGCTTTGACTATCTATATGAATAAAATGAAGTACTACAAGGGTCTACTTTTTTTAGTTGGCGGCTCCCTCATTATTTCATCATGCTCACTCTTAGGGGGTGGGGGTGGAAAACCCAGTGCAACAAACCCTGGGCAAATGAGTACTGCTACAGGCTTGGCCTACAATGACGAAGACGCAGGAGGATTTGAGGTGACGGCTTTCGAAGGCCAACCTGATGCTCCTAATACCGTTTTCATCGAAGGCGGTCGCACCATTATGGGATCATTCGAGGAAGATGTTATGTCTTACCGCGATAATATAGAGAGGACAGTTTCTGTTGCTTCTTTCTATATGGATGAAACAGAAATTGCCAATATCCACTGGCTTGAGTATTTGCACTACCTAGCAAAAGACTCAACTCAAGAAGTTTATGCAAACGCACTTCCAGATACTACCGTTTGGGTGGGCAAGCTTGCTTTCAACGATCCATACGTAGATCACTATTTAAGATATCCTGGTTTCCGTTACTTTCCTGTTGTAGGAGTGAGCTGGAGCCAAGCTAATAATTATGCAGTTTGGAGAACGCGTGCTGTAAACGTTCAGTTGGCTGCTGAGTCTGGAGATGAATATGCAGAAACAGATGGCCGCATTCCTTTGGAGTCTGGTATCGTAATTCCTGCTTATCGCCTTCCTACAGAAGCAGAATGGGAATATGCAGCACAGGCTCTTATCGGAACACAATGGTTGGAAGAAATGCAAACCCACCAGCGTATCTATCCTTGGGATGGTCACGCATTGCGTAATCCTTACGGAAAGCAAATGGGATTCTTCTTAGCCAACTTTAAGCGCGGTCGTGGTGACTATGCTGGTATAGCAGGTCGTCTTAATGATGGTGCACTAATTACATCTTATATATACGAGTTCCCTCCTAACGATTACGGTTTGTACAACATGGCCGGTAACGTGAGCGAGTGGGTAATGGATGTTTACCGCCCGATGTCTTATCAGGATGTTGACGACCTTAACCCAATCCGTAGAGATGGTTTCTTGGATGACGTAAGAGGATACAATAGTAACAGCGAGCAAAACCCTCAGGGCTTTACTTCATTGATTACTGATAAAGCCCGCGTTTACAAAGGTGGCTCTTGGAAAGATGTTGCCTACTGGATGTCTCCTGGAACTAGAAGATACCTGGAGCAAGATTCAGCTACAGCAACTATCGGATTCCGCTGTGCGATGATTCGCGCAGGTTCGAACTACTAATAAGAATCAAAAAACTTAATAGAAACCCTGATGGTTATACCGTCAGGGTTTTTTTATTGATCTCACTTTCTTCACATTTTATTACTGTGCTTCCGCAATGCAGGCTACGCTAAGTTGTGCGCATCCACTATTTATCAGATGCATTCCACACGCCTCCAGTGTGGCTCCGGTAGTAATTACATCATCCACCAAAAGAATCCTCTTTCCTGAAACTTGATCAGATTGCGTAATGGCAAATACATCTTTTACATTCTCCCAACGCTCCAGCTTCGATTTATTGGTTTGCGTCTTGGTGCTCGTCTTCCGCACCGAAATACTTTCGTCCCAAGGAATGCTAAGCACATAGCTAAGGCCTTCTGCAAACTTTGCACTTTGGTTATATCCTCTTTTTCGTATTCGCGATGGGTGCAGAGGCACCGGAATGATTAGGTCAAAAGTTGCTGACAATCCGTTTTGCTTTAATTCGTTGCCAAACACCTTCCCCAACTTTACACCAATTTCAGGATGGTGCTTGTACTTCAATTGGTGAAGCATCTTTTGTACAACTCCTCCCTTCTTTAGTTTTAAAAATGCTACTCCGTAAGCTATAGGCAGTCTTCCGGCCAGCCGATCTTTGATAGGATTATCTCCAATGTCATAATGGGTTTTGGGGAGGTGAACAATGCAGCGCGTGCATAGTGTTTCCTCTCCGCCTACCAAAGAATTAGAACAGGCAAGGCAGTAACGAGGAAAGAACAGCGAGACGAAATCCTTTAGTAAGTCCATCGCAAACTATCCATTTGATTTGATGGTTAATGACATCATATTTGCATCACTAACTTTTACACCCAATGAGTCAGGTAAAGCAATTTAATGAATATCGGAGCAAGATGAACGAAAAGATTCTCTCCTCTGACAGTCTAATTATCAAGCGCATATTCAATCTGGATACCAACGCATATGCTGGAGGGGCTTTGGATGTGAAATCCAAGGAACTCATCGGCCTCACCTGTTCTTTGGTGCTGCGCTGTGATGATTGCGTTAAATACCACCTCGGAAAATGTAAAGAAATTGGATTTTCAACTGCTGAGGTCAACGAAGCAATGGGTGTAGCAACTCTGGTGGGGGGAACCATTGTAATTCCTCATCTAAGGAGAGCTTACGAATACTGGGAAGAGCTACAAAATGTATAAAAGAGACCTCGAGCTTGAGCGGAAGTGGGCCTGGTTGTTGGGCGAACTCGACAGTAAACTGGGCAAAAAGCCCAAAGACCTTAACGGTGTCCTTTTCTTGATTGGTGTTCAAGAGCTTGGGCGGGGTCACGCCCATTTTTCAAAAGAAGAAAAGCAGGACCTTTTACACATTGCCATCTGTAAGGTTTTAAGTCTTTCGGGGTATTATGAATTGGAAGGAATCGATAAGGAGGGGTGGCCACATTGGAACCTGATCAAAAAATTACCTCACTTTGATCTATTGGAGCAAGAGAAACTGTTAAAGATTCATGTTCTGGAATACTTTGAAACAGAATACGGCTGGACTTCAAACATTGTGTAAGTATCGCCCAACTTGGAGGAGGCAAACAGCTATTTAACTGATGGATGGTTTTGAAATCGGAATACTCCATTCTTATCTTAGTAAATTCTAAACTATCTGGACTGGCTATTCGTTTCCACGGTTAAGGTGATTGTATGAGAGAAGGTATAAAAGTGATCGACAGCAGACTGAACTCCTTTAGAAAAAGGTACTATCTGAATCTTTTTATAAAGGGCACTATCCTCACCGTGTCGCTTGTGCTGCTCTACTTTCTGATTGTAAGTCTTATCGAATACAATCTCTGGCTAAGTGGGTGGGCACGATTCACCATTTTACTTTCATTTTTCGGATTGGTCGGTTTTTGTATTTATCGGTTTTTGAAGGAACCGATCTCCTGGTGGATTTATCACAAAGGATTAGGACAGGAGGAAAGCGCACAAATGATTGGCGCTCACTTCCCCGCCATCAAAGATCGATTGCTTAACGTCATTCAGCTATCGGCAACTCAACACGAGAGTGCACTTCTGGATGCAGGTATTCTACAAAAGTCGAGACAATTCGAAAACGTAACTTTTGAAAGTGCCATTGATTTGGGCGCCAATAAGAAGTATCTCAAATATCTTTTGATTCCATTCGGGATTATGTTGGTGCTCTTCTTTATTAACAATGGGATTTTTACACAAAGCACACAGCGCATTGTTCAGTTCAACAGGGAATTCTCTCCACAAGCACCCTTCAATTTTATAGTACAAAACCAAAACCTCAATGCCTTCATGAATGAGGATTTTACTTTGAACCTAAACCTCGAAGGACAAGCCTTACCTGAAGCAGTATATATTCAATCTGGAAATCAGCGTTTTAAAATGGAGTCGCTTTCGAACTCCTCATACACCTACACTTTCGAAAAACTTCAAAACGAAATTCCCTTTCAGTTTGAAGCTTCCGGGTTTTATTCTGATGGATATACCATCAACATGATTAACCGACCTGAGCTTACCCAACTAAAGGTGACGCTTACTTACCCCCGATATCTTGCTAAACAAAGTGAAGTGCTGCTGAACACTGGGAACTTAGAAATTCCCGAAGGAACAAACATTACTTGGCTCATTGGGGCTGCCAACGCAGCAAAAGCAGCCATTGGTTTCACATCCTCAGGTGAAGAAAATCAAATGCAATTAGTTGATAATCAGCAGTTTAGACACAATCAGAACTTTAACAATTCTGAGGGCTACTGGATTGCTTTAGAAAATGATCATTCAAAGAATAAAGATCAGATCTCTTATTCAATTAATGTAGTTAAGGATCAACACCCACAAATTGTCGTTGACCATCTTCGTGATTCTATTCTCTATAAAACGATATTATTGGGAGGTAGCATCTCCGATGACTATGGTATAAGCGCCTTGGCATTGAATTACCAAAAAGTAACAAAGGATGCTGCTGGTTCTAATAAAGTCATTTCCATTCCGGTTCATAAAAACCAACTCAAGCAAAGTTTCTTTCACCAATGGGTGCTTGACTCCCTTCAACTACAGCCAGGAGAACGGATCAACTATTATCTTGAAGTGTGGGACAACGATGGAGTGAATGGCCGCAAATCTACTCGCTCTTCTTCTTATGTGTTTGCGCTTCCAAGCGAACAAGAGATGAAAGCGGATATCAGTCGATCCCAACAAAACACGGAAAGTAAAATTGATGAAAGTCTTAAGAAGGCAAAAGACCTTAAAGAATCCATTGACGAGGCACAACAAAAGTTAAGAGGAAAGAAATCAATGGAATGGCAAGATCAAAAAATGCTGGAGGACCTCATCAAGCAAAAGCAAAATCTCGATCAGTTGATTAATGATTTGCAAAAGCAAAACGAAATGCTGAATGAAAAGAAGGAGGGGCTTTCAGAGATGGATGAGAAAATGAAGGAAAGATCCGAACAACTGCAAAAATTGATGGACGAACTCCTTGATGATGAAACCAAAAAACTTTTTGAGGAGCTGGAAAAATTAATGCGCGAAAATGCTGATGTCAATGAAATTCAAAAGCAATTGGACAAGATGGATCGAAAAGAAATCAATCTTGAAAAGGAGTTGGAGCGTACGCTGGAGTTGTTCAAACAGATGCAATATGATTACAAATTGGACCAGGCCATTCAGGAAATAAAGGAGCAGGCGAAAAAACAGGAAGAGCTACTGGAGAAAACGAAGGAAGCCGCTGGCGAAAAAACAGAAAGCGATAAGGGGGACAAGGCTGACAATAAGGATTCAAAGTCTGGTGAGGAGAATAAAAAAGGAGATAAAAGTGAAGAATCGTCCAATTCACCTCAGGACAATGAAAGCCTGGCCAAGGAACAGGAAGAATTATCAAAGGAATTTGAGCAATTCGAGAATGCGGTAGAGGATCTTAATAAGATGGGGGAAGAGATTAAAAAACAATCTGATACTCCGTCTGAAGATGAAATGGGCGATGTGAAGAATGCTCAACAAGAGAGTATAGAATCGCTGGAGCAGGGAGAGCCCAAAAAGGCGACTGAGCAACAAAAGAAGGCCGCGGAGCAAATGAAACAAATGCAACAGCAAATGGAGGGAATGCAGAATTCCATGCAAATGGAAATTGACATGGAGAACCTCGAATCGCTGCGCCAAATACTCCATGGCTTGATCAAATTATCGTATGACCAGGAGTCACTTATGAAGGACTTTGTTCAGGTGCAGCAAACAGATCCCAAGTATGTGAAGCTGAGTCAGCAGCAATTAAAGATAAAAGACGACTCTAAAGTACTGGAAGACAGCCTGTTAGCTCTCGCCAAGCGGGATCCTTTTATGGGTTCTATTGTCACCAGAGAGGTGGGCGAGCTGAACGATCACGTAGATAAGGCAGTAGAAAACATTAAAGAACGGAGAAAAGGCAATGCCGGATCGGAGATGCAACTGTCCATGACGAGTATCAACAATCTGGCACTTATGCTGAATGACCATTTTGATATGATGATGGATATGATGGCCAACGCTATGCCCTCGAAAGGAAAAGGGAAGGCAAAAGGAAAGCAAAGCCTGGGCGAACTTCAGCAACAACTCAATGATCAAATTGAGCAGTTAAAGAACAGTGGCAAGTCTGGTAGACAACTTTCTGAAGAATTAGCTAAAATGGCTGCGGAGCAAGAAAGAATTAGGAGGGCACTTCAGGAAATGCAAGAAAAATTAGAACAACAAGGAGGGAAAGCTCCGGGAGGTGATATACCTGGAAAAATGGAACAAACAGAAATGGATCTTGTTAACAAGCGACTGACCGAGCAAACTATCAGAAGGCAAAAGGATATACTCACGCGTTTGTTAGAAACTGAGAAATCGATGCGTGAGCAAAATATGGATGAAGAGCGAAAGGGAGAGACTGCCAAAGAATACCAAAAGCAAATCCCAAAAGCATTTGAAGAGTATTTAAGATTAAAAGAAAAAGAAGTAGAATTGTTGAAAACGGTACCTCCCAAACTGTTTCCTTACTATAAGAAGGAGGTGAATGAGTATTTTAAGCGAATCGAAAACTTTCAATGAGTTCGCTTAAGTATTGAGACTTTAAACTGGCTATTAACTAATGAACAACTTTCGTATTGAAATCCCGTCCCTTTCTGAGAACATAAGGATGATTGAGAGCTTTATTGACAATGCGAAAGAGAAATTCAGTCTCAATGATGATATCTATGGCAATATTATGATTGCCGTTACTGAGGCCGTAAACAATGCCATAAAGCATGGCAATAAACATCAATCTGGCAAAAACGTTACTCTTGCACTTTCCCTGGAGGATGGCCTAATCAAATTTAAGGTTAAAGATGAGGGGAATGGTTTCGACTTTCATAACCTCCCAGACCCAACAGCTCCTGAAAATATTGAAAAACCGGGGGGTAGGGGCATTTTCCTCATGAAACACCTATCTGATGAGGTTGACTTCAAAGAAAACGGTAAAGTAGTTGAACTTAGCTTTTACATTAATAATTAATGGCAGTTCGGTTCTTCTCTGAAGAAATCACATTCAAGTTAGACCACCCCAGAAAAACGAGCACTTGGATTAAAGAAGCCATTAAAAAAGAAAAGGGGCAACTTGATGAGTTGAATTACATTTTCTGCTCAGATCAGTACCTGCTTTCCATCAACCAACAATATCTCAAACACAACACCCTAACAGATATTATCACCTTTGGCCATTCTGAAAAGGGAACGCCTATTTCAGGCGATATATATATCAGTATTGAAAGGGTAAAAGAAAACGCTCAGCATTTTGAGATTCCTTTTGAAGAAGAACTTCACCGGGTAATTATCCACGGAATATTACACTTATTGGGCTATAAGGACAAAAAATCTGGTGATAAGGCCCTTATGCGCAAAAAAGAAGAAGCTTACCTATCTTTGCGCAAATAATAACTTGTTCCACGTGGAACATGTGATTAGGCCTGATAAGTACCTTGTCATGTTCCACGTGAAACCTTAAATAATAGTATGTTTCAAGAGTATGATGTAATTGTAGTAGGAGGAGGACATGCCGGCTGTGAGGCTGCAGCTGCAGCTGCCAATATGGGCTCAAAAGTTCTATTGGTAACAATGAACATGACCACTATTGGCCAAATGTCTTGTAACCCTGCGATGGGGGGAGTGGCAAAAGGTCAAATTGTAAGAGAAATAGATGCTTTAGGAGGTTATTCCGGAATTGTATCTGACCGTTCTATGATCCAGTTCAGAATGTTGAACCGATCAAAAGGCCCAGCCATGTGGAGTCCACGCACTCAAAACGATAGAATGAAGTTCGCAGAGGAGTGGAGAACTATGCTTGAGCAAACTCCCAATGTAGATTTCTGGCAA
Organism: Cyclobacteriaceae bacterium; assembly: GCA_040216665.1. Lineage (GTDB taxonomy): Bacteria > Bacteroidota > Bacteroidia > Cytophagales > Cyclobacteriaceae > ELB16-189. Next base: position 113,644 of record JAVJOQ010000010.1, on the reverse strand, counting down.
GAAATGGTTTCTGGACTAATTGTAGAAGGAGGAAAGGTAAAAGGGGTAAAAACTTCTCTTGGGCTTGAAATCAAAGCAAAAGCAGTTGTTCTGACGAATGGCACATTCTTAAACGGATTGATCCATATCGGTGAGAAAAACTTTGGCGGGGGGAGAACTGGAGAAAAGGCTGCAACCGGATTGACAGAACAATTGACACAATTAGGCTTCGAATCTGGAAGGATGAAAACGGGTACACCCCCAAGGGTGGACGGGAGATCTCTGGACTATTCTAAAATGGAAGAACAACCAGGAGATGAACAGCCAAGTAAATTTTCCTTCACCGAAACACAACCATTAACTAAACAGGTTAGCTGCTGGATAACTTATACCAACGGAGATGTACATGAGGAACTGGCAAAAGGGTTCGATAAGTCCCCCATGTTCCAGGGGCGAATTCAAGGACTAGGCCCGCGTTATTGTCCATCAATAGAAGACAAGATTAACCGCTTTGCAGACAAAGACCGCCATCAAATATTTGTAGAGCCAGAAGGTTGGAATACGGTAGAGATATATGTCAACGGCTTTTCCACTTCTTTACCTGAGGACATTCAATATAAAGCACTTACCAAGATACCAGGTTTTGAAAAAGCCAAGATGTTTAGGCCTGGATATGCCATCGAATACGACTACTTTCCCCCAACACAATTAAAGCGCTCATTAGAGACTCAACTCATTGATAATCTGTACTTTGCGGGTCAAATCAACGGCACAACAGGCTATGAAGAGGCAGCTTGTCAGGGCCTGATGGCGGGAATAAACGCTCATAATAAAATCAACGGAAAAGAGGCCCTTATACTTAAAAGATCAGAGGCGTACATAGGAGTGCTCATTGATGACCTAGTTAATAAGGGGACAATTGAACCGTACCGCATGTTCACTTCCAGAGCTGAGTATAGAATTCTACTCCGTCAGGACAATGCAGATTTAAGATTGACAGAAATCGGTCATCAGATTGGATTGGCGGATGAACAGCGTTTGCGGAAAGTGTTAAAGAAAAAAGAAAAAGTAAACGAGCTCATCCACGAACTTGAAAAACTTAAACTTGATCCTACTTCGGTCAATGAAAACTTAACAGCATTAAAATCTGCAGTCATAAGAGAAAGGGTTCCTGTCGTTAATTTTCTTAAGCGTCCAGAAATTGGAATGCAGGAGTTGAAGAGAGTACACACTACCATCAACGACTACGTTTCAGGATTCGAACCAGAAGTACAAGAGCAAGCCGAAATTCAGGTGAAGTATGTGACTTACATAGATAGAGAAGAAAAGCTGGCCCAAAAGATTGAAGGATTAGAGCATTACAAAATTAAACCAGACTTTGACTACGACAGGGTCAAAGCACTATCTTCCGAATCAAGAGAAAAACTTAAAAAGATTAAACCCGAAACACTCGGGCAGGCTTCAAGGATAAGTGGAGTGAATCCTGCAGACATATCGGTTCTCACTATTTACATGGGAAAGTAATCGATGCAAACTGAGCTCGTAAAGTTTTGCCCGATATGCAAAGGGACATCTTTTCAACACGTAATTGATTGTGAAGATTATACCTACAGCCATCAACAGTTTAGCATACAACGATGTGTGTCGTGCCAGCTCCTTCTCACCAACCCACGACCCCACCAGGATTCAATCGGTCAATTTTACAAATCGGAGGAGTATATTTCTCATACCGGTAAAAGCAATTCAATATTTGATTGGGTTTATTTAAAGGCAAGAAATTATACGCTTGGGTGGAAACATAGGATGATCACCAAGAGAAAAGCAAAAGGCACAATACTAGATTATGGTTGCGGCACTGGAGAGTTCATCACTTACATGGCCGGGAACAAATGGGAAGCCTCAGCAGTAGAACCATCCGATGAAGCACGAGCGAAAGTTGAATCGCAAAAAAAAAATTTATCGGTACATAAGAAACTAGAAGATCTCCCTACTAAGAAGTTTGATGTTATTACCCTCTGGCATGTACTGGAGCACGTTCCAGATCCAAACACCTTGATTAGTATACTGAGAGAAAAGCTTAATGAAGGTGGTTTACTTTTTGTAGCGGTTCCTAATCATGAATCCTATGATGCGAAATACTACCAAGAGCACTGGGCTGCCTACGATGTACCGAGGCATTTTTGGCATTTCTCTCCAACTAATTTGGCAACACTTCTGAACAACAATCAACTCACATTAAAAGAAGTATTGCCAATGAAGTTAGATGCCTACTACGTTTCTCTCCTCAGTGAAAAATACAAGAACAACTCCAAACACAATTTGGTCACACCAATAAATGCACTACTGACTGGATTGAGGTCCAATGCGAAAGCAAGAAAAACAATGAAATATTCAAGCCTTATATATATTGCGGGTCATGCCTAATTCCTCAATAAGCTTTCTTCTTTCATTTTATATTCTGCTGCTATGGAGTTGCGCCAATCAGACGACACCCATGGGAGGTCCCAAAGATGAAACCCCCCCGGCACTCATTGAATCTACACCCACCCATAAGCAAAGAAATTTTAAAGGAAGGGAAATCGAACTAGTATTTGATGAAGCCATAAATCTTAATAATCCAAAAGATGAAATTCTGATTTCTCCAAGGTCCGATCAGGAGATGGAATTCAGAGTTAAAAAAAATACTGTTACAATTATTCCAGAAAAAGGTTGGAATGAAAACACGACCTACTCCATTGCATTCCGAGAAGGCATCAGGGACATTACTGAAAACAATGCTCCATTAAATTTAAAACTAGCATTTAGCACAGGTCCTCTTATCGATTCCTTAATGGTGAACGGAAGGATTAAAATGGCACAGAACACAAAAGTCCCAGAAAAAATAACAGTGGCGCTTTATCAATCAGATACCTTTAACATCTTTGAACACTCGCCCAATTACTTCACACTCGCTAATGACAAAGGCTCCTTCAGTCTTGAAAATATAAAGAGTGGAAATTATTTCCTCTACGCTTTTCAAGACAACAATAAAAATCTAAAAGCTGAAAGTCGAACAGAGAAATTTGGTTTTCTGGCAGACCGACTCGAACTGAACGGTCCTATTGATTCATTAGTTTTACCGCTAATCAATATGGACATGCGTCCGCTTTCTATCAATAATATTAGAAACACAGGAATCCAGACGCGGATCAAGTTCAATAAAAGTATTACTGACTTTAGCATTGTTCCCGAAACTGATGAAAAAATGGTCACCTCATTTGGTGATGATCAAACAGAGATTGCCATCTACAATCCAGCCATAATTAGCGACAGCCTAAAAATAAATCTTAACTCGATAGATAGTATTGGATCAATTATAGACACCATCTTTTACATCAAACCAGTAAATAATAACTCCATTCCTGGGGACTTTACTCTCTCACCGGAAAACATAAAATACAACCTAAGAACTAGTACACTCAGTCAAAAACTAAAATTCTCAAAGCCAATCCTATCAATAAACGTTGACAGCATTTTTGTAAAACTGGATTCTCTTCATCACATACCAATATCGATACGGGACCTATCGTACGACACGATCCATAAAACATTAATCCTATCAAAACTTATACCCCAAGACTCCCTTTTCTCGCAACCTAAATTGCCAGAGCCAATTAAAGAATCGGGTCCAAAAAAAGTAAAAGGTGAGCCTGGGCAATTACCAAGAGGCATTCCGCAACAACCTCAACCCGAACTGATATTTAATAAGGGATCAATCATAAGCCAGGAGTCTGACACATTAAAAGCACAAAAGTTTCCGATTAGTGAAATAAAAAAAGCCTCTACAGGCACACTTATTATAGAAGTACAAACGAAAGAACCCAACTTCGTTATCCAGCTGACAACACCAGATGGAGAGATAGTTGAACAAATAAAGAACATCAACAAATACACATTTCAATACTTGCAGCCTAGAAACTACTCCATAAAAGTAATCCTTGATAAGAATAACAATGGCAAATGGGATCCAGGCAACTTCTTTAAAAGAGAAGAGCCAGAACAAATTTGGTTCTACAAAACTCAAGATAATAAGTACGACTTTCCAATCCGGGCCAATTGGGAACTCGGTCCACTAATGTTGATATTCTAGAATCATTGTGGAAATCTCACCCAAACTGGAGGGCAAATCAAATTATCTCCAGATATCCTTCCATAAATGATATTTCTCGTTGATAACTCTACTCCAACAATATTTATGCACACTTCGTTAATTTGTAGACAGTACCAATCCACATTTCTTACTATTGTGGATTACTAAGTATAAAATAGTATTTACTTTAAACAAGAAGGTTTTCTATACAGTATATATCCACAAGTTAAACCCGCGTCTTACTCACTTTAGACTTATCCACAAATGCACAGCCCTTATAGTAGTTATTTAAAATATATATTTAATAGTATAACATTAGCATGTCTACTTTGTGCACTACCCAACCTTTCTTCTCAAGCTCAAAACAGACAAGACATTCAAATTGCTAATGAATATGCTGCAAAAGGCGAAAAAGAAAAAGCGCTGAAAGTGTACGATGACCTGGCGCGGGATTTTGTCAACATTCCATTAATACACAATGACTATCTGAATCTAATGTTGGATCTTGGCAAGTATAAAGATGCCGAAAACTATGTTGAAAAGCTTATTCGAAAGGTTGATAACAGGATTAATTACCACCTTGATCTTGGTCTGGTCTACATCAAAAGTGGCGATGTGCAAAAGGCTGAAAAACAATTCAAAAGTGTTATCAAATCCAATGCGAATGATATCTATCGCATTAAATCCATTTCGGATTATTTGGCTTCTCAGCGCCTCACCGACTATGCAGTTATGGCCATGCAGGAAGCACGTGATGTTCATGCCAACAATTCACTTTTTACGCTCGAACTGGCCAACCTTTATCGTCTGCAGGGAAATCGGGATGCCATGGTCGAAGAGTATCTCAACTACGTTACCCAGACACCGGGAAATATTAATTATGTAAAAAACTTGTTGCAGATTCTGCTTACCAAACCTGAGGAGATGGAAGCACTGGAGCGCCTGCTCTACGAAAAAGTGCAAAGAAATTCTGACTCCGAAGTGTATGCCGATTTGCTGATCTGGGTTAACCTTCAACAAAAAAATTTCTATGGAGCTTTTATTCAATCCAGGGCCTACGACAAACGGTTTAAAAAGGAATCATCAAAAACGCTGGAAATCGCAAACATTGCATTGAGCAATGAAGATTTTGAAAATGCAGACAAGGGATTTTCATATGTTGTAAAAGAATACGCCAACACGGATAACTATTTGCCTGCGCGGTTGGGTCAAATAAGAGCGCGCGAAGCCAAAGTGAAAAAAAGCTATCCTATAAAAAAAGATTCTGTCCGTTACCTCATAGCAGAATATGAATCATTCACCGAAAGCTATCCTGAAAACCCTAATTCATACGAGGCGATACTGAACCAGGCACTGCTGTATGGTTACCTGTTGGATGAAAAAGATCCTGCCATTGCCAAGCTCAATATGCTCATCGAAAATCCTCGGGTTGCACCTTACATCAAAGCAAAAGCGAAATTGGAAATGGGCGACATTTATATGCTGAAAGAGGAGCCGTGGGAATCTACCTTGCTGTATTCACAAGTAGAACGATCACAGCGAGAAACCCCAATTGGCTATGAAGCCAAATTGCGCAACGCAAAACTCTCTTATTATAAAGGAGATTTTGCATTGGCTCAGGAGCATCTTGATATTCTGAAAGAGGCCACTACCAGAGAAATCGCCAATGATGCCATGGACTTAAGCATCCGTATAAAAGAGAATACTACTTTTGACAGTGTGGGAACAGCATTGAAAGAATATGCTGCAATTGAATTGTTGCTGTATCAAAATAAGGTGGATACCGCATTGATGCGAATGGCAAGTTTAAAAAGTGGAATCATTCCCACTACCTCGACAGCCGACAGCGCGGTTTCTAAAATCGCGAACACGACAATACTGGATGATGTGTATTGGCTTGAAGCCCAGCTTCGATTAAAGCGGGGAGAATTTGATCTGGCTTACACCTTGTTACAAAAAATCATTGACGAATACGGAGATGATATTTTGGCGGATGATGCTTTCTTTACACAAGGCGACATTCTCGAAAATTATAAAAAGGAAAAAGACCCAGCCATGGAAATCTACCGGGAATTTTTGAATCGATTTCCAGGGAGTGTGTATGCTGCCGAAGCACGAAAGCGATATAGACAACTGCGAGGGGATTTTGATAACCTTCCGGTTCAATAAAAATCAGTAAATTAGTTCTTTAAGTTTTTCGGTTAGTTGTCCTTTTGGATAGCAAACCGCTACTGATGAAAAAATTTATTGGCTATGGTTGCTTCAAGGGGATTACTACTTAAGGGTCTTGTTCTCATTTTGTTTGTAGGACTTATGTCCAACTGTGTGGATGAACCTGATAAAGGTGCTGTTCTTTGCACAGATCCTCTTTTTCCATATTTGTGCCCGAGTGCCGGAAAATGCTGCTCCCTTCCTTTATATGGCATAAACCTCAACAAATGCTATAGCTCAGTTTCGGAATGTGGCACGGTGGGCCAATCCTGTGAGGCCTGTGGAATAGAGGTCAATAATACAGCCTTTCAAAATTTTGTTTATGCCAATTGGGATTGTGATGGATCGCCAGAGTGCGAAACCAATATGGGTGCACCGACCGGAACAGCCGGACCATTTTGTGATCCCGCTACTTGTCAGAGTTGGGCAGATAAATTTGCACCGACCACCTATACTTGTGACGATACTCCAAAAGAAACTCCATCGATAGGATCCCCTCCGGATGGCTTGTGTTTTAAAGTAGGTGACTTCTAATTTAGCCCGTATTTGTAAAAAATTATAAAGGACCTTGTTCGCCTTTATTGAGGCTGACTTTGAGAGCGTATATTTACCCTTTGAGCTAATTCTAAAAACAGCATGAGAAAACTTATAATTATACTTTGCTTCTTAACAAGCTATACCTCCTGGTCACAAACCAACGTGAAGGCATTGGTGGGTGGCACTTTGATTGATGGCTTTGGCAGCACCCCTCTTCAAAACAGTGTCATTATCATTGAAGGCGAACGAATAAAAAAAGTTGGCCGTGTGGGAGAAGTAGAAATTCCAGAAGGCGCTGAAATTATTTCTACAGAGGGAATGAGCGTAATGCCCGGTTTGTGGGACATGCATACGCACCTCATGTTGAACGGACACAGTGATTACGCCCATTGGGATAAAACATACAAGCCGCCCATTTTAGAAAAAGTAATCATGCCATCCTCGGCACATCAGTTACTCATGGCGGGAGTAACCAGTGCTCGAGATTTGGGAGCGCCACTTGAAGCAAGCATTAATGTAAGAGATCGAATTAACAAGGGTGAAATTCCTGGACCAACAATGTATATGTCAGGGCCCTTTATTCAACACAAACCATATCCGGGAACGGAAGATTTTCGATGGGGAATAAATGGAGAAACGGATGCGAGAAATAAAGTCAAAAAACTGGCCAAGGCTGGAGTCGATTTCATCAAACTGATTGATCAGGATGAAATGACCATGGAAGAAGTAAAGGCTGTAGTTGATGAAGCCCATAAAAACAATTTGAAAGTAGTGGGGCACTCACATCGACCTGAAGAAATTCGGAGAGGCATGAAAGTAGGTGTGGATTGTTTTGAACACACAGGTCTTTCTTCTGCGCCTGAATATCCAGAAGACATTATGGACATGATTAAAGAGCGCACTGCACAAATGAATTTGGGCCCACTCTTTTGGACACCCACAGTAGAGGTGCTTTATAATTACAACTACATCCGCGACAATCCGGAACAATTGGATAACGACTCCTGGCATTTAGATTTGCCGGATTCTATTGTTCAAGACATCAAAGGGTCGATTCAACAGCCGGGTCAACTTCCCTATTTTCAATTGAATCCGATTCGCAAGCCAACACTGGAGCGAAAAATGAAACAACTCAAAGATGCTGGTGTTGTGCTGTTGATAGGTACAGATAGTGGAGTACCATTAAAATTTCATAGCCAAAGCACCTGGAACGAATTGGATGTATGGGTAAATGAATTTGGATTGGATCCGATTTATACTTTGCGGGCTGCCAGCTATTGGCCATCTGTACTTATGGGTGTGGATAAAGACTACGGAACAGTTTCTGCCGGAAAGTATGCAGACATTATTGCCGTAAAGGGAGATGTGCTGCGCCATATCGATTTGCTTCAGGATGTAGATATGGTGATCAAGCACGGTAAAAAGTACAAATAACCCATGAAGAAATTTTTTCTCTTATTACTCACGTTGTTGATTGTATTGGTTGGTGTTCTTTTTTTTAACACCATTCAGTTTCAATCGAAACAATTGGATATTGCTGGCGAGTCCTCTCCAGCAATTACGGAATTGACATTAGAAAATTTTAAAAACGCGATTCGTATTAAAACGATTTCGTTCGGAGATAGTATTCCTTTAGACACTGCCCAGTTTTATGGCTTCCATCGATTTCTCGAATCGACTTATCCGTTGGTTCATGAAAAATTGGAACTCGAAAAAGTAAAGGACTTCAGTTTACTTTACAAATGGGTGGGCAAAAATTCCAGCGCGAATCCCATAGTGCTCATGGCCCACATGGATGTGGTGCCTGTGGAACCTGGCACGGAATCGTTGTGGTCAGTCGATGCTTTTGAAGGAGTGATAAAAAACGATACCATCTGGGGAAGGGGAACAGCGGATGATAAGATGAGCCTCATTTCCATTATGGAGGCGATAGAAAGATTGCTGACAGAAAATTTTATTCCGGAACGTACGATCTATTTGGCTTTTGGGCATGATGAAGAAATAGGAGGGCAGGGTGCTATTTCGATAGCCAGCTTACTGGAATCAAGAAACATAAAAGCCGAATTGGTTTTAGATGAAGGTGGGATCATAACCGTAGATAAAATTCCGGGCATTACTCAACCGGTTGCATTAGTGGGAACTTCAGAGAAGGGTTATATGTCACTTGAACTTTCGGTGGAGTTAAGTGGAGGGCACTCTTCCATGCCTGCTCCCGAAACCGCTATTGATATTTTGACCAATGCTATTGTAACGCTTCGTGCCAACCCATTCGAAGCGGACTTTTCACAATCCACGAAAGACTTTATTCAATACATCGGACCGGAGCAACCGTTCCTTCAAAAAATGGTGTTTGCCAATCAGTGGCTTTTCAAAAATACAATCGTTGGAATTTATGAGCAGAGCCCAGGTGGCAATGCCATGGTACGAACAACGATTGCGCCTACTGTAATCAATGCTGGAGTAAAAGACAATGTAATTCCCACCTTGGCCAGTGCAATAATTAACTTTAGGTTGTTGCCAGGCGATACGCAGGAGTCAGTGAAAGATCGGGTAGTTTCAGTTATTGCAGACTCACGTGTAAAAATTTCGAAATTGAGTTTTGGCAACGATCCTTCTGCGGTGACTCCCGTTGATGGGTTAGGATTTAAGATGGTAGAAACCGCAGCCAGAAAAACTTTTGATAAAGTGATTGTTGCTCCGTTCCTGATGGTAGGTGCTACAGACTCTCGTCATTTCGGAAAGGTGTCTGACCAGATTATTAAGTTTAGCCCAATGAATGATCCCATCGGATTTCATGGAATTGATGAACGCATCAGTGTAAAGGGTTTTCAGGATGGTATCTGGTTTTATCAGCAGTTAATCAAGTCGATAAGGTAATGGAAGGATTATCAATGAATTTTCACACCCGTAAATGGGTGAAGCCGGAAGATCTCAATCCCAATCAAACTTTGTTTGGTGGAAGGCTTCTACAATGGATAGACGAGGAGGCAGCGCTTTACGCCATCATCCAACTGGACAATACGCACATTGTTACCAAGTTTATTTCAGAGATCAACTTTATATCAGCGCCCAAGCAAGGGGATATCATTGAGATTGGAATTGTGGCAACTGAATTTGGGCGATCATCCATTACATTGAGATGCGAAGTGAGAAACAAAATGACACGCAACCCAATTTTATCCATTGAAAAATTAATTTTTGTCAACCTGGATGAAAATGGAAAACCGAAACCACATGGCAAGACCAGTGTCACTTTCGTGAAAGATCGGTTTGAGCATAGTTAACAGGCAACATTTTACTTACTCACTTTTCAGCGCATCGATAGGGTTTGAGCTCGCTGCCTTTATGGACTGATAACCCATGGTGAGCCATGCAATCAAAAAGGCAACTACGCCTGCTATGATATACACCATTGCACCAATTTCAGCTTTATAAACATATCCATTTAGCCACCAGTCCACACTGTACCAGGCAAACGGAATGGCAATGATGAAGGCGATGATAATAAGTTTGCCGAATTCCTTTGAAAGCAACAACACTATATTGCTTACGGAGGCACCCAGCACCTTTCGAATACCAATTTCTTTGGCCCGTTGTTCAGCGGTAAAAGCGGTGAGAGCAAACAGTCCAAGACAGGCAATGACAATGGCGAGCCCAGCGAAGAAGGTGAAAATTTGTCCCAGTCTTTCTTCGGCAGCATACATGCTTCCAAAGTCATCATCCAAAAAGGAATATTGAAAAGGCTGACCGGGCGCCAGGGACTTCCACGTAGTTTCTATCGATTGAATGACATCCTGTGCATTTGCTGCACTGAATCGGAAAGAAACACTCCCATCATTTTTTCCAATAAAAAATCCAAGCGGGGTGATGCTTTCGCGCATGGTAGAGAAATGAAAGTTTTCCACTACACCTACGATGGTCCATGATTTTGTATTGTTTGGATCAGGAGTGCCATTAGACGTAGAACCATCTAAGGAACTGATCCTTCTGCCAATGGGATCCCCATCAAAACCAAATTGATATACTGCAGCTTCATTCAAAATCACAGCAGAGGAGTCGGAAGGAAAATCAAGAGAAAAGTCCCGTCCTTCCAGTATATTCATTCCAAACGTTTTTAGGTAGGTGTGGTCGACTTGCCAGTTTTGCATGCTCACCATATTTTCAGTTGAGGGATCGCTACCTTCTCTCCAGAACGGATTATCGCTACGTGATGAATTTCCACTTTTAACTGGCAGATATCCTGAAATAGTACCACTTTGGATGTTACTATTTTTTAAAACTTCTTGCTTGAAACTCTCTACATTATTGGGGCGCAAGGCATAAGCATCCTGAACGACAATCACCTGGTCTTTATTAAAACCAAGTTTCTTATTTTGTATGTACTCCAATTGGCGGTTAACAACGATTGCGCCAACGATAAGAAAAATAGAAATGACAAATTGAAAAACAACCAACCCACTTCTTACGAATCCACTTTTCATACCGCTGGAAGCTTTACCTTTCAAAACATCTACGGGCTTAAATGCGGACAGGAAAAACGAAGGATAAATTCCGGCAATCATACCCACCAGCAAAGCAGCACTTATCACGATCAGATAAAAAACAGGATTGTCAAAAGGAATTTGCAGTTGTTTTAGTGCCAAACCATTGAAAATGGGAAGAGCAAGTTGCACCAGCATTATAGCAATAAGGAATGCTAAGACGGTTACCAGTGTTGACTCCAATAAAAACTGACGTACCAGATAGGTACGTGCAGAACCCATCACTTTGCGTACACCTACTTCTTTTGCCCGGTTGCTGGATCTTGCGGTACTCAGATTCATAAAATTGATGCAGGCAATTCCCAGGATAAATAAGGCGACTATTCCCAGAAGGTAGACATAGGTTATGCTACCATTGGGCTCCAGCTCAGCGGTGGCATCAGAATGCAAATGAATATCGCGTAGGGGAATGAGAGTCATCTCATACATGTTCCCCTCTTCTCTGAATTTTTCCATTGTGAATTCTATGCCCAGCGCTTGGGCTATTTGTGGGCCAATGTACTTGATCAAAAATTCAGGCAATTTGTTTTCAAAAGCTTTTGCATCAGCGCCTTCCTTCAAAAGAAGATAAGTGTTGAAATTGTTGCTGAGGTAGGCAGTGGATTGAGCCTCTCTGGCAACGGGCCAATCACCCACCATAGCAATCAATATGTCAAAATGAAAATGTGATGTGGAAGGAATGTTTTCGTAGACAGCAGTAACCTTGGCATTGTACTTATTATCCAAAATCATCGTCTTTCCCAATGCGCTTTCATTGGGGAAATGTTTTTCAGCGGTGCGTTTGCTGATGGCAATGCTTGCAGGTTCTTTCAGCGCGGTAGTGGGATTGCCTTCGAGTACTTTTACTGAGAAAATTTTAAAGAAAGTACTGTCCGTCCAGATCACATTATTTTCTTTGATGTTCTCCGTGCTGTTTTCAGCTTTCACCAGATAAGAGCCATAACTGCGAAACCTTACCGTGGCCTCAACTTCTGGATAGTCCTGAATCAGGGTGTGGGCGGTAGGAGCAGAGCTGGTGGCAAGTTGCATATGATTGCCACCGAACTTTATCTCATTATTGATTCTGTATATGCGGTCTGCTTTTTCATTATACTGATCGTAACTGAGCTCATCGATGATGAAGAGTGTGATCAATAAACATGCAGAGACGCCAATGGCAAGACCTGCAATATTGATGGAAGAATAAAAGGTATGCTTCCGAAGATTCCGAAATGCGATGAGAAGGATGCTTTTTAACATAACAAATTGGCTAAAAGAACAAATGCGTACTTTTTTTAAAAATACGCATTGGCTCCAATATGGATCTATTAAAAATTAGACGAATGCTTTCATCATAAGTTTCAATATGCTGATTATTTCTGCCAATAATTTGCTACTCACTTCTCAATGCGTCAATAGGATTGGAACTTGCAGCCTTCATAGACTGAAAACCCATGGTGAGCCATGCAATAAGAAACGAAGCCAATCCCGCCAGCAAGTAAACAATCACACCCACTTCTACTTTGTACATATAACTTTCCAGCCACCAGTTGACAGCATACCAGGCAATAGGGACAGAAAGTATAAAGGCTACGATAATAAGCTTGCCAAATTCTTTGGAGAGTAACACAACAATACTACTCACGGAGGCACCCAATACTTTGCGAATACCAATTTCTTTGTTGCGTTGCTCCGCAGTGAACGAGGTAAGTGCAAATAACCCAAGACTGGCTATCAAAATGGCGAGGCCTGCAAAGACGGCAAATATTTTTCCCAAGCGCTGCTCTGAATCATACATTTCTCCAAATGCCTGATCCAGGAATGTATATTGAAACGGTTGTCCGGGAGCCATTTGTGCCCAGGTGCTTTGTATGGTATTAATTACATCCTGTGTATTGTTGGCTTCAAAACGAAAGGAAATTCGTGAAGTACTTCTGCGAAGAAACAGGGCTACTGGAGTAATACTCTGCTTTAGCGATTCAAAGTGAAAATCTTTCAGTGATCCGATGACCTCAAAACTTACGGTATTTGGTTTCCCGTCAGCCCCCATACCACCACCAAACGTAGCGATTTTCTTACCTACTGGATCTTCTGTAAAATTAAACATCTTTAAAGCGGCCTCATTCATAATTACAGCGCCCGAATCTGATGGAAAATCAAGGGAGAAATTGCGACCTTCCATTATTTCCATTCCAAGCGTAGACACATAATCCTGATCGACTGACCATACCTGTAGGCTCACCATATTGTTTTGCGAGGGGTCTGTTCCTTCCGGCCAATAAACATTGTCATTTCGGCTGGTACCGGCCACTGGAAGAAAGCCCGAAATAGAACCATTGGTAATGGCAGCGTTTTTTAGCACCTCGTCTTTGAAGGATTGCAACTGATCGCCCATAGCGTATGCATCCTGTATGACAATCACCTGATCTTTGTTAAAACCAATTTTCTTTTGCTGTATGTATGAAAGCTGTTGCTGTACTGTGAATGTGCCAATGATGAGGATGATGGAGATAGAAAACTGAAATACAACGAGTCCACTTCTTATCAACCCGCTTTTCATTCCAAGCGCCATGTTACCTTTCAGCACATTGATAGGGCGGAAGGCGGATAAGAAGAATGCAGGATAGGTACCAGCAAATATTCCAATAAGAATAGAAACAGCAAATACAATTAAAATAAATACCGGATTGGTCCACGGAATTGAAATTTGTTTGCCGGCTAGATCATTAAAGAACGGCATGGCGAGATAAGCCAAAAGCAAAGCGATCACAAAAGAAAAAAGGCTCAGCAGAATGGACTCCATTAGGAATTGATTAACCAGGTGTAACCGTAATGAACCCATTACTTTTCTCATGCCCACTTCTTTTGCCCTATTGGCAGAGCGGGCGGTAGAAAGATTCATAAAATTGATGCAGGCAATTAACAGAATAAATAAGGCCACGGCCCCAAAGAGGTACACATAGGTGATGTCGCTGTTAGGTTCAAACTCACCGGAGAGATCAGAATATAAATGAATATCCAGTAAAGGACGTAAGGTGTAGTCAAGCTTGTTTCCTGCTTGGAGGAAAGCATCCATATCCACCTCTGGCCCAAGCATTTGTTTTAGCATTGGAGTCACATGGATGTCAATAAGCTTCGGAAACTTTCCCTCCAACTCTTGTGCACTAGCTCCATCACGCAATAATAAATAGGTAACAAAGTTGTGACTAAGCCATTCATCGTTTTTACTGTCTTTTAGACTCTCCATGGAAAGCATCATGCTAAAGTGAAAATGACTTTCCCGAGGTATGTCTTTGTATACACCTGTGATCTTATAGTTGTGCTTGTTATCTAGAATGAGAGATTGTCCAATAGGGTCTTCATTATTGGGGAAAAGTTTATTGGCTGTGCTTTCACTTAGCACCAGCGTGTTGGGTTCAACGAGTGCAGTTTTTGGATTACCACTAATTAGTGGAATAGTGAATACGCTGAATACTGTGCTATCAGCATAGACCACATTCGTTTCCCTAATATTATCGATCGATCGCTTGATCAGCATAGTTCCCTCTTCGCGTATGCGTGTCATTTGCTCCACTTCGGGATAGGTCTCTTTTATAGCAGGTCCCATAGGTGCAGAAGCGGTCACCATTTGAAGATGATTACCATTAAAAAGAATTTCAGAATCGATACGATAGATGCGGCCAGCATTCGCATTGTGTTTATCATAGCTCAACTCATTGAAGATGTAGAGTACAATGACAAGGCATGAGGCTATGCCAACAGCAAGACCTGTAATGTTAATGACAGAATAAAAACTCTGCTTGCGAAGATTACGCAAAGCAATGGTGAGATAATTTTTTAACATGGCTTTAAAAATTGAATTTTCTGAATGAATGGTTTGACGTTGTGTTTCACGAAGCCCTTTGGTATGGCCAAATGATTTTAAAACTTCCTGATAAGCTTCAATAAACTTTTTACCCTGCTCCATTTCTGTTTCTACACTGGAACAGATGTGATCTACCAGCTCGTTTTGCAACGGCTCGTATACCAATCCTCTGTAGTGGAGGTCTTTGATAATATAGTTGATATGTTCAGTGGTAAGCTGAGGCATAGTCTAGGCAATTTGTACCTGCAGTACCGCAGACATGGTTCTAATGAATTCTCTGAATTCCGTCACTCGTTCTTTTACCAGACTTTTCCCTGTAACGGTGATTGTATAGTATTTGCGAACGCGTTTGCCCATGAGCACGGTTTCTGTTTGCAACAAACCTTCTGCTTCCAATTTGTGCAAGGCAGGATAGAGGGCACCTTCTGTCAAGAGGATTCTACCTAAAGACAGCTCTTTCACTTTCTGTGTGATTTCGTAACCATACATCTTGCCGTTGTCTTTTAGCACTTTCAGCAAGATGGTCTGTAGGGTTCCTTTTAATAGTTCGGGTGAATGCATAAGGGGTCGATACATAAGTGAATTATGCATGTAAGACGCCTCGCCCAGAAAAAGGTTGCACCGTTGCTTAAAAAGGTCTAAAAACTCCCTTTTCTGTAACTAAAGTCACATAGCAACTTGAGAAGGATCATAGTTTCCTTTGAGTATAGTCATGGGATAGGCACTGCCTGGGGGGTAAGTTTGATATTCAATAGAGCGGAGAAATCATGAAAAACATACTCATTTTAGGAGCGGGCACGGCCGGAACAATGATGGCCAATAAATTATTTAAGGCACTCAATCCCAAAGAGTGGAAGATTACCATTGTTGATCGAGATGAAAAGCATTATTACCAGCCTGGCTTTTTATTCATACCCTTTGGCATTTACCAACCAGAAGATGTAATAAAACCGAAAGCTGATTTTATACCTAAAGGGGTCAACTTTCAGATAGCAGAAATTGATAAGATAAAATCCGAACGTAACGAAGTAAGCCTAACGGATGGACGCACATTGCCTTATGACCTGCTTGTCATTGCCACAGGTACCGTTCCGGTTCCTGAAGAAACAGAGGGGCTAAAAGGAAAATTGTGGTACAAGGATATTTTTGATTTTTATACCTACGAAGGAACAACCCAGCTTGCTGAGAAACTAAAGGATTGGAAAGGAGGCAAGTTGGTTATCAATCTGGCAGAAACAATCATCAAATGCCCTGTTGCTCCGCTAGAGTTTGCTTTTTTAGCGGATGCCTACTTTACGGACAAGGGCATGCGCGACAAAGTGGAAATTTCTTATGTCACTCCTCTTTCAGGAGCATTTACAAAGCCAAAGGCAACTGCCATGTTGAGCAAGCTGTTGAGTGAAAAAGGAATAAACGTAATTCCGGATTTCTATTTGGAAAAAGTAGATGAGGACAGAAAGGTTCTGGTGTCTTACGATGAATTGGAGGTGCCTTTTGATCTGTTAGTTTCTGTTCCTGTAAATATGGGCGATGAGCTGATCGAAAGAAGTAACATGGGCGATGAAGACGGACTGAACTTCGTGCCTACAGATAAAGAAACACTGAAGTCTAAAAACTTTGACAATGTGTTTGTGATCGGAGATGCGACCAATGTGCCGGCATCCAAGGCAGGATCAGTAGCGCATTTCGAAGGAGAAATATTAATTGAGAATATTTTGAGCTATATCAACGGGCAACCTTTGGAAGCCAAGTTTGATGGACACTCTAACTGCTTTATCGAAACTGGTTTTGGGAAAGCATCGCTGATTGATTTTAATTATGACACAGAGCCGCTTCCCGGGGTATACCCTTGGCCTGTAGTAGGGCCCATGGGATTATTAAAAGTGACACGCGCCAATCACTATGGCAAACTGATGTTCAAATGGGTGTACTGGCACATGTTGCTAACAGGCAAAAAACTACCAGTAAGCGGACACATGTCAATGGCAGGAAAAGTAACAGCCTGATAAAGGCAATAAATAAATACTAAAACTATGGACACTACAACAATGAATGGACAACAAATTGAAGTAAACGAAGAGGGCTACATGAAAGACCCTGCTCAATGGAGTAAGGAGTGGGCGCATCAAATAGCCGCGGAGTATGAAATTACACTTACAGACAAACACTTTGAAGTGTTGAACTGGCTGAGAGAAAAACAAGCGGAAGGTGTGGCACTTAATATTCGTAAAGTGGGGAAGTCAGGGATTGTTGATATTAAACAATTCTACGCACTGTTCCCAGGCGGACCACTAAAGGTATCCAGTAGAATTGCGGGCATACCTAAACCGGTAAGTTGTGTTTAAAAAATGGAGTTGACTAAAAATTAGAAACCATGAACGAGACCTTAAACAAGGAGCCAGTAACATCCAATGTTGCCACTCCTGCAAAGAAAAAAGAAGATACTGTAAAGAAAGTAGTGATCATTTGTTCTAAAGGAACAATAGAAGACGTTTATGCAGCGCTTATCATGGCCAATGGTGCTTTGGCAGATGGACGTGATGCAAAAATGTTTTTCACATTTTTTGGACTAGATGCCATCACCACGGCTAAGGCGGATCACCTTCACACTGCTACGGTTGGTAATCCGGCATTCATGCCATCCATGCCTACTATGGTAGGTGGACTTCCAGGATTTGAGAAGTTTGCATCTTATATGATGAAAAAGCAGATGGACAAATTGGATATTCCCAATGTCACTGAATTCATTGAAATGATTGATGCAGGCGGAGGAGAAATATATGCCTGTAAGCTGGCGGCCGATATGTTCAAGCTGGAAAAGAAAGATTTTCTTCCGGAGGTAAAGGGCATTATCACAGTAGCGGATATGTACGCGCTGGCAGATGGTGAAGGATCTCACTTTATTTTTATATAGCAGGAAAAAAATATATATCAGAGGCCGTCTCAAAAGTCCACCAATGATGAATTGACTTTTGAGACGGCATCTTTTTTATTGTTCTTTTTGACCCGTGAATTCACCGTTGTCTTTGATTTGGCGTCCACATTTTGCTGGTTTTCCTATAAATTGCCTATTTAAAGCGTTAAATTCACCATTGTGAAAATGAGAAAGACAGTCTATCTGGCAATTGCGTTGTTTGTGGTGTGGTGTGTAGCCTGTGCCATATGGTATCTCTTTTCCGTAAAAGGGTTAACCACCGATCCGGCTACGTTTAACGGAACCAGCAATGCCATTGCTATTATTGAAATCCTGTTCATGACACTGGGTGCTTTTTTGATTGGCTTTCTGGCAGCTTATTACCTGCAGGAGGAACCGATTAAGAAATGGAGGATTGCTTACTTCACGGAAGAACACGAAAAAAAGGAGTTGCAATTTACTGCCCGCTCGCTAAAGCGTGATCATCAAAATCTACTGAGCGAAAAATCTTATCAGGAGTTACAGTTTAAAAGTGAACTGGCAGAAAAAAGCCAAATGGCACAGCAACTCAATGCAAAAGTAGAAGAGACTTTAAGAGCGCTTGAAACACGAAAAGAATCTGAAGACCAATTGCAAAATGAATTGAATGAGTTGCGACCTAAGGCAGAACAGTTAGAGGCGGAGGTTTCGCATCTTCGTTTTAAGATCAAGCAACTCGAATTCGAAAACCAGAGCAAATCAGAATTACGTGTACCACAGGAAGATGAAATCAGTGACCTTACGGAAATTCAGGGCATTGGACCTGCTATCTCTCGCAAGTTGTATGCGATGGGTATTTATTCATTCAAACAAATAAGTCAGTTTGATAAAGGTATGATCGATCAGGTGGGCAAAGCGCTCAAATATTTTCCCGATCGTATTCTTCGCGATGACTGGGTAGGGCAGGCCCGTAAGCTGAATTCGTAGTTCAGCACTTTTAGTATTTTAATTGTAAGAACAAGAACCAAATGGCCCGCATTCCTTCTACTATGATTCCGCTCGGTACACGAGCACCTGAATTTACATTACCCGATACGATTTCAGGAAAAGAACTTTCACTACATGATGTAAAAGGAGAGAAGGGAACATTGGTGATGTTTATTTGTAATCATTGTCCTTTTGTAATCCATGTCAATGAACAATTGGTAAAGTTGGGCAATGATTATCAGCCTAACGGTATTAAGCTGGTGGCCATCAGTGCTAATGATGTGAATAGCCACCCGGAAGACAGCCCAGAGAAGATGACTTTGGTGGCAAAAAAACTGGGCTACCCCTTTCCTTATTTATTTGATGAGACACAGGAAGTAGCTAAAGCATACGATGCAGCGTGTACACCCGACTTCTTTTTGTTTGATGCAGAAATGAGATTGGTTTATCGCGGTCAGCTGGATGACGCTCGCCCTGGCAATGATGTGCCTGTTACTGGTAATGATTTGCGCGAAGCCATGGATGCATTGTTGTATGGCGAAGAAATGACGCAAGACCAAAAGCCGAGTATGGGTTGTAGTATCAAGTGGAGGTAGTGTTTTTGTAATGCTGAGGCACGAAGCATCTTTGCGATCCTGGCATCACCCTTTGAGTTTTCTACTGTTGATTTCAAAGACACTTTATTAAGGGAATCACTGTACCCCTAACTATTCTGTAACGCTGACGAAGGAAGCGTCTTTGCAATGCTGGCTCTGGACAGGCAAGTTTTCTGTTCAATATTTCAAAGATGCTTTCCGCCAGCAGTCGGACAAGCTGTGCCTCAGAATTCCAGAGTGTTACCAATAATTCTTTAAAACCGAATTGACGCATCACTTGGAGGCCAAATATCCATGATGGAAGCATTCAAAAAATTCAACGAAGGATTCGCCTCCCGAATAAGCTTAAGTTTCTTTTCCCGTACCCAACCTTTAATTTCTTTTTCTCTCGCCAATGCATCCTGCACCCACTCAAACTCTTCATAATAAACCAATAAGTAACAGTAATACCTTCCCGCGAAGGTTTTTGATTTTCCTCTATTTAAATAGTGCTCAACCATTCGTTGCGCAAGATCATTCGTCATTCCTGTATAAAGCACTTCTTTGCTCGGATTAGTAGTGATGTAGGTATAATAGGAGTGGGTTTTCATTATCCGCAGGAGTAAAATAAAAATAGTAAGAATTTTTTATCTTTATCCTCATGGAGCTCTACAGTGAAAGTGCAAAAGCAGGAATACACCTTTACGAAGCGGGAGATGACTTCATCACCATCAGGTTTCACAATGCGTCTTACGATTACAAATTCACCTACGAAAGCGCAGGCCAGGTATCTGTGGAGGTAATGAAAAAATTAGCAGAACAGCGAAACGGCCTGAGCACTTACATTTCCACGCAAGTAAAAGACAAGTTCGCCTCTAAAACTCCAGTGAAAGGAGAGGACAAGACTAATTTTATGAACATTAAGTTTGAGTAATAGGTAATGGTTGGTAGTTATTAGTCAAAAAGCAATCTCAAAAGACTAAAGCTGTCACCTTTCTGAGCGTAAGCGAAGAATCTGCTTTTTGTGCTATTAATATTGGGATGTTTCGCTATCACTCAACATGACGAGCCTTTTGAGATTGCTACCATACTTCCTTCATCAACCGCGCAAAATTACCACCCACAATTTTTTCTACACGTGCTTCTTTGTGGCCGCGGGCCAGTAGTTTTTCTCCGATCAATTCCATGCGGTTGGCTTTGTTGAGTTCGGGCACGAACATAAAAATGTTTTCATCTTCACCGGGTGCAGCAATGCCTTTGGCCTTACGACCTTGTACAAACTCGGCATGTGATTTTTTATACGCATCGGTAACGTTGTGGGGTGTGATGGAAAGATCACTGCCAATGCCCACATGATCTTCACCGCACACTTTGATGGCGTGCTCGATGTGCATGATCACGTCCATATCAGAAGGCGCTTTGCCTTTCACTAAAAACGGCATGAGGTAAATTCCTATTACTCCTCCTTTGTTGGCCATCATTTTAAGTTCTTCATCACGCTTGCTGCGTGGGAAGTCCGCCACTGCCTTGCAACCGGAATGCGAAATAGCCACGGGCGCTTTAGAGGCTTTGATGCCATCGTTGGTAGTTTTGGTGCTGCAGTGCGACAAGTCCACAATCACTTTTTGTTTGTTGAGCTCGGCCACCAGTTCATGCCCAAATGGATTAAGCCCCTGATCATCGGGCACCAGGCAGCCATCGGCAAACTGGTTGCGCACGTTGTAGGTCAGCTGCATGATGCGCACGCCAAAGCTGCTGAACATCTCTACCCGCGACAGGTCATCGCCCATAATTGTGCAATCCTGAAACCCGTAGATGATACCGAGGCGCTTGGTGCGTTTGGCTTCCGCCAGATCGGCCATGTTGTGTATTTGCATCAGTGCTTCCGGGTGCTTTTTCATTTCACGCTCCCAGATGGCCATGGTTCTGAAAAAATCTTCTATGCCGGGCCCGGTACGCCCACCGATGGTCAGGTTGACAGCCGTAATGCCAGAGGCTACTGCGTTTTTAACCATCTCCGGTGAGAGACTGGTGAAGGGCTCGGATGTATTGAAAGGACCAGGACTGGCCAGAAAGTCGATCACGATGGCCTTTTCATAACCCGGCCATGCGGCTGGTTTTAGCGGTTGAAATGCCGGACGAGCCTGTACAGTGGTAGATGAAAAATACGGAGCTACTGACAAGGCAGCAGCCAGACGGGCGAAGTTTCTGCGGGTGATTTTATTCATGAAATTAATATAGTGGAATATTTACGGGGATACCAGTGCTTTTTTAGGAGTAAGTGACTAGCTGGTTTCAGCGTTGTTGGAGAAACAGCATTTTGAATCCTGAATGACGAGAACTACCTTCAACACGGACAGCCAATTACTACCTGTTTTGGACAAATACTATCTCAACAAGAAGGCACAAGCAAGTGGCGACCATGAAGTGCACATGGAGGGGTGTTTGTATTTTCCATCACCGGCCCATGCACAGTACCTGGGCGTGTTCACTTCCTGCCACGAAGCAGTAGCCTATGCCCGCAGAAAATACTTTGAGCAAACCGATGGCTGTTACACCTGCTCTCGTGAGTGCAATGAGGGATAGTAAATCCTGATTGTTAACCCGTTTTTAGCACCCACTCGTAGTAACGTTGTTTTTCCCACGCTCCGTCTTTCCATTGGTACGACTGGGAATACTGCGTATTGTTGCGGGTGTCGTTGTCGTGTTTGATTTTGTAGGAGGTGCCATCGGGGTTGTAAAATGTAGCCACATCGGAGCTGTGCGTAGCATCGGGCAGGGTCATCTCAGCGATGCCCAGCACACCGCCCCAACCATACTGTTGGTACAATAGCTTTTTTTCTTCCGGGTGATAATACATGCGAAACTCCCAGAACGTGGGGGTTTCTTTTCCGTCTGTGATGCCGAAGAGGCGCCCTTGCAAAGAGGTTTTGCCCAGCCCGTAGGTCCACGTGATGGCATAGGCATCAGCTGTTTCGTTTTCATTTTTATAGGCGCTGTTATCCGCTACCCAAGTGCCGCCATGGGCGGTCAGCATTTCCCATTCTTTTACAATGCGTTCAGGAATTTGTGCGTGCACAAAGGAAAAGCCACTACAGAGCACGAGGAGGCAAAATAAGGGTTTCATAAGCGATGGGGTTGACTATAAAGTTGACGGTTCCAGCCTTCAATTCCGTCACGCCAATTGGGGCAAATGTTTTGAAAGAGAAAGGGCAAACCCTAAATTGATTATGATTACAGATTACCCTTGATATTTATTTTGTCATTTAAATTGGTTAATGAGGAATAAGTTAGATTCGATTAATAATATCCCCTTTCTAGCTTGCCTAGTAACTCTCCTGTTGAATGATTTTTATCTTAAAGCCGAGTACCATAATTGGTTGACGGGAAAGCTTTCAGACTTTAGCGGTTTATTCGTCTTTGTTTTATTCTGGACCGCCCTTTATCCAGATAAAAAGCTAAAGGTTTACTTATTTACAGGACTACTCTTCATCTTTTGGAAAAGTGCATATTCTCAACAGTTTATTGATTTTTTTAGCAACAGATTTTTTACGATACACAGGGTAGTTGACTTGACCGATCTATATGCACTTGCAATTCTACCCGTTGCATTTTTCTTTAAGCCAAAGTATTACTTCAAATTAAAACTAAGTCCAGTCCTATTGGCACTCCTTACTTTATTTTCTTTTTGTGCAACCTCTGTTCCCAAACCAATTCAAAAGTTTGAACATCCTCAGTACCTAATATTTAAGTCTGAAATTGTAAATTTTGAAAGTCCTAACGATTCAACTGCTTATCAAATTTACAATTATGATAGCGTTGCAATTATTGAAATAAAAGAAATAGGAATAGATCAAAAACCTAAGTTGTCGGATGAGTTTCAAAAAGTACAGATACTGAAAGATCTGGATCTTAGATTCTTAAGGGGTTTGGATGTGGGATATGATTCTCAAACTGCACTTGAGCATTACACTATGCTTAGAGATTCGTTAGTTATTGGAAAAACAACAAAAATTATTTTGAAACGTGATTCATTCACTGATCACCTTAATTTTAAGCGGACAAGATTAAATGGAAGTTACGAACGATATTCCTTTGGCAACAAACTCCTAATTGAGGGGAAGTATAAAAATGGGATAGAGGACTCAATTTGGGTCGTTTATAATGATCAGGGTGAAATAGAAATTATAAAGTATTTTAAAGAAGGTGAATTGATAAAGAGAGAGTTTTTTCAAAAGGGGGTACTTCATTCAGAAAAAACGTTAAACACTCGATCAGAAACGGTTAAGAACAAATACTTCCATATTGTTATTGTATTCGTGTTAATTCTTAGCCTTTGTATGAAACTTTTATTAGGGTATAATCGATCATCTAATAGAGAGGAATTTCAGGTATCTGATTTTGCAAAAATTTTAGGCTCGTTAACGCTTCCATTTCTTTCTTTTTTTCTAGCTAAGTTATTTTCCTTATTAATACCGAATTCGTATAGCATATTCTTTTTGGAGATAATAGGAGAGGTTGGTTTGATTTATATAATAGCTGCACCATTTTATTTGCTTATTTTCTATTTCTTGAAACTGCACAGTAGATATGATTTAGTGTATTACATCTTCCTCACTGCCTTAATAATTGTTTTGTTAGAGGAATCTATTTATTTATGGAGGATTGCATACTGAAGTAATCTGCGGCAGGGATAGAGGCAATTGTCTGAGCCCGAAGTGGAAGACGCGATGGCATGGCGAGTGCCGATAGCCCGGAGGCCGCCCAATGGTTTTTAGTTGTCCGTTATTTGTTATCCGATATTTCAAACTGTTAATCATTAACTAACAACTAACAACCAAAAAACTTTCAACTAAAACCTACCTTTGCTTCATGAGCAACCTCCAATACGTACTGGAAATTTTGGGCACACTATTTTTTGCCATCAGCGGGGCGCTGGCGGTGCGCGATCATAATACGGATCTTTTTGGGGCTACGTTTACGGGTTTCGTTACCGCTATTGGCGGAGGTACCCTACGCGATATCATGCTGGGCAGCTACCCGCTCACCTGGATTTCGGATATTCTGTTTCTCTATGCCATTATGCTGGGGGCGTTGGTGGCTTATCTTTTTTTCAAGTCATTGGTCAAACTCAGTCGTACTTTTTTGTTTTTTGATGCACTAGGCATTTCCCTTTTTACGATTCTGGGTGTGGAGAAGGCGCTGTCGCTGGGTATGCGCCCTGAGATTGCTGCCATCATGGGCATGTTCTCTGCCGTAATGGGTGGCGTGATCCGGGATACGCTCATCAACGAAACGCCTGTGTTGTTTCGCAAAGAGATTTATGCCACGGCCTGTCTGGGTGGTGCAGTGTTGTATCTAGTTCTCAATCACTTTGGCCTGGACCGCGATGTCAACCTGATTGTTTCTTCGGCTTTTATTTTTATCGTGCGTTTGGTAGCGGTGAAGTTTAAACTCGCCTTGCCCAATTTTAAGCGGTAAAAACACCTCCGTGAGAAATTTTTTAAGTGAAGAAAACCTGGAAACGGTCTTTTCAATATCTTAGTAGGGCCAACCAACCTCTTTATTATTATGAAAAAAATATTCAAGTAACTGGGATATCTGGTGATAGTACTGGTGCTGGGCGTAGCAGCCATATTGCTGTATGTGCGTATGGCCATGCCCAGGGTGCCTGTGGAAGACATTACCATTGATTATACCGAAGAGCGGATCAAGCGCGGGGAGTACCTTGCCAATACGGTCACGGTGTGTATGGATTGCCACTCTGTTCGTGACTGGTCTAAGTTTTCTGCGCCACCCACACCAGGCACGATAGGTGCCGGTGGTGATCGGTTCGATCAGTCGATGGGATTTCCTGGCGTGTTTTATGCCAAGAACATCACGCCATCGAGCATCAGTCGCTACACCGATGGTGAATTGTATAGGGTGATTACTTCAGGCGTGAGCAAAGAGGGAAAAGCCATGTTTCCAGTTATGCCCTATCCCTATTATGCTAAGATGGACAAGGAAGATATCTATAGCATCATTGCCTACCTGCGCACATTACCCCCTGTTAACAATGAGATTCCGGATGGTGAACCTGACTTTCCAATGAATTTCATTTTGAATACCCTACCGGCTCCTGCCAATCCTCAGCCAAAACCCAGCGAGAGCGATCAGCTGGCCTATGGAGCCTACCTTACGAATGCTTCGGGTTGTATAGAATGCCACACCAATGTTGACAAAGGGCAGATTATCCCTGAGCTGGCTTACAGCGGAGGTCGCGAATTTGGTTTCCCCGATGGATCCGTGTTACGCTCTTCCAATATCACTCCTCATGAAACGGGCATTGGTTCATGGACCGAAGAGATGTTTGTAGTAAGATTTAAAATGTATGCCGATTCTGCTTACGTGCTTCCCAGCGTATCACCAGGAGAATTCAATACCATTATGCCCTGGACAATGTATGGTCAAATGAAAAGAGAAGATCTGGCGGCTATCTATGCTTATTTAAGAACAGTAAAACCTCTGGACAATACAGTAGAGAAGTATACACCAGCTAATTAGAACAGTTTGTGGCCATTTCACTACAGGCATTAGTCAGTTCATTACGCAACAGTTGATTGTAGCGAAAAGATGATGGATTTTAAACGTGGAATCCGGTAACCATTAGTTTATTGGAGAGTAATCATTTGAAACGTACTCCTCTATGATTAAAAACTACTTCATCTCCGTATGGCGCTATATCTCCCGTAATAGCGTTTTTACGGCTATTAATGTATTGGGTTTGGTGATGGGTATGACTGCCTTTTTGCTAATTGTGCAATACAGTGAACATGAATTGACTTACGATCAATTCTGGGCCAATAAGGAAAATATTTTTAGGGTGCAGTTGGATCGCTACAATAAGGGTGAGCGGTCTACCCGTTGGGCAGCGGGTGCGTTGGGTATTGGACCTGATTTAAAAAGAAATTTTCCGGAGGTGAAGCATTATACCCGCATGACAAAAAGTAATGCAATGCTTTCGCATGGTGATACCTATTTCAAAGAGGATTTTGTCTACTACACCAGTGAGGATTTTTTCAAGGTATTTGGGATGCATCTGGCTGAAGGTGTGGACAGCACCGCGCTGAAGGGGCCAAATAGAATAGTACTCTCCCGGTCCATGGCGAAGAAGTATTTTGGCGATGAACAGGCATTGGGAAAATCCATACGTAACAATGGACGAACAGAATACATCGTGACAGGAGTGTATGAAGATATTCCTGTGCACTCACACATGAAGGTAGATGCGATGCTTTCTTTTGCCACCTATGCCAATTTGGTTGAGATTCCGGAAGAAGACTTGAACAACTGGATGTGGGATGGATTTCTTACCTATATTTTGTTGGATGAAAAGACCACACCACAAGCGCTGGAGAGTAAACTTCCGGATCTTGTAAGACGACAAGCCGGAGAAGAATTGGATCCGTACAATGAGGGGATGATCTTTAACCTTCAGGCCATTTCCGATATTCATCTCGATTCTGATTTTATCATGGAGTTTAAGCCCAATGGCGATCGGGACACCGCTAATTTTTTATTGATAGTAGCATTACTGATTATTCTAATAGCCTGGGTCAATTATATTAATTTATCTACGGCAAAGTCGATAGAACGCGCTCGTGAAGTGGGTGTAAGAAAAGTAATGGGCAGTCAACGTTGGCAATTGGTGCAGCAGTTTTTGGTGGAGTCGCTAATGCTAAATACTGTGGCTGTAGGCTTTGCTATTGGTTTGGTACTCTTGCTAACTCCTTCTTTTGCTGACCTCACCGGCAGGCCCTTGGGTTATGAATTGTTTACTCAGAAAATATTTTGGTTGGGGTGTACTGCCTTGATAGTAGGAGGCGCAATGCTTTCAGGTATTTATCCGGCATTGGTATTGTCTTCTTACAAGCCGGTGGAGGTGTTGAAAGGTAGGTTTAAAAATACCAGCCAAGGTGTTGTGTTTCGTAA
Source organism: Cyclobacteriaceae bacterium (assembly GCA_040216665.1). Classification (GTDB taxonomy): domain Bacteria; phylum Bacteroidota; class Bacteroidia; order Cytophagales; family Cyclobacteriaceae; genus ELB16-189. The sequence continues at coordinate 85,974 of JAVJOQ010000010.1, read as the reverse complement.
GGGAATGGTGGTGCTGCAATTCATGGCCTCCATCATGCTGATCGTGGGTACCTATACGGTATACAACCAGATCAACTTTATGCGCAATCAAAAGTTGGGTGTGAATATCGATCAGACGGTAGTAATCAAAGCGCCTAATGTTACTGACTCTACTTATACCAGTACGTTTCAAGTTTTAAAGAATAAGATTTTGCAATATCCGGAAGTGAATTATATGACTGCATCCAATGATGTACCGGGGGCATCACCGGATTGGAATGCAGGTGGGATAAGAAGATTAAGTCAAGGGGAAGATGAGGGGAATCAATACAGGGTATTGCAGATAGATGGAGATTTTATTCCGTCTTATGGATTGGAAGTAATTGCTGGGAGAGGTTTTTCAGATGAAGTAGTGGGTGAAGAAGGTAACTTGCTGTTGAACGAATCGGCAGTACGGACAATGGGTTTTGACAATCCTGAACAGGCCATTAACGATCAGGTAGTCTTTTGGGGAGATACTTTTCGCATTGTAGGTGTGCTGAAAAATTACAGACAAGAATCTTTGAAAAAGGATTTTGAACAATTGTTGTTTCGTTATAGTAAAGCGCCTGACGGATACTTTTCAGTTCAGTTTAATACAGCCAACGTGAAAGAGTCGATGGCCGGTTTTGAGCAGGAGTGGAAAACATTTTTCCCGGGCAATCCATTTGATTTCTTTTTCCTGGATGAACATTATGCGAAACAATATAAGGCCGACCAGCAGTTTGGTAAAGTGTTTGGAATTTTTTCTGGACTGGCTATTTTAATTGCCTGTCTTGGTTTGTTTGGTCTGTCTTCTTTAACTGCTTTGCAACGCACGAAAGAGATAGGCGTGAGAAAAGTGTTGGGCGCGAGTATCCAGAGCATTCTGGGATTGGTCAGTAAAGATTATTTGTTGCTTTTGGGAATTGCCATTGTGGCGGCTACTCCGCTGAGTTGGTGGGTGATGAATAATTGGCTTCAGGACTTTGCTAATCGTATTAACCTCTCTTGGTGGATATTTGCTTTGCCAAGCCTGATGGTGATTGTAATTGCCATGTTCACGGTGAGCTTTCATACACTCAAGGCGGCACGGACTAATCCTGCCAGGTCGTTAAGGGTGGAGTAGTTAGGACGAACTCAGTTTGAAAAACTTTTTAGTTATCCATAATTGAAATACAGGATCAACAAACGCTGGCTCTTTATTGAAGAAGTCCATTATCTCCTTTTGTTCTAAGGCTTTTTTTATTCTTACAATATTACTGGAAGAGCCAAGGTGATAGGAAGAAAGCGTTTCTGCTGAATTAAATTCTCGCACACCGGCAATAAATGCGCGCACAAAATTGAGCTGAGTAGAGGTAAGCAATTCAACATCCCGCTGGAAGGCGATGCTCATGGTATTAAGCAATTCTTCTACACCATGGTCAAGGGCTTCTGTAGTCACTTCTTTGTCGGTGCATATCCAAACTTTTTGAGCTAACTGTTGCACATATTGAGGATGAAGTTGCACGAGTGAAGTAATTTTAAGAGCAAGTTCAGATGAAATTTTTTTACCAGTCCTTTCAAATTGTTGTATGATATATTTTTCCCAGTGAGTTGATGAGATTTTTTCAAGGTACATCAAATCACCAAATCGATAAAAGGGCATTGAATAGCTTGTGAATATATCTGTAAGCCAACTTTTCTTGCTTCCAAAGAGGCAATAGCTTGTAGACTGATGATTTTGCCACACCGAACGCATTTGTTTTTGTGCTGCTACCGGATCACTTAACCAGGCGATATTTTGAAACTCATCAATGCAGACAACTATTTTAATTTTTTTCTTTTTGGCTATTGCTTCCGGAAGCTGAAAAATTTCAATCGGATCAATTTTTTTGGAGTGCCAGGCGAGCTCTAATTCGGCTTGCATATCGGGCGCGCCAAAGGCCACTTTAGGTGCAGCATTTTTGATAAAGGCTTTAACGCTTTCCAGCCAATCTTCCCATTTAGAAGAAGTTTGCTTAATGACCTCCTTGGCAAAAAGATTAAGCAACTCTTCTTCAGTTCTTACTGCGAATAAATCAATGTAACAGATGACTAGATCTTTTCGGCTTTGAAGAGATGAAATAACCTGTTTTACGAGTGAAGATTTCCCCCATCTCCTTGGAGAGATGAGCATTGTATTTACTCCTGACTCAAAATTGATTTTGAGCTTTTCCAGCTCAACCTTTCGGTTAATAAAGTCATTTCCGGTCACTATGTGGCCAAACTCGAAGGGTAGGTTCATAGCTCACTTGTTTGTGTGTAACAAATATGTGGAATATATAGCTCACAATCAAGTGAGCTTTGAAAAGTAATACCGAGAGTTGAGATTAACAATAAAATAGCCAATTTAGTATGCATGCATACTAAATATTTCCTATATTCGTCTCCCCTGCTTGAATAAGGAACAGCGGGCGTATTATCAATATGAAAAAAGAGGAGACCATCGACCATCATATAAAGGCTACCTGGCATGCCGTCTCGCGCATGTACAATCAGCAGGCAGCAAAATATGGCGGCACCATGTCGGTAGGATATGTACTCCTTAATATAAGTACTGAAGATGGCGCTTCGGCCACCAAGATTGCCCCACAGATGGGCCTTGAAGCCAGAAGCCTTACCCGAATTTTAAAATCGATGGAAGAAAAAGGATTGATCTATCGCTCCGCTGATCCCAATGATAAAAGAGGAGTATTGATTTTTCTCACCAAGGAAGGAATAGCAATGAAAAATCGCGCACGCGAAACCGTGTTGCGTTTTAATGAAGCAACGCGAGAAAGTATTCCAGCAAAAAAACTGGAAGTGTTTTTCGAAGTGCTACAAAGTGTAAATAGAATTATTGAAAAGAATAATATATATGAATCAGTTGCAAATCATTAGTCTTTCAAAGATTACTAATGATTATCGACTAGAGACTAACTACTAATTGAGATGAATAGAAACATTAGAAAAGTTGCCGTACTCGGATCAGGTGTTATGGGTTCCGCCATTGCCTGTCACTTTGCCAACATAGGTTGTGCAGTGTTGTTGTTGGATATCGCGCCACGCGAATTGAATGAAGAAGAAAAGGCGAAGGGTCTCTCATTGGATGACCCGAGGGTAAAGAATCGCATGGTTCAGTCTTCGTTTGATCGCAGCATCAAGTCCAATCCAAAACCATTGTTCAGTCAAAAGTTTGCCTCTCGCATTTCATTGGGTAATTTCTCCGATGACATGCCCAAGATCAAGGACTACGACTGGATCATTGAAGTGGTGGTGGAGAATCTGGATATCAAAAAGAAAGTATATACCGAAGTAGAGAAATACAGAACGCCCGGAACATTGGTTACGTCCAATACTTCAGGAATTCCAATTCACCTGATGGCAGAGGGCCGTAGCGAAAATTTCAAAAAGAATTTTTGTGGTACGCACTTTTTCAATCCACCACGCTATCTAAAATTATTCGAAGTAATACCTACCCCTCACACCGATCCGGAGGTGACGAAGTTTTTACTTCACTATGGCGATTTGTATCTGGGTAAGACCACAGTGTTGTGTAAAGACACACCTGCATTTATTGGAAATAGAGTGGGCGTGTGGGGATTGCTGAAAGTGATAGACTCCATGCAGAAGCTGGGATTGAATGTAGATGAGATTGATAAGCTGACAGGCCCTGTAATCGGAAGACCGAAATCGGCTACGTTCCGTACTTCTGATTTAGTGGGATTGGATACTTTGGTGAAAGTAGCCAACAATCTTTACGCTGGCCTGCCTGATGATGAAGCACGAGACATGTTTAAGCTGCCGGAAGTGGTGGCCAAACTCGAAGAAAAGAAATGGTTGGGCGACAAAACAGGACAGGGATTTTATAAGAAAACCAAGGATGCAAAAGGTAAAACAGAAATCCTTACGCTTGATCTCAATACATTAGAATACCAACCAAAGACCAAGGCAAAGTTTGCGACACTAGAAACCACCAAGCCGATCGACAATTTGAAAGATCGTTTCAAGGTTTTATTGGCCGGTAAAGACAAAGCAGGAGAATTTTACCGCGATGCTTTTTACGGTTTGTTCCAATATGCCAGCAATCGTATTCCTGAAATCAGCGATGAGTTGTTTAGAATAGATGATGCCGTATGTGCTGGTTTTGGCTGGGAATTGGGTCCCTTCCAAACATGGGATGCCGTGGGTGTAGAAAAGTCGATCAAAGCCATGGAAGAAGCAGGATACAAACCTGCCCAGTGGGTGTACGATATGGTAAGTGCTGGAAATACTTCGTTTTATAAAGTGCAAGATGGCCTGAATACCTATTATGATATTCCTTCCAAATCATACAAGCAGATTCCTGGTGCACAAGACTTCATTATCCTTGAGAACCTCAGTGAAAATGTGATTTGGAAAAATGCAGATTCTAAAATTACTGATATAGGTGATGGAGTGATTGACTTCTCATGGCACAGCAAGAGTTATACCCTAGGCAGTGCGGTAGTTGAAGGAATGAACTATGCCATAGGACTGGCAGAAAAGGATTATAGAGGTTTGGTTATCGGCCATCAAGGTGCTGATTTTTCTTTGGGTGCTAATCTTGGATTGGTGTTTATGTATGCCATCGAGCAAGACTATGACGAGCTTGATTTTATGGTTCGTGCTTTCCAAAATTCTGTGATGCGCATTCGATATTCATCAGTACCAGTAGTGGTAGCGCCTCACGGAAGAACCTTGGGAGGCGGATGTGAAATGACGATGCATGCAGATCTTGCACAAGCAGCTGCAGAAACGTATATCGGTTTGGTAGAAGTAGGTGTAGGTTTGATTCCTGGAGGAGGCGGAACGAAAGAGTTTACCAAACGTGTAAGTGATTCCTTACAAGAAGGAGATGTGGAATTAAACGCTTTGCAAAATGCGTTTATGAATATTGCCACAGCTAAAGTAGCATTATCAGCAGAGGAGGCCAGAGAGATGGGCGTGTTGCGTAAGATGGATCGCGTTAGTATGAACAAAGACAGACAGATTGCAGATGCGAAATCAGCGGTGCTTGAATTGGCTGATGCGGGATATACTATGCCGGTGCAAGCCACCAATATCAAAGTGCAAGGAAAAACAGGGATGGCCTTATTTGCAGCCGGAGTAAGTGGCATGAAGATGGGCCGTTACATTTCTGAGCATGATGAAAAGATTGCTATGAAGATTGCTAATGTGATGTGCGGAGGAGAGTTGAGCTATGCACAGGAAGTAAGCGAACAATACTTATTGGATCTGGAACGTGAGGCTTTTGTGTCGTTGTGTGGAGAGAAGAAAACATTGGAGAGGATACAGTCGATACTTACGGGCGGCAAGCCACTTAGGAATTAGTAGAGAGTATATAGTCCTTAGTCTTGAGTAAATAGATTGATTATGAATAACTATAAGGATCTAAAACTTTGGCAGAAATCAGTTGACCTTGCTGTCAGTATTTATGAAGCAACAGCATCTTTTCCCAAGGAAGAAATGTATGGGCTCACATCACAAATTAAAAGAAGCGCAGTTTCGATTCCATCAAATATCGCTGAGGGTGCTGGAAGGAACAGTAAAAAAGACTTTAACAATTTTTTAGGAATCTCAACTGGATCTACTTGTGAGCTTGATACTCAATTGATAATTGCAAGAAGAGTAGGGTTTCTTGAAGTGTCCATATTGCAAGCTTTACAAAATGACATTACAGAAATTCAAAAAATGAACTGGGCTCTTAAGCGCTCACTTAAACTAACTAACGACTAATTACTAAAGACTAATAACTATGGACGCATATATAGTAGCAGGATACAGAACAGCAGTAGGGAAAGCCAGAAAGGGTGGTTTTCGCTTTACACGCCCCGATGACTTGGCAGCAGATGTGATTAAGCATTTGGTGAAGTCGGTGCCGGGATTGGAAAACGAAATGGTAGATGACCTGCTTGTAGGGAATGCCGTGCCGGAAGCAGAGCAAGGCATGCAGATGGGAAGAATCATTTCATTGTTGTCGTTGGGAATTGATGTACCTGGGATGGTAGTGAACAGGTACTGTGGATCGGGTTTGGAAACAATCGCTATCGCCAGTCACCGCATTCACGCAGGTCAGGCGGATGTGATTATTGCTGGAGGTACAGAGTCGATGTCGTTGGTTCCTGTGATGGGATACAAGACGGCATTGAATTATGAGATTGCCAAAAACAACCCTACTTACTATACCAGTATGGGATTAACTGCTGAGGAGGTATCCAAACAATTTAAGATTTCAAGAGAAGCGCAAGATCAGTTTTCTTACGAGTCGCACATGAAAGCAGCCGCTGCATGGGAGGCAGGAAAGTTTAAGGATGAAGTAGTTCCCATTACGGTCAAAGAAACATACGTGGATGAAAACATGAAAAAGAAAACACGTGAGTATGTGGTGGAGAAAGATGAGGGTATTCGTGCGGATACCACGCCTGAAGGGTTGGCGAAGCTAAGACCTGTATTCGCTGTGGGAGGAAGTGTGACGGCAGGAAACTCTTCACAGACATCTGATGGTGCTGCATTTGTGGTTGTGATGTCGGAGAAAATGGTGAAGCAATTGAATGTGAAACCTATTGCAAGGATGGTGAGCTATGCAACAGCAGGAGTTGATCCACGCATTATGGGTATTGGTCCGGTTGCAGCTATTCCGAAAGCATTAAAAATTGCTGGGATGAAGTTAGACGATATGGATTTGATTGAATTGAACGAAGCTTTTGCAGCTCAGTCATTGGCGGTGGTGCAAGAGTTGGGGATAGATAAGAGCAAGCTCAATGTAAATGGAGGCGCCATTGCAGTAGGTCATCCATTGGGATCTTCCGGAGCGAGATTGTCCGTGCAGTTGTTTAACGAGATGCGCAGACAAAAGAAGAAGTACGGCATGGTGACAGCCTGTGTTGGCGGAGGACAAGGAGTAGCAGGGGTTTATGAGTTACTCAATTGACAGTTGACAAATACAATTGACAAAATGTTGTCAACTGACCTTTGTCAATTGTCAACTTTTATAATTAAAAGAGGATAATATAATTAATAGTACAGCAATGAGCACAGCAGAAACAAAAACCAAAGCAATAAAGGGAGGTGAGTTCTTGATCAGGGAAACACCGGCAAGTGAAATTTTTATTCCAGAAGAGTGGACAGAAGAGCAATTGATGATTGCTAAAACGTGTGAAGACTTTTTGGAGCAAGAAGTGTATCCGAAACTGGACGCTATTGATGACATCAAGAACAATCCGAAGTTAATGCCGGAGATTCTCGATAAGGCGGGAGAATTAGGATTATTGGGAACGTCCGTGCCTGAGGAATATGGCGGATTTGGAATGGATTTTAACACGAGCATGTTGGTAGCGGAAAAAATTGGTGCAGGCCATTCTGTAGCTGTTGGACTTTCTGCCCACACAGGAATAGGTACACTACCCATACTGTATTATGGCAATGATGAACAGAAGAAAAAGTATTTGCCCAAGCTGGCCACTGGAGAGTGGAAAGCTGCTTATTGTTTAACAGAGCCAGACTCAGGATCTGATGCAAACTCAGGTAAGACAAAAGCAAAGTTGACAGCTGATGGAAAGCACTTCCTAATCAATGGACAAAAAATGTGGATCACCAATGGTGGTTTTGCAGATGTGTTTATTGTGTTTGCCAAAATCGATGATGACAAAAACCTGAGCGCTTTTATAGTAGAAAAGTCATTTGGTGGTATTACCATGAACGAGGAGGAGCGCAAAATGGGGATCAAAGGATCATCTACGCGTCAGATATTTTTCAATGATTGCAAAGTTCCGGTTGAAAATCAATTGAGCGAGCGTGAGAACGGATTTAAGATTGCTGTCAATATTCTGAACATTGGTAGAATAAAGTTAGGAGTAGCTGCTGTTGGTGGGTCGAAGATGGCAATTTCCAAAGCGATCAATTATTCTAAAGAACGGAAGCAGTTTGGGACATCGCTTTCTAACTTTGGAGCTATAAAGCACAAGATAGCTGAAGTAACTACACACATTTTTGCATCGGAGTCTGCACACTATCGTGCGGGACAAAACATCGATGACTCTTATGCTGCAATGGTGGCGGAGGGCATGGATGCGGCTAAAGCAAAATTGAAGTCTACGGAAGAGTTCGCTATTGAATGTGCTATACTAAAAGTGCACGGTTCCGAAGTGTTGGACTTTGCCGTAGATGAAGGAGTTCAGATTTACGGTGGAATGGGATTTTCTGCAGAAGGTCCTATGGACAGGGCTTATCGCGATGCGAGGATCAATAGGATTTTCGAAGGAACGAACGAGATCAACCGCATGCTCACTATCGACATGTTGTTGAAGCGCGCGATGAAGGGCCATTTGGATTTAATGAATCCTGCCATGGCCGTACAAAAAGAATTAGTGTCTATTCCTGATTTTGGAGCGGCAGAAGAAGAAGGACTTTTTGTAAAGGAAAAGAAAGCCTTGTTAAATTTGAAGAAAGCAGGGCTAATGGTGGCGGGGGCTGCTGTGCAGAAGTACATGCAAAAACTTTCTGATGAGCAGGAGGTGTTGATGAGCTTGGCAGATATGTTGATCGAAGGGTATGTGGCAGAGTCGACCTTGTTACGCGTGGAAAAATTGATAGGCATGAAGGGAGAAGCCGCTTGTGAGATTCAAAAGGAGATGGCTATAATTTATTTGCATCATGCAATTCAGAAAGCAGCATCAGCTGGAAGGGAAGCTATTTATGCTTTCGCAGAAGGAGATGAGCAAAGGTTGATGCTGTTAGGATTGAAGCGTTTCACGAAAACAGAGCCTTATAACCTGAAGAATGCCAGAAGAAAGGTGGCAGATTATGTCATTGAGAAGGGCACTTATCCATTCTAAAATGAATCCATAGTCCATAAATGACAAAGAGGCCGCAGTTTGCGGCCTTTTTTATTGTCTCGAAAACAGCCTTTTTGCACTCATTTGATCGATTTTGAAATTTTTTTCTGAAAAACCGTATCCAAAATGTCAGCTATTCCGTACTTTAGCATAATTGTTAAACAAAATTGTTAAAAGTGCCTAAAACAGATACAAAACCCAGTGAAGAACTCATTCTCAACGCAGCGGTAAAGGTGTTTACCCGCAAGGGATATACTGGTGCGCGCATGGAGGAGATCGCTAAGGAAGCTGGGATCAATCGGGCATTGCTTCACTATTATTTCCGAGATAAGGAAACGATGTTCAACATCATTTTCGAAACGAAATTCAAGGAGTTCTTTACTGGCCTTTTTGGTGTTTTCCAATCCAACGCATCTTTTACAGAAAAAATCAAGAACATCATCGATCACGAGATCACCGTACTTTCCAAACATCCTGACCTCGCACGGTTTGTTATCATGGAGATTGCACAACAGCCAGACCGGCTCATTCAGTTTGGCCAAAAGTTGGGGCTTAATCCAAGATTGATGCTGGAAAATTTCCAAAAAGAAATCCAACAAAATATAGAGGAGGGAAAAATCAGACCCATTGATGGAAGGCAATTGTTAATGAACATCATCTCGATTTGTATTTATCCTTTTGTGGCCAAGCCCATCATTAAAACAATGATGCAGATGGATGAAAATACATTTATGGACCTTATGGAGAAAAGAAAAAAAGACGCATACGAATTTATCATCAACGCAATAACACCTTAGTAATATGAGGATGTCGATATTATTATTTTGGATTGCACCCTTATTAGCACAAGCGCAAAATCCTTTGACCATAGAAATGTGTCATGAGTTGGCCAGAAACAACTATCCATTAATTCAGCAGAAACAGCTCATCGAACAAAGCACAGAGTTTTCCATTGCCAATATTCGGTCTGGTCAATTACCACAAATTTCTATTAATGCACAGGCCACTTACCAATCGGATGTGACGCAAGTTCCTATTGCGGCACCAGGTTTTGATATTGAGCCCTTGTCCAAAGACCAATATAAAATCTACGGAGAAGTTAGTCAGTCGCTATATGACGGAGGTGCGATCAAGGGACAAAAGTCATTGACTGAAAATAAAGCACGTGTAGATGATCAACAATTGGAAATCGAATTGTATAAAATTAAAGAACGCATCAACCAATTGTACTTTGGAATTCTTCTAGTGGATGAACAAACAGCGCAGATTGTATTGCTGCAGAAAGACCTGGACAGAAGCATACATCGTGCAGAATCTGCCGTTAAAAATGGTACGGCTTTTAAAATGAGCATTGAGTTGCTACAAGCAGAAAATCTTAAAGCAACACAACGGATGATCGAGGCACAGTCGATGCGACAAGCCTACATTACCATGCTTGGCTACTTCATCAATCAATCCCTGGATGAAAATACGGAACTTTCCAGACCAACAGTATTAACATTTGATGACCAACCTGTATTGACACGACCTGAATTGACTTTGTTTAATTATCAACAAGAGTTACTAGGTGCACAGTATGAATTGCGTAAATCAAAAACGTTGCCTCGTGTAGGTTTGTTTTTACAAGGCGGATATGGGAAGCCGGCATTGAATCAATTGAAGAATGAATTCGATACGTACTACCTCGGTGGAATTCGATTGAATTGGTCACTTTCAGGATTTTATAATTCGAAAAGGGATAAACAATTGCGTGACCTTAACCTTCAGCAGGTGAATGCGCAAAAGGAAGTGTTCGAGTTCAACACCACATTACTCACTACGCAGCAAAAACAGGAATTGAACAAGCTGAACAAATTGATTGAAGTGGATAATAAAATTATCGAACTGAGAACGAGTATTAAAACAACAGCAGAGGCACAACAAGAAAATGGAGTGATCACCACCAATGATTACTTACGCGAATTGAATGCCGAAGATCAGGCTAAACAAAATCGTTTGCTTCACGAAATGCAATTACTAATGGCGCTATACGCTTATCAGAATACAATTGGAAACTAAAATATTATGAGACTTAAATCATACACTTTACTGTTGGCCGGCCTTACCCTTCTAGGGGCATGTAGCAATGGAGAAAATGAATTTGATGCAACAGGTAATTTCGAGGCAGACGAGGTGATCGTTTCTTCAGAGGCAGGGGGGAAAATTTTGAGACTGAACATAGAGGAAGGTCAAACGCTGAAGAAAGGTGAAACAGTCGGATACATTGATACCCTTCAGCTCCATCTTAAAAAGAAGCAATTACAATCTTCCGTAAAAGCCGTGTTGGCCAGGCAACCTAATATGGCCACACAGTTGGCGACCGTTCAGGAGCAAATTGAAACTACAAAAAGAGAGAAAGCTCGTTTCGAGAATTTGCTTAAAGACGATGCAGCTACTCAAAAACAGGTGGATGACCTGACTTCTCAGTTAACACTTTTGCAAAAACAATATGCTGCACTGCAATCTTCATTGGGTACAACCACTCAATCATTGAGAAGCGAGACAGTTCCGTTGTCTATTCAGATTGAGCAGATTGACGATCAAATTCAAAAGTCCATCATCACCAATCCGATAGCGGGCACCGTGTTGACACAATATGCTGAGGAGAGTGAAGTAACTGGACCAGGTAAGGCATTGTACAAGATTGCGGACCTATCATCGATAACATTGCGCGCGTACATTTCGGGCGATCAACTTTCTGCGGTGAAGCTAGGGCAAAAAGTGAAGGTGATGGTAGACGACCTGGAAACTGAATCTAAAAGTTATGCGGGTGAAATTACATGGATTGCCGACAAAGCGGAGTTTACCCCTAAGACCATTCAAACAAAAGCAGAGCGAGCCAATCTGGTGTATGCCCTTAAAGTGAAAGTAAAAAACGATGGCTACCTGAAAATTGGAATGTACGGGGAGTTGATTTTTTAGTCATGGAATCAGCAGTAAAAGTTGAACGTGTATTTAAGAATTTTCAATCTGGTAAAACTCAGATTGAAGCCTTGAAAGACATTTCTTTCGAAGTGGGAAGAGGAGAATTGTTTGGATTGATTGGTCCTGATGGAGCAGGGAAAACAACTTTGTTTCGTATTCTCACCACGTTGATGATCGCCAATAAAGGCAATGCATGGGTGGATGGATTGGAAGTGGTGAGCGATTACAAGGAGATAAGAAAACGCGTTGGCTACATGCCGGGAAAATTTTCGTTGTACCAGGACCTTACGGTGGAGGAGAACCTTTCATTCTTTGCGACTTTGTTTGGTACCACACTGGAAGAGAATTACGAATTGGTAAAAGATATTTATGTGCAGATTGAGCCCTTTAAAAAAAGAAGGGCAGGCGCATTGTCGGGTGGAATGAAACAGAAGCTGGCATTGAGTTGCGCTTTGATTCACCGACCAAGTGTTTTGTTTTTGGATGAACCCACCACCGGAGTGGATGCTGTATCTCGTCAGGAGTTTTGGGAATTGCTAAGAAAACTGCAGCATCAAGGGATTACCATTGTGGTCTCCACTCCTTATATGGATGAGGCTAGCTTATGTGATCGTGTTGCGTTGATGCAGGATGGAAGAATAATGGACATTGATACACCTAAAGGGATTACTCAAAAATTTTCAAAACCCCTTTGGGCCGTAGGCGCGGCAGATATGTACAGCTTGATGAATGACTTGCGTTCGGATGAGCGAGTGGATACCTGTTATCCATTTGGACAATATCACCACATCACTTTTGCAGAAGTGAATCAAGAGGTACAAGGCATAGAGAAGTCATTGGTGGATAAGGGACATACCAATTTATCCATTCAAAAGATTGAACCTACGATTGAAGATTGTTTCATGGAATTGATGAATCAATGAGTAACGCAGCGGCCATATCAGTTTCTGACCTAACAAAACAATTTGGTGATTTCACGGCTGTGGATGCCATCACCTTTGAGGTTCAGCAAGGAGAAATTTTTGGGTTTTTGGGTGCGAATGGAGCAGGAAAAACTACAGCTATGCGCATGTTGTGTGGGTTATCGCTTCCTACAAGTGGCAAAGCCAATGTGGCCGGTTTCGATTTATATAAAGAGTCTGAAAAAATAAAGAAGAACATTGGCTACATGAGCCAGAAGTTCTCTTTGTATGAAGACCTTACTATAAGAGAAAACAACAGATTCTACGGGGGCATTTATGGACTAACGGATCAGCAGATAAAAGAGAAAACCCAGTTCATGCTTAAGCACCTGCACTTGGAGAGTCAGGCTGATACCCTGGTAAAAGCGCTGCCGTTAGGATGGAAGCAAAAACTATCCTTTTCAGTTTCTATGATTCATGATCCTAAAATTGTGTTTTTGGATGAACCAACAGGAGGTGTGGATCCGATCACCCGAAGAGAATTCTGGACCATGATTTACGAAGCAGCTCACAGAGGCACTACGGTATTTGTGACAACGCACTATATGGATGAAGCAGAATATTGTGATCGCGTTTCAATAATGGTAGATGGTAGAATAGAAGCTTTAGACACACCTGCTGCGTTGACTAAACAGTATAATGCAAAAGGCATGGCAGAGGTGTTTGTGCAATTGGCAAGAAAAGCTAAACGATCTGATAACTAAAAAGCGTGAAACAGTTTTTCTATTTTATACGAAAAGAATTTTATCACCTGCTGCGCGACAGGCGTACGTTGTTTATTCTTTTTGGTATGCCGGTTACCCAAATTTTAATTTTTGGATTTGCGCTGACCAATGAAGTAAAGAATTCCCGCATTGCGATTTTGGATAATTCAAAAGATGAAGCGACCACTGCTATCATTCATCAATTGGAGGCCAGCAGGTATTTTGATATTGTTGAAAACCTGAACTCGTATGCAGAACTCGAACCGACCTTTCAGAAAGGACAGATCAGGCTGGCTGTTGTATTTCCCGAAAAATTCCAAAGCAGTTTATTGCATACCAATGCAGCTCCCATACAATTGATTGCTGATGCCACCGATCCCAATGTAGCCAACACGTTGACCAACTATGCATCGGCCATCATTATGGATTACCAAAATAGTATGAAGGAGACGCAGGACTTCCCCTATACAATAAGTACTGAACTACGGATGTTGTATAATCCACAACTCAAAGGCTCCTACAATTTTGTGCCTGGTGTAATGGCCATGGTGTTGATGCTGGTGGGTGCGATGATGACATCTATTTCTATTGTTCGCGAAAAAGAATTGGGTACCATGGAAATCATTCTGGTTTCTCCCATCGTGCCGATACGAGTAATTGTAGCCAAGATGGTTCCTTATTTGTTGTTATCTATGGTGAACATTGCCAGTATTTTGCTGCTCAGTGTTTACGCTCTTGATGTACCTATTAACGGAAGTCTTACCCTTCTGGTGTTTGAATGTTTTTTGTTTACGCTGACGGCTTTAGCGCTTGGGCTGTTAATTTCTTCTATCTCTGACTCTCAGCAGGTAGCCATGTTGGTTTCTTTGATGGGGTTATTCTTGCCTACGATCATGTTTAGCGGATTTATGTTTCCCATTGAAAACATGCCGATACCCCTTCAAGTAATTTCCAATTTCGTACCCGCCAAGTGGTTCTACTATATCGTGAAGGACGTTATGATCAAAGGAACGGGATTAGAAACCGTTTGGAAAGAAACACTTATACTGTTGGGCATGTTGATTGTGTTGCTCACCATCAGTATTAAAAAATTTAAAGTGCGATTGGAATGAGAGTACTGAGAATTTTATTGGAAAAAGAATTTCGGCAGATTTTTAGAAATCCCGCTATACTGAGGTTGATTTTCATTATGCCAATAGTTCAATTGTTGGTGCTACCTCTGGCAGCAGATTATGAGGTAAAGGATATTAATATTGCTGTTGTAGATCAAGACCACTCTTCTTACTCACGTAGTCTTACTAATAAAATATCCGCCTCCAAATATTTCAATTTGGTAGAGTACACTAACTCCTATGATGAAGCCATTAGAGGTGTAGAAAAGGATGAAGCCGATGTAGTGTTGCAGATACCTGCCTCCTTCGAAAAGGATTTGGTGAAAGACGACAAAGCACAATTGTTCATGGCTTTGAATGCCATCAATGGAGTGAAAGCCAATTTAGGCGGAGTATACTTGCGCAGCATTATCAATGATTTTAATGGTGAGGTGAGATTGGAATGGTTACAGCTTCCCCGGTTCAATCCACAGCCGATAATTCAAATTTCATCCATCAATTGGTTTAATCCGCTGTTGAATTATCAATTTTTCATGGTGCCAGGTATATTAGTGATATTGGTTACAATGGTAGGCTCTTTCCTTGCAGCATTGAATATTGTAAAAGAGAAAGAGATTGGTACGATCGAACAAATTAATGTTACGCCAATTCGCAAACATCAGTTTATTCTAGGAAAGTTAATTCCGTTTTGGGTTTTGGGAATGGTAGTGCTTTCCATTGGATTGTTGTTGGCTAGAGTTTTCTACGGTATAATTCCGGAAGGAAGTTTACTCACTATCTACATTTTTGCTGTGGTGTATTTGCTTTCCGTTTTGGGATTGGGTTTGTTAATTTCTACCTACACAGAAACACAACAGCAAGCCATGTTGATTTCATTTTTCATCATCATGATTTTTATTTTGCTGGGCGGATTGTATACCTCTATTGATAGCATGCCTTATTGGGCGCAGGTATTTACCAAGTTCAATCCGGTCACTTATTTTATAGAGGTGATGCGGATGGTGGTACTCAAAGGCAGTAGTCTTTATGACATCAGGCAACATTTATTGATTGTAACGGGCTTCGGAATTATTCTCAATGTTTGGGCGGTAATCAACTACAAAAAGAGAAGCTAACTGTTCAATTCTGTACAGGGTGTGTGTTCATTATCCAACAGGTGCAGAAAGGCAATAAAGTCAAAATCATTGATTACAGAAGCTGAAGGCCGATTTTATTCATTTCAAGTTTAGCGAACGGTTTTTGCAAGTAGTTGCGAAACCCAAAGCTGATGAAAGGATCAACACTACTCCTCGCCCTAATTGTTTTGTTTACATTTCCCATCTGGATTGGTCTCATTGCGGGAGGTTTCGGTTTAGTGATCGGAATCCTAGGCGCAATATTCGGGGTTGTGTTTGGACTAATCGGTGCGATCCTAGGTGCAATAGATGGAATATTCGAGGCGATCTTTAGTGGCCTGTTTGGGTGGGGCCACAGTTGGAATTTTATTTCATTTCCACACTTTCATCTTAATGGTTTTGGAGTCGCTGCCATTATAGTAATCGTAGCAGTTTTGTTGAATCGAAAAAAATCAGCAAAAGAGAAAGATGTAAAAGAATAGGCTAAGGAATCTTTAACTCCGCCTTAAATCCTTTGACGTGGTTGCGCAACGCAGCCAGCCAGGTGGTGTCTCCATCCCACTTGGTGCCTAGGAACACATTTCCTGAAACGAGATGTTTAAAATAGAATTTGTAAACTGGAGTCTCGGCAGGAATGGTTTTTAATTGAAGAGACCCGTTGGGATAAGTAACGGAAGCAATGGCGCTTTCATTAGTGGTATTTTGATAACCAAGAATATCCCGAGCGATAAGTCCTTCGGTGTGCACATACGAGAGCACGTAGTGAAAACCGTTGTTGCGCAGTTCTTTTGCATCAAGACCAGGTTCTGTCATACCGTAACTGAAAGGATAGTTCTCTTTAAAAAACTGAGCTAGCAAACTATCAGTAGCAGCGTCTTTGAACCAGGGAACAGCTAGCTTATCCACCTTAAGGTCAATGGCAAAGAAGTCAGAACGCCTTCCTTCAATAATATCGATCGGAAAATTCTTTTCGGGGTAACTATTGATCAATAAATTTTTTATAGGTTGACTATTAACAGTCGACCGATAAATAGTTTGTAGGGCTTCTTTCAGATTGGTGTTCTGCACTTCCCATCCCGGTTGGCCATTGTTAACAAACTCTTTATTGGCATTGAAAGATGTGAATAGAAAGGAATAATTATTTCCCCTTTTTGAAATAAGCACAATAAATTCTATCTCACGTTTGATGAGGAAGTCCGCGATTTTTTGAGTGACATCGGCTCCGGCAAATACCAGCGCTGATTTTAAATAAACCACGGCATCAACACCGGATTGTTGAAACGAACCTTGAATGCTTTCCAATTCTTCATCAGAAAAATTGGAGGAGTAAAAAACACAAGACCTTTTTGCCAATAAATCTTCAGGTACGCGATCTGTTATTACTAACCTTGCCGGGATCGGATTCTCCATTTGCTGAGAATACAGAACGACAGTGTGAATGAAGAAACAAAAAGCTAAAAGAAATCTCATTAAGCGAATATCAAAAAATAAACGGTTTTGCGAAGATAGTATTGTAATGGCATACTCTATAATCCAATGTAAAATCCAGTTTCGTCTTGTTTGATGGGATAAATTTCCAAATCAGCGGAGCGCTCTGCTGATTCCCTGCCTGTCTTGAGTTGAAAACGATAACCGTGCCATGGGCACACCACCTCACCGATATAATTTATTTTTCCTTTGCTTAATGATTCGCCATTGTGTGAGCATTTGTCGGCCACAGCAAAAAAATCATCATTTACACGGGCAAGACATATTCTTTTTTGGTGCACAATAAGCAGTTGTGTAGCGCCAGGTTGTATCCTCGCAAGGGCATCATCAGCGCTGGAAAAGATTTTTATCCACTGCATGCCTCAACTTTTACTGATATCGAGTTTTTCATAACTTGATCTAAAATTACCCATACACATGAAGAAAATCTACTTTACCCTACTGCTGATTATAAGTTGTTCTTTGGTTTTTGCACAAAACACAAAGCAGCAAGCCAAACTCGATCAGAAAGCAAAAGAAATGGAAGCCAAGGTGATCGAATGGCGCAGGCATTTTCACCAATATCCTGAATTATCTAACCGTGAATTTAAAACAGGTAAAATGATTGCCGATCACTTGAAGTCATTGGGTATGGAAGTGAGATATCCTGTGGCCAAGACAGGAGCTGTTGGAATTTTACGGACTGGAAAACCAGGGCCCACGATTGCTTTGCGCGCTGATATTGACGGGCTACCTGTAGTAGAAAGAAACAGTCTTCCTTTTGCCTCCAAAGAAAAATCAACTTATCTGGGTCAGGATGTAGGCGTGATGCACGCCTGTGGACACGACACGCATATTGCAATTCTTATGGGTGTTGCAGAAATTTTAGCTGGAATGAAATCGGAATTGAAGGGTACGATTGTGTTTTTATTTCAACCTGCTGAAGAAGGAGCACCGGAAGGTGAAGAAGGAGGAGCCGCTTTAATGATCAAAGAAGGTGTATTGGACGATCCGAAAGTGGATGTAGCGTTTGGTTTGCACATCAGTTCGCAAACTCCGGTAGGCACTGTCACCTTTAAACCAGAAGGGATGTTGGCTGCAGCCGACATGTTGAAAATAAAAGTAAAAGGTGTACAGGCACATGGCTCTGCCCCTTGGGCGGGAATAGATCCGATCGTTGTTTCAGCGCAGATCATTAATGGCTTGCAGACCGTTGTGAGCAGGCAACTGGATTTAACACAAGCAGGAGCTACGTTAACTGTGGCAACAATTCATGGAGGCGTACGGAATAACATCATTCCCGAGGAAGTTGAAATGACGGGAACGTTGCGCACGTTGGACAACACCATGCAGGAAGAGATGCACAGAAGAATTAAAAGAACGGCAGAGAACATAGCTGAAAGTATGGGCGCGACAGCTGAAGTAGAAATTATCAGAGGATATCCTGTTACTTATAATTCTCCTGAATTAACAGACTGGGCGAAACCAGTGATGGAAAGAGTTGCTGGAAAAGAAAAAGCGGTAGTGATTAAAGCAGTAACCGGAGCAGAGGATTTTTCTTTCTTCTCTCAAAAAGTACCCGGCTTCTTTTTCTTTGTAGGTGGTATGCCCTTGGATGCTGACCCAACCAAAGTGCCTTCGCACCATACACCAGATTTTTTTATTGACGAAAGCGGAATGATTACGGGTCTTCGCGCCATGCTCAACCTGACTGTTGATTATATGAATAGTCCTATGAAAAGCACAAGTACGGGGATGAAGAAATAGGTTTATATAAAGGGGCTTGTCACTCAACAGCCCCCTTCACCTCTTTAATACAAGTAATAAAAACAATGGGCCCAGCCATGCAAATGCTGGCGAGCTCTTTGGATGCAACCCAGTCAATTTTTACTGTTTGGCCTGCCTTTAAATTAAAATGGTAGAGGGGATCTTGTTCCACAGTGGGTGTCTGGATATAGGTGCGGAACTCAGGTTCCAAAAGTGTACCATCGGGTAGTTGAAACATCAATCCGCATCCGTCCAGTCCGGTCTTATCCACTACTTGAGCGACAGTACCGCATGGCTCTGCGCCACAAATAATAGTGTATGAATCTCCACAACCCTGAATGAATAAAATAAGCAATAAGGAGAATATTAGCCCTTTCATATGTCCGTTTTTACTATTTGACACATACTGTTACCGATTGGTTGGAAAAACATTTAATTTAAGTTGTTCCAATCGTTTTTCACTTTTACTACTGTTTTAAAAATCATGAAGAAATATCAGATAACATTGTTTCTATTTATTACTGCTATGAACGTAGTGATGGCACAAAAAAAAGATCCTTCTTTTGAGGAGGTCATCTCCCTTAGAAGCGTTGGCAATCCTGTCATATCTGCAGATGGAAAAATTGTGGCCTTTACCATGCGTACTACAGATTGGGAGCAAAATGAGTTTGATAATGAAATCTGGATTTCTAAAAATGGAGGACAGGCTTTTCAGGCCACTTATGTAACCAAAGGTTCAAGTTCTTCTCCGATCTTTTCACCAGATGGAAATTGGCTGGCTTTCCTTTCAGACAGAGCGGGGAAAAATCAAATTTATGTGATGCGCATGGAGGGAGGTGAAGCTTTTACCATCACCGATGAAAAGGAAAGTATTTCTGATTTGGAATGGGCGCCATCGGGAAAGAAAATATTTTTTGTAAAGCAAGATAAGGAGGATAACACTAAGAAAGATGAGGTAAAGAGGTATGGTGGATTTGCTGCAGATGATTCTGAGTTTACATTATCTCATTTGTGGCAAATGGATTTTGATCCCTCCTTGAGAAATCCTGCTGAGTTACCTTGTTATCAATCAGTAGATTCCCTCAAAGCTAAATCAGGATGTTTGGAGTTGGCTAAGCCTGAGCGTTTGACAGAAGGAAAGTTTACAGTTACTGCGTTCAAGGTTTCTCCTGATGGTTCAATGTTGGCATTTAACCATCAACCCAATCCACTGATCAACTCATTTTTGAAAGCCGACATTTCGCTAATTGATTTGTCATCAAAAAAAATAAAGCCATTGGTAACCAATGGAAGTACGGATGGCCTGGCAGATTGGTCTCCCAACTCCAAAGAATTATTGTACACTTCTAATGAAGACGATAGCACTTCTAATTTTTACAAAAACTCAAAACTTTTTGCAATCGATATTGCTTCGGGAAAAACACGAAGACTGGGCGCCAAGTTGGATGAGGATATCGGTGGTCAGCTTACCTGGAGAGAAGACGGCATTTATTTTTCCTTATGGAATAAAACAAAACGACCTATTTATAAAATCAATCCCAAGACGGGTGATCATTCCGTTTATTTGAACGCACCGGATCAGATATTTGGCACATCGTTTTCCAGGTTAGGGCACTTTGTGGTCAATGCAAAAACTGCGGATCAGCTTAATGAGATTTATGTGTCACCTATTGCTTCTCCAAAACTTCAAAAGATTACTTCTATCAACGATCAAATCAAAAACTGGAGTGTAGCACAAAGTGAAGTTATTTCATGGAAAAGTAAAGATGATGCTATCATTGAAGGCGTGTTGCACAAACCTCAGGATTATGATGCTTCTAAAAAATATCCTTTGTTGGTTGTCATTCATGGCGGACCAACCGGTATAGATTATCCAACACCTGTTCCCACGTACGTCTATCCAATCGTACAATGGTTGAACAAAGGGAGTTTGGTATTGCGTGTCAATTACAGAGGCTCTGCAGGATATGGGGAGACATTTCGGTCGTTGAATGTGGAGAATCTTGGTGTAGGAGATGCCTGGGATGTGATTTCAGGTGTAGAGTTTCTTGATGGGAAAGGACTGATTGACAAAAGCCGAATGGGATGTATGGGGTGGAGTCAGGGAGGATATATCTCAGCTTTTCTCACCACGACCACTGATATTTTTAAAGCGATTTCTGTAGGTGCGGGTATTTCCAATTGGGCTACCTATTATGTAAATACAGACATCCATCCTTTTACAAGACAGTATTTGAAAGGAACCCCATGGAGCGACCCTAAGGTATATGAAAAAACTTCTCCAATGACACATATCAAAGATGCAAAGACACCTACCTTGATACAGCATGGTGAGTATGATAAGAGAGTACCCATCCCAAATGCCTACGAATTATTGCAAGGACTTCGCGATCACGGTGTAGAAAGTGAATTGATCGTGTACAAAGGATTTGGACACGGTATCACTAAACCTAAAGAGCGATTAGCAGCCAATTGGCACAACTGGCAATGGTTCAATAAGTATATTTGGGGAGAGAAGATAGAATTACCAACTACGGAGACAACTGACAATAAATAATTATGAAAAGTGTTATTAAAATACTGATTTTGCTTTTTGCTGTTCCTGCATTTGCGCAAAACGGAACAAAACCCATAGTCACTTCTGATGTGTTGAAGCTGACGACTGCTAATCAAATCCAAATTTCACCGGATGGATCGAAGGCGGTAATGGTGGTAACAAAAAAAGCTGTAAAAAAGGAAACGGATTACTATTATACACGCCATTTATACATGGCCAACTTAAGTGGAGGTGATCCTATTCAGCTCACCTTTGGAGATCGAAATGATAGCCAACCCACCTGGTCGCCTGATGGCAAACACCTTGCCTTTGTGAGACGAGACGGAGACGCCTCTCAAATTTGGATTTTGCCCCTGAGTGGGGGTGAGGCTTATGCATTGACAAAAGTGAAGACGGGAACATCGCAACCTGTATGGTCTCCCGATGGAAAGAAAATATTGTTTACTTCAAGCATTCCCTTTCATGACATTGAAGGAGTACCAGGCTGGAGCAACGAAAGGCCTGGCCGCAGCTACAATGATGAACCCAACTGGTTGGGGATGAAGGAAGATGAAAAGAAAAAAGTGAAGTCCTCACCAGATGGTTCCCTTGATGAGATTAAAGCCTGGTTGGCCAAAAATGCCAGCGAAAAAAATCCAAGAGTACTTACTCGCCTTCAGTTTCAGGGAGAGCAAGGCTTACAGCCTGAACAAAGATTTTCTCATTTGTTTGTGGCTTCCTTCCCTAGTGGTGAGTTTGTTCAACTTACCAACGGGTTTCAAAGCTTTAGACAAGCCAGCTGGTCACCTGATGTAACAAAAATTATTAGCACTTCCGAGTTGCCCAGTGTTGAGCCGGATGGCAATAGAAAATCTTCCATTTGGTTGATGAATTCCGATGGAAAAAATTTGAAAGAGTTTTTGTCATTTAAAGAGTATCCTGCTTTAGGGGCATCTTATTCACCAGACGGCAAATCAATTTTGTATTTGTCGAGAAGTGGAGATGATTTCTTACGTGGTCAGTTGGAGTTGGGAGTAATGACAGCAGCAGGAACTAACCAAACGCTGTTAACGGAAGGGTTTGACCGCGATGTGTCTTCGCCCATCTGGGCACAGGATGGAAAGACGATTTATTTTACAGCATCCATTGATGGAGATGTTCCATTGTACAGCATTTCTGCAAAAGGTGGTAAACCTTCCATTGTTATTGGCGATGATAAAGGTGTTATGGATTATGATTTGAAAGGAGACAGGATCGTATATGCACAAACTGAAATTGCCAACCCATGGGATGTGTATCAAATGACTATTAAGGATAAAAAAACTTCACAAGTCACAAAGCTGAATAATGAGTGGTTGAAAGATAAAAAAGTCACCCTTCCAAAAGAATATTGGATCACACAACCTGATGGCACGAAAGTACAATACTGGGTAATGGAACCATTGAACAGGAAGGATGGCACGAAGTATCCAACCATTCTCAATATACATGGCGGGCCAACTGCTATGTGGGGACCCTCAGGATTTTCTATGTGGCACGAATTTCAAATGCAAGTAGGCTGGGGTTATGGTTTGGTATTTTGTAATCCCAGAGGTAGTGGAGGATATGGTGAAGATTTTAAAAGAGCCAACTATCAGGATTGGGGAACAGGTCCGGCCAGCGATATTTTGGCTGCACTGGATGATGCCGCCAGTAAAAACTCCTGGATTGATAAAGACCAATATTTTGTAACAGGTGGAAGCTACGCAGGCTATATGGTGGCATGGCTGGTAAGTCAAGATCAACGTTTCAAGGCAGCCAATGCACAACGCGGAGTGTATGAGCTTACTACATTTATGGGTGAAGGGAATGCCTGGAGGCTTGTTCCTGATTACTTTGGATATCCATGGGAAAAAGGAGTAAAAAAGATATTGGATGAAAATTCTCCTTACTCTTTTGTGGACAAAATCAACACGCCATTGCTGATCATGCATAGTGATCAGGATTTGCGCACAGGTGTTATTCAATCGGAGATGCTTTATAAAAGTTTGAAAATTTTAGGTAAACCGGTAGAATACATTCGCTACCCTGACGAAGGGCATGAATTGTCAAGAAGTGGCAATCCACTAAGAATGATGGACCGCCTAATCAGGGTGATTGAATTCTTTGAACGCTATGCAAAACATCCGGAAACTCCACCGGCAGTTTTAAGTGGAGCAGGAAACTAAGATATTTTACTTTTTACTTCCGAAGGGCTGTTATTCTACATAGAGTACCAGCCCTTTTAGGTAAGAGCCTTCCGGATGATAGATAGAAACCGGATGATCAGCCGGTTGCGATAGATGATGCAACACTTTTATTTGTCTCCCCGATTGAATCGCAGCTGAAACTATGGTATCATAAAACAGTTGTCTGTTTACAACTTGCGAACAAGAGAAAGTAAAAATAATTCCACCTGATTTTATGACCCTGAACGCTTCTGCATTCAGCCTTTGATAGCCCTTCATGGCCTGATGTTTGGCGCTCTTGTGTTTCGCAAAAGCAGGAGGGTCAAGAATAATGATATCGTATTGGTCTTTTTTGTCCTTTAAAAATTCAAAAGTATCAATAGAAAAAGAAGGATGTTGCTCATTACTGAACCCACTTAATTCGATATTCTTTTCTGTCATTGCAATGGCTTTGTCAGATGCATCTACTGAATGAACAAGTGTTGCGCCCTCCTTTAAAGCATAAATGGAAAACCCTCCTGTATAACAAAAGGTGTTCAGTACTGATTTCCCCTTGGCATACGCTCCGAGTAGCTTTCTGTTCTCCCGTTGATCCAGAAAGAATCCTGTCTTCTGGCCAGCCTCCCAATCCACAAAAAATTTATTTTCATGTTCTTGAATGATGTGAGGAATTACCCCCATACCAAAGAGGTATCCATCTTCCTGTGTCGATTTTAGAGCTGAAGGGGCTTTAATATAAATAGCAGTTAATTGGTCCTTGAAAATAGCTTCAAGTGAATTAGCTATTAACTCACGATCGTTATACATGCCAACGGAATGCGCCTGAACTACAGCCACACCATTATAGATGTCGATAATAAGTCCGGATAATCCATCACCCTCACCATGAACAAGTCTATAGGCATTGGTATGATCTGCTATAATTCCAGCAGCCAGTCTCTGATGGTAACATTTTTTTAGTTTTTCCTCGTAAAACCCGATGTTGGGCTGGGAATCACCAAAAACTAAAACCCGAACGGCAATAGTTCCCTCATGGTAATGCCCCGAACCAAGAACCCTACCTTGAGCATCTTTTACTATAGCCCAATTTCCATCTTGAAGGTCGCCCTCAGTGGCATAAATAGCGCCTGAGAAAATCCAGGGATGAAAACGTTGTATAGATACTTCTTTTCCTTTCTTAAGTACCAAAGTGCCTCGAATATTCATTAATTCAGATATTGTTTAACTTAACTTAACTTGAGCAATTGTAATAACCACAATTTGCGGTATGAGGCTATTTCATGGTTTTTGTCAATAGGTTAATCATTTTATTAACATTGTTTTTTGCAGGTTTTCAATCCTTCAGCCAATCCCATTATGTGGATAGTCTTGAAAATCTTTTGAAAACTCCCATTCACGACACTGTAAAGGTATGGGCTTTAAATGAATTGAGCAGGGAACAAATTTATGGATCACCAGATAAGGCATTGAGACTTGCCAACGAGGCGTTGAAGCTGGCTGGTAAAATAGGATACCAAAGGGGAGAGGCTTATTCGTATCGTGTGCTGGCTTCGATAAGCGGGACGAATGATAGGTATTTGTCGTACTCAGAATACATGGAAAAGGCAATCAAGCTCTTTATTGTACTTCAGGATTCTGTAGGACTCGGCAACTGTTACATTACGGAGGCAATTGTTTATGACCGTCAATTGAATTTTGAGAGTTCAATTGACTCTTACCTGAAAGCCATTCCTATTTTCAGAAATAAGAACATGCCTGAAAGGGTCGCAGTATGTTTAAGCAACCTTGGTTTCGTTTATTACCAGATGGAAAGATTTGAAGAAGCAAGGGAGAGTTTACTGGAAGCAATTGCGATTAATGAATTCATTAACAACACTACAGTTTTGATCAACAGTTATAGTAACCTCGGACTTGTGCTGTCTAAGCTTGATGAGTGGACTGAAGCTGAAAATTATTTTGAAAAAGTGCTGCAACTTCATGAAGTGCTGAAAGGAAATTCTAATCCTGAAGCTTTTGTGGAAACACTCATTGGTAAATCACAAATTCATAAGGCGCGGAATCAGTTTAAAGAAGAGAAGAGATTCCTTGATGAGGCAAAGAAGTATGCTGAGCAATTCAATTACATGGAGTTAAGGAAGCAGGCATATTTGGGATTGTTAGCCTATTATGTGAGAACCAGCAATTTTGAAAAAACAAGTGAAGCGTTGAATGAGCTTGTGATCATCGATGATAGCATTACGCGACAGAAAAGACGGAATGAAGCATCCATTATTGCTAGTGTAATTAACTCAGCCAAACTGGAATCTGATTTTGAAAACGCTCAGGATAGTATTGAGAAACAAGAATTAATTATTGCTCAACAGAAGCAAACCTTAATCGCTGTTGCGCTAGTAGGAGCATTATTTTTCATTTTACTCATCCTGCTTATTCTATCTAACAGAAGCAGAAGGCGAATGAACAAAACATTGGCAGCACATCGGGAGGCGATCGATATTAAAAACATAGAATTAGAACGATTGAATCAAACGAAGGACAAATTCTTTTCAGTGGTGGCACACGATCTGCGGAGTCCACTTAATTCATTGTTCGGGTTTTCAAGTTTGCTCGTTAAGCATGCAGAGTCCATGTCGAAGGAGGAAATTCAAAAAATGGGATCACAACTAAGGGAATCAGTAGCCAATGCATTAAAAATGACAGAAAACCTGATTACCTGGGCACGATCACAAATGCATGAAGAACAAACGAATCCAGAAATTATTGATGTAAGAGCTGCAATTGATGAAACTTTTAAAATTTCGTTAGAAGAAGCAACCAAAAAGGGGATTGTTTTAAAAAGCGATACAGATGAGAAAGCCAATGTGTATGCCGACAAGAATCACCTGCTATTGACACTCAGAAACATTATTAATAATGCCATCAAGTATACAAAATCGGGTGACAGCATTTCAGTAAAGGCAGTAGAGGAGAACGGCCACACAAAAATAACAATAGAAGATACTGGAGTAGGAATGGATGATGAAGTGAGAGAGAAACTTTTTTCACTGGAAGGGGCTGTTAGCCGTGAAGGCACTTCCGGAGAACGTGGAACTGGTTTGGGGTTACTATTGGTTAAAAGCTTTGTGGAAAAAAATGGAGGTTCATTGTCTGTGAGCAGCACAAAAAATAGGGGCAGCCAATTTGTAGTGCAATTGCCCTCCTCACACCCTTGACATCAATAGAGTTTCATTTTTATATTTGGCTTGAAAAATATTTACTCAAACCATGAAACTCTTTTTTCTCTTTTCCTCCGTTGTTTTGATATCATGCTCATCACCTGATTCTGGTGATACTTTTTCCGGTGGCGCTGTGGCAGAGGGAATACCTGCAGGGGCAATTCAGGAACGATTTGAAGATACAGATGCGCTTACTGGTATTAGGTTAAATGATGGCGCAGGAAATATTTTGCAATCTGGCCTGGTAGAAGATGGGAAGCGAGTTGGTAATTGGGTAGCGTATCATCCTAATGGACTTGTGAAATCTGTAACTTCTTATGTTGATGGTAAAAGGGAAGGATTGACTTTGGAGTTGAGTAATAGTGGGCAGTTGGAAAAACGCATGCAATATCACAATGATCAATTACATGGGGACTATCTGGAGTTTAGATATTCTACGGTAAAGGAGGAGCGTAGGTATAATAATGGAAAGCTGGAAGGAACAGTAAAGATTTATTATGACAATGGCAATATCATGGAGGAGGGAGCGTACCAAAATGGCACCCGACACGGGCTGTCAAAATGGTATGACCAGGAGGGTAATGTGACCATAGAGTATGAGTACAATAATGGCGAATTAGTAAAAAAATAGACGTTTTTGAAAAATTTTGAACCTAAATCCGAAGAATTTCGTAATTAGTGATACCACAAAACAAAAGAGTGGAATAGGCGTTGAATAGAAGCGTAGACAAAGAGAAAAAATTTACAATACAATTTACCATGAGAGGCATCCTGCCTGCTCAAAATTGTTTAACTAAAAAAGTAACGCGTTATGAATAAGTTCTTTCAACTTGTGATTGCAGCCATTATGGGTAGTGGGATTACCTTAGTGGCCAATCAATGGTATGGTAATGGAAATTCAAATGTTAAAATTGAACACGTGAATGGTGTTCCGGCTTCAGCAGTAGCCTATACGGTAAATGAAAATGGAGAAGCAGTACCCCTTGATTTTACAGGCACTGCTGATAAGGTAACGCAAGCCGTGGTACACATTCGCTCTACACAGGCGGTGGGAGTTCAAAGAAATTCACGCGACCCACTAAGAGATTTTTTTAATGGACCATCTCCTATGCAGCGTGGACCAAGCCAAAGCACCGGATCTGGTGTGATTATCAATAAGAACGGGTACATCGTTACGAATAACCATGTGGTGCAAGGGGCAGATATTGTTGAAGTGACAATGTCGGACAACAGCACATATAAAGCAGAGGTTATTGGTACCGATCCGGATACTGACCTGGCTGTCATAAAAGTGCGTAACAAAGATTTGCCTTATTTGTCCTTTGTTGATTCTGATCAATCTAAAGTAGGCCAATGGGTATTAGCAGTAGGGAATCCATTTAACCTGAACTCCACTGTTACAGCTGGAATAATTAGTGCAAAAGGAAGAAATATCAATATTATCAATTCTAACTCCAGAAATGAGCAGGAACAATTGGGGAATACGGCCATTGAATCTTTTATACAAACCGATGCTGCTATCAACCCAGGAAATAGCGGAGGCGCTTTGGTCTCTTTAGACGGTGGTCTATTGGGCATCAATACAGCTATAGCGAGCCCAACAGGAGCTTACTCAGGATATGGATTTGCAGTTCCTTCCAATATTGTAAGTAAAGTAGTAGAAGATTTGATTGCATTTGGAGCAGTGCAACGCGGTTGGTTAGGTGTTACAGTGCAAAACGTAACCAGTGATTTGGCTAAGCAAGAAATGCTGGATCGGAATGAGGGAGCATTTATCGTTGACTTTGCAGAAAACAGTTCAGCCAAAGAGGCGGGTTTACAAAAAGGGGATGTAGTTATTCAATTGGACGATGCTGAGATTAAATCCAGTACTGCCTTAATTGAATATATTGGAAGAAAGCGACCTGGAGATAAGATTGGCGTAAAAGTGGATCGCAAAGGCAAAATTGTAACTGTTCCCGTAACCCTTAAGAATAGAAATGGAGAGCTAAGTACAATAAAACGTGAGGAAAAGAATGCAGTTGCTTCACTGGGTCTTTCCATGGAGGAGGTGGATCAAAAAATATTAAATAGATTGGAGTTGAAAAATGGCGTACGAGTGAGTAAACTTGATAATGGTAAACTCGGTCGCTATACTGAAATGCGTGAAGGATTTATCATAACACACATAGATGATCAGGCTGTAAAAACGGTAAAAGAAGCCAATGATATTTTGAATAAGAAAAAGGAGGGTGACCTTGTCACATTTTCCGGTATCTATGAAGACTTCCCTCGGGAATATATTTATGCACTTAGGATGTAGGACTTAAATGAACGAAAAATGAGAAGACTGTTTAAAAAGGGCGAACGCGTTCGCAGCAGGATTGATGGAAAGGTAGTGGAGGTTTTGAAATACATAAAGAACAATCTCGTTGAAGTGAGATGGTTCGATCTTGAAAAAAAAGAAATACGAGTCAATAAAATAAAGGAGGATAAACTCTCCAAAGCGGCCTAAGTAAAAGCCCCCGACCAAGGTCGGGGGCTTTTTTTTACTCTGACCTTAATGATTTTACTGGATTGGTGAGCCCAGCCCGGATGCCATGGATGGCAACAGTTATAAATGAAATAAGTAACGCTGCCATCCCTGCGTAAACAAATACGATCCACTCGATTTCTGTTCGAAACGCAAAACTCTGCAACCACTCAGACATTGCGTACCAAGTGAGAGGCACGGCCAGCACAATAGCAACGAACACCATAGCAGCATATGTTTTTGAAAAGAGCTTAACGATACTTGGTACAGAAGCTCCCAAAACTTTTCTGATGGCAATTTCTTTGGTGCGAAGCATCACCGTAAAGGAGGCCAGCGCATACAATCCAAGACAGGCTACAAAAATTGCGAAGAGCGTAGCATAAGTAAGAATTTTAATCAGGTTGTCTTCTGATTCATATAAACTTTCCATCCGTTCTGCAGGGAAGAAATACTCGTACGCTTTGTCAAAATTCATAGACTCCCAAGTGGAAGACATCAATTCGATACTGGCTTGTCGTGCATTGGGATCAAGTTTAACAGAGATATGTCGGTAATTTCTTGCACTGTCACCACCATAGTGATGAACGATAGGTAAAATAGGCTCCTTTAAGGTTGCGTAATTGAAGTCCTCTACTACACCAATTACTTCTAGCGGCCTGCGAGAGTTAGGATATATCAAGTGCTTCCCAATCGGATCTTCCCAACCGATGTCACGCACTGCTGCTTCGTTAAGGATAATGGAATTATTTCTGTCGTTTACAGAATTGGGCAGGAAGTTTCTACCTGCAACTAACTTAATATTATAAGTATTAAAATAGTCTTCTTCCACCACAGCTGTCTGATAGTCAAGCGGACTCATTTCTTCTTTGCCTTGTGGTAAAAAGAGAGAGAAACTACCCGGATAATCTCCCGGAATGCCATTAGATGCGGTTACAGATTCTACTCCAGCTAGTTGTTTGAGTTGTTCTTTGAACGCCACCATTCTGGAAACTGCACTTCCCCGGTCTTCAAAGTCGCGAATACCTATGGGTATTACTACTACATTGTCTCTGTCAAATTTGACATCATAACTTCTCATATAATCAACTTGTTGACTAATGATAGCAACTGCACTCAGCAGAATAATGGCTAATGTAAATTGAAGAATGACCAGTCCATTTCTCAACAGCATGCTTCCACCTTTAGATTGAGTGCCTTTCAATACTTCACTTGGTTTAAAGTTTGAAATATAGAAGGAAGGATAACTTCCACTTAGAATACCAATTACAATTCCTAGGACTATGATTATTCCAATCATCACTGGGTTGTCGATGAAATTGATAGGAATTTCAAGACCAATTAATGTGCTAAAAAAGGGTAGTAATAACTCGGCCAGTAGACCTCCAAGGATGAGGGCGAAGAATGTAAGCAGAAGAGATTCGCTCAAAAATTGATAAATGAGTCCTTTCTTTGAGGCACCCATTACTTTTCGTACTCCTACCTCCGTAGTTCGCATTAGTGATTGCGCAGTGGCAAGGTTTGTAAAGTTGATAGAAGCAATGAGCAATATACCGAGCGCAACTATTAATAAAGTATAAGCATATTTTCGTTGATCGGTGAATTCATCGTTATAGTCTTTAAGGGCAAGAAAAAGCACATTGCCTCTTTCTGTTTCATCTACATACTTTTCCATAATAAGATTGGCCTGCTGGCGTAGCGTAGCTATATCATTGGATGCGTTCAGTTTGACAAAAGATGTGCAGAAAGACCCTGCCCAGAGATCGTCTCCCAAAAATTGATGAGCGACCCGAGAGTTGAGTGGGATAACAACTTCAAATTCAAAAGAAGAGTTTCCTGGAATTTTTCCGATTACACCAGTTATTGTTCTGTCCATTGCAAAACCAAAGTTGAGTACCTGGCCTATTGGGTCTTGATCACCAAAGAATTTTTTAGCTACATCTTCTGAGATGACCACAGCATTGGGATTATCCAATAATGTATTTCGGTCACCTGATTTTATCGGAAAAGAAAAGAATGTAAAGAATGTAGAGTCTGCATAAAAGACGCGCTGCTCAAAGCGTTTGTCTTCATATTTGATCCAAGTCTGTCCAGCATTCAGGGCTTTGGTACTACTTTCTACATTAGCAAATTCGGTTTGTGCTGCCTCGGCCATTGGGAACCAAGTGTCGTAGACAGGGGTGCGACCAGATTCAGTAGCTCTATCTCTATACATAAAGTAAATCCTATCCGAGTCTTCGTGAAATTGATCAAATGACAGCACGCTTATGGCGTAAAAAGCAATAAGAATGGTAATAGCTGCACTACCAGCAAGCCCGATGATATTAATGGTAGAATAGGACTTGTGTTTGAGGATATTCCGGATAGCAACTTTGATATAATTGGTAAGCATATCTATAGTTTTGATGTTAATGTTTTGATAAAGGCGCTTTCTCTTATTCCTCTTTTAAAGTGTCTACGGGATTAAGAGAAGCAGTGCGGATGGTTAAATAGCCGATAGTAAGCCACGCAATTAACAATGTGCTCATTCCGGTGAGCAAAAAGATCCAAATGTTAATATCAACCTTAAAGACAAAGTTGTTGAGCCAACCGCTCATGATCCACCACGCAACGGGGACGGCAAGTATTGTGGCCACTATGATAAGTTTAGAATAGTCTTTTATCAAGTTCAGCAGCAAACGGCCAAGGGGAGCACCTAAAACTTTTCGAATACCGACTTCCTTTTTACGTTGAGCAAAGTTGAGAGAGGCCAATCCGAACAGACCCATGCACGAAATAATGATGGCAATGCCTGCAAATAAACCGAAAACCAAACCCATTTTGTTTTCAGAAGTGTATTGTGAGTTGATATTGTCCTCCAGAAAAGAATACTCAAAGCCAAACGTGTCATCAAAATTTTTCCAGACTGACTCGATGCTGCTAATGGTTTGTGGTACATTTTCTGAATTGAATCTTATGAGCACGGTATTATAGTAAGGCAGTCTTTGCATAATCACCGGCCGAACAGGTTGATGCAGGGATTGATAATTAAAATCTTTTACTACACCTACAATCGTTCCACGGTATTCGTCCTCGTCCATTACCAAGACTATCTCTTTCCCCACCGGGTCGCTGAGTTGTAGTTCATGAGCAGCCGCTTGATTAATGATATAAGCATTTGAAGTATCGCCAGGAAAAGAACGCTCGAACCCTCGGCCCTCTACAATTTCGAGATTAAGGGTTTTTATTAAATCATAATCAACAAACATTTGTGATGCATTGACCTCATGATCAGGATCGCTAATGGAATGGATTGGATTCTGATTGAATTGTGAACCCGGTACGTTGGATGACGCCCCTACTTCTTCTACGCCCACTATACTTCTCAGTTCATTTTGAAGTGTTTCAAAATTTCTTCTCATGTTTCCATCCCGTACAGGAATGAGCAGCGTTGCATCTTTCGCAAATCCTAAGTTTTTGTGCTGGATAAAATTCATTTGATTGAGGATAATGACGGTTCCTGAAATCAAAATGATGGCCATCGTGAATTGAAAGACTACTAAAATTCGTGAGAATAGATTTCCGCCTTTGCTGGTTACGAATTTTCCTTTAAGCACTTGCACAGGATTAATGGAGGAGAGAATAGCTGACGGGTAGAGCCCGGCTAAAACTCCGGTGATTATACCAATACCAAGGATAGTCGCCACAATGGAAGGATTGTGAAGAAAATTTATTTCTAATTCTTTTCCGCTGAGCAGGTTGAAATAGGGAAGTGATATTTCAACGGCTAAGCCAGCGAGTATCATGGAGAACATGGCCACCAGTAATGATTCTCCAATAAACTGAAATGATAGTTGTTTTTTAAAGGCTCCTAGCGTTCTTCTTACTCCAATTTCTTTAGCGCGTTCTGCAGACTTTGCTGTAGTAAGATTCATAAAGTTGATCACGGCAATGGTGAGGATGAGGAAAGCAGCGGCCATCATGATGTATACATATTCAATATTGCTATTGGGCTCCAACTCCCACATGAGATGCGATTTGAGGTGAATGTCTCGTATGTTTTGCAGTCGGAAGCCTTCTTTGTTTTGAATTATTCTTTGAATGACTTCATCACTTGCATTGATATATTGTGCGGCCCAGGATAGTAATTGGCCCTCAAGTTTTTTAGGGTCGGCATCGGGGCGAAGCCTTATGTAATTGAAGTGGCCAAAGTCTGCCCAGGTGTAATAGGCACTTTCAGGATCTTCAAATGTTTTCATGTGTACATAACTTACCAATGCCATGGCATGAAAGTGTGATTGCCGGGGCATGTCTTCGTACACTCCCTCAATTTCAATCAGATTTTCATCACCATTAAAAGCTAGGTGCTTGCCTATAGGATCTTCATCTCCAAAATATTTGTAGGCAGCGGATTGTGATAATAGCAACTTGCCTGGGGTGCGAAGTACAGTATTCTTATTTCCTTTGATAATTTTTAGTGGAAAGACATCGAAAAAAGTGCTGTCGACAGAAAGGATATTTTTTTCATTGTACTGGATGTCTTTATCCAAATTCTTTACTGAGAAACTTTGTTGGGTTAGCCCTGGGCCCCAGATGGGAGAAAGGGTGACAGCATTATTGACTTCTGGGAAATCCTTGACCAAAGCCTGCGCCATAGGATGCGGAGTGCGGGTCTGTGGGTTACCGGATTGCCAATAAATGCGATATACATTGGCAGTTTCCGGATCGTACCTATCGTAGCTCATTTCATCCTGCACATAAAGAAGAATCATGATGACCGATGCAATGCCAACGGTAAGACCAACTACATTGATGAGGGTATACAACCTGTTTTTAAGCAGGTTTCTTAGTGAGATGAGCAGATAGCTTCTAAGCATAACATGGATTTTGCATACCAGATGCTACTAAGATGCCAATAGTTCTAATCAATTGAAAAACAGACAGATAGGAAGTTTAAGAATAATTAAAGTGATTCAGAATGAAACAGACAAATGTTCCATTTTGAAACATTTACTTACCTTTATTCATAATGAAAACTTCTGCCCACATTCTTATAGTGGATGATGATCCGGATATTGTTCAAAGCGCCAGGGTCGTTTTGCGACAGCATTTTGAAAAGGTGAGTACGGAGTCAAACCCCCAGCAGCTTCCATTTTTGATCAATCAAAAGCAACCTGATGTGGTTTTGCTGGATATGAATTTTACGGCAGATGTAACGAAAGGAAGAGAAGGGCTGTATTGGCTGGAAAACATATTAGGGGATCATCCCTCCCTCAGTGTGGTAATGGTGACTGCATTCGGTGATGTGAAACTGGCGGTGGAGGCCATGAAAATTGGGGCTGTGGATTTTGTGGTGAAGCCGTGGGAAAACGAAAAATTGATTGCAACTGTTAATGCAGCAGTTCAATTATCTAATTCAAAAAGGGAAGTAGCAAAACTAAAGCAACATCAAATCAGGATGGCTGAAGTATATACGCAACCCGATGCCTCTATCATTGGCGAGTCCAAAGCCATTAAGAGTGTGTTCTCAATTGTTAATCGTGTTGCCACCACCGATGCTAATGTTTTACTGTTGGGGGAGAATGGTACAGGAAAGGAATTGGTAGCAAAGGCCATGCATCACCGGTCTCCCCGAAACAATGGGCCATTTGTAAAGGTAGATGTGGGTACTATACCTGAAAGTTTATTTGAGTCGGAATTGTTTGGTCACGTAAAAGGAGCCTATACAGATGCAAAACAAGATAGAGTGGGAAGATTTGAGTTGGCTTCAGGGGGCACTTTGTTTTTAGATGAAATTGGCAACTTGCCGCTTTCCTTGCAGAGTAAATTGCTTACCGCATTGCAGAACAGAGTAATTACACCTGTTGGATCCAACCAACAAATTGAAATTGACATTCGCCTGATCTCCGCTACCAATGAAAATATTGAGAAGCTAGTGGAGGAGGGAGTGTTCAGAGAAGATTTATTGTATAGAATTAATACGGTGGAGATAACTGTTCCTCCACTTCGCGAACGATTAGATGACATTCCATTATTATTAGATCACTTTTGTTCGATGTATAACAATAAGTACAACAAATCATTGAGTGTTCATCCGGAGGTGGTTAAAACTATGGAGCGTTATTTCTGGCCAGGGAATGTCAGAGAATTTCAACATGCTGTTGAGCGGGCAGTAATTCTTTGTGAAGGAGAGAGCATTACCAGTCAGGACTTTCAATTTCCAGGTCAGCGGGGTGTCTCCATTGAAAGCTTAACCAACCTAAATGATGTTGAACGCAAGGCAATTGAAGAATCGATCAGAAAGAATAAGGGTAACCTGAGTAAGGCAGCAAAGGAGTTGGGTCTTGGCCGAACTACACTGTATCGTAAAATAGAAAAGTATGGGTTGTAAGTTATTAAGCATTCACTATTGATACTGAAAGAATTCAGATTAAACATTGTGCTAAGGGTTGTCATCATCACTGGCCTTGCCTTGCTGCTTTCATATGTATTAACTAACAAGGAGTGGTTTTTCACCCCTCTTGTTCTAGTTCTGTTGTTGCTGATTTCCATTTGGAGTCTGATCTATTATATAGAAAAGACTAATAAGGACCTCACTTATTTTATTCTTTCCATAAAACAAAGTGGATTTACTACTTCATTTCCTCCTGGTAAAAAAGGCAAGACGTTTAAAAAACTTTCGGAGGCATTTAATGATGTGATAGAAGAGTTTAGAAAAGTAAACTTACAGCGAGAGACACATTATCAATATTTGCAAACGCTGACAGAAAATATTCAGGCAGGAATTATAAGTTTTGATGAAACCGGTAAAATAGAATTGGCTAATCCTGCTGCGTTGCAGTTGCTAGGAACTCTCCGATTGCGAAATATAAATGAGATAAAGAGAATTAATGCTAAGCTATTTCAGGCGATGAATGATTTAATGCCAGGGCAAAGGCAATTGTTCAGAACGGTAATTGCAAAAAAAGAGGTGCACCTTTCTGTTCAGGTCAAAGAGTTGGTAATGAATGAAGTTCCTTACAAGATAATGCTCGTACAAGACCTAAATCAGGAGATGGAAGAGCAGGAGGTAGATGCTTGGCAAAAATTGATAAGAGTACTTACCCATGAGATTATGAATTCGGTTACTCCGATTGTTTCTCTTACAGAAGCAGTCAACACAATGTTAACAGAATCTGATGGTGAGAGGAAAAAATTGGAGCATCTGGATGAGGAGGATAAAGAGGATTTATTTGGTAGTCTTGAAACGATTGAAAAAAGGTCAAAGGGCTTGTTACGTTTTGTAAACGCCTATAAGGACTTTACTAAAACGCCTGAGATTGTTTTATCTCAGGTTGATGTTGGGGGATTGATCACACATGTTTTAAACCTTCTTAATTCCGAATTGGTAAAAAACCAAATTACTATCGACAAGTCAGGAGTGGAAGATCATTTTATGGCAAAGGCCGATGCTTCATGGATGGAGCAAGTCATTATTAATGTAATTAGAAATGCGATTGATGCTTTGGAGAATATTGAAGAATCAAAACTTAAAATTGTTGCTTTTCAGGATGGGAATCGCAATTGTATTGCAATAAGTGACAATGGAGGAGGAATGGACAAAGGAACATTGGATAATATTTTCGTCCCATTCTTTACTACAAAGAAAAATGGGACTGGGGTTGGACTAAGCCTTTCTAAGCAAATTATGAAATTGCATAAGGGAAGTTTAAACGTGACGAGTGAATTAGGTAAGGGTACTATTGTGATGATGGAATGGTAATTTCATTTTCAATTTTATACCTATCCGGTTACAAACATTTACCTTTGCTGAACAATCTGCTATTAGAGTTGGTTTTACTTTAAAATAAAAGCACCATCAAAAAATTTGACATTCCTGCGTACTACCGGTCTTCCATTACGGGTAGAGTAAAAGAGGCCAGAAGAAGTAAGGACTTGAGGAAGCAGGACTTTGCTCCTGCAAGACTTGACTTTGGTCCTGTGGTATTTTACATCGCCCGACACTTTGGATTTTGTTACGGAGTAGAAAACGCCATTGAGATTAGTTATAAAGCGCTGGAAGAAAATCCGGATAAAGATGTTTTTCTATTGAGCCAAATGATCCATAACCAAGAGGTAAACAATGACCTTCAAAGTAGAGGTATTCGTTTCATTATGGATACGGATGGAACTCAGCTGATTCCATGGGACAATTTGAAACCTAGCGATGTTGTTATTATTCCCGCCTTCGGTACGACCATCGAGATTGAGCATACGTTACTTGATTTAGGAATTGAAGTACAGAAATACAATACCACTTGCCCTTTTGTAGAGAAAGTATGGAACAGGGCTAATAAATTGGGGAAGGATGAGTATACTGTAATTATACACGGTAAACCCAAACACGAAGAGACACGAGCTACTTTTTCGCACAGTGCTCAAGGAGCTCCGTCAGTCATTGTTAAGGATATGGAAGATGCTATTTTACTGGGCGACTATGTTACAGGCAAAAAAAATCTTCATGATTTTGCTAAGATCTTTGCAGGGAAATTTTCAGATGGATTTGATCCATCCATTCACTTGCAAAAAGTAGGTGTGGTTAATCAGACTACTATGTTGGCTACTGAAACGCAAGCCATTGCAGACTACTTTAAAAACCTGATGGTTGAAAAGTATGGTGGAGATCAGATTAAAAAACATTTTGCAGATACACGTGATACCTTGTGTTATGCCACCAATGATAATCAGGATGCTACCTATGAATTGTTAAAAATGGATGCGGATTTTGCCGTAGTGGTAGGCGGCTATAACAGTTCTAACACTTCTCATATTGTAGAATTGTGTGAACGAAAATTCCCTACTTACTTTATTAATTCTGATTCGGAATTAAAGTCCAATAGCGAAATTCACCACTTTGACTATAGGGCAAAAAAGGGGGTCGTTTCTAATGATTATTTACCCTCAAAAAATCCCGTTAAAATAGTGCTCACCAGCGGGGCTTCCTGCCCGGATACCCTTGTGGATAGGGTGATGCTAAGATTGCTTGAATTTTTCCCTTCCCACAAGCCTGTGGAAGAAATATTAAAGGAGTTTTGAAATAAACTCAAAACCCCATCGTTTCCTTGATTAGCGAAAAGCCTAATTGAGGAATAATATGAAACGAATAATCTTACCAGCTTTCCTATGTTTTTGTTGCATCGTGGCACAAGCACAATTTTCCTTTGGCATAAAAGCCGGAGTCAATCAAAATAGTGTACGAGGAGACAAAGACCCTTCTGGAAATTTCAGTTTCAAATCTTCAACAGGCTTTCATTTGGGGCTCTATGGAAGTATTCCCTTGTCCAAGAAACTTTCATTGAATCCTGAATTACAATACATCAAGAAGCAATTGGCTGATGATTACTTCCGGTTAAATTACCTGGAGCTGCCGGTTTTATTCAACTACCAAATCTCAGAACGTTTTGCATTAGAGCTAGGCCCTTCTATTGGTCAGGAGATTTACATCAGGCGCAATCCCTCAGGGCGTAGAGTGATAGCAGTTAGCCTCTATGATACCGATTTGGATTTCGGAATGATTGGAGGAGTTAAGTATAAGGCCAGTAATAGGATATCAATAGTGGCAAGGTATAATTATAGCTTTTTACCTTTTGAGAAATTTGAATACTTCGATGGCCCGATTCCGTCAAGCACAAATGTTACTATTGAGACTGAAACTTATAAATTTTACAACTCAAGTGTTCAGCTGAGTGTGATGTACAGAATAAAGTAGACTTAAGTCTTTTCAAGACACTTGGTGTCTATTTTACCATCACAGTTAAGGAAGAAATCCGTTCTTATTTTAGAAACACAATTGCCCTCATAGTCTTCTTCATAATGATTAAGACGCAGCACCTGGTTATCTAACAAAGCATCCTCAAACAATTTAGTGTTGTGGGGAGGCATGAGTGGATCCAAATCGTTGGTGATGATTAGCGTTGGAATTGGTATGTTTTCGAGCGTGTTTTCCTCTTGAGATACACGACCATCATGCCACTGTACGAGTGCAGGAATAAAAGCCT
Source organism: Cyclobacteriaceae bacterium (assembly GCA_040216665.1). Taxonomy (GTDB): domain Bacteria; phylum Bacteroidota; class Bacteroidia; order Cytophagales; family Cyclobacteriaceae; genus ELB16-189. The sequence continues at coordinate 46,551 of JAVJOQ010000010.1, read as the reverse complement.
GAAACCACGCTACTCCTTCTGCTAATTCAGGATTAGATTCCATAAATGCGGAAACGTTGGATGGTGTTTTGTCAGAATATTCTTCGTAGGCAGTAAAACTAAAGAACGTGGAATTGTTTGCGCCTTTTAGCATCCTGGCAGGGAAATCGCCCAACTCTTCTACCACAGCAGTATCTCTCACATTGATAGCATGAACAAATTGGGGAACTGTTTCAAAAGCATCAGCTTTATAAAATAGATACCTGATAAAGAATACTGCATCCTGTGGATTTAAGGTAAAGTTTCTGTCCAACAATCTAACGGTAAATGGATTGTCTTTTAATGATTGTATTGCCTCTATGGTTTCTGCCTGAAGATTGGGATGTGCTGCACTACAAGTCGAGTCGCTGGCGCATTGTTCATACAAGCGATTGAAAGCCCTGATGAGATGAGGAAAGCGAGCTTCCAATGCGGTGTTGTTAAGAATGGTGGGTTTGTCAAGAATGGCAGCATGGATCTTTGGAGTGAAATACTTCATGGTCATGATTCCTAGCTTAGTACCATAGTAGGTACCATAAAGGTTATACTTTTCATAAGGAAGCACTTCCATTAAAGCCCCCAGATCTTTGGCGTTTTGTGTAGAGTTGTACTTTGATAAGTTGATCCCAAGCCCTTTTATCTCGGCCACTTTATCCTTCATGGCCTTCAACGTAATCTCTTTTTCTTCTTCTGAAGAAGCGTCTGCCGCAATGATGTTGATGAATGTTTCACTGATGTCGGGCAGTGGACTGGATAAGCCAATACCGCGCTGTTCTACTACTATAAGATCTCCCACTAGTCGGGCTTCATGATCTTCCCACCTGTCTGGTGTATCCAATGTTCTTCCTCCAGGGCCACCGGGAAGATAGATTACGGGAATAGATTCTTTATCCTGATTTTTTGATTTAAAAATGGCGAAGGCAATCTTTATTGTCTTTCCCATTGGTTTTGAATGATCCTCGGGCACAGTAAGAAACCCGCATTGAACATCCTCCTTATTTTCCCAATTCTCCCATGAAGAACATTCACAATAGGTAATTGGATCAATCTCTTTATCACATGACCATGAAGCGACCGCAAACAGCAGTACTGTGAGTATGTTAATTACGTAAGAACGGCCAACCATGCTTAAAATTTGAATATTCAAACTACCCTAAAAATTCAGTTAACTGAAGTGGATTTTGTTTGAACGGATACCGATTATACCCACAGCGGATAATTTCGCTTATGGGAGTTCAAAAATATGGATTATTTCTTTTTTGCCTTGTTTGTGACTGGAGATTTTTTCAGCAGTGACTTCTGTTTGACAGATTTCTTTTTCTGAATTTTTTTAAGAGGTTTCTTGCTTTTTTGTTTTGGTAGGGAATCGACAAATTCTACTCCCATTTGCATCCAATAGTTGAGGTCTTTTTCTTTTTTGAATCCATCAGGTGCTACGAACACAAATCCCTTTAAAGGACGACCAGTGAAATCCATCTCTCTACCATAGGGATGAGAGAGTGCTTCCTCATACCGGCTTTCAATCACCCTGACCATCAAATCGTCTTTTACAATGCCGCAGCACATTTTGCTTTTGTACATAAAGCACAGCCCGCCCATCATTTTCTTTTCTTCTACCTTTTTATGGACGACCAATTTTTCACGAATACGATCCGCTAACTTTTCGTTATAGGCCATACGTTACAATTTAGTTTTATCCAATTTTAAAATGGTTTGCAACAATACGCTGGCTCCATTGGCCATATCCTGTGCTGAAGTAAATTCTTTTGGAGAATGACTAATGCCGCCTTTACTGGGAACAAAGATCATTCCTGTGGGAACGATGCGCGCCATATCTTGTGTGTCGTGGCCAGCTCCACTGGGCATGTATTTATGGGTTAAACCTAAGTCTTTAGCAGATGACGCGATGATGTCCTGAATGCGTTTATCAGTAATGGCCGGAATGTCTTCATTGAGGCCACTGTAGCTGATAGTCACACCCGTTTCTTTTTCAATTGCTTTAGCTGCCAATTCAATTTTTTCAAAAACAGCAAGCATTTTTTTGAAATCAAGATCTCTGATTTCTAATGTCATTTCTACTTTTCCCGGAATCACATTGGGTGCACCTGGCAAAGCATTAATTTTTCCGTTGGTAGCCACTTGCCTGCCTTCAATAGAACGGGCTATACGATTGGTCTCTACCACAAATTTAGCAGCCGCCAACATGGCATCCTGCCGCTGATCCATGGGAGTAGTACCAGCATGGTTAGCTTTTCCGGTAAATGTGACCATCCATTGTTTAATGCCCACAATCCCTTCTACTACACCGATATTAATTCCTTCCTGATCCAGAAAACCACCTTGCTCTATGTGCAACTCAAGAAAAGCCTTGAAGTCGCCTTTTTTTCTTGCAGCTTCATGAAAACGCGTAGGGTCACCGCCAATGTCAATCATTCCCTGTCGCAATGTTTTCCCACTACTGCTTAACAACGACAATTCTTCGTCAGTGAGGATACCACTAATGGCTTCACTTCCTACCAATCCGCCTTCTTCATTTTGGAAAATGAACACCTCCAACGGATGCTCAGTGACAATATTATTTTCTTTCATTAACTCGATGCACTCAATAGCACCCAATGAACCTACATCTCCGTCATAATTTCCGCCTCCTGGCACACTATCGATGTGAGATCCAAATGCAATCGATGGAAGTTTATTGTTTTTACCCTTTCGTTTTCCAATAATATTTCCTGCAGCATCAATGCTAACTTCAAGACCAGCATTCTTCATTAAACCCATTACATATTTCCTCCCGGCAATGTCAGCATCACTGTAAGCCACTCGACTTACACCTCCTTCTGGATTGGCGCCAAATTGCGATAGTGCTTTTATTCTTTCCTCCATTCTATTGGCACTTGCCTTAATAGGGCTTTGCGCAAAAGCGTAAGAACACAAAACAGAGATGATGGCAATGGTTATAATTGATTTCATTATTAAGGTTTTACTTTTTCAGTTGGTCAGTAATTTTCTTTTCTAAACGTTGTGCATCTATATTTCCCGGATCCAGTTTTAAGGCCGATTGGACATACTTTTTAGCCTTGTCGAATTTACCCATTTTAAAGTAGATATCACTGTACACTACGTGCGGTTTAGGGGACTTCTTGTTTCTAATTTGTTTAGATAGAAGTGCTGCTTTGTCAAGGGCGTTGTCGAAATTTCCAGCCTCTGCTTCCATATTGGCAGCATAGCCAAGTAGAAAGGGCTCATTTTGTTGTTGTTGTGTCGCCAAGCTATACAATGAATCTAAAGCGCGTTGAGGCCCGTGATTTCGGTGCAGTACCTCAATGTATTCTGCTTTATAATAAATTTCATCCGGATACTGGTGGACGATAACATTCAAATTCTTTTCTCCGGACGCAAAAGCCTTTTGTAATTGAATCTTAGCGGCTTCAGGGTCAGTCTCTCTCAAGTTAGTCAGTTTTACCAGCGCTATGTAATTATCTAACAGCAGCCGCTCATCTCCATTTAACTCTTCTTTTCTGTTTTCTAATGTTCGTTCTATATTCTGTCTTTCACTCAGGTCACCTGTTATTCTTCCAAGAAGACTTAAGCCCACTAAGAACTCCTTATCGAACGACATCATTTTGCGGTAAGCAACTTCAGATGCTGTGTAATTTCCTACATCCATTACCTGGCGCCATCCCTCATAATAGTAGTACACAGCTGAATCGGAGGATGTAGTTAATTGTAAATGTTGTGAAATTGCTAAATTGGAATTGGAAAAAATTAGTATGGCTATTACTTTGATTAAGTTCATTTTTTTCTAATTGTGGCGTTGAGAAATACCTTCACAATTTAGAGGAAGTAATGTTGAAATAATTGGAATCTTAACTTTTTAGGATGAGTAAAAAGCAAAAAAATAGAATTGATTGGCTTAACCATCTTTTTGGTTTGGTGGCGGTAGTATTTGGTGTTCTTATTGCTTTTTGGCTTAACAACTGGTCTGAAGAGAATAAGTCGGAAGCCACCTTGAGGATAGCGCTTGAAAACATTAAGAGCGAGATAGGCAGGAACAGCACAAATTTGGATACGATCATTCAATCCAATAAAACCCTGCATTCTTTTTTATCAAAATACCTTGAGGTGGTGAATGAAGAAATGAAAGTTACAGCAAGTGATAGCGTGTGGAGTGAATTGGTGAGACAATATCCACAATATTTAAATGAGGGAGCGAAAGGCGTGAAACTTGATCTCGATTTATTTCAACTATCAGATGTAGCTTGGTCAACTGCACATCGTACGGAGGCCTTTTCATCTTTAGATTATAATTTGGCTTTTTTTCTGGAGGAGACATATACGCTTCAAGAGAAATTAACTGATTTCGATGAAAGTCTGATTGAGGACTTAAAGGCAATAGACAATTCAAAAGCATCTTTTAGAAGATTGCACAGAACTTTAGGCTTTGCCATAAGAATAGGATCCAACCTCCAGGAAAAAGATTACTTCAATCTTAAAAATGCCATTGATAATTATTTTAAAAAGTAAAAGGGCTCTGGATTTTCAGAGCCCTTTAATTGTAATTGAATGCTGTGTTTCAGTTGCTACATCTTAGGCCCTAATTTAATATAAGGCGTCATGATAGTACTAAACCTGTTTTTAAGCTCTTCGTAGCGATCATAGGCATCTTTTCCAGGCCTTTGGTCGGCCTGATTCAACATGTACCTCAAATAGCGAACTTGATCGATTAACATGGGCATCATGTAAATCCCATCGGCAGTTGCAAGTTGGTCCTCAATTTGTGCCAGGCGCTTGTCTTCCTGGGTGTACTGCTTCACCTTCTTTCCATCTTTTATCAGTTTGGCCAATTCTTTTCTACGGGCTTTAATCTCTTCAGCCACTCTTTTGCTGGAATCCTCCAACGCGACTACTTGCATAGAAAGGTTTTCCTGCGCGTGAATATCCTCCAGCCCGGTTTTGGTTAGATCCAGCTTAGGATCAACCTTTACTTCGAAGGATTGAATTTGAGTAACTCCATCCACTGTTAATCGTGCCTGATAGACTCCAGGGCGTACCATTGGACCTCCTCGCAAGCTTCTTGCCGGATCTTTATCCCACGGTCCCTCATGAGATAAGTCCCAACGGAAACGGTGTGTACCCACTTCTTTATTCAAATCTGCTTTTGATCTTTTGGTTTCAAAACCTGTAGCCATATCCACACCCACTTTAGTAGTGTCTTTTGGTGGAGGCTCACTCGTGAAGGTCCTGATTACTCTGTTATCGGGATTCAGGATTTCTAATTTGATATCCTGCGAAGGTTTAGATTTTAAAGTGTAATCAATGGTAACACCAGCACCAGGATAATAGGGGACTTCATTTTTTCCTGTGCCGCGGTGTCTTAACCGCAGGGCATCTTCTGGTTGGTACAGGTAGGCTGTTTTGCTTTCCTTAGCTTTCACCAACTCGTGAATGGGTGAAATATTGTCAAGCACCCAAAACGAGCGCCCCATAGTAGAAAGTATCAAATCTTTTCTGAACACCTTAATATCAGTGATGGGTGTAACGGGCAAATTCTGTTGAAATGATTGCCATGAGGCACCGTCATTGAAAGAAATGAACAAACCGTATTCAGTTCCCGCATAAAGTAAACCCTCCTGATCAGGATCTTCACGGACTGTTCTTGTAGGAAATCCTTCAGGAATACCATTTGAGCCTGTGGTTAATAAAGTCCAGCTTTTCCCATAGTCGGTTGTTTTATAAATATAAGGCATCCAGTCGCCCACCTGGTAACGAAGAATAGCCGCATAAGCTTTTCCTTCTTTATGAGGAGAGGGCTCTATACAATCTACGCGACCACCGGGAGGTAAATTTTTTGGAGTTACGTTTTCCCAGTTCTTGCCTCCGTCTTTTGTTACATGAATAGGGCCATCATTGGCACCTGTCCAAATCAAACCTTCTTTAAGCTTTGACTCATTGATTTCATAAAGCGTACTATAATATTCTTCGCCCGTTACATCTCTTGTGATGGGCGACCCTGAAATCACTTGTTTACCGGGCTCATTGGCTGTTAAATCACCGGATATGGTCTGCCAGGTAACACCATCGTCAGTAGTCTTGTGCAAGAATTGAGACCCATGGTATACCACATCAGGATTGTGGCTAGAGACATAAATGGGAGACACGCGCTGAAACCTGTATTTCAAATCTTTTGGATTGTGGCCATAAATGTTCATCGCTCCCACATGGTATTGACGCTCCTGACCAGAGCGCTTATCGTAGACTCCGAAGTTTCCTTTGCAATTGGAATACACAATATTCGGATTGCCAGGTTTTGGAACAGCTGGACCTGTTTCGCAACCACCTACGGCCATCCAGAATGCACGAGCCCCACCGGGAGCATCATAAGGGGGAAGTGAGGGTACTGCAATGGTGCTGTTATCTTGTTGACCTGCATAGAGCCAGTATGGATATTGGTCGTCTACTTCTACCTGATACAATTCTGCTGTAGGTTGGTTTTCCTGAGTTGACCAGGACTTGCCACCATTGAATGTAATATTAGCACCACCATCATTGGATTGAATAAACTGAGATGTATCTGTAGGATTGATCCACATATCGTGATTATCTCCGTGAGGAGGTTCTACTTCTCCCCAGGTTTTACCCGCGTCTACCGATTTATGAAAATTGGTAGCCAACACATAAATCACATCGGCATTGAGCGGATTGGCATCTATGTTACAATAGTAAAACGGTCTATCGGTTAATTGCTTTTTGTTATTGACCAATCGGAATGACTCTCCCTGATCATCGGAACGATAAACACCACGTTCTTCTTTTGGCGCTTCGATCAAGGCATAGAGTCGGTTCGGGTCCGCAGGAGAAACTGCGAAGTCTATTTTTCCAATCAACCCCTGAGGCAAACCCTTCGTGACTTTTTTCCAGTTGTCTCCGCCATCTACAGATTTGTAGATACCTCCTATTTTATTGGCACCGCTTATAATGGTCCAGGGCTTGCGCTCATTGCGCCACATGGCCGCATAGATAATGTTGGGGTTATTGGGAGCAAACTCAATGTCCACAGCACCTACACTATCTGAAACGTAAAGTACGTTTTGCCAGCTCTTGCCACCGTCTTTTGTTCTGTACACGCCTCTTTCTTTGTTGGGATTGAAGGGCTGTCCTTGTGCGGCAACAAATACGAGATTGGGATTAGTAGGATGGATTTCAACGGAGCCAATTTGTCCGGCCTTTTCCAAACCAATGTGGGTCCAGGTTTTTCCAGCATTTTCGGATTTGTACATTCCATCTCCTACAATGATGTTAGAACGGATGCCATCTGATCCTGTGCCAACGTAAATGATCTTGGGGTCTTCCTGATATACTTTGATTGTGCCTATTGAAGGAGATTTAAAGAAACCATCTGAAATATTGAACCAGTTGGTGCCGTAATCATCTGTTTTCCACACACCACCTCCAGTGGTACCCATGTAGAAAGTACCGGGTTGTTTTAAAGCACCCTGTACGGTAGTAGACCGGCCACCGCGGGTAGGGCCTACGTTGCGAAAAGTCAGCGCTTTGAAAAATGTAGAGTCTGAAGAGGTTGTCTGTGCATCTACCTGCGTGACAACGGATAAACATAATAGGAATATAAGATACCTAGAGATTTTGGGTAACATAAAAATGGGTTAACGTTTTCAATTTTGACTTAATAAGAGGTTTACATAAAAATGCTTTATTTGGAGGGATACTCCAATAAAGATTTGCTAAACGATCTGAAAAGGTTTTGACAGGCGATTGAGCTATCATCTCAATTGCTGATTGGAGAGAAAAAATAGCGCCTTCTTATTTATTCGTCTTTAAGTGCTTTAACTGGATTAGCTGTGGAGACTTGAAAAGTTTTTATAAAAATGGTGAGGAACGAGATGATTAATACCCCTGCAGCCGGAACGATAAAAAGCCATCCACTCAGCTCTATTCTAAAGGCATACCGTTCGAGCCAGCTTTGTATAACAAAATAAGTGGCGGATATAGATATAACTAATGCAATTACGATCAATGAAATAAAATCTTTGGAAAGTAGGGTAACAATCTGAGAACTATTCGCACCCAACACTTTTCGGACGCCAATTTCTTTAGTGCGGTTGGCTACGGTGAACGAGACCAGACCAAATAAACCCAAACAGGAAATTAAAATAGCAAAGCCTGTAAGTGTTCCAAACACATTTTGAAATTGTTCCTCATAGCGATATTGTTTGTCAAATTCTTGATCCATGAAGAAGTAGTCAAAGGGACTATTCGGAAAAACTGATGCGTAGACTTGCTTTATCGTGTTCAGGTTTTCTTTAATGTCTCTTGACTGTGAGCGAATGCTTACAAACCGGTTGCTCACTCCTGAGTGTAAAAGAAGCATAGGAATATAGGGACTTTTTGCACTGCCTTGATGGAAATTTTTAATTACTCCTATTATAGTCATCTGATCTCCCCAAAGGTCAATTTTCTTTCCGACAGCACTTTCAGCATCAGAAATTCCCCACAATCGAATAGATTCTTCATTCACCAATATTTTATCTTTATTTTCCATTTCCGGATTAAAGTTTTCACCGGCCTTCAATTGCATTTTCATGGTGGAAATAAAATCGGCATCTATCCAGTTGAGATAAAAATTGAAGGATTGCTTTTCAGGCGCTCCTACTAAATTTATGTTTGAATTGCTCGATCCCATTTCGCTAGACGATTGACCTGGCACACTACTGGAGAAGGTAACTGATTGAAATTGTGGATATGCAAGCAACTTATCCTTTAATACTTTGGACTTTTCTTTTATTTCATTGTCTGTAGGAGTAGGCAAAACAAAAACTCGCTCAATGTCTAAACCAACATCAATGTTTCGCATAAAAGTAAGTTGACGCTCTGCAGTGAATGTTTGAATCAATAGAAAAAGCGTCATTGAAAATTGAAACACTACTAAAGATTTTCGGAGCAGCATACCTCGAGCGGAGCGTGAAAACTTTCCTTTTAGAACACTTATGGGTTGGAAGGATGAGAGTATAAATGCAGGAAAAATGCCAGAGAGTACAGTATTGAAAGCGATAATGGATAAAAGTAAATACCAAAACAGAGGATCATTCCAAAAATGAAACCCATCTGGTAATCCTGCCATATTTCTAAAAGCAGGAAAGGATATTAATATTAGCCCTAAGGCAAAAAGGCCTGCAAATAAATTTATAAGGAAAGACTCTGTAAAAAATTGAGTTCGGAGTTGCCCTAATGATGAGCCAATTACTTTTCTTATGCCTACTTCTTTTGCCCTGTCAAGGGATTTAGCAGTGGAGAGGTTAATGTAGTTAACAACTGCAATTATGATAACCAGTATGGCTACAGCCAATAGAAAGAATACAGAAGTAGCATCACCATTTTGTTCCATCTCATAAGACTTATGCGAATACAAATGAATGTCTTTGATTGGTTGAGCAACAATTTTTTCACTGAGAATCTTTTCCTCTTTATGAAGTTGATCGTTAAAAACATCAAGATTTCTTACGAAGCTTTTAAACTCAACTTGATCTCCAAGTAGGAGATAGGTATAGGTTTCATTATTGCTCCAGGATTGTCTTTCGGCCAAATTCTGTATCGAGGGGTAGGAAATTAACAGATTGAATTTGAGATGTGTATTGAGTGGATTGTCAGCAACAACTCCAATAATTCTAAAACCTGCATCGAAAGAAGATACCCACAAAGATTCACCAACCACATTTGCTCGATTATAATACTTAAGCGCTAGTGATTCAGTAAGCACTATCTCATTGGGATTTTGGAAAATATTTTTAGAATTACCGTACAGTAGCGAATAGTTGAATAGCTGAAAAAAGGAAGAGTCAACGGCAAACATTTTTGTCTCTCTGAAAAATTCGTCACCGACCCTAATGGTAGCTTCGTTAAATGGCGCTACCCTGCTGAAGCTTTCTACTTCTGAAAATTCTGATGCTATCCTCGGACCAGCCGGTGGATACATCTCCGCATCCTGATCGATAAGAGATTCCCCATTGAAGTAATCCATGCTGATCCTAACTATTCGATCGGCTAGTGGATTTTTGTCTTCATAATTCAATTCAAATTGAACATAAAGAAGAATGAGAAGAGCAATTGCCAGTCCTGTTGACAGCCCCAAGACATTGATAAATGTGTAGGTCTTATTTCTGGAGAAGACCCTTAATGATACCTTAAGATTGTTTTTGATCATGCCTTGTGAGTTTGGGACAATTAAGAGCCTACTAGTAAAGACAAGGCAAATTACTCAAGGTTGTCCTGAGGCATAAAAATAACTGAGAAAAAGTCTACAGTTATTAAGTAAGCAAAAAGAGAAAGATCAATGGAAATATTATTCCTATCAAGGCCAATTTAAAGCCCCTACTTCTGAAACTATTTTTCCCTTTTTCAATGAACATGCCTGTAAAGGCTATAATCAACATACCAACCCCAAAAATATCAGAGTAGTAAATCCACCAGTTACTGGTGTCCTGATGGAGTTGGGTCATTTGTCCTAAGAGAGGAATAGTGCGATAGGTAATGATGTTCCCAAGTCCACTGGTAAGGTCTATTTTTACATCATTATTGACATAGGATATAGTCAACTCACTTTCAGTGGCTTGATAACGCCTCAATTCGTCATCGATGTTTTGCTCGCTGGTGAATTTGGAAATAAAGGCATCCGTCACCTGCTCTTTGGCAACCGGATTTATACGGACTTCCTTTGTATCAGATGTGTATTTTCTTGGATTGAGTGTTCTCCGGTGATTGAGAAATATTCCTGAAAATGAAAAAGCGATTATTAAACCTACATAAAAGTAGGCGATGTCTCTATGGGTATTGCGTGCAGTCAGTTTCATGCGCTTCTTAATAATTTGTGCGCGAAGGTAAAAACTTTTTTTTAGCTAGGGATTTTTTAGGAGAATTAGTCCTTTGGCTCCGAGTGCTGTTTGTCCATTTTCTTTTAGGATGCGACCCCTTAGATCAACCAGGCGACCTCCCAATTTCAAATTCTCTGTGACATTGACCACCAACATTTCTATCTTGATTTTTTCAGAAGCTTGGATTGCTTTTCGAAACCGAAACGAAAATTCCAACCCAACCATAGGTCCGTACGCGCTCAACTTTGTGGCTGTGGTGCCCAATAGAAGAGAAGTGGCCTGTGCGCCACTCGCGATTAACCCTTTGTAAGACGATTGCATGGCATACATTTCGTCATGGTGTAATGGATTTAGATCTCCGGCATCTTTGGCAAAGCGCTTGACGATTGAAGGATTTAGTTTTTTGAATTGATGAAACCTTAAACCGGGCTGAATCATGCTGTACTATTTAATAATGAACCAGACTTTATCAATCAGCCCATCACTTACATGATAAATAGCTGTTGCTTCCACCTCAACACTTCCAATACCAATGACCTTCTCCTGATCGATTACGTAATCCCCCATCACACTTCGGCTGACTATTTCGGCATACAAATTAGGGCTTTCAAATCGGGTAGTGTAGCGTTCTCGCATTTGATCGATGCCTTCCAGTACTAACTCGTTGGGAAAATTATACAACTTGACATCCTTACTATACACAGTTAAAAAACCTTCGAGGTCATGCGCGTTGTACGCCACTAGCTGACGCTGAACTAAATCTTCGGATGTTGGGGGAAGTAATTCTTTCGGATCAAATGTTTCTCCATCTTTCATGACAACATTGATTGTGCGGTAGTTGGCAATATCTTCCAAAGGATTTTTATCAAGTACAACGATGTCTGCCAATTTCCCTGGAGCAATAGAACCTAACTCTTTTTCTTTACCCATCAGCTTGGCGCCATTCAAGGTGGAGTTAATAAGGATCTCAGTGGAAGATAATCCGGCCTCTTGCATAATGGCCAATTCCTGATGCATGGACGAGGCATGCAAAGTCCCAATATTACCAGCGTCTGTTCCTGTTGCAATAGTTACACCCGCCTCTTGCAGTTTTTTCAGGTTCTTTTTTGCAATGTTTACCCGCTCACTTGCTGAGGCAATGGCAGGGTTTGGGTCGGCCAAGATAGATTGCACTCTTTCAGGTAATTCTTCTTTAGAAATTTTTCTAATGTCGAAAAGAGATCCCATAAAGTATGGGTCAGCAATTTCAAAATCTGCTGCTGTAAAATCAAATCGCTGAGCAAACGTGCGATTATAACCATCCAATACGCTGATGCTGGAAGTATAAATGGTTCCTTTTTGTTTTAGCAGTTTTATAAACTCTTCATCTACTTCTTTGTCATCTACACTGTGTACTAAAATATCGGCCCCAGCGCGAACGGCTTCTTTGGCGGTAGCCAATTGTGTAGCATGAACAGCAACCCTTATTCCTTTTGCATGACTTTGATCAATAGTGCGCTGAATGAGTTTAAGATTATCTTCAAAATTGAGTTGTGGAGAAACGATGAACCAAATCTTTATTAGATCTGCTTTTTGATCTGCCAGTTGCTGAACCAGTTTATCTACCTCTTCATTGCTGGATACTTTTACTATCGGAGGATCTCCAATGTCTAATTTTGGATTGGCTACTGTAGAGATCAACGGACCTGCAACAATTACTCTTGGAGCTTTTTTAGTGCTATTGGCTTGTGACCTAATTTCAAAATTCAACATCGGGCCCCCCACATCGGCTACGGCTGTCACTCCAGCACTTAAGTAGCTGGCAAATGTTCTTGGGAGTCTTTCTTTTATTAGGGCAAGCTCTTCTTCATAGCCAAATACTTTACGAAGATCGATCGCGTCTGGTCTTGTATAGAGTCCCCCCGACTGAAAAAAATGAACATGGGCATCGATAAGTCCAGGGATCAGGTATTTTCCTTTTGCATCAATTATCTGGGTGCCTTCGGGGAGTTTTACCTTTCCTGCCTTTCCAATTTTTTCAATCTTATTATTATGGATGATTACCGTGGCGTCCACGATGGGCTGAGCTCCGTTGCTATTGATCAAAGTGCCCCCTACAATGGCTTTGTATTGCGCTTCAGCACCCCATCCATTGCAGAATAAAAAAAGTAATAAAATAGCTTTTCTCATGGTTTGTTGTTGTCTGCGTGAAGGCAACGAAGTTAATTAATTAGATGCATCAACCCGTGTTTTTATAATGAGTCGACCGCCCATAAGTTCCTATTTGTTGATATTTTGAAAGGGAATAAGCAGGAATTGAATGACAGCCTTCGCAAGGAATGGGTTGGGCATAACAGGTCAATTTTGAGTTATTTCAAGCTTTTCTAGTGACTTAAAGTTACCTTGGGGTGACAAAACGTATTATATAAGCACTCGCATAGTTACAGAATTTGTAACTTTAGACTTTAAATAATAAAAAATCACGTTATGAAAAATCGCTTTTTGGTTTCAATGGTGTCAGCATTGTTTGTAGTAGGGCTGATGGCTTCCTGCGACTTGTTTGACAAAGCAGATGATATCTCTTTTTCTACGGAATTTGATGAATCAATTACCGTAAATGATGCGCCTGAGGGTAGTTATTCAGACCAGATCACTCTGGATGCAACTACAGACCCAGAAGTGGCTAAGTACAAAGAAAAAATACAGAACATTGAGCTTAACGATGTTACTTACAAAATAAGTAATTATGTAGGGCCCGTTGACGCTACTTTCACCGGTGATATCTTATTTGGGGTGAATGGTAATCTTGGTTCAGTGAGTATCTCTTCAGTTGTTTTATCTGCTGCCTCTTCTTCTGGTGATGAAATGGACTTGGATTTGAGTCAGGATGAAGTAAACGCAGTTGCGGCTCAACTTAAAAATGACAAAGCGGTGCTTGTAACAATGGCCGGTGAATTTTCAGATGGCCCCGTTAGTTTCATTGTGACAGTGAAAGTAAACGCGAAAATTACTGCTGACGCCCTATAAGACAATATCTAAAAAAATATAACGACCCTGTCCTGATCACTATCGGGGCAGGGTTTTTTGTTGTATAGCTTCTACAATCATGTCTGCGTGCACGCGCGAGTTTTCAATAAACCACTTGTTGGTTTTTAACCCACCACAGACAACACCCGCTAAGAATAAATTGGAAACGGAGCTCTCCATGGTTTGATCGTTGTAAACTGGTGTATGAAACTCATCATTTTGAAATTGTATGCCCAGCGATTTCATAAAATCAAATGGAGGTTGATAACCTGTCATCGCCAAAACAAAGTCATTTTCCAATTGAAGGATTCCATCGGGTGTTTTAATTTCCACTGAGCTCAGTTCAATCTTTGCAATCTCCGAATTGAAGTAGGCTTTGATACTTCCTTCTTTTATTCTGTTTTCAATATCTGGTCGCACCCAATACTTTACAGTTTCTCTTATTCCTGGTTCTCTAATGACCATAGTAACCTGAGCACCTTTTCTCCAGGTTTCTAGTGCAACATCTACGGCTGAGTTAGCCGCACCCACTACAACTATTTTTTGATTGAAGTAAGGATGAGGCTCATCATAATAATGTCTTACCTTGGGGAGGCTTTCACCAGGCACGTTGAGCAGATAGGGCAAGTCGTAGAACCCCAAAGCCAACACCAGCGATTTTGAAGAATAACTGCCCTTGCTGGTGGTTATGTTAAATGAGTTATTAGTATTCTCCACTTTTTCTACAGCCTCGTATAACTTTACTTCCAGTTCCCAGCTTAGACATACCCTTCGATAGTATTCCAGTGCTTCAGCCCGATTGGGTTTGGGTCCGTGTGAAATAAATGGAACACCTCCAATTTCTAGTTTCTCTGATGTAGAAAAGAAGGTCATGTTAAAAGGATAGTGGTAGAGGGAGTTAACCAAACACCCCTTCTCAATAATGAGGTATTTTAATCCTGCTTTTTTTGCTTCAATTCCACATGCAAGACCAATCGGTCCAGCTCCAATTATAACAACATCGTATTGCTTCATTCGACTGTCTAAAGATTAATATTTAAATATAGACTAAACCATAAAGACCAAGATAGTAGATCAACAACCATTCTTATTAAAGTGCCCAGTGTGCGGAATAATCAGGAATTACTCCGGATTTAACTAATTCGAATACTATGGAATAGTCGTTGGAGCCTTCGAGCTCGTTAGTACACTATTATTAAAGGATAATAAAAACTCACGATGTTCAAAAATTACATTCTAACAGCCTTACGAAGCATTAATAAGCACTCAGGTCATTTTTTGATTAATGTGACAGGCCTCTCGCTCGGAATGGCTGTGTTCATATTCATATTTCAATTTGTTGAATTTGAATCCAGCTATGATAACTACCATGAAGGATCTCCAATTTATAGAGTGGCCACGAAAAGATATGCGCACAATGAATTAATCACTCAGAATGCTGCAGCGATGCCTCCGCTTGCTCCACTCTTGTTAGAAAATATACCAGAAGTAGAAAAAGTTACTCGAATTTACAATGATGGTAATTGTACTGTAAGCGCTATTCAAAACGGAGAGATCAAGGCATTTGATGAGAGTAAGGTGTATTATGCCGATGCCAATTTCTTTGAAATATTTAATTTCAAGTTGAAAGAAGGAACCGTGGGGAGTGCATTAGAAGGAACAAGGAAAATTGCACTATCTGAATCTTCAGCTAGAAAATACTTCGGAGGAGATGGTTCTGTTCTTGGAAAAACATTACGAGTAACAGGTCAAACTGAAATTGAATATGAAGTTTCAGCAGTGTATGCGGATGCACCCCTCAACTCTCATTTTAAACCTGACATGTTATTTTCTTTCATCACCTATTTGGATGTAGTGCATCCCGAATGGCCAACACGGACCAATTGGATTTGGAATAATTTTCCAACCTATATGAAGACTCAGGGTGATCCAGTAGTCCTTGAAAAGAAAATTAATGATCTAGCTCAAGCTACGTGGGGTGAGCAGTATAAATCTCGGGATGTAAACTTTGAATTTCTGCTTCAACCAATTGAAACCATTCACACCACTTCAAATTTTGTTGATGAGTTAGAGGCGAACACAAGTCATTCAGCCCTTAATCTGTTATTGCTTATTTCGATTATCACACTGATTGTGGCATGGATCAACTATGTCAATTTGGCTACTGCCAGATCTTTGGAAAGAGCCAAGGAAGTGGGGGTGAGAAAAGTAATTGGAGCAAGTAAGATGGCGTTGATAAAACAATTCTTTGTAGAGGCAATGCTCATCAATGTCATTTCCATTGTGCTTTCTTTTGGTTTGTTGCTTTTGCTAAAAGATGTACTGCAAGCTTGGTTAGGTATTCACTTTCCTTTTGCCATTGATCGTGTACTGCTTATGGCAGTTCTTATTCTGATAGTGGGAGGTGTAGGGTCTTCTATTTACCCGGCTTTGGTGATGTCTGGCTTTTCTATTACCAAAGTGCTGAAGGGGAAGATGAATGTTAGTGGTAGAGGTCTGACCTTACGCAAGGCATTGGTGTTGACTCAATTTATAGTTTCTCCTTTGTTAATAGGGGGAACCTATCTCTTGTATAAACAAACTGAGTTCATGTCCACAAGAGATTTGGGGATAACCAAAGATCAAGTACTTGTGATGAAAGAACCGCGTGTGCAGGTGGGTAATATGGATGACAAATACGATCGATTCAAGAATAGGGTGGAGGAATCGGCAAGCGTGCAGTCTACTTCCAAGATTTCTTTATTGCCCGGCCAGCCTATCAACTGGTTCTCCTCATTTCGCCTTTATGGAGACTCCACGGTAGATCAGTATATGAATGTGAATCTTGCAGAATACGACTTTGAAAAAACACTCGATTTGGAAATTCTGGCAGGTAGATCTTATGATCCTTCTGCTGCGGATAGTGCCCATCTTGTGATCAATGAAGCAGCTGCAAAACTATGGGGCTACACACCAGAAGAGATTATAGGAAGAACCTTTTGGTGGAGGTACTCACCTACTATCCATCATTTTGATAAAACCGTCATTGGTGTTGTGAAGAATTATAAACAGCATGCTTTTACCAATGAAGAGGTTCCCATTATTTACTCTCTTTCCAGATTTACACCGGCACCATTCCAGGCTAAAGTGATAGTAGCAAGACTTAGCACTACGGAAGGTATTGGAACGGGTGAGTTGGGGGAGGAGATCGAAAGAATTTCAGCATTGTGGTCAGCTTCTTTTCCTGATGACCCTTTCACCTTTTGGTTTTTGGATGATGCCTTTGAAAAGAATTTTCAGGCAGAAACCCAATTGCTGAAAGTGATCAACCTCTTTGCGTTGATAGCAATACTCATAGCCGGCATGGGATTATTTGGATTGACATCTTTCACGGTACTACAACGAACGAAGGAAGTGGGAATTCGCAAAACACTAGGAGCTACGGTACCAAATATTGTGAAGTTACTAACCACCGAGTATTTCATACTTATACTGTTAGCTTATCTCATTGCACTTCCCATCATGTGGTTAGGTGCAGATTATTGGCTACAAAACTATGAGGTTAAGATTGGCCAGGATTTAACTTTATTTATCGTGCCGTTGGCTGGGTCTATGCTTATCGGAGTACTCAGTGTGATGTACAAAAGCATTTCAGCAGCACTTAGAAAACCTGTCGAGACGCTAAGGGATGAATAAAGCCTAGTTGTTGGAGCGCACAAGCACAATGTTGAGTTCTGGTCCGGGTACATATACCCTGACAATTCTTCGGGGGTTTTCACTGATCCATATGATGTTGTCCGGAATTATACCTCCTCCCTTTAACTCTACCTTGATACAATTAAACTTACCATATCCTTCGTCCACCATTTCCCTACCTAAATGGGTTATCTCTGCATTAGCAACAGACATTCCTTCAGGACTGAAAACCTTTATTGGAAATTGGGTTACACTATCGAAGTTCAAGCTGTGGATAAAAGAATATATTTCGGGACGAAGAATATCATGGGTATATAGAGAGTCGAGATGGATAAGACGTTCAGTACTGTCGCGCGAAATAACGTAAGTTCCTTTAACCTTCTTGCCATCTATACCATAATTGATATCGAGAGCAGCAGTGGGCATTTGCATCGCAATTTGGATAGAGTCAATGGATATTGGGTTAAGGTTGTAGAAGAACGATGCCTTTTCATAAACACTTCCATCATCGAAATAAGAAATATCCCTGTGAATATATTTATCGTTGGCGATGGTTTTGTCCCATATCATCCCGCCTATTTTTTCATCTTTAGAGTTAATCACAATGAAACTATCCCGCTCGTTTACTATATGCTTGAGATCTATCAGGTGCCCAGCCCACATCCTTTCGGAGGTTTTCTCTTCACCCGAGGAGCAGGCTAAGCAAATGGCAACGAGAGAAAGGATAAATAATGTTTCGCGAAAAAACTTCATAGCTGAATTTCGCAGAATCTATTTATAATAGGGCATCCGAAGGATATAAATATGTCCGGATTCTTTGAATGGCCTTGTTTTTGAACGATAACGGAGCTCAATTGAAATGATTAGGTTTCTGAATTTTTCATTAGCTTGATTCATTAAATTTTGGAAATGAAAAGAATATTTTGCCTATTACTTATTTCAATGCCATTTCTGGCAACAAGTCAGGTAGGGTCGGAGATTTACTTATTTGATGTGCAGTTGTCAGGGGACAAGATGGGCATAAGCAATCCGAAAAATGTTACCAACCATCCGGGCTATGACAATCAACCCTCTTTCCATTCTTCAAAGTCACTCTTATTTTATTCTTCCTTTAATGATGAGGGGAGATCAGATATTAAAGTTTATGATTATAAAACTGGCAAGACCACTTCATTAACATCAACTACAGAAAGAGAATACTCCCCAACTCTGACGCCAGACGAAAAATTTATTTCCTGCATCATTCAAAGAGACAATGATGCACAAGATCTTGGCAAATATCCAATTGAAGGAGGAGAGCCCATCACTCTAATTGACAATTTGATAGTAGGCTATCACGCCTGGGTAGATGCGGACAATTTGATTTTGTTTGTTTTAGGTGAGTCAATGACCCTTCAATGGTATGACTTAAAAAACAAGAAGGCTGAAATCTTGGAGCAAAGTATTGGACGTTCTCTACATAAAATTTCTGGAGAAAATGCGATGAGTTTTATTCATAAAAGGTCGGAAAATGATTGGGTGATCAACAGGTTGGATATCATATCTAAAAAAATAACCACAATCACATCTACCCTTAAAGGCAGTGAGGATATTACCTGGACCAATGATGGAAGAATTATTTCAAGCGATGGCGAAAAGCTTTTCTTTTACAATCCAAAGTTAAAAAGTGAGTGGAAAGAAATAGAAATGAATTTGGGTAACATAAAGATTTCGGACATCACACGATTAGCAATAACCAAAGACGGGAAAAAATTGGCTGTTGTGGTAAGCGAATAGTGTTAATCAGACTCGCAAAAACTACCCTTGCCCACCCACAGCTTTTTAAACTCTACAGTAAATACCGTATCTGACATAGAGGGGTCTGCTTCTATAAGCGCAGGATCTACTTCTCCTTTCATTACCAAAATGCCACCATCTCTGTTAGGAAAAATTCCCTCCGTTATCACGTTTCCTGTCTTTACTATCTTCTTTAAATAGTCATCATGTTTTTTAAATGTTTCTCCTGCCTTTTGCACATTGAATTTGGTAATGGTGGAGATGTATCGGATAAAAGTATAGGTGACCATTTCAGCTTTGGAGTCAACTGAACATACGGAACCTACTCTGGGGATGTAAGGGAATAGCTCCAATTTCCACCTGTCGGCTATAATTCCCGGGTCTGTGCTCATCCATTGTTTTACACTATCCGATGAATTGCCCTTGAATATAAAAATACCACCACCGCCATCAAATGGCCCTGCTACCAAAAGCTTTCCTTCCGTGGCCAGCCGTTGAATGTTAGCCAAATGGCCTTTCATTATTTCATCAACTTCTGCTTTTGACAACTCCGGCTTGTCATTGCGGGTATTGAGGAATACAAAAGTGTACTTGATGTCTTGTGAATAGCCTTCACTCAGAAAAAGTGAAATGAGGAAAATCATTATATATCTCATGCAGTATTCTTGTTTACTCATACTAACTAACGAATTATTATTCACCTAGTCCAGTTCTATTTGGGGGAACTTACCAAAGAGTGTAGTACTTGTACTCAAGCGGAAAATATCAAGCCTGAATCAGACGTGATTACTAGGATAGATTTCTTTTTGCTTTCCAGCTAATCAGTGTTACACCTGCTAATATCAAAACGGTTCCAGCGATTTGAAGTGCAAAAATGGGTTCATCCAAAAAAAAGTAGGCTTGAATAATAGTAGAAGCGGGGCCAACGCTGGTGATGATAGAGGTGTTTTCAGGACCAATTCTTTTAATGCCTTCCGACCGTAAGTAGGAAGGAATGACGGTAGAGATTATGGCCATGAGAAAAGCGAAAATGTAAACGTTGTTGTCAAATTGTAACAATGACTTATCACTGGTGATAAAAAAATGGAGCAATACACCAATACCTGCAAAACTCATGGCATAGCTGTTAAACTTAACTGGTCCCACCATGGGTATGAGTTTGCCGCTACCTACTATATAAGTTGCAAAGGTGACTGCACAAGCAAACACTAAGAAACACCCCAGATAAAAATTGGGATCGGACGATGAGCCAAGAGATGCTTCACCGGCAAAAGCAATAGCCAAACCCGCGTATGTTAAAATGAGTGCTACCCACTGTTTGGTTTTAATTTTTTCTTTGGATATAAATGAAGACATGATCACCACGATAGTAGGGTACATGAACAAAATCAAGCGCTCCATACCAGCGGAAATGTATTGAAGGCCAAGAAAATCCAGCAAACTGCTTACGTAGTACCCCAAGCATCCAATGAAGGCAATATAAACCCATTGCTTACCCGTAAATTTCACATTGCCTTTTTGGGAAGATGAGATAAGGGCTGATCCTAAAAAAAATGGAATGGAGAAGACCATCCGAAGTGCAAGCAGCGAAATAGCATCAACGTCAGTTTCGAAATAGGCCAACTTTACAAAAATGGCTTTGGCAGAAAAACAGATTGATCCCAACATGGTGATAAGTACACCTCCAATAAGATAACCCGAAGATTTTTCTCCCATGAAACTATTCTATAAGCACACGCGCAAAACCCATGAGTTCTTTTTCTTGATTATACACATTGGGGGATACCCTGATTGCATCACCTCTATATGAAACAGAGATATTTTTCTTCTTCAGCTTTGCTTTTACCTTTTTGATGTCCTGGCCTTCAGGCAAGCGAACGCCAAACAAGTGACTTGCACGGTACTTATCATCCTCTATCCAAAACCCATTGTCCCTCAACAACGCTATTGGCTTTTTAGATATTTTAGCACAATACTCTTGAATGTTTTTGGGGTTCCACTCATTAATTTGTTTGAGTGCCTCCAACATCATAGGTGCAAGAATAAAATTGCTGTGTTCCCCTACTTCATAGCGCAAAGCACCAGGTTGATAGGCCACTTCATAATTAACCAGCCCCGCAAAGTCCTCACTGTTTAATCGGTTGATCCAATTTTCTTCAATAGGAATACCATTGTCAAAATAGGGACCATAGTAAGCCAATCCGATTGAGTAGGGCCCCATCATCCATTTGTATCCTGCGCATACCAATACATCAGGTTGTATGCTTTGTACATTAAAAGGCAACGCGCCTACAGATTGGGTGGCATCAATCAGTAATAACGCACCTACTTCTAATGTTCTTTTTCTTATTTCTTTTAGATCGTACAAAGTACCATCGGCCCAATGCACATGACCCATGGCTACAATTCTTGTGTCCTTGTCAATCGCATCTAGGATGCGTTCATTCCAGATTTTACCACGGTTTACTCTTGTTTGCGGTGGAGCAATGGTTTCTAATCGTGCGCCTGAATCAAGACAAAGTCTTTGCCAGGGATAGTAATTACTTGGGAATTGCTCCCCCATCACAATTACTTTTTCTGAGGAACGTAGTTTAATGTTATGAGCAGCGTTGGCCATGCCATAAGAGGCAGAAGCTACTATGGCAATTCTTTTGGGGTCTTTCGAGCCCACTAACTTTGCGAATTGTTTCCTTAATAGTTCTCCTGAGGTAAAAAATTCCTTAGGAGTAATGTGCAATGGATTTCTCTTTCCTTTGATTCCTTCAATCCCTGCCTTCTCCACTTTTTTTAGTAAGGGAGACATGTAAGCACAATTAAGATAAGTTATTCCTTTTGGTAAAGAGAATTTGGAGCGTTGAAGTGAAAGCATGTTTAATAGTTAGTTGAAGAAAGTCCCAAAGAGTCACGCAAACTACTGTGTTCATTTTTATTCTTACGCCAGTAGTCTGTGTACAATGTTTTATCTAATGTGGCCTTAGTATACATTTTCTTTCCTCCTTCTACAAATTCTTCCTCCCATCCTAAAATTTTGTGGGGGAATTCGTTGGAGACATGAATGGTTAAGAGGCGTTCCGCAAATTGAAGACCATAGACAGTTTCGTTACCATTGCCTTCCTTTGATAACGTAGCATCAACAGGCTTTAAATTTTCATGCTTTAATCTGGTAAAGAAAAGCCCTGGGAGAATTTTAATTTTGCCTAAAGGAATGTGATCAGGGTCAACTCGAATTAAATTAAAAAGTTCGTCCTCAAGGAGTACTTTATCAGTGCTAAATTGAACATCTCCTTCCTTCTCAAAATAGGAGTAACTGGAGACATCATATTGATTCTTTTCCAAATTCATCTGAGAAAAAACATGGCCACACCATTCCTGAGAAGTCATGGTCACTTTCAAGGTGTTGGGATATCGATTTCTGCTTACAGGGGTAAACGAGGATAGCATCATAGAGTAAGGATAAATGCCGGTAATGAAATTTTTGGTGTAATTCAATTTCATAACGGTGACTTTGTCATCGTTAGCGGCTTCTGGGTTATCAAGTTTTACATGTTTTGTTTTTGAAAAAGCTTCTGTCACGAAAATGAGCATGGCTTTGCCAGGTCTGTTTTCTCCGTATCGCGATTGATCGAGGGTGTAAGCATTTACTTCAGCTTTTCCTGCATACCAATAATTCTTGAAAGCCTCACTTTCATACAAGCCAGTGGTTCCATTTTGTGACATGGCGGACTGGTTGCAGGCACTGAACATTGTTGTCAAAATCACTGCAACTAAAATTAATTTAATATTATGCATAATTTGAAAACTAGTTTATTGAGGTTTAAATTCCATCGATAATAAAAAAACCGCAAGGTTACTTATGTGATTCCGTGGTATTAATATTGTACATTGGATGCATCTATGAAAGTGTTGGCTGAGAATTATAAGGGCATTGAGTTCATTCGAATTTCGAAGCTGCCGGAAGAGCAAAGGAAACAAATTGTTCAGGCACTTCCTTCCGATAATATTATAAAGATTTTGAGGGAAAGTGAGCTATTAACTGATTGTGTGCAGTTTAAGCATTACGAGGCGTGGTTTGATCAGAATTGCAAAAACGATGAAACCTTAAGTCAGGCTACAGTGCCTGCGAGCCCTAATCCAATAAAAATCATTCAGGGCTAGCCCCATACTCCTTCTGGAACAATCTCAAGTACATTGCCCACTGGGTCTTCAAAGTAGCAAGATTTTAATCCATTCTTCCACTCCACTTCATCGGTGATCTGAATTCCTTTTGAGATAAGTGATTGTTTTTCGTTTTGATATTCACCAGCGGGCACTTCAAACGCAAAGTGATATTTACCCTCTGCAAAATGAGGAGGTGGACTCTTCTTGTTCCTGGAATCTTCCGGATTGAAGCAAAGTAATACTGAGATACCAGCCCTGAAGAAAATATGCTTTCCTTCTACATGGCTTATTACCGGAAGACCTAATAGCCCATGATAAAACGCGTGCGCCTGTTTAAGGTCGGGCATATATATGCATGTCTCTTTTATCTGTTTAATGTTCATCGGCAAAGTCTTGCTTTTATTTCAGCATATTCAGTCCACATTTCATTGACAATAGCTCCTGCGGGCTTTATGTCTTTTATGGTCGCTGCTACCTGACCTATTTCAAGTTCACCCTCATCTAAATCACCTTCAAATATTCCCTTTTTTGCCCTGGCTCTTCCTAAGAGATCTGCCAATTCCTCCTTGGAGGCACATCTTTGTTCGGCCTCATACACTTGCTGGTAAAACTTGTTTTTAACCAGGCGGACTGGAGTTAATTGTTTTAAAGTGAGCACGGTATCGCCCTCTTCTGTATTGGTAATCCTGCGTTTAAATAGGTCATGGGCTGAAGATTCTGTACTGGCAGCAAACCGCGACCCAACCTGAAATCCTTCCGCCCCGAGTACTTCGGCTGCCAGCATGCTTCGGCCTGATCCAATGCCCCCAGCAGCAATCAGGGGAATGTCTACCTCATCGCGTACCATCGGGATAAGGCAAAAAGTAGTTGTCTCCTCTCTTCCATTATGACCACCGGCTTCAAATCCTTCTGCAACCACGGCATCTACTCCGGCAAGCATACTTTTCTTTGCAAACTTCACACTTGATACTACGTGAACCACTGTTATCCCTTTGTCTTTTAAATAGCTTGTCCAAGTAGCCGGGTTACCGGCAGATGTAAATACTATTTTGACACCCTGGGTAATGATAATCTCCATGAGCTTGTCAATTTCAGGATACAGCAGTGGAACATTAACTCCAAAAGGATTGGACGTAGCAGCTTTGCATTTTTTTAAATGTTCTTCAAGGGTGGGTGGGTGCATTGAGCCTGCTCCAATTAATCCCAGACCTCCGGCATTGCTCACGGCCGAGGCCAGCCTCCAGCCACTGCACCAGACCATACCTGCCTGAATGATGGGAATGTTGATTTTGAAGAGTTCACTTATTCTGTTTTGCATGGTTATTATTACAAATTGGGTATATTTTAATCAGCTATAAGTCTGAAAATCTGGGCTTTAGATTTATAAGCTATTTTGGTTGATCATTTTCCCTTGTTTTAGTTGTCCACAAAGAACTGATTGATTTATTACCACTTAACTCATTGTATAACAGGAGTTTAAGCAAAAACATAAAGCTAATGTTGATAAGTGAACAATTTTGTGGAAAACTAATTTGCCCTGTTTTTGGTAATTATAAGTGTCTGAATTCTAGCACTTTTTGTAAAATCCTTTCTCCAATCTTACATGAGATTTTATCTCTTTGTAAATTCACCACTCAAAAGCGAACTTAAGGCTAAACCCTTCGTTTTGAAACTAATATGAAGTTCTTAATAATAACATTTGTACTAGCTGTTGGCATTGGCTCACCTAATTTGCAACCTGCTGAAAAGGTAAAAATAGAGGATCTTCAAAAAATGATTGGAGGCAATTCGGGTAAGATTCAGGTGATTAATTTTTGGGCGACCTGGTGTGCTCCTTGTATTAAGGAGCTTCCGCTATTTGAGCAAGCAAATGCTACAAGAGAGGACATTGAAGTTAGTCTGGTGAGCATCGATCTGGATCTAGATCCCAATCCTGACAAAGTCTATCGTTTTATCGATCGCAAAAAATTAAAGTCCAAAGTTTATATTTTAGATGAGAGGGATCCGAACACATGGATAGATAAAATCGATAAAAGTTGGTCAGGTGCCATACCGGCTACGTTGGTTGTGAATTTGGAGAATGGAAAACGGAAGTTTGTAGAGAAAGAGTTGAAAGAAGGAGAGCTGGAAGAAATAATAAATAGCGTTAAATAAACTAACCTTTAATATGAATGCATTAAAATCACTTTTTGCAATTGCTTTGATAGCGGTAATGACTGCTGGTGCTCCGGTAAAACCGGGCTATGAAGTGGGAGACTCGGCTACGGATTTTAAATTGAAAAATTACGATGGCAAAATGGTATCCATGGCAGACTATAAAGATGCTAAGGGATACATCGTTATTTTCAACTGTAATACATGCCCTTACTCTAAGGCTTACGATAGCCGTATTATAGCCTTAAACAAAAAATATGCGTCAAAGGGTTTTCCAGTGCTCACGATCAATCCTAATGACCCGGGTCTTTCTCCTGGTGATTCGTTTGATGAAATGAAAAGTCAGGCTAAACGGAATAAATATGATTTCCCTTATTTAGTAGATGAAACACAGGATGTAGCAAGAACTTACGGAGCTACCAATACCCCTCATGTTTATGTATTGGACAAAGTCAGTGAAACTAATTTGAAGGTGGTTTATATCGGAGCTATTGATGACAATTCAAGAAATGCCGATGCCGTTACTAAAAGGTATGTGGAAGATGCAGTGGATGCTATAATGCAATCTAAAAATGTGCCCGTCACTAAAACCAAGGCGATAGGTTGTACCATCAAATGGAAAAACTCTTAAAGAAATAATCAGTTGCTAAGGCCGATGAGAACTCATCGGCTTTTTTTATTGAATCATAGCAAGGATATCATCAATGTATTCTCTGCTATTGCTTAGCCGTGGTACTTTATTTTGCCCACCTAATTTACCTCTCTTCTTCATCCAGTTATAGAAAGTCCCTTCATCTACACTGTGTACTTTGGGCATCATTAAAGCCAAATCAAAAGCACGCTTGGCATCGTAATCGGAATTTACTTTTCGCAAGGAACCATCAAGGAGCGATGTAAATTTATCGAGGTCGTTGGGTTTTACCTTAAATTCAATTATCCATTCATGCCCTCCTCTATGAGATTTTTCAAGGAAGATGGGGCCAACAGTAAAATTGTCGATCACAGCGCCCGTTTTTTCGCAAGCTTCTGTAATTGCCGTTTCTGCATTTTCAATAATAACTTCCTCACCGAAAACATTGATGAAGTGTTTGGTCCTTCCGGAAATTTTAATGCGATAAGGTGAAGTGCTTGTAAACTTTACTGTGTCGCCAATGTTGTATCGCCACAATCCCGAATTGGTAGTAATTACCATCGCATAATTCTTACCAATCTCTACCTGATCCAAACTTACAGTTTCAGGATATTCGTTGTTCAATTCTTCTGTTGGGATAAATTCATAAAACACTCCGTAGTCCAGCATCAAGAGCAAGTCGTCTGCATCCTTTCTGTCCTGAATTCCAAAAAAACCTTCACTGGCATTGTAGGTATCCCAATACCTCATTCCAGTAGAAGGAATAAGCGATTTGAAAAGATTTTTGTAGGGATGAAAGGCTACGGCACCATGAAAAAATACTTCCAGATTGGGCCATACCTCAAGAATATTACTTTTGTTTTCCAATTCGAGAATACGCTGGATAAGAAGTACTGTCCAAGTAGGCACACCTGCAATGTTGGTGACATTCACTTTGGCAGTTTCTGCTGCCAGCTTATCAATTTTTTCTTCCCAGTTATCCATCAGCGCCACATCCAGACTTGGCGTGCGAATGAACTGTGCCCATGGTGGAAGATTTTGCATGATCACCGCGGAGACATCACCATAAAATGATGTTGAGCTGGGATCAAACTCATTGACCTTGTGGCTTCCGCCTACGGCTACACCCTTGCCGGAAAAAATTTGAGTGTCAGGGTAGTTATTAACATAAATGGAGAGCATATCCTTGCCTCCCTTAAAATGACAGTCTTCAAGCGCCTCAGGAGATACAGGAATAAACTTACTTCTTGCATTGGTGGTGCCCGATGATTTGGCAAACCATTTTATCTCAGATGGCCAAAGCACATTTTGCTCTCCATGCATTGCGCGATCGATATAGGGGAATAGTTGCTCATAGGTATAGATGGGGACTCTTTGCTTAAAATGCTCATAGTGCATGAGTTCATCGAAGGCATACTTTTTTCCAAACTCTGTGCCCCGACCCATGTACATTATTTTTTTTAATACTTCATCCTGTACGTCATGGGGATATTTCATGAAAAGCTCCATTTGGTGCATTCGCTTCTTCATCACCCAGGTTAGAAAGGAGTTGAGTATTTGCATATTAATGATTAAGCCCAAATTAAAGCCGAACCATTATATTAAACAAACGGATTATATAATGACAGAATAAAAAGAAAAAAGAAAACTAAGAGGGTTCAACGCGAGCGCGTTTCAATTGGAAATTTTGCCCAAGGTATACTTTCCTCACCATTGGGTCATTGGCCAATTCTTCGGCAGATCCTGCGCGGAATAATTTTCCTTCTACCATCAAGTAGGCGCGATCAGTGATTGATAAGGTTTCATCTACATTGTGATCAGTGATCAAAATGCCAATATTTTTTTTCTTCAGTTTTGAAACGATGGATTGAATTTCCTCAACAGCAATCGGATCTACACCTGCAAAGGGTTCATCCAATAAAACGAAACTAGGATCTACTGCCAAGGCACGAGCTATTTCTGTTCTTCTTCGTTCTCCACCGGACAAAACCATTCCCATATTTTTTCTCACATGGGTCAAACTGAATTCCTCCAAAAGGCTTTCCACTTTTTCTTTGCGATCCTTCTTGCTCATGTCTCGCATCTCGAGTGGAGCCATTAAATTTTCTTCTACAGTAAGTTTACGAAAAACGGACGCTTCCTGTGCGAGATAACCAATGCCTAGCTTAGCCCTTTGATACATGGGTAAATCTGTGATGTTCTCTTGATCGAGAAAAATATTTCCACCATTAGGTTTAATCAACCCAACAATCATATAGAAGCTGGTCGTTTTACCTGCACCATTGGGGCCTAACAACCCCACAATCTCGCCTTGCTCTACTTGCACAGAAACATCGTTAACGACAGTACGCTTCTTATATTTCTTTAACAGATTCTGCGCTTTTAATATCATGCTATTCAAATTTGATGTCTTTCAATCGCAATTGCAAAGACGTCATTCCATTATACGTATTTTCTTCGATGGTGTAGGCCATTGTAAAAGAGCGATTCTCCAACAGCGGTTCATAATGCTCCATCATATCAAAGCCTACCACGTTAACAACGGTTTCACTACCCTTTTGACCTGCAAGAAAGCGAATGTGTTTGTCTTTAAAGCTGGCAAGTGAGTTCTTAACAAAAACCCCGCCTGATTTAAAAACAGGTTTGTGATTATCAGGTCCAAATGGAGCCATTTGCTTCAATATTGAACGAAACTTAGAGGTAATTTCACTTAAGGGTAGCTCCAGATCTATTTCTATTACTGGAATGAGCATTTCATCAGTGATGGTAGCAGATACTACTTCTTCAAATTTTTGTTGAAAAGCAGGAAGATTTTCTTTCTTCATGGTAAGCCCGGCCGCATATTTATGCCCACCAAACTTTTCCAGCAATTCAGAACAGCTTGAAATGGCTTCGTGCAAATCAAAATCCTTTACGCTACGGGCAGACCCGGTGATCATATCATTGGATGCAGTAAGAATAACAGTAGGGCGATAGAACTTCTCAATGCAGCGCGCGGCTACGATTCCAATCACTCCTTTGTGCCAGGTTTCTTTATAGAGCACTGTGGTTTTTGCCTTAAGCAATTTTTCATCGGATTCAATTATACTGATGGCTTCATCAGTAATAGTCAAATCAAATTCCCTTCGCTCATCGTTTTTAATATTTATCTTCTCTGCGAGGGCCATCGCTTCCTCATCCGTCTTTGCAATAAGTAATTCTACAGCGAACTTGGCATGACTTACACGACCAGCAGCATTGATGCGAGGTCCCAGGGTGAAAACCACTGTAGAAATATCCATTTCATTTTTACTGCCAGAGAGTTCAATCAACGCTTTGAGCCCTGGCATGGGTTGGCGATTTAATTTCTCCAAACCAAAAAAAGCCAACGTACGGTTTTCTCCATTTACGGGAACGATATCGGAAGCAATACTTACAGCAACAAGGTCGATGTAATTGGCGAGTTCACTTTCGTCTCTGTACTTCTTGGCGTAGGCCTGCAACAGTTTGTAACCCAACCCGCATCCACTCAATTCAGGGAAAGGGTAATTGCAATCTTTTCGCTTAGGGTCAAGAACGGCAACCGCTTGAGGAATTTGATTCCCGGGTAAGTGATGGTCACAAATAATAAAATCGATGCCCTTGTGATCAGCCAATAACACCATGTCTGCTGACTTGATGCCAAGATCCAGAGCCACAATAAGTGAGAACCCATTTTTTTCTGCCCAGATTATTCCATCCTTTGAAACCCCATACCCTTCTTTTGATCGGTCGGGCAAATAGAAATCACAATGGGGATAGAAATTATTGAGATAGCTATAGACAAGCGCTACTGAGGTAGTGCCATCGACATCATAATCTCCATACACTAAAATCTTTTCTCCCTGTGTGATGGCAGTATGCAATCGTTCCACGGCTTTGTCCATATCCATCATTAGAAAAGGATCGTGGAGATGATTCAGTGAAGGACGGAAGAAATGTTTAGCCTCATCAAAATTGGAAATCCCTCGTTGCACAAGAAGTGACGCCAAATAGGGGTTAACGTTGATGCTTTTGCTTAGTGCTTCAACAACCTGTTGGTCAGCCGCGGGTTTTTGGATCCAGCGCTTTTCCATATTTTATTTTTCTTCGAAATTAATGGCTCCATTTTTCCCAGACTCTCCACTTTCACCAATTTTTCCTTTTGGCCCTGTTTCTCCATCCTGAGATACCCTGCCTGCACTTACCAGTCCTGCCAGTCCACCTAATCCTCCATCGCCTCCTAGCCCTCCATTTCCTCCATACACTCTTACCTGTATTTTATTGCCCAATAATGATCTTAAATCTCCAGAATTTTTGGTTGTGAAGGTAAGGCTACCTCCATTTCCAGCATCACCACCCTTGGATCCATCACCACCAGCGCCACCGTTGCCACCCGCACAAAGTCGGGTACCTGGACTGCCACCTCCACCATTTCCTCCTCTGCCTCCGTCTCCTCCATTTCCTCCGTTGAGTTCGAAAAGTAATTTGCCCGTAATTTCTAATTCGTCAAAGTAAAGGAAGAGATTCACTCCATGAGAAGCAGATGTTCCGGGTGTTCCCCTTCTGCCAGCGATACCATCTTTGCAAGGGCCCACAGCGGTGTAGCCCCCAAGTCCCTTTTCTCCATCGGTCCCATTTTCCCCATTTCCGATAATCGTACAATCACTACCCACCTTGATCAACTTGGCATGGATAAAATTATCAGCC
This sequence comes from Cyclobacteriaceae bacterium, assembly GCA_040216665.1. Classification (GTDB taxonomy): domain Bacteria; phylum Bacteroidota; class Bacteroidia; order Cytophagales; family Cyclobacteriaceae; genus ELB16-189. Next base: position 15,543 of record JAVJOQ010000010.1, on the reverse strand, counting down.
TTATTTCTGTTCAGGATGATTTTGGAATCGTTTTCCATTATCAGTGTATCAACCACAAGGATGTCGGATTCTTTTAGCTCAAAGGATGCTCCTGATGGAATAACCAATTTATCCATTCGGATTTGCGAATAGCAATAACCAGAGATTAAGAAAAGCAGAAATGAAAAAAAGAAAAACCGCATTTGGCAAAAGTACGTGATCTGGTGAACTCTATAAAAACAAAGAGCAGTGCAAAGCACTGCTCTTTGTAACTTTAATCATTATAATGTTTTATTCTGAAGCTTTCTTAGCGGGAGCTTTGCCATCTACCACACCTTCCAATACATCTTTAATTTCTACACGCTGCCCGTCTCTGTAGGGAACGATCCAAGCATCAGTGACGCCCATTTCTCTCATGTACTTTTTGAATGTGTCTGCTTCCCAGTAGTCGCGGAATATACCAATGGTTAATTTTTGCTCACCAGCTTCGGCAACTTCTCCACCAAAGTTAGGATTGTTTTCAAAGTATTTGGAGAGGTCTTTGTTTTTGAAAGCACCAATCTGAACTTTAAAAACTACACCTTTAGAAAAATCCATCGAATTTTTCGGTGGTGCTTCTTTCATTTTTGCGAGTTCGGCTTTGCTGGAAGATAATTCGCTTCTCATTCTTGAGATTTGATCTTCCAATTCGGCAATTTTTGCATCCTTATCACTCACTGATGATTTCAATTGGTTTACTTGAGTGCCAAGAGAGTTCACCTGACTGTCTGCAGTCTGCTTGGCTTCAACAAAAGTTTTGAAGTTGGCAGGATTCTTTGCGTATTCTTTGGCTTTCTTTTTCCACTCTTTCTTTTCCTTTTTGGAGAGCTGCGCGAAAACTTGCGTGCCGGAAAAAATTAAAGCCAGGCAGAGGAATAATACTCTAGTTTTCATATTTAGTTATTTGGTTGTTTTAATTTTTAAAGTTTGTCTTGATTCTAGTTCAGCCCAAATGTCGATAGAGCAAGCCTTATTTGTTCATAATTCGGTTAAAATATGAACTAAAAGTAATAAAAAAACTTGATTTAAGGCCCTTTTCAGCGTTTGCTCACCATAGTTGGGGTTGAATTAACGGTATTTTCACCATCTCAAAGACCTGCTCCAGTCATCTTTTCAGGCCTTACCCATTCATCAAACTGTTCCGAAGTGAGTAATCCTAATTCAACAGCAGCCTCTCGTAAGGTCTTATTTTCTTTATGGGCCTTCTTGGCAATTTTAGCCGCATTCTCGTATCCAATATGAGTGTTGAGGGCAGTCACTAGCATCAGTGAGTTTTCAAGATGCTGTTTGAGTACTGGCATGTTGGGTTCAATTCCAACAGCACACTTTTCTGTGAAAGAAACACAGGCATCTCCAATAAGGAGTGCGGACTGCAAAACGTTCGAGGCAATAACAGGTTTGAAAACATTTAATTCAAAGTGCCCAGAGGAACCGGCAACAGAAACAGCAGTATCGTTACCCATCACCTGAGCGCACACCATGGTGAGTGCTTCCGGTTGTGTTGGGTTTACCTTACCTGGCATGATAGATGATCCAGGTTCGTTGTCAGGTATGATGATTTCACCAATACCACAACGAGGCCCTGAGCTAAGCATTCTTATATCATTGGCGATTTTCATTAATGAAACGGCTGTGCGCTTAAGTGCACCTGATAATTCTACCATGGCATCGTGCGCTGCCAATGCTTCAAACTTGTTGGGAGCAGTTACGAAAGGACATTTGGTAAGCTCTGCAATTTTTTTGGCGACCAATACATCATACCCTTTGGGAGTATTCAAGCCTGTGCCAACAGCTGTGCCTCCCAGTGCCAATTCACAAATCATCTCAAGCGCATTTTTAATGGCGCGCTGACTATTGTCCAGTTGCTGCACATACCCTGAAAACTCCTGACCTAATGTAAGGGGAGTGGCATCCATAAAATGAGTACGACCCGTTTTCACTATACTTTTGAACTCTTCGCTCTTTGCAGCAAGCGTGTCTCTCAATATTTTAATTCCTGCCAACGTAACTTCAGTAGTTAGTTTGTAGGCTGCGATGTGCATCGCTGTGGGGAAGGTATCGTTGGATGATTGTGACTTGTTAACATCATCATTAGGGTGTAACACTTTCTTTTCATCAGAGAGACTTCCGCCATTCAATACGTGTGCCCTATATGCAATTACTTCATTGCTGTTCATGTTACTTTGGGTACCTGAACCCGTTTGCCAAATCACAAGGGGAAACTGATTATCCAGTTTTCCTTGTAAAATTTCATCGCAGACCTTGCCGATAAGGTCAGATTTCTCTTTGGGCAAAACACCAAGCTCACTATTGGCCATAGCTGCTGCTTTCTTTAAGTAAGCGAAAGCATAAATGATTTCTTTAGGCATTGAGCCCTCTGGGCCAATCTTAAAATTGTTTCGAGAACGCTCAGTTTGTGCTCCCCAATATTTGTCAGCGGGCACTTTTACCTCGCCCATAGTGTCTTTCTCGATGCGGTACTCCATAGTTATAATGAATTTGGTTCGTAAAAATAGAAAATCGATTTACTTGAAAACACGTATTTCTATAGAACTTAAGTAAAGTGTCTCTTTTTGTGCGGAAGTAGATCATTTAAGAGATAAGGTCAGCTATAATTTTTATCAAATAATTGTAGTCACCCATTTCTAAAACTAATTTGCGCCATAACCCGATAAACATGGTAAAACAATATATAGCAGATAATAAGGATCGTTTTCTTTCCGAATTATTTGATCTGCTTCGAATTCCCTCAGTGAGCGCTGACAGCAAGCATAAAGGTGATGTGCAAAAAGCGGCAGCCTTTATCGCTGAAAAACTAAAAGCAGCGGGCGCTGAGACGGTGGAGGTGCATGAAACTGCGGGGCACCCTATTGTATACGGAGAAAAAAAGAGTGGTGATGGTTTACCTACGGTATTGGTTTATGGTCATTATGATGTCCAACCTCCAGATCCATTGGACTTATGGGACTCACCTCCATTTGAGCCTGTCATCAAAAACGAAAAAATCTATGCAAGAGGCGCTTGTGATGATAAGGGGCAGGTATATATGCACATAAAAGCACTGGAGGTGTTGATGAAGCAGGGCCCATTGCCGTGCAATATCAAATTCATGATTGAAGGTGAGGAGGAAGTAGGGTCCGACAATCTGGGTAAATTTGTAATCGCCAATAAGGAATTGCTGAAGGCTGATGTTATACTCATTTCAGATACATCCATTATTGCATTGGAGCATCCATCCATTACGGTTGGCCTTAGGGGATTGAGTTATATGGAAGTGGAAGTGACTGGGCCGAACAGAGATCTTCACTCAGGGGTGTATGGAGGGGCGGTCGCCAATCCCATAAATATATTGTGCGACATGATTCATTCCCTGATCGATGAAAATGGACACATAACTATTCCGGGGTTTTACGATAAAGTGGCCAACCTAAGTGCTGACGAACGCGAAGCCCTTAACAGAGCACCGTTTGATTTGAACGAATACAAAAAGGATCTGGGAATTAATGAAATAAAAGGTGAGAAAGGCTATACCACCTTGGAGCGCACAGGGGTGAGGCCAACACTGGATGTGAATGGAATCTGGGGTGGGTATACTGGAGAAGGCGCAAAGACAGTGTTGCCATCAAAGGCCAATGCAAAAATTTCCATGCGATTGGTTCCCGATCAGTCCAGTCATGAAATCACAGAATTATTTACAAAGCATATCAAAGCCATCGCACCTCCCTATGTAAAAGTGAAGGTAATGGCACACCATGGTGGAGAACCAGCGGTAACACCAACAGATTCTCCTGCGTATACGGCAGCTAGCAGTGCATTTGAGGAGGTTTGGGGGAAAACACCGATTCCCTCAAGGGATGGTGGAAGTATTCCTATTGTAGCTTTGTTTAAAAAAGAACTTGGGCTGAATACTGTATTAATGGGCTTTGGTTTGGACAGTGATGCTATTCACTCTCCCAATGAACACTATGGAATCAAAAATTTCCTGCTAGGTATCGAGACCATCGTTTCGTTTTATAAGCACTATTCAAAAAAATAACTGGTTTATCTGGGGGTCATGAATTTTACTATTAAGGACGGTGTTAGGTTCTGTAATCATCGATCAGTAGTTACATTCATTAACTTAGCCGCCAATTTTCTGCAATTAACATGAAACGAGTCCTCATTCTTGTATTGTTTGTCAGCGCTGCCATGGTGCTAAAGGCTCAAATTCTAGAGCCTACCAAATGGACATCAAAGTCATCAGTGTCTAGTGCCAATGCTGGAGATGTGATTGAGATAATCTTCGATGTAAAGATTGATGATAATTGGTATTTGTATTCAAGTGAGTTTCCGTGTGAGGATGGCCCCATTCCTGCATCTTTCACGTTTGAACCCAATGGAGGCTACGAACTTGTTGGAGGTATAATTCCCGTTAACCCCATCGACAAGTATGATGATATTTTTGAGTGTGATGTCAAAGTATTTAAAAAGACGGCTCAATTCAGACAAAAGGTAAAATTACTGGGCAAAGGGGTTGTAATAAAAGGAGAGTATGAATTTCAAGTGTGTACTGAAGTGGACGGGCGCTGTGTACCAGGAGATGGAGAGTTTTTATTCGATAAAATAGAGGTAAAAGGTGGCAGCGTTGTGCCAAAAATTGAAGAGTCTGATGAGACCACCAACCTGATTACAATCACCGATAACGCTGAGGACAAGACAAAAGACTATGGCGAAAACAAAGGGCCCTACATTGATGAATCTGTTTTAGAAGGTGAGAACAGTTTGAACAATGAATCATTTTTTGCCTATATGATTTTTGCATTTGTTCTTGGGCTGACCTCGTTGATTACTCCTTGTGTTTTCCCTATGATTCCGATGACGGTAACTTTCTTCCTGAAGGACGGTCAATCAAAAAGCACTGGTGTTCGCTATGCACTTATCTTTGGGGTTTCGATTATACTTATCTATACTCTGGCGGGAACAGTATTTGCCTTTGCGCTTGGCGCGGAAGGATTAAATGCTCTGGCTACACATTGGGCACCCAATCTTTTTGTCTTTGCAATATTTATTGTTTTTGCGCTCTCGTTCCTCGGCTTGTTCGAAATTAATGCACCACATCAATTGGTCAACAAAGTAGACCAGCAAGCAGAAAAGGGGGGATTGATTGGCGTGTTCTTTATGGCAGCCACCTTGGTGTTGGTTTCGTTTTCATGCACGCTTCCCATAGTGGGCAATGTAGTAGTACTGGCGGCTGGTGGGGATGTGTTAAAACCCATCATGGCCATGTTTTCTTATGCATTGGCCTTTGCCATTCCGTTCACATTATTTGCTGTATTTCCTGAGTGGATAAAAGGCTTGCCAAAATCAGGCGGATGGCTTAATTCTGTGAAAGTGACATTAGGGTTTTTAGAGTTGGCGCTGTGTTTAAAATTTTTCAGCATTGCCGATCAGGCCTACCATTGGGGAATTCTGGATAGAGATACCAACATTACTTTATGGATTGTAATTTTTGGTTTGCTGGGTCTGTATTTCCTTGGGAAAATTCGCTTGCCACATGACAGCCCGGTAGATAAAGTGACAGTACCTCGTCTGTTTCTGGCTATTCTTACTTTCTCATTTGTAGTGTACCTTGTACCAGGGCTATGGGGCGCTCCACTTAAGGCATTGGCCGGATACATTCCACCTAAGTACACTTTAGATTTTGATTTGGTAAGTGATAATAATTTGGGAGGTGGTAATGAAACTTGTGAAGATCCGATATATGCGGACTTTCTTCACTTGCCTCATGGTCTTCAAGGATATTTTGATTACGATCAAGCACTGGCATGCGCAAGAAAATTAAACAAGCCATTGTTTATTGACTTCACGGGTCACGGTTGCACCAACTGTCGGGAAATGGAAGCTGTGGTGTGGTCGGATCCACAAGTGCTACAGCGGCTGCGTGAAGATTATGTAATTGTAGCCTTGTATGTGGATGACAAAACGGTTCTACCGGAATCAGAATGGTTTACTTCTGCTTATGATAATAAAGTGAAGAAGACCTTGGGCAAGCAAAATGCTGATTTGCAGATAGCCAACCTTGAAAATAATGCACAGCCTTTTTATGTGTTGGTGGGGGCTGATGAAAAGGTGTTGGCGTGGCCTTACGGGTATGATAAAGACCCCCAGAAATTTGCCGACTTTCTTGATTTGGGGACTAAAAAATATCGAGAACTGTACGAGAATTGATTAAAAACATGCTTTTTAGGGATATAGTATCTATATTTCGAAAGCATTATTGGGTTCTAAGTCCCTATTTTTTGAACTTTGCGCGCTTATTCGTGAAATTTTTTAGCAAGGATGCAATTTTTGAAGTCTATAAAAGGCATTTCTATTCTTGTCATTGGGGTAATTGTTACTCTAGGAGCAGTCTATTTACTCTTCAGTTCAAACTTATTCTCTAGAGAGGGGGATTACGAAACGGAAAACAGCATACCCCTTGAGATGGATATCATTGAGCCTACCCTTATGTACGGCATGGTGGTAGATAGCCTTCACATGACAGAGGGAGTTGTGAAACGCAATCAACGGTTTACAGATTTGCTATCCGATTATTACGTTTCTCCTGAAATCTATCAGCAGCTTCATTTTGTACCCAGAAATATTTTTGATTTTAGAAAGATTGCTGTCAATAAAAAATATACGCTCTTGTCTGGGCGAGATTCTCTGAAGTCAGCAACGGCAATTATCTACGAGCCCAATGCAATCGACTACATAATTTTTCATTTGAAAGACACACTTTTAGTGGAGGTATGTCAGCGGGAAGTAGTGACTCAGGAAAAAACCATAACCGGAGTAATACAATCCAGTCTATCAGAAACAATAGAGAGCCTGGGGATCACGCATGAATTGACCAATCGCTTTGTAGACATCTTCGCCTGGCAAGTTGATTTTCAGCGTTTGCAAAAAGGTGATAAGTTCAAAATGATTTATGAAGAAAACCTTGTTGATGGCGTTACCATAGGAGTAGGAAAAATCAACGGAGTTTATTTTGAGCATTTCGATAATGGGTACTATGCCTTTCCTTTTGACCAGGGAGAAGGCTTGGATTATTTCGATGAACAAGGGAACAGTTTGCGCAAAGCTTTGTTGAAGTACCCCATAGAATTTACCAGGATCAGCTCAAGGTACTCACGCAGTAGGTTTCATCCAGTTAGAAAAGTGTATAGAGCTCATTTAGGCACTGACTTTGCGGCCAGCACAGGCACGCCCATTCGATCGGTAGGAGATGGAATAATATTAGAAGCGCAGTACAAATCAAACAACGGTAACTATGTAAAGGTGCGGCATAATTCCACCTACACTACACAATACCTTCATATGTCCAAGATAGCCCCTGGTATTAAACCAGGTACAAGGGTGCGTCAAGGACAGACCATTGGATATGTGGGAAGTACCGGACTTGCCAATGGCTCACATTTATGTTATCGCTTTTGGAGGAATGGTGTGCAGGTGGATGCGTTAAAAGTTGATTTACCTCCTTCTCAACCTATCAAGGATGAAAGTAAGGATGCCTTCTTTCAAGCTGCACGTGGTATTTCAGATCGCCTAGACAGGATATCCTTCCCCGAAGTGATTGATGAGGAAGAAGTCATTGCTTCAGGACGCTAGTTTTTCTTTTTTCTTTCTAAAGTCGTAATTTTTCATCACAATTGATTGTTAAAGGGAGCATCGTATGATGTAAGTGATGAATGAATAAGACAACCCCATTATTTATCGTTTTCTTTTTTTTATTGCTTGGTGCCAATGCACAGCAAGTAGGCGTGGTATTAAGTGGCGGAGGGGCAAAAGGGCTGGCACATATTGGTGTTTTAAAAGCGCTGGAGGAAAACGAAATCCCTATTGACTATGTAGTGGGAACCTCAATGGGAGGAATAATCGCTGGAGCCTATGCGGCCGGTATGAGCCCCAACCAGATTGAAGAAATTGTCTTGTCAAAGGAGTTTATGGGTTGGATTACAGGAGATTTGGAAGAAGGATACAATTATCAGTACAGTAAAAAAGAAGATTACCCTTCATTTGTCCGCTTCAATGTTTCACTCGATTCTGCCTTTGGTTTTTTACTCAACAGCAGCATTGCCAGTGATTTGTCCCTCAATTTTGCATTGGCAGAAATGTTTGCTCAAGCCTCATCCATTTCTAAAAATAACTTTGACAGCCTCTTTGTTCCGTTGCGGGTAGTTGCTGCAGATATATTTACACAAACAGACGTGGTGTTAAAAGAGGGTGTGCTTAGTGATGCCTTGAGAGCAACTCAAACAGTTCCTTTTTTTTATCACCCTATAAAGGTGGATGGTAAATACCTTTTTGATGGGGGTGTTTATAACAACTTTCCGATTGATGTCATGCAGAAAGACTTTAGCCCTGAAATTGTTATTGGGTCGAATGTCTCAACAAAAGTGTTTGAGGAGTATCCTTATGAAGAAGATGATAAGCTGATTTCGAAATCTCTGCTGTATATGTTGCTTGATAAGTCGGATCCAGCCAAGGTTCCGGAGAGCGGAATTTACATTCAACCCAATCTCAGAATTTATACCGCTTTTGATTTTAAGTATGCAAGAAGTATGATCGACAGTGGCTATCGGCAAACGTTGAGACAGATTGATGAAATTAAGGGAAAGATTGCGGATAGACGTACGTGTGAATCAGTAGCCGTGGCACGAAATATTTTTAATAGCAATGCTAGACCCTGGGTAATCAACAATGTAAATTTTGAACAGTTCAATTCTAAGCAGAAGAGGTATTTTAATAGGATTTTCCAAAACAAGAAACGGCCTCTATACTTTAGCGATGTAAAAAAAGGTTACTTCAAACTTGTTTCAGAGGACTATTTTAAGAGTGTGTACCCCAGCATTGTCTACGATACTACAACTGATGCTTTCAATTTTATGTTGTCGCGCAGGCCTCAGAATAATTTCCAAATTGATTTTGGAGGAGTGATCGCAACAAGAAGTTTTAGCACCATGTTTCTGGGTCTTCATTATTATTATTTTAACCGAGCCCTTATTCATTCTAGTTTAAACTTTTATGCGGGGAGCTTTATGAAATCGGCAGAAGTTAAATATAGAATGGACTTGCCCAATTTTGGGCAGTTCTATATTGAACCACAAGCTACTTTCAACGCCTGGGATTATCTGGAGGGGAAGGATGTCGTGATTAACAAGTTCTCACCCACAGTTTTGGATCGTATCGACCGAAAGGTGGGAGCAAGTATTGGCTTTCCATTAGGCAGGCAATACAAAGCTTCTCTTCATGGCTTTTACATCAACAATGATGATAAGTTCATTAACGGTGATGTCTTGACATCTATAGACACACTCGATAATATGAAACTAAATGGGTTCAGAACCGGAATTAGGTTAAGTACGGGCAGCCTAAACAGAAAACAATATCCTTCCATGGGCAGGTCTTTTACTTTTAATGCCGATTGGTTCTCCGTTAAAGAAAGATATGCCCCTGGATCCACTTCTAGCATTAATCAAGAGATAGAGGAAAATCGTTCCTGGCTGCGAGCCAGAGTCACCCTTCAGCAATATTTTAAATCAGGTTTCTATAGTTCAGGGTATTATTTAGATGGTGTGCTCTCTAATCAACCACTTTTCAGCAACTATCAGGGTTCTTTAATTAATGCACCGGGTTTTTATCCATTACAAGACAGTAAAACACTGTTTCTGCAAAATTTCAGAGCATATAACTATGTGGCGGGTGGCTGGCGAAATGTATTTACCCTGCGCAATAAATTGGATTTTAGGTTGGAGGCCTATGTATTCAAACCTTTTGAAGCAATTGTTGAAGGTCAAAACCAGGAAGGACAGTTGGATGATTCTTTTGAGAAGATCTTTTTTGCAGGCACGGCTGGAATGGTTTATCACAGCACAGTGGGGCCTATTAGTCTTAGCTTTAATTATTATGATGATCCGGAGAACCAATTCGGGGTTTTACTTCATGTAGGTTTTCTTCTCTTCAATAAGACTTCTATGGAGTAGAAAAGGGTAAACATCCTTTTTCAGTCAAATTTGGAAAGGATACATTATTTGTAATGGTGTATTATTTTTTCCCGTTTTTAAATTTTTAAGTATGTTTAATCCTTAATTCGGGATAGTCCGAGCATATACATGAATAGAATATTACTGATTGCTACTTTTGTCCTTGTAGCACACGGAGTTGCCAATAGTCAGGTGGTTCAATGGGGGTCGGAAGTGATCGATTTTTCATCTGAACTTACACCTGTTCAATACGCTGCAAAGCAAATACTGGGTAAGCCTAACGTGTTACCTGCAGGTGGTCAAAACCCCAGTGCATGGACACCCGATAAGCCCAAAAGAAAGGAGTTTATTAAGGTGGGTTATGAGAATCATATCCAAATCCAGCAAATAGCCATTGCAGAGTCACATAACCCCAGTGGGCTATTTAATGTGTATCTGTATGATGAGCAAGACAATGAGTACTTGGTGCATACTTTCAACCCCATGGCTATTCCCTTAAAAGGAAGGATGCTGAATGTATTTGTTGAGAAAACAGCTTATAAAGTAGCGGCTGTTAAACTGGAATTTGATGGAGCAGCATTGCCAGACTACTTTTCTATCGATGCAGTCGCTATTTCTGACTCTCAATATCCCATTATAGCAGATATCTCAATTCCAGAGCTATTGAGCAAAGGCCTGATTGTTGAAAGACTGGATGAATCGGTAAATAGTGATTTCAGCGAACTGAACCCCTTGCTCTCACCGGATGGTAAGACTTTGTACTTCAGCAGGAGAAATCACCCTGAAAACATCGGTGGGGTAAAAGACAAAGAAGATATCTGGTATTCTGAACTGAATGAGGACGGCACATGGAGTTTGGCGAAGAACATGGGTCCTAAATTCAATAACGAGAACCCCAACTTTATCAATGCGGTTTCGGCTACGCCAGATGGCAAGTCGGTTATTATCTTACTTGGTAATAAATATCAAGAAGATGGAAAGATGTCGGCCGGGGTTTCAGTAAGTGACAACCTCACTGGAACATGGTCTGCTCCTAGACCATTGGAAATTGAGAACGATTATAATTTTAATGAAAAGGCCAACTACTTTATGGCCAATACGCGTACAGCACTTTTGATGTCTGTAGAGCGTGAAGACTCAAGAGGAGACAGAGACTTATATGTGAGCTTTCAGAAAAATGATAGTTTATGGTCATCTCCATTAAATCTTGGAGATATGCTGAACACTGCGGGTGAAGAGTCTGCACCGTTTCTAGCCTCTGATAACAAAACATTATACTTCTCATCTAACGGATTTAGTGGTTTTGGAGGAGCTGATGTATACATGACCAAACGCTTAGATGACACATGGACAAACTGGTCAGAACCAGAGAACATGGGGCCAGACATCAATACAGAATTGAACGATTTGTTTTTTAATATTCCTTCCACAAGCGATTACGCTTATTATTCCAGAGAAGTAGCAGTTGATAATGCGGATGTATACCGTGTGAAATTACCTGTGTTCATGAGCCCGGAACCAATCGTAATTGTTAGGGGTAAATTGATTGATGCAAAAACAGGAGAGCCTATATCAGCGAAAATTATTTATGAAAGATTACCTGATGGTACTGAGGTTGGAATTACCAGATCTAATCCAGAGACAGGTGAGTACGAGATTCATTTACCAGGAGGACAATTGTATGGTGTAAGGGCGGAGGCTGATGGTCACATTTCAGAAAACCAGAGCCTGGATTTGAAAGATGTTAAGCAAGATGGTGTAACCAGAAATCAAGATATGCGCCTTGAGCCAATCGAAGTGGCAAAGATTGAACCTGATGCTACCATCAATTTGAATAATATATTCTTTGATTTTGATCAGGCTACGTTGAAATCTGAATCTTTTCCTGAGTTGAACAGGATAGTTACACTTATGAATGATAAGCCAACGCTTGAAGTTGAAATTTCTGGTCATGCTGATGCCACCGGTCCAGAAGCTTATAACCTTGGATTATCAGAAAGAAGGGCCAAATCTGTGGTACGCTATTTGACTGATAAGGGTGTGGTAGAAGAACGCGTCAAGGTGAGCTTCTTTGGAGAGACGAAACCAGTCGAGTCCAACGAAACGAAAGAAGGTCGCAGAAAGAACCGTAGGGTTGAATTTAAAATATTGAAATTGTAAATTCAGTAGTCACTGTACGAATCAAGAATGAAAAGAAAGCTTCTATTATTTTGGATGATTACAGGGTTGGTAGGTTATGTGCATGCTCAAAATGCAGACACTTTAATCTATGCTACAGGCAAAATTACAAGTGCCGAAACTAAGGAAGCAATAGAGGCCCGCATCTCCTATCAGAGTCTGCCGTATGGAAGTGTGGTGGGTATACTGAGTGGAAGTAGTTATCGAATTCCATTATTCAATGAGCGCTACTCCATTACTGTAGAGGCAGCGGGCTATGCACCCTCAAAATATATGCTTGATCCAGCAGAGGCAGGTGAAGATCGTATCCTATTGAAGGATATTGAGTTGGGCTTGCCTAGCAGTGCACTGGATGTGGCGCATGAGACACATACCGAGGGGAGAGTATTAGTATTGAAAGAACTAATTTTTGAACAGGGTCGGGCGAAAATTGGCGCCAAATCTTATGCTGAGCTTGACAAGGTGGTTACAATGATCAACCAAAACCCTAACATGGTTATCCAGTTGGAAGGGCATACGGACACACGAGGAAACCCAAAGGCAAACCTTAAGTTGTCAGAGTCTCGTGTGGAGGCGGTTAAAGATTATCTTGTGTCTAAGAAAATCCCGAAGAGCAAGGTGAAGACCAAAGCGTTTGGAGGAACAGCCCCAATTTCGAGAGAGGATTCTGAAGAAGCACATCGACTCAACAGAAGAGTAGAGCTTCGTATTCTTAAAAACTAATTCTGTTATTGCTGATTTTTTGCAATCTGTTGAGTGCTACGCTGTGTACTTGAAGATGGCTGAGCTGTGTTTTCCAACGCTGTAGAAGCAACTACCTGAACGAGTAAGTTTTCCATTTCTGCAATTCTGGGAGAATTGTAATACACTTTAGCGACTTCGAGTAGTTGAATAGCTTTGCTCCACTGTTGGGTATTGAAAGCTTTTACGCACTGATTGTAATACAGCAAACCTGTTAGTTCTGCAGGAGTAACTTCATTAAAAAGTGAATAAGAAAACGGATAGCTGAGTTTATTGGAGATTGCTTTTTCTTGGTCCAATTTGTACTGGGCTATTCTACTTTTAATTTTTTCCGGCTGATACTCAAAACCATCCAATGGATCAGTTGACTCCATAAGTACTTGACCATCGTTTGTGTCTACCAATAAAAAAATGTGATAGTTAGTTTCAATGATGCGGTGCGGGTATCCCAATTCATTAAGGAGAACGCTGTAAAGCGCAGTGGCTGTAAGGCAGTCGTATTTTCCACCTTTGAATATTTCTCCAAATCCGGCATACTGGTCATATTCTTTAAGCAATTGACGGTGGGTAATATTGAATACACTTTTAAGGAAAAGACGATCTGTTTTTTTGCCTTTTGCGTCTAGCTTTTCTATCAGCAGTTCTACTTTTTGCTGATAATCAGAATCCTTATTTGAACCATCAGTGACAGAATAATTGGCCAAAAAGGGGCTTTTTTGCGCGATGGAAATCGAGCTGACTAGCGTAAAAACCCCTATTACGAACCAAAAACGCATTTTTTAATGTCAATTGTGCTTGTGAGTAACCAAGTTAACAATTCGGTAACATAAGGACAACAGAGGTAACATAGAATTAACATTGAGACTCAGGATCAAAAATTTGGATACTTTTAAAAAATGGAGGCGGGAAACACAGCAAAAAAAAATACCCTTACGGTTCAAGATGCTTTTAATGCTTTAAAGCAAAGGCAATCACTTGATAGAAACCCTTCATTAGCCAGCAGAAAAGCGAAACTAAAAAAGCTGCTTAACTGGGTCATGAACAATCGCTCCAGATTGAAAGAAGCCGTTCACAAGGATTTTCAAAAGCCCTCTGCTGAGGTAGACATATCCGAAGCCTATCCAGTAATTGGAGAGATAAAACATGCACTTAGTGATCTCGATCAATGGGTGCGTCCGACTAAAGTTGATGCCACCATCAATTATTTAGGTACGCGATCAGAAATCAGATACGAACCGAAGGGAGTGTGTCTGATTCTCTCACCATGGAACTTCCCCTTCAATTTATGTGTGGGGCCACTAATTTCATGCCTTGCCGCTGGTAATGTGGCGTTGCTAAAACCTTCAGAAGAGACACCAAACACTTCTCAACTTATTGCCGATATGGTGGATGAAGTATTAGAAGGAGATGTAATTGTCCTTCAAGGGGATAAGGAATTGGCCACGGAACTATTGGCTTTGCCATTTGACCATATATTTTTTACCGGCAGCCCTGGTGTTGGCAAGATAGTAATGAAGGCGGCAGCTGCTAACCTCACTTCTGTTACGCTTGAGCTGGGAGGAAAGTCGCCCGCTATTATCCATTCGTCTGCCAGAATAAAAGAGACGGCCAAACGCATTACCTTCGGAAAGTTCTTAAATAATGGACAAACGTGTATTGCACCTGATTATTTGGTGGTTCACGAAGATGTTAAGGAAGAGGTGATTGCTGAATTAAAAGTTGAAATCAATAAACTTTTTGGGGATGGAAATAAGATTTCTGAAGAGAGTGCCTCTTATGGAAGGGTGGTTAATGATCGCCACTTTAGTCGCCTAAAGGAAATGTTGGATGATGCTATTGCTAAAGGAGGGAAGTTGGAATTGGATGGGAAGTTAGATTCTACGACCAGGTTTTTTCACCCCACTATTATTTCAGATCCTCCAATGCATGCCAAGGTCATGGAAGAAGAGATCTTTGGACCTATTTTGCCGATAATAACTTTCAGGAATCAAGAACAGGTAATTGAATTGGTGAATTCGAAACCTAAACCGCTCGCTCTATATGTATTTGGCACGAATAGAAAGTTTAGAGAGTCAGTGCTGAGCCAGACTTCTGCAGGGTCAGTCTGTATCAATGACTGTGTTTTACAGTTTACCCACCCCAACCTTCCCTTTGGTGGAGTAAATAATAGCGGTATTGGAAAATCTCATGGTTTCTATGGTTTCCTTTCTTTTTCCAATGAAAAGCCAGTTATGAAACAGAAACGAGGATTGGCGCTTTCTTACTTGTTTTATCCCCCATTTTCTAAGAGGATGAAAATGTTACTTGAGCCTATCATAAGGTGGTTTTAAGCACGTTTTAAATTAAACTTTCGTTAAAACATTACAGCATACTTTTTGTGGTATAGCGGTCAGCAACGGATTTAGTAATTTTGCGTTTCTAAGTCTTGTATAAAATCAAGTAAAAGGCAACCAGAAAATATTTGTAAGATGAAAATCATGAAGAAGGTACTGATTGGGTTTGGCATAATTCTAATCCTTTTTGTGGCTACAGCTGTTATTGTTCCCATCCTTTTTAAGGATGATATCAAGGCTGCTATAGACAAGGAAATCGCCAACTCGGT